>NZ_MKVV01000083.1:0-222580 GCF_001899645.1 Pseudonocardia sp. 73-21 | reverse complement strand
ACCGTCGGGTCAGGCACCGTCGGGTCAGGCACCGTCGGGTCAGGCACCGTCGGGTCAGGCACCGTCGGGTCTCGGGCCGTCCTGGGAGGATCGCTGGAGTCGCGGTCCCGACACCGGCCCGCGCGAGATCCCGGCCGACATCGACGCCACCGCCGGCGTCGTCCGGCGTCTGCAGGCCCGCGTCGACCGCCACCGGTGGCTGCTGGCCCGGATGCAGTCCGACCCGCTCCAGCCCGAGCCCGCCGGGCTCCCCGAGCTGCTCGAGACCGTCGCCCGGATGCGCCGCGACACCGAGAGCCTCCTCATGCTGCACGGGCAGGACCCCGGGGTGCCGCCCGGCCCGGCCCGGCGCCTCGCCGACGTGCTCGCCGCCGCGGCGTCCGCGGCCGAGGAACCCCGCCGCGTCGACGTCCGGACGGTCCCCGGCGCCGACGTCACCCCCGCCGCCGCCACCGAGCTGCTCCACGTCCTCGCCGAGGTCGTCGACCACGTCACGGCCGTCTATCCCGGGGCCCGCGTCGACGTCTGCTGCGCGGCCGAGGCGCCCGGCGGCGTCGTCGTCGAGGTCCGGGCCGGCGGGGCCACCCGTCACGACCCCGAGGGGCTGGGCGGCCGCCGCGCGCTGGGCGCGGCCCAGCGGCTGGCCCAGCGGTCGCTGTCGGGCATCGTCCTGCGCTCGCCCGACGGCGGCGCGCGGGACGCGGGGCCCGTCGCGACCATCCACTGCCCGGGGTCGGTCGTCACCCTCGACCCGGCGCCGACCCGCGAGCCCGACCGCGGCCTGACCGCCTGGTCGGCGCGGCGGAACCGGGAGCCCGGGCCGATCGCCCGCGAGCCCTTCGGTGATGCTCCGGGCCCCGACACGCGTCCCGCCCCGCGCCCGGACGTCACCCGCCTGCGCGGCGAGCCCGACCCGGCCGCGGATCCCCTCGCCTTCGGCTCCGACCTGCGGCGCTCCGCCGCGCCGCCCGACCGGCAGCCCGACCTCCGGCAGACCGGTCCGCAGCCCGCCGACCTCCGGGCCGCGGACGAGCTCGACCCCCTGTCGGGTCCCCTGCCGCTGGACCGGATGCTCGCCGAGTCGACCCTCCTGGAGCCGCCCCCGCCCGGGGCCCAGCGGCTGGACTTCACGCCCCTCGTCCCGGATCTCGGGCACCGCACGAACGGCGGCGGCCGCAACGGTCACGACGGCGTTCCGTCCGACCGGGCCTCCGACCACGCGCCGTCGGCCGGATCGCAGGTCGACGAGCTGTTCGGGCCGATGGCCGATCTCGCCCACGATCCCGCGGACGACGACGCCACCCCGATCTTCGCCGCGGTCGCCTCGGCCTGGTTCCGCGAGGACGAGCCCGATCCCGCGCCCGCCCGCCACATCGGGCAGTCCCGCAGCCCCGTCAACGGATACGCGAACGGGCACTCCAACGGGCACGCGACGGGCGCCGCACGCCCGGGTCCCCGCCACGGCGGCGGCGAGGGCGGTGATCCCGGGAACGGCACGCCGGCCGGCGGCGGGCCGCGCAACTGGGAGACCCCCAGCGACGTCGAGTGGCGGGCCGCCGCCGAGCGCGCCGCCCGTCCGGAGCCCGAGGCCCAGACGGCCACGGGCCTGCCCCGTCGGCGTCCCGGCAACCAGCTCGTGCCACCACCGCGCGGCGGGGCCGGGGTGCCGGAGGTCGAGCACCCGGACCGGGTGCCCGACCGCGTCCGCGACCGGCTCAGCACCTACCAGCGGGGCCTGCGCCAGGGCCGCCACCGCGCCGATCCCGGCCCGGCCGACTCCGATCCGGGCGATCCCGCCGCCTGGTAGCCCCCCAGTCGCCCAGTCGCCCAGTCGCCCAGCCGCCCAGCCGCCTACGGGCGCAGCCGGCTGAGCAGCCGGCCGTACTGGCGGGTCTTCATGCCCGGCAGGTAGGCACGGCCGATCGCGAGCCCGATCGCGGGCAGCGCCACCGGGTCGGGATAGGTGAGGTAGAGCGGCTCGTAGCGCGGCTGGAACTTCGCCTTGAACGCGAGCAGCGACCGGAAGCCGTAGACGGGCTCCAGCGTGCGGCCCGCCAGGTCCAGCACGCGTTGCAGGCGCCCGACCGGCCCCTCCTCGGGGCGGTCGGTCTGCGCGAGCGGGGCGCCCGAGAGCGAGAGGAGCTCGTAGCCCTCGTCGCGCAGGTCGCGCGCCGCCGAGGCGATGAGGAACTCCATGGCGCCGCGGAACCCACCCGCGCTGCGGCGGCGCATGAAGTCGAGCGTCCAGCCGGCGACGCGGCCGTCGCGGTGGATCGGCATCCAGCTCGTGACGCCGTGCACGGTGCGTTCCGCGTCGACGGCGACGAGACACCGCACGGCGTCGTCGGCCAGCTCGTCGAGCCCGCCCAGGGTGAAACCCATCTCGGGCAGGCCCTTGTCGGCCACCCACTCCTCGCTGATCGCCCGGATCTGGTCGGTGAGCGCGAGCGGCGCCGAGTCGTAGGACAGCCACTCGGCGGTGATGCCGTCCTTCTCGGCCTTGTTGAACGCGGTGCGGATGTCCTGCCACTTCTTGCCGGTGAACTCCAGGCCGTCCAGCGGGAGCACGGTCTCCTCGGCTACCTGCACCGCGTTCCAGCCGAGCCCGGCGGTGGCGTCGCGGGTGGCGGAGGTGACGCTGTAGAGCGCGGGCGTCCAGCCCCGCCGGCTGCAGAACTCGGCGAAGCGTTCGACGGTCGGGCCGAGCGCGTCGGGGCCCTCCGGTGCGCAGCCGATGGGGTCGGCGGTGGTCAGGGCCACGGAGTTGATCACGCGGTACGCGACGGCGGTGCGGTCGCCGGGACCGAACCAGTAGTGGTGGCCCGGCCAGGTGGTGATCCAGCCGAGGTCGGAGCCGCCGCGCCGTTCCAGCAGGGCACGGGCCCGTGCCGCGTCGGCGCCGGCCTCCTCGAACCGCGGACGCGTGAACGCGCGCAGCAGGCCGCCCGCCACCACCAGCCAGAACGCGGTGCCGGTCCACTCGAACAGCAGCGTGGCGAGGTAGCCCTCGGGCAGGAAGTCCGGCTCGACCTCACCGAGGTAGCCCGGCGGCAGGAACCGCAGCGGCAGCTCGGCGAGCAGGGCCATGGTCGTCGGGGGCCGGTCGAACTGCTGCGCGACGGCCGTGCCCCCGCCGAGGAACAATGCCGACACCACGCCGAGCGTGGCGGCGCAGACCCCGGCCAGGCGCCGGTAGGTGCCGTGCGGCGCCTTGACGTCGAACTGGCGACGGGTGACGACCAGCAGGACGGCCACGGCCAGCGGCAGCAGTGACGGCAGCACGAGGCCCAGAACGGTCTGCACCCCCGGCGCCCCGCCGAACACCACCAGCTGCCGCTCGGGGGTGGAGCCCACGACGACCGCGAAGCCGACACCCAGGGCGGCGAGCAGCAGGTTCAGCCCGATCCCGACGTGGCGGGCGGCGCGGCGCCCGCGGCGCAGCCCCTCGGCGACCACGAGCAGCAGCAGCACGGGCACGACGGCCGCGATGGCGGGGCCGACACCGGACAGCCGCAGGCGGGCCTGGAACTCCCGGCACTCCGCGACGGGCGCGGTGGCGCACACCCGCTGGACGGTGGCCGCCGACGGCGGGGGCGACAGCACGATGTACTGCAGCACCGACAGCGGCCCGATGGGGGCCTGGGCGAGCGCGGCGACCACGGGTCCCACCGCCGAGCCGGCCACGAGCAGCGCGACGAGCACGCGCGTCTCGGCCTGGGAGGGACGACCGGCGCGCCGCCGGGGGCCGGTGCCCCCCTCACCCGGCCCGTGCGTGCGGAACACCCGGCGTCCGAGCACCAGGCCGATCATCCCGGCCGTCAGGGCCACGACGTCCGAGAGCTGGCCGGAGTAGGCGACGACCATCACGAGCCCGACCACGAGCACCACCCGCAGCCGGCGGCGCCACAGCGCCGAGAGCCCGCTGCTGGCCGCGAGCGCCAGCCCGATCGCACCCGGGGCGATGCCGATGGTCAGCTGGTGGGCCAGCGCCGTGGCCCACGCCCCACCGGCGGCCCGGCCGACGGAGATGCCGGCGAGTGCGACGAGCGTGCCCGCGACCTGCGTGCCGAGGAGGATCGCCAGCGCCCGCCGCGTGCCGATGCGCCGCTCGGCCACGCTGCCCGCGACGAGGACCAGGGCGGTGGCGCCGATGTAGCCGCCCGGACCGCCCCACCAGAGCATCGCGGTGACGGGCGTCCACCAGCGGCCGGCCTGGAGGGGAGCGATCCCGGTGCCGATGAGGTGCAGCATGCGGGGGCGCGGGCCACCCAGCGATCCGGTGGCCAGCCCCATCGACCACGCCAGGGCGACGATCGACGCCGCGAGTGGCACGCGCCGGGCGGCCCGCCACAGCGCGGCGGGGAGCCCCGCCGTCCAGCGGCGCAGCAGACGGGATCCCGGCCGCCCCGCGACCGACCGGTCGGACGGTCGGATATCGGGGGCCACGTGCACGCCCCCGATCATCGCCGCTGCCGCGCGGGCGCGGGCAACGGGGTCGGCCCGTCGTCGGGTTCGAGGTTCCCGACCGCCGATGCGCTCACCGCCGCGGCCGACGGCGTGGTGCTGCGGGCGTGGCGCCCGCCCACGGTCGAGCGGGTCGCCGCCCTGTTGCACCGTGTGGTGTCGGGCCCCGGACCCGTGACAGGGTGATCGGCGTGAGCAGCTACGACGTGCAGGCCGTCCGCGACCGCTTCCCCGCGCTGGAGGCGGGCTACGCCCACTTCGACGGGCCGGGCGGCTCGCAGGTGCCCGAGGCCGTCGCCGCGGCGGTCGCCGCCGCGATGACCTCGCCGCTGGCCAACCGCGGCCGGGTCACGGCCGCGGAACGGGCCGCCGACGACATCGTGCTCGGCGCGCGGGCCGCGATGGCCGACCTGCTGGGCGCGACGGTGGGTGACGGGACCGGGGGCGGCGTCGTGTTCGGGCGCAGCATGACCCAGCTGACGTTCGACGTGGCCCGCACGCTGGCCGCCACCTGGGAGCCGGGCGACGAGGTGGTCGTCACCCGGCTCGACCACGACGCGAACATCCGGCCGTGGGTGCTGGCGGCCGAGGCGGTCGGGGCCACCGTGCGGTGGGCCGACTTCGACCCCGCCACCGGCGAGCTCACCGAGGAGGACGTCGCCGCCGTGCTCTCGCCGCGCACCCGGCTCGTCGCCGTCACCGCCGCGTCGAACCTGATCGGCACGCGGCCCCCGGTGCGGGCCATCACCGACCTCGCCCGCGCGGCGGGGGCCCTGACCTACGTCGACGGCGTGCACTACTCCGCGCACACCGCCGTGCACGTCGAGGCGCTGGGCGCCGACTTCTACGCCTGCTCGCCCTACAAGTTCCTCGGCCCGCACTGCGGCGTCGTGGCCGCGGCGCCCGCGCTCTGGGAGACCCTGCGCCCGCAGAAGCTGGCACCCTCCTCCGACGCCGTGCCCGAGCGCTTCGAGCTCGGCACCCTGCCCTACGAGCTGCTCGCCGGCACCACCGCCGCCGTCGATGTCCTGGCGGACCTGGTCCCCGGCTCCGGGGCCCGGCGCGAGCGGCTGCTGCACTCCATGGCCGCCGTCGAGGCCCACGAGGACGCGCTGCGCGAGCGCATCGAGAAGGGGCTGGCCGAGCTGCCGGGCGTCACGCTGTACTCCCGCGCCGAGCACCGCACCCCCACGCTGCTGCTCGGGCTCGGCGGCCGCGAGCAGGCCGCCTACGAGTTCCTGGCCGCGCGCGGTGTCAACGCCCCGGCCAGCTCCTTCTACGCGCTGGAGGCGTCGCGGCGGCTCGGGCTGGGCGACACGGGCGCGCTGCGGATCGGGCTCGCCCCCTACGTCCACGACGGCGACGTCGACCGCCTCCTCGACGGCCTGGCCGCCTTCCTCGAGGGGTAGCCGGTGGCCGGGGGGACGCGGCAGGCCGGCCGGTCGGTGCTCGACGGGGCGCTGGCCGTGCTGGGCGCGTTCTCCGACCACCGCCCCGAGCTGTCGCTGGGCGCGATCGCGGCGGCCACCGGCCTGCCCTCGGCCACGGCCTACCGGCTCGTCGCGGAGCTCGTCGAGTGGGGCGCGCTGGAGCGGGTGGCGCGCGGCCGCTACCGGATCGGGCTGCGGCTGTGGCAGGTCGGCTCGCTCGCGCCGGTGGCCCGCGACCTGCGTGACGCCGCGCTGCCGTCGATGCAGGACCTCTCGGCCGTCACCGGCCACCTCGTGCACCTCGTGGTGCTCGACGGCCACGAGGCCCTGTTCCTGGAACGCCTCGCCGGGCACGTCGAGGTCCGGGTGCGCTCGCGGGTCGGCCGGAAGCTGCCGCTGCACGGCAGCGGGCCCGGCAAGGTGCTGCTCGCCCACGCCCCGCCGGAGTTCGTCGACGAGGTGCTGGACCGGGGTCTGCCCCGGCTGGCCTCGGGCACCATCACCGATCCCGTCCAGCTACGCCGGGCGCTCGCCGACATCCGCCGGGCCGGCTACTGCCTCTCGCGCGACGAGATGACCGAGGGCACGTCCACGGTCGCCGCGCCCATCACCGCCCCCGACGGGGAGGTGGTGGCGAGCCTGTCGGCGGTGGTGCCGAGCGCCACCGGGAACCTGCAGCTGCTGGTCCCGGCGGTGCGGGTGGCCGCGGCCGGGGTCACCCGCGCTCTCCGCTGAGTGGGAGGAGAGGCAGACAGACCCGGGCTCCCCTGCCGATACTGCCCGGCATGACGACGGAGTCGGTGGCGGGGCGGTCGACGAGTGCGCGCAGGGGCTGGGTGGCGCCGCTGTGCTGGGTGACGATCGCGCTGGAGGGGTTCGACCTCGTCGTCCTCGGCGTCGTCATCCCGTCGCTGCTGAAGGAACCGTCCTGGGGGCTCGACCCCGGTACCGCGGCCCTGATCGCGACGGTCGGGCTGGTCGGCGTCATGGTCGGGGCGCTGGTGGTGGGGCCCGTCACCGACCTCGTCGGGCGGCGCCGGGCCATGATCGGCACCGTCGTCGTGTTCTCGATCCTGACGCTGGCCTGCGCGTTCGCCCAGGACCCCTGGACGTTCGGCGCGCTGCGCTTCCTCGCCGGCATCGGGCTGGGCGGGGTGCTGCCCGTGGCCCTGGCGATGGTGAACGAGACCGCGCCCCGCGGGCGTGCGGGCAGCGCCACCACCACGATGATGACCGGCTACCACGCCGGGGCGGTGCTCAGCTCGCTGCTCGGGATCGTGGTGATCTCCTCGCTGGGCCTGGGCTGGCGCCCGATGTTCGTCATCGGCGGCCTGATCGCCGTGCTGCTGCTGCCGGCGCTCGTGCTGCGGCTGCCGGAGTCGGAGGTCTTCGCGCAGCAAGGCGGGAAGGGGACCGGGAACCCGGTCGCCGTGCTCTTCCGGCCCGGCTACCGCCGCGCCACGCTCGCGTTCTGGCTGGCGTCGATCATGGGCCTGCTGCTGGTCTACGGCCTCAACACCTGGCTGCCGCAGATCATGATCGCGGCCGGCTACCGGCTCGGCGCCTCGCTCGCGCTGCTGCTGACCCTCAACGTCGGCGCGGTCATCGGCCTGCTCGTCGCGGGCCAGGTGGCCAACCGGATCGGGACACGCACGGCGGCGCTGGTGTGGTTCGTCCTCGCCGCGGTGTTCCTGGCGCTGCTCACCGTGCGCCTGCCCGGCGTCGCCATCTACGGCACGGTGCTGCTGGCCGGCATCTTCACGTTCAGCTCGCAGGTGCTCGTCTACGCCTACGTCGGGCAGCGCTACCCCGACGCCGCCCGGGCCACGGCGCTCGGTGCGTCGAGCGGGGTCGGGCGCATCGGGGCGATCGCGGGCCCGCTGGTCACGGCGCCGCTGCTCGCGGCCGGCGTCGCGTTCCCGTGGGGCTTCTTCCTGTTCGCCGCCGTCGCGGCGGTGGGTGCGGCGGGCGTGGCGGCGGCCGGGCGCACGACCGCATGAGGACGGTCCGCGACGCCACGTTCGACGTCCTCCGCCGCCACGGCCTCACCACGATCTTCGCCAACCCCGGTTCCACGGAGGTCGCGTTCCTCGTCGACCTGCCCGACGACGTCGACTTCGTGCTCGGCCTGCACGAGGGCTCCGTCGTCGGCATGGCCACCGGCTGGGCGACCGCGCGGGACGCCCCCGCGCTGGTCAACCTGCACACGACCGCGGGGCTGGGCAACGCGGTCGGCGCGCTGGCCACGGCCCGGGTCAACCGCGTCCCGCTCGTGGTGATCGTCGGGCAGCAGGACCGCCGCCACCTCGCCTCCGTGCCGTTCCTGGCCGGTGAGCTCGACGGGCTCGCCGGGCGCTACCCGGTGTGGGTGAACCAGCCCGCGCGCCCGCAGGACGTGCCGGGCGCGGTCGCCCGCGCCTGGCACGAGGCCCGGGCCGGCCGCGGGCCCGCGCTGGTGATCGTGCCCAGCGACGACTGGTCGGCGCCCGCGGGGGAGGAGGGCCCGTCGGCGCCGTCCGTGCTGCGGCGCGCCACCGGGGTGGATCCCGAGGCGCTCGACGGGCTCGTCGCGCTGCTCGACGGTGCGGTCGCGCCCGCGCTGGTGGTGGGCGCCGACGCCGACCACCCGGCGACCTGGGAGGCGCTGGTCGCGCTCGCGGAACGGCTGGGCTGCCCGGTGTGGCAGGAGGCGTTCGCCGCCCGGGCGGGGTTCCCCCAGGACCACCCGCAGTTCGCCGGGCACCTGCCCGCCGGCCGGGCGCGGCTGCGCGCCCTGCTGTCCCCGCACGACGTGGTGCTCGCGGTCGGGGCGCCGGTGTTCCGGCAGTACCCCTACGAGCCCGGGCCGTTCGTCGAGGCCGGTACCCGCGTCGCGCTGGTCACCGACGACGCCGAGGACGCGCACCACAGCCCCGTCGACCTCGCGGTGCTCGCGCCTCCCGCGGCGGTGTGCCGGGTGCTCGCCGCACGGGTCGCGGCCCGTCCGCTCATGGCCCGCGTGCCCCGTGCCGTGCCGCCGGAACCCCCCGCCGACGGGGAGCCGCTGCGGGCCGCGCACGTGCTGGCGGCCCTGGCCGAGCGGGTCGCGGCCGACACCGTCGTCATCGAGGAGACGCCGTCGAGCCGCCCGGACCTGCACCGCCTGCTGCCCGCGCGGGCCCCGCTCGGGTTCCTGTCGGCGGCCATGGGCGGGCTCGGGTTCGCGCTGCCGGCCGCGGTCGGGGTGCGGATGGCCCGGCCGGGCACGCCCGTCGTCGCGGTGGTGGGCGACGGGTCCTCGCTCTACGCGGTCCAGGCGCTGTGGAGCGCGGCGCACTACGGCACCGGCGTGCTGTTCCTCGTGCTCGCCAACGGCCGCTACGCGATCATGGACCGGCTCGCCGAGCGGCACGGGGACGGCAAGGCCCCGTGGCCCGCGTTCACCGAGGTCAGCGTGAGCGGGATGGCGCAGGCGCTCGGCTGCCCGGCCGTGCGGGTCGAGGACCACGCCGGGCTGCTGAGCGTGCTCGACGAGGTCGTGCCGACCCTGGCCGGGCGCCACGAGCCGCTCGTCGTCGAGGTCGTGGTGGAGGTGGACGCGACGTTCGAGCCGTGAGCTCCCCGGTGGGCGAGCGGATCGGCGCGATCATCGCGGGGGTGGCCGGCGCGGCACCCCGTTCGGCGCCCGCGGCTACCGGCTGACGGTGCCGGCCGAGGTCGTCGCGCAGTTCGGCGGCTGCTTCCTGCTCAACGCGACGGACCACGGCGGGTCCACGATCGCCGGGTACGCGCGCGTCGTCGGCGGGCACCTCGTGGTGGGTGCGCCGGCCGTGCGCCCCGGCTGAGGCGGGTCAGTCCTGAGCCTCGACCGGCATCTCGGGGTGTTTGCGGAACAGCGGGGGCAGGTAGCGCAGCATCAGCGTCGACCACGTCAGGTGCGTGAGCAGCGGCGCCTGGATGCCGCCCGTCGCCCGGCGCTGCAGGCCGAACAGGGCCCCCATCACCCCGGACGCGAGCACGAGCGCCGGGTTGCGGGTGGCCACCGTCGCGAGCATGTACACGCCCGTGGACGCGGCCACGGAGTTCTTCTCCGTCAACGCCGCGTAGAGCGCGCCCCGGAAGAACACCTCCTCGGCGGCCCCGTTCGACAGGGTCGTGAGCAGGACCAGGCCGTTGTCGCCCTGGTCGGCGTAGCTGAGCACCGAGGAGATGGCGCGGTCGAGCACCGGGATCTTCCGTGCCACGAGTGCGGCGCCGTAGAACAGGCCGAACGCGCCCACGCCCAGCGCCACCGGCGTGATCACCGGGCGGCGCAGCGTGCCCCCGGGACCGAGACTGCGCCCGAGGTGCAGCGGCCCCGACACCAGCCCGCCGACCACCCAGGTGGCCGCGGTGGCGGCGGTCAGGCCGTAGAACTGGGGGGAGTCGGGCCTGGTCGAGAGCGACGCCCCGAGCACGCCCGCCCCGGCCAGCGCGGTGCCGACCACGACCTTTCGGCGGCGGTGGAACGCCTCGTCGGTCTCCCAGTGGTCGCGGGGCACCTTCTCGGTGAGCCACTTCGGCAGGCGCCGGATGGCCCGGTCGAGGACCGTCATGCCCGGGCCGCCTTCGCTCGCTCGCCGAGCGCCGCCAGCACCATCTCGTCGTAGTCCATGGGTTCGAACGGTACGAGCCCGCGGATGCTGTCGTCGCGCACCACCACCTCGTTGGCCATGGAGTCGATCAGCGAGCGGCCCGTCTGCACGTCGACGTCGGTGACGAACGACAGCCAGCGCGACGACAGCTGGGGCGACAGGAACGGGACCGGCACCACGATCATCGTGCGGCCCTCGATGGTGGCCACCCGCCGCAGCATCTCGACGTACTCGAGCACGTCGGGGCCGCCCACGTCGAACGCCCGGCCGGAGGTCTCCGGCACCTCCAGCACACCGACCAGGTACCGCACGACGTCGGCGACCGCGATCGGCTGCGTCCGGGTGCGCACCCAGCGCGGGGTGATCATGGCGGGGAGGTGCTCGACGAGCTGGCGCGTCATCTCCCAGGAGATGCCGCCGTGCCCGACGATGATCCCCGCGCGCAGCGTGGTGACCGGAACCCCGGCCGAGCCCAGCAGCTCCTCCACCTCGCGGCGGCTGCGCAGGTGGGCCGAGAGGTCGTCGGCGTCGTCGCCGAGCCCGCCCATGTAGACGATCCGGGTGACGCCGGCCTTCGCCGCCGCCGTGGCGAACGTGCGTGCGGCCTCGGCGTCGCGCTCCTGGAAGTTGGGGTCGTCGAGCGAGTGCACGAGGTAGTAGGCGGCGTCGCAGCCGGCCAGCGCGGTGTCGAGCGAGGCGGCGTCGTGGACGTCGCCGGCCACGGCCTTGCCCGCCCCCGAGTACCGCTCGGGGCTGCGGGTCATGGCGAGCACCTCGTGGCCCGCTGCCTCCAGGGCCGGGCACAACCGGCCGCCGACGAACCCGGACGCACCGGTCACCAGTACTCGCATGGGTCCAGCCTCCCGTGCCGCCGCCCGTCCCGCACCTCAGACGCGGCGGCCGGCCGCCCTCGTGTGCTCGAAGATGAGGTTCGTCTCGGTGCCGGCGATCGCGGGGTTGCGGTTGAGGTGGTCGGCGACGAAGTCGCGCAGCTCGTCCGTGCTGGCCGTGGCCACGTGCACGAGGAAGTCGTTGGCGCCGGCCACGAAGTACACCTCCAGTACCTCCGGGCGTCGGCTCAGGGTGGCGACGAACTCGCGGATCGCGGTGCGGGCGTCGGGCTGCAGCCGGATCGCGATCATGGCCTGGAGGCCGTGGCCCAGCGCCCGGGGGTCGATGTCGGCGTGGTAGCCGCGGATCACTCCGCTGTCCCGCAGTGCCCGCACCCGGGCCAGACACGTGGACTGGGCGATGCCCACCCGCGCGGCCAGGTCCTTGTTCGAGATGCGGGCGTCGTCCACGAGGGCACGCAGCAGGGCGCGGTCGGTGCCGTCCAGGCGAACTTCCTGCGGTGGAAGGGCTTTCGCCGGGACTGCTCCCGCAGGTGGTAGCGGCATGACGGGCCTCCTGAGAATCATCTGCGGCTCGCTTGCAGCATATCGGCAGGATCTTCATTCTAGAGTGATGCGAATCGGTGTGCCCCGTGAGGTCAAGAACAATGAGTTCCGCATTGCGCTGACCCCCTCGGGGGCACACGAGCTCATCCGCTCCGGGCACGAGGTGCTCGTGGAGCAGGGGGCCGGGCTCGGCAGCTCCATCAGCGACGCCGACTTCGAGGCCGTCGGCGCCCACATCGTCGAGGACGCCGACAAGGTCTGGTCGTCCGCGGACCTGCTGCTCAAGGTCAAGGAGCCCGTCGCGCAGGAGTTCCACCGGCTGCGCGAGGGCCAGGTGCTGTTCACCTACCTGCACCTCGCCGCGTCGCTGGAGTGCACGCAGGCGCTGCTCGACTCCGGCACCACCGCCATCGCCTACGAAACCGTCCGGCTGCCCGACGGCTCCCTGCCGCTGCTCGCCCCGATGAGCGAGGTCGCGGGCCGCCTGGCCCCGCAGGCCGGCGCGAACGCGCTCCTGGCCGCGTCGGGTGGGCGCGGTGTGCTGCTGGGCGGCGTGCCCGGCGTGGCGCCCGCCACGGTCGTCGTCATCGGTGCCGGCGTCTCCGGCCAGCACGCCGTCGCGATGGCCGTCGGCCTCGGCGCCGACGTCACGGTCCTCGACCTGGACGTCGCCAAGCTGCGCCACCTCGACGAGCGCTACGCCGGCCGCGTCCGCACCCTCGTCTCGAACGCCCACGAGCTGGAGAAGGCCTGCCTCGAGGCCGACCTCGTCATCGGTGCCGTGCTCGTCCCCGGCGCCCGCGCGCCGCGCCTGGTCAGCAACGAGCTGGTCAGCCGGATGAAGCCGGGCTCGGTGCTCGTCGACATAGCCATCGACCAGGGCGGCTGCTTCGAGGACTCGCGCCCCACCACGCACGCCGATCCCACCTACCGGGTGCACAACTCGGTCTTCTACTGCGTCGCGAACATGCCCGGCGCGGTGCCGAACACCTCCACCTACGCCCTCACCAACGCCACGCTGCCCTACGTGCTGCGCCTGGCGAACCAGGGCTGGGAGGCCGCGCTGGCCGCCGACCCGGGCCTCGCCCGGGGCCTGTCCACCCACCGCGGTGCGCTCACCGACGAGCAGGTGGCCTCCGACCTGGGGCTGGAGTACACCGCTCCCTGACCGTTCGGGTAGTGGGCCCTCCACATAGGGTTCCGCCGTGCCTGCCGAGTGGTGGTTCGTCGCGCTTGCGGTGCTGGTCGCCGTCCTGGTCCTCGGGACCGTCGCGTTCGTGATCGGAAGGGAGCGGCGTGCCGTGGCCGCCCAGGACCGTCTGCAGGCCGAGGAGGAGGACCGGCCCGTCCCCGCCGTCGTCGTCAACCCGACGAAGATCGAGAACGGCACGCGGGACCGGATCGCGTCGGTCTGCACCGGTCTGGGCTGGGCCGAGCCGCTGTGGATCGAGACCACGGTGGACGACCCGGGCACCGGCCAGGCGCAGGACGCCGTGGACAAGGGCGCCGACGTGGTGCTGGCCTGCGGCGGCGACGGCACCGTCCGCGCGGTGGCCGAGGCCCTCGCGGGCACCGGGGTCGCGATGGGCCTCGTGCCGCAGGGCACCGGCAACCTCCTCGCCAAGACCCTCGGCACGCCGCTGGAGCTCGTCGCGGCCGTCCGGGTGGCGCTCACCGGCGACGACCGCCCCATCGACGTCGGCCGCATCCGGGTGGACGGCGCCGAGGACGAGCGCGTGTTCCTCGTCATGGCGGGCACCGGGTTCGACGCGGCGATCATGGAGAACACCCCCGAAGGGCTCAAGAGCCGGGTCGGGCCGCTCGCGTACGTCGTGTCGGGACTGCGGGCCATGCGCGGGCGCCGCACGCGCGTCACGCTCACCTTCGACGACGGTGAGCCGATGCGCCGCCGCACCCGCACGGTGCTCGTCGGCAACAGCGGCACCCTGCTCGGCGGCCTGGTGCTGATGCCGAAGGCCGAGATCGACGACGGGCGGCTCGACATCGTCAACATCGCGCCGACCGGTCTCGCCGGCTGGGTCGCGGTGGCGGCACGGATCGCGAGCCGCAAGCGCCGCGGGCACGAGCGGGTCGAGCACTGGCAGGCCACGTCGATCGTGATCGAGGCCGACGAGCCCCAGCCCTCCCAGATCGACGGCGACCCGATCGGCGAGGCCTCCGAGCTGCGGATGCGGATCGAGCCGGGCGCGCTGGTCGTGCGGGTGGCCGACCTCGCCGATCCGCCGGAGAGCTAGTGCGCACCGTCTACGTCATCGGCATCGGGGCGGGCGATCCCGACCATCTGACGTTGCAGGCCGTGGCCGCCATGAACCGCGTCGACGTCTTCTTCACGATCGACAAGGGCGAGGCGAAGTCCGACCTGGCCGCCCTGCGCACGGAGCTGCTGGCCCGGCACGTGACGCGTCCGCACCGGGTCGTCGGGGCCCCGGACCCCGAGCGTGACCGGGCCGCGGGGGCGTACGAGGCCGCCGTCGTCGACTGGCAGGACCGGCGCGAGGCCGTGTACGCCCGGATGATCACCGACGAGCTGGGGCCGGACGAGGTCGGGGCGTTCCTGGTGTGGGGCGACCCCGCCGTCTACGACGGTACCCTGCGCATTCTCGAGAAGATCGACGCGGTCCCGTTCGAGGTGGTCTCGATCCCCGGGATCAGCAGCGTGCAGGCCCTCGCGGCCGCGCACCGGTTGATCCTCAACCGGGTCGGGCGCCCGTTCACCGTCACCACCGGACGCCGGCTCGCCGCCGGGGGTTTCCCGGCCGACGCCGACGACGTGGTGGTGATGCTCGACTCCCGCAACGCGTTCGCCGACCTCCCCGACACCGACCTCGACATCTTCTGGGGCGCCTACGTCGGCTCGGCCGACGAGGTGCTCGTGCACGGCGACCTGCAGGCCGTGAAGGACGAGATCCGCGAGGTCTGGGCCCGGGAGCGGGCGCGCAAGGGCTGGATCATGGACACCTACCTGCTGCGGCGCCGGGAGTGAACGTCCTCGTCCTCGGCGGCACCGGGGAGGCGCGGCAGCTGGCGTCGGCCCTGCACGGACGGACCGGTTTCGCGGTCACCTCTTCGCTGGCCGGACGGGTGGCGGTGCCGTCACTGCCGTCGGGCGACGTGCGGATCGGCGGGTTCGGCGGGGCGGAGGGCCTGCGCCGCTGGGTCGTGGAGCACGCGGTCGACGCGGTGGTCGACGCCACCCACCCCTTCGCCCGCACGATGACCGACCACGCGGTGGCCGCCACCGCCGCGGCCGGGGTCCCGCTGCTGGTGCTGCGCCGCGCCGGCTGGGTCGCGGGCCCGGGGGACCGCTGGCACCGCGTCCCCGACGCCGCCGCGGCGGCGCGTCTCGTGGACGGCATGGGGGAGCGGGTGTTCCTCGCCACCGGCAGCGGGGACCTCGCCGCGTTCGCGGGGATGGACGGGCACTGGTTCCTCCTGCGGGCGGTGGACTCCCCACCCCCGCCGCTCCCGGACCGCCACCACCTCGTGCTGGACCGCGGCCCGTTCACCGCCGACGCGGAACGCGGCCTGCTGCGCGAGCACGGCATCGACGTCGTGGTCACCCGCGACAGCGGCGGGGCGATGACCGCGGCGAAGCTGGTGGCCGCCCGCGAGCTGGGCGTGGCGGTGGTGCTGCTGGACCGCCCGCCCGCCCCCGACGTGCCCACCGTGGCCACGGTGGACGAGGCCGTCCGCTGGCTGGAACGCCGCTGACGCGGCCCGTGCGCGGATAACGGTGTTCCCGCACCGATATCCGCTCACGACTGCGGGGTGAACTCCGCCCGCACCCCGAGCAGGCGGACCGCCCGGCCGGGGGTGAACAGGCCCAGCACCCGCAGGGCCGCCGCCTCCAACGCCGCCGCGTCCGTGGTGGGCGCCTCCAGCGTGGCGCTGCGGGTGCGGGTGGTGAACGGCGCGAAGCGGACCTTCACCGCCACCCGCGCCACGTCGCGCTCCTCCTTCAGGAGGTCGGCCGCCACCTGCCGGGCCAGCGTCACCACCTCGGCCCGGACGTCGTCCCAGTCGGTGAGGTCGGCCGGGAACGTCGTCTCGTGGCTCAGCGAGCGCCGCACCCACGGCGTGCCCTCGACCACCGTGCGCCCGATGCCCCGGCCGAGCTGCACGTAGTACGGCCCCATCGTCGGGCCGAGGTCGGCGGCCAGCGCGGCCGGGTCCGTGGCGGCGAGGTCGGCCACGGTGTGGATCCCGCGCCCGGTGAGCTTCGCCGCGGTCTTCGGCCCGACGCCCCACAGCGCCCGCGTGGGCCGGTGCGCCATCACGGCGTCCCAGTTCTGCGCGGTGAGGGTGAACACCCCCGAGCCGTCGGGCGGCTTCGCGAACTCCGTCGCGGTCTTCGCGCGCAGCAGGTTGTCACCGATCCCGACGCAGCTGTGCAGCCCGGTCGCCTCGAGCACCGCCCGCCGCACATCCTGCGCGAACGCCACCGGGTCGTCGGCCTCCACGCCGAGGAACGCCTCGTCCCAGCCCATCACCTCGACGACCGCGTCCAGGCCGCGCAGCACGTCCATCACCCGCCCGGACGCCTCCTCGTACGCGGGCTTGTCGCTGGGCAGGAACACCGCGTCGGGACAGCGCTTCAGGGCGGTGCGCAGCGGCATCCCGGACCGGACGCCGAACTCCCGCGCCGCGTACGACGCCGTGGCCACCACCCCGCGCCGGGTCGGGTCGCCCTGGCCGCCCACGACGACGGGCCGCCCGGCGAGCTCCGGGCGGCGCAGCATCTCGACGGCCGCGATGAACTGGTCGAGGTCGACGTGCAGCACCCGGTACACGGTGCGCTGTCTACCGGGTGGCGGGCGGCGCCACCAGTCGCGCCACGGACGAGGCGACCCGCAGCGAGCCGATCCCGGTGGGGTGGAACGGGAACGGGTCGGCGAGCCCCTGGATGTCGGGTCCCGGCCCGTCGCCGCCCGCACAGCGGGCGCAGTGCCGGCCGCCACTCCCTTCGGGCTCAGGGCGTCGCCCGCACCGCCAGCAGGGCGATGTCGTCGCCGCGCCGGTCGCGGGAGAAGCGCTCCACCTCCTCGCGGACCGCCGCCACCACCTGCGCGGCGCCGCCCCCGGCCGCGCCGGCGGCCGCCGCGAGCAGCCGGTCGGCGCCGAAGTGCTCGTGGCGGCGGCGGCGCTCGGTGACCCCGTCGGTGTAGGCCAGCAGGGTGTCGCCCGGGGCGAGGTGGTGGTGCGTGGTCTCCAGCGTGATGCCCGGGATCAGCCCGACGGCGGTGCCGAACCGGCCCACCAGCTCCGCCGTGCCGTCCGCCCGGACGACCGCCGGCTGCAGGTGCCCCGCCAGTACCAGCGCGACGTCCAGGCCGGGCGGGCCGCCGGGCCGCGGCCGGCTGACCATCGCCGTGGCCAGCGTGCAGTACTGCAGCGGGTCGCCCGCCTCCATCATGACGTCGTTGAGCATCAGCACGGCGTCCTGCGGCGTGCGGCCGCCGCGCACCAGCACGCGGAGCACGTCGCGGACCAGGCCGGTGCGGGCCGCGGCGCGGGCGCCCTTGCCGCAGACGTCGCCGATGGACACGAGCCAGTGCGACGGGTCGACGGTCAGCACGTCGTAGAAGTCGCCGCCGACGTCGCTGCCGGTGCTGGCGGGCAGGTACTCGGCGGCGAAGTCGACGCCCGGCGCGATCGGCAGGGCGCGGGGGAGCAGGGCATGCTGCAGGGCCTGCGACACCGCCACGTGCGCGGCGGTGCTCTGCGCGTTGTGGATCGCGAGCGCGGCGCGGCGGGCGATGTCCCCGATCAGCACGACGTCCTCGGGGCTGTGCGGCCGCCCGTCGGGCCGCCCGACCACCAGCGTGCCGATCGTCGCGCCGCGGGCCCGCAGCGCCACGGCGAGACCGTCGGTGGGCACCGCGAACCGCGCCGGGTTCCGGCCGTCGCGGATCAGCGCCGAGAGCTCCGTGCGCAGCTGCGCGGGCAGGCCCGGGCGGGCGTCGGGATCGAGGACGGCGCGCAGCTCGGTGAGCTCGTTCTCGTCGGCGTGGGTGAAGGCGGCCAGCCGCAGGCGCCCGGCCTGGTCCACCAGGTGCACCGCGCACCACCGGCCCAGCCGCGGGACCACCACCTGCGGGACCACGGCCACCGCCAACTCGACGTCGAGCGACTGGCCCAGCAGCTCGCTGGTCTCGGCGAGGTAGGTCATCCAGGCCCGGCGGCGCTGGTCGACCTCGCGCAGCCACCGCGACTCGACGGCCATCGCGACGCGGTAGGCGATGAGCTCGACGAGGTCGCGGGTGCGCTCCTCCTCGGGCGGGCCCGCCGTGACGACCTCCAGGGTGCCGCGCAGCGGCGGCGTGAGCGGCAGCGGCACGGCGACGGTGGTGCCGATCCCGGCCCCGTCGCGCGCCACCTCCTGCGGCCCGGAGCCGTCGCCCTCGTCGACCTCGACGCGCACGGCGTCGGCACCCAGCAGCTCGCGCAGCCGCCGCAGCAGCTCGCTGACGAGCTCCATCGGCTGCAGCCGGTCGACCAGTGCCGGTGGCACGTGCAGCAGCCAGCGGGCCTGCTCGGCCTCGGACCACACCCGCTGGGCCCACTCGCCCTGCGCCCGTTCCGTGTCGCCGCGCCGCGGCGCGGCGGTGACCGTGGGCCGGTCCATCACGAACCAGATGGCGTGCCGCCCGTCGGACTCGTGCCGAGTGCCCCACCGCGACGCCAGCCGCGCCACCATCTCCAGGCCGCGGCCGTGCGAGGCCGCGCGCCCGTACTGCCGACGCGGCTGGGCGAGGTGCAGCTCCAGCGGGCCGGCACCGCGGTCGGTGACGGCGACGGTCAGCGCCGTGTCGTCGACGGTCAGCTCGAGCTCGAACTCCGTGCCGGCGTGGATCGCCGCGTTCTCGCAGAGCTCGCTGGCCAGCAGGACGGTGGTGTCCACCAGGTCGGCGTCGACCCCGTCCGCGTCGACGCCGCTGCCGGGCGCGGCGAGCGCGTCCTGCAGCATCCGTCGGGCGCGGCCCGCGGAGCGTGCGTCGGGCGGCAGCCGGATCCGCCGTTCGTACGAAGCGAGCACGGGGTGCAGTCTGCCCCGTCGTGCCCGAGCACGCCGCCCGGGTGATGTGCCCCATGGCCTAGGCTGGTCGCCTACCGTGACGGAGTGCGTGCGGGTCGCACGGGGAGGGCGGCGGTATGACGGCGGCACGGCGGGGGCGGCCCGGGGACGAGACGGTCGACCAGGCGCCCGACGCGGTGCTGAACGAGCTGGCCGAGGCGCTGTCGCAGATCCGTCAGGGCCGCTTCGACGTGCGCCTCAAGCACCGTGACGGCGCCGCGGGCGAGGTGGTCGACCAGTTCAACGAGATGGTCACGCTGCAGCAGCGCCGCAACCGCGACCTGCTGCGCATCGGCCGGGTCGTCGGCCGTGAGGGCAAGATGACCGACCGGATCGACGAGGAGTCCTACGACGGCGACTGGGCCGCGGGCGCCCGGGCCGTCAACGCCCTGATCGACGACCTCGCCGCCCCCACCGCCGAGATCGCGCGCGTCATCGAGGCGGTCGCCGAGGGCAACCTGTCCGAGCACATGGCCCTGGAGATCGAGGGCAGGCCGCTTCGCGGCGAGTTCCGGCGCATCGGGCGCACCGTCAACACGATGGTCGACCAGCTCTCCAGCTTCGCCGACGAGGTCACCCGGGTGGCGCGCGAGGTGGGCACCGACGGGCGTCTCGGGGGCCAGGCCGACGTGCGCGGCGTCGCGGGCACCTGGAAGGACCTCACCGACTCGGTCAACACGATGGCCTCCAACCTCACCAACCAGGTGCGGTCGATCTCCAGCGCCGCCACGGCCATCGCCCAGGGCGACCTCTCGAGCACCATCACCGTCAACGCCCGGGGCGAGGTGGCCGAGCTCGCCGACACGATCAACGCGCTGACGTCCACGCTGCGGCTGTTCGCCGACGAGGTGACCCGGGTCGCCCGCGAGGTGGGCACCGACGGGCGCCTCGGGGGGCAGGCGGCCGTGCCCGACGTCGCGGGCACGTGGAAGAACCTCACGGACGCGGTGAACCTCATGGCCACCAACCTCACCGACCAGGTGCGCGGCATCGCGCAGGTGGCCACGGCGGTGGCGTCCGGCGACCTGTCGCAGAAGATCACGGTCGACGCCCGCGGCGAGATCCTGGAGCTCAAGTCGACGGTCAACACGATGGTCGACCAGCTCTCCAGCTTCGCCGCGGAGGTCACGCGGGTGGCGCGCGAGGTCGGCACCGACGGCCGGCTCGGCGGCCAGGCCACCGTCGCGGGGGTCTCGGGCACGTGGCGCGACCTCACCGAGAACGTCAACCAGCTCGCGTCCAACCTCACGGGGCAGGTGCGCAACATCGCGCAGGTCACCACGGCGGTGGCGCGCGGCGACCTGTCGCAGAAGATCACCGTGGACGCGTCCGGGGAGATCCTGGAGCTCAAGTCGACGGTCAACACGATGGTGGACCAGCTCTCCAGCTTCGCCGACGAGGTCACCCGCGTGGCCCGCGAGGTCGGCACCGAGGGCCGCCTCGGCGGGCAGGCCGAGGTGGAAGGCGTGGCCGGCACCTGGCGCAACCTCACCGACAACGTCAACTACATGGCCTCCAACCTCACGGGCCAGGTGCGAAACATCGCGCAGGTCACCACGGCGGTGGCGCGCGGCGACCTGTCGCAGAAGATCACCGTCGACGCCCGCGGCGAGATCCTCGAGCTCAAGAGCACCGTCAACACGATGGTCGACCAGCTGCAGAGCTTCGCCGACGAGGTCACGCGCGTGGCCCGCGAGGTGGGCACCGAGGGCAAGCTCGGCGGGCAGGCCGAGGTCGAGGGCGTCGCGGGCACGTGGCGCGACCTCACCGAGAACGTCAACGAGCTGGCGTCCAACCTCACGCGCCAGGTGCGCAACATCGCCCAGGTCACCACGGCGGTCGCGCAGGGCGACCTGTCGCAGAAGATCACGGTGGACGCCCGCGGCGAGATCCTGGAGCTCAAGTCGACGGTCAACATCATGGTCGACCAGCTGCAGAGCTTCGCCGACGAGGTCACCCGCGTGGCCCGCGAGGTCGGTATCGAGGGCAAGCTCGGCGGGCAGGCGGAGGTGAAGGGCGTCGCAGGCACGTGGCGCGACCTCACCGAGAACGTCAACGAGCTGGCGTCGAACCTCACCGGGCAGGTCCGCAACATCGCGCAGGTCACCACGGCGGTGGCCCGCGGCGATCTCTCGCAGAAGATCACCGTCGACGCGCGGGGGGAGATCCTGGAGCTCAAGTCGACGGTGAACACGATGGTCGACCAGCTCTCCAGCTTCGCCGACGAGGTCACGCGCGTGGCCCGCGAGGTGGGCACCGACGGGATGCTCGGCGGGCAGGCCCAGGTCCGCGGCGTGTCCGGCACCTGGCGCGATCTCACCGAGAACGTCAACCAGCTCGCCTCCACACTCACCACGCAGCTGCGGGCGATCTCCGCGGTGTCCACGTCGGTGGCCAGCGGCGACCTCACCCAGCAGATCAGCGTGGCGGCCCGCGGCGAGGTCGCCGACCTCAAGGACACGATCAACCAGATGATCGTGACGCTGCGCGAGACCACCACCGAGAACCAGGGCCAGGGCTGGCTCGACTCCAACCTCGCTCGCATCAGTGAGCTGCTGCAGGGCCAGCGGGACCTCGGCGCGGTCTGTCAGATGATCATGAATGAGGTCGCGCCGCTGGTGAACGCGCAGGTCGGCGCGTTCTTCCTCGCGGTGCCGGGCGACCCGGAGCCCCGTTGGGTGATCCACGGCGGCTACGCGCTCGCCGCCGCGGACGGGCTGTCGTTCGCCGCGGGCGAGGGGCTGGTCGGCCAGGCCGCCGCCACCCGCCAGGCCATCCACGTGGAGAACGTGCCGGGCGGCTACCTCCCGATCCGCTCCGGCGTCGGCTCGGCCGCACCGCACGCCGTGGTGGTGCTGCCCGTCCAGTTCGAGGGCGAGTGCCTGGGCGTGATCGAGCTGGGTTCGGTGTCGCCGTTCTCGGCCCTGCACCTGACGTTCCTGGAGCGGCTGGTGGCCTCGATCGGTGTCGCGATCACCACCATCCAGGCCAACCGCCGCACGGAGGAGCTGCTGGTGCAGAGCCAGGGTCTGGCGATGGAGCTGCAGGACCAGTCGGCCGAGCTGCAGCGGGCGAACGCCGAGCTGGAGGAGAAGGCCGAGCAGCTCTCGGAGCAGAACCGCAACGTCGAGATCAAGAACATGGAGATCGACGCGGCGCGGCGCGGCGTGGAGGAGAAGGCGCAGCAGCTGGCGCTGGCCAGCCAGTACAAGTCCGAGTTCTACGCGAACATGAGCCACGAGCTGCGCACGCCGCTCAACTCGCTGCTCCTGCTCTCCCGGTTGCTCGCCGACAACTCCGACGAGAACCTGACGCCGCGGCAGATCGAGTTCGCCAGCACCATCCACGGGGCCGGATCGGACCTGCTGCGCCTGATCGACGACATCCTGGACCTGTCGAAGATCGAGGCCGGGCGGGTGGACGTCGAGGCCACCGCGGTGGAGCTCGCGGGCGTCTGCACCGACGTCTCCCAGACCTTCGGGCCCCAGGCCGAGCACAAGGGCCTGCAGCTGCACGTCTCCGCGGCCGACGACCTGCCCGAGACGATCACCACCGACGGGCAGCGACTGGGCCAGATCCTGCGCAACCTGCTGGCCAACGCCGTCAAGTTCACCGAGTCCGGGCAGGTGGAGCTGACGATCTCCCGCGCTCCGCGCGGCACGCTGCACGGCGTGGCCGGCCTGGACGGCGCCGGTTCGGTGATCGCGTTCGCCGTGCGCGACAGCGGCATCGGCATCCAGAACGACAAGCTGGACATGATCTTCGAGGCGTTCCAGCAGGCCGACGGCACCACAAGCCGCAAGTACGGCGGCACCGGGCTGGGCCTGTCGATCTCCCGGGAGCTGGCCCGGATGCTGGGCGGCCGCATCGACGTGACGTCCGAGGTGGGAGTGGGATCGGTGTTCACGCTGCTGCTGCCCGACCACCTGCCCAGCGTCACGGCCGCGGCCGCGCGCGTGACGCCGCGCCGCCCGCCCGAGTCGGTGCCCTCGTCCGGCCCGCCACCGGCGCCGTCGTCGGGCCCGATCCTGCGCACCGCGCCCGGGGGAGCGGCCGGGGTGCGCGCCGCCCCGCAGCTCACCGGGGCCACCGTGCTCATCGTGGACGACGACGTGCGCAACGTGTTCGCGCTGACCAGCGCGCTGGAGATGCACGGGCTCACCGTGCTCTACGCCGACAACGGCGCCGAGGGCATCCGGCTGCTCGCCCAGCACCCGGAGATCGACGTGGTGCTGATGGACGCGATGATGCCCGACCTCGACGGCAACGAGACCACCCGCCGCATCCGGGCCATGCCGGGCGGGCGCGACCTGCCGGTGGTGTTCCTCACGGCCAAGGCGATGCCGGGCGACCGCGAGTCGAGCCTGGCCGCCGGCGCCACCGAGTACGTCACGAAGCCGGTGGACCTCGACGCGCTGCTGGCCCTGATGGCGACGTGGGTGGAGCCGAAACCGAAGCGCCGCCGCGGCGGGAGGGCGCGCACATGACCCGCCCCACGGCCCGCGTGCTGGCGGTGGACGACCGCCGCGAGAACCTCCTGGCGCTGCAGGCGATCCTCGAGGGGCTGCCGATCGAGGTCGTGTCCGTGAGCAGCGGCGAGGACGCGCTCAAGAAGCTGCTCACCGAGGACTACGCGGTGATCCTGCTCGACGCCCACATGCCCGGCATGGACGGCTTCGAGACCGCCGGCCACGTCAAGCAGCGGGAGCGTACCCGGCACATCCCGATCCTGTTCCTCACGGCTGTGGACTACGACCCGCATCTCGCGTTCCGCGGCTACCAGGCCGGGGCCGTGGACTACATCACCAAGCCCTTCGACCCCTGGGTGCTGCGCTCCAAGGTGGCGGTGTTCGTGGACCTGTGGACGATGCAGGTGCAGCTCGCCGACCGGGGCGCGGAGTGCGAGGACCTCCGCGGGGCCGTGGCCGACGCGCTGGACCTGCTCGGCGACGGCCCCGTGCCCGACCCGGACGCCGTCAAGCAGGCCCGCGAACGCCTGGCCGAGGTGCAGCAGCGCCGTTAGCCCTGCTGGTCGCCGGGAGGGCAGGCGCACAGGCAGAAGGGGTGCCCGGCGGGGTCGAGGAACACGCGGAACGTGGTGCCCGGCTGTACCGCGTGCCTGATCGCCCCGATGGCCAGCACCTGCTCCTCGGCGACGTCGAGATCGGGCACGTCGACGTCGAGGTGGAACTGCTGCGGGTGCTCGTGGCCCGGCCAGATCGGCGGCACGTGGTCGGGGGCGAGCTGGAAGGCGAGATCGACCCCGCCGATGGGGGCGAGCTGGACCCAGTCGTCCTCGGTGCGCGTGATGGGCACGTCGAGCAGGGCGCTGTAGAACTCGGCGGTGCGGAGCGGCTCGCGGCAGTCCAGGACGACGGCTCCGAGGGTGGCGATGGCGGTCATGATGCGGACGCTAACCGGACCCACCGACAGAATCAGTCCGATTTCAGCACGTAGGCCGCGCCCGGGCCGCGTCGAAGCCCATGGTGCGGGCCGAGCCCCCGGCCCGGACGGGGTCGGCGCACGCGTCGGGCAGGGGGCTGTCCGGCACGGGGCCGGCCGGGTCTCGACCTGCGCGCCCACCCCGGCCGCGTCCGCGTCGGCGCGGAGCCGGGCCAGGAACGACTCGTGGGTGTCGATCCCGGTCACGTGCCCGCCGGTCGTGCCCCCGTGTCCGGAACGGCCGGCGTGCTCGGCCGGCTCGCGGTGCTGGCCGGGGCCACCGCCACGGCGTGCGCGATCGCCCGCTGGACGGGGCTCGTGTCCTACGCCGCGGCCGCGGTCACGGTGTGGTCGGGGCGCGCCGCAGCGTCCGGGCGAGCGCGGGCGCCACGAGCAGCATGACGATCACCCGCAGCACCTGCACCGCCACCACGAACGTCACGTTCGTGCCCGCCGATATCGCCGTGGCCAGCACCGCGTAGACCCCGCCGGGGGTGGTGGCCAGGTAGCCCTCGAGCAGGGTCACCCCGGTGATCTGCGACAGCAGCACGCCCAGCCCCGCGCAGGCCGCGATGATCCCGACGATGAGCGCGAACGCCAGCGGGAGCACGCCGACCACCAGACGCAGGCTGGCGCGCGTGAAGCGCACCCCGGCCTGCCAGCCGATCACGGCGTAGGCGATCTCGACGAGCAGGTCGGGCGGGGTGGCGCCGAGCGACCATCCCGCCAGGTTGAGCGCGATCGCCACCACCATCGGGCCCAGCAGCCCACCGGCCGGCACCCGCGTGATCCGGGCCAGCAGCAGCCCGGCGGCCATGCACACGACCAGGAACCCGACGTCGAGGTACCAGGGGGCGTCGACACCGGCCGGGGCCTGCGCGCCGCCGCCCACGCCGAACGCGAGCGCGGCCACCAGCGGCATCGTCGCCGTGACGACGCCGACCCGCAGGTACTGCACCACGGCGACCACCCGCTCGTCGCCCCCGAGTTCCCGGCTGATCGCCACCAGGCCCGACGCGCCGCCCGCGGTGAGCGCGAGCATCCCGGTGAGTGGCGACACGCCCCTGCGCAGGCCCAGGAGCAGGCCCGCGCCCATGCTGACGGCCAGGGTTCCGGCGCCCACGAGCAGCACCGGCAGCCAGTCCTGCGCGATCCCCGCGAGCGTCGAGGGCCGGGCGAGCACGCCGATGACGACGCCGATCACCGCCTGACCCGCGGTCGTCGCGGCCGTCGGCACGGTGGCCGGTGCCGTCCCCAGCAATGCCAGGACGGTGGCCACCAGCAGGCCGGCGAACAGGGCGGGCGAGGGCACCGACAGCGCGGCCAGGCCGAGCGTCAGGGGCACGGTGCACGCGGCCAGCAACAGCCAGCGCCACCACTGCCGGGTCTCCATCGCCGTCGATCCTCCGCCTCCGGGTGCACACTGGGGCGGAGACATCGGTCACCGACAAGGGGGAGCAACGTGACGCAGACCCAGGACACCCCGTTCGACCAGGCGCCCAGCGCCCGCACGCTCTACATGGCGACGCCTCCGACGTTCGAGACCGTCGAGGAGGAGCGCGCCCACCGCAAGGCCAAGCTCGCGGCCGCGTTCCGGATGTTCAGCCGCGCGGGCCTCGACGAGGGCGTCGCCGGTCACATCACCGTGCGCGACCCGGAGGCGCCCGACACGTTCTGGGTCAACCCCTTCGGCCACCACTTCTCGATGATGCGCAGCAGCGACCTCGTGCGCGTCGACGAGGACGGACAGGTCGTCGAGGGTGAGCGCGCCGTCAACGGGGCCGCGGTGGCCATCCACTGCGCCGTGCACGCCGCCCGTCCGGACGTGCTGGCCGCCGCCCACGCGCACGGTCCCGCCGGCAAGACGCTGTCGAGCCTGGAGATGGGGATCGAGCCCCTGACGCAGGACTCCTGCGCGTTCTACGAGGACGTGGGCGTGCACGACACGTTCACCGGCGTGGTGCTCGACCGCGAGGAGGGCCGCCGCATCGGCGTCGCCCTGGGCAGCCACAAGGCCGTGATCCTGCGCAACCACGGGATGCTGACCGTCGGCACCAGCGTCGACAGCGCCGCCTGGTGGTTCCTCACGCTGGAGCGCACGGCGCAGTGCCAGCTCAACGCCTACGCCGCGGCCGCCGGGCTCGGGAAGCCGCCGCGGCAGATCTCCCGCGAGGAGGCCGAGCTGACCCGCAGCCAGGTCGGCTACGAGTTCGCGGGGTGGTTCCAGTTCCAGCCGATCTGGGAGCGGATCAGCCGCGACGAGCCGGAGCTGTTCGAGTAGGCAGGTCCAGGACGCCGAACCGGTGGTGGCGCCAGATCCGCCGCGATGCCTCCTCGGGTAGGGCGCGGTTCCGGACTGCGAGCCACGCGACCGTGCGCCGTCGCGCCCGCGGCGCGGGCACGGGCGGATTCCGCGAGGTGGACACCATCTGGCAGGTGCTCCCCGACCGCGTGCTGCTCGCCGTCCGCCAGTCAGCCCAGCAGCTCGCCGTAGCGGGCCTGGACCCGCGCCCGCAGCTCGGGATCGTTGCGCGGCACCGGGGTCAGGAAGATCTCGTCCAGGTCGGGGAACGCACTGCGCAGCTCCTCGTCCATCCGCACGCAGGCGTTCTCGATCTCGTCGGAGGTCGAGCGGTCGTCGAAGTCCAGCCGGGCGCCGAGCAGGACCCGGTCGGTGCCGGTGAGCATCGTCAGGATGTCCACCACGGCCACCACCTCGGACTGGTCGCGCAGCCACGTCGTCACATCCGCGACCAGCTGGGGATCGGCCTGGCGCCCGATCAGCAGGGCCATGTTGGAGCGGCCCAGCCCGTAGGCGACGACGACGAGCAGCAGCCCGATCGCGAGCGAGGCGATCCCGTCCCAGACCGGGTAGCCGGTGAGCTGCGTGAGCGCCAGGCCGGCGAACGCGAGCAGCAGCCCGACGAGTGCCGTGCTGTCCTCGAACAGCACGGTGGTGACCGTCGGGTCGTCGGAGCGGCGCAGGTAGGTGCGCAGGCCCACCTGCTGCTCGCTGCGCTCCCGGCGCACCTGACGGACGGCCTGCACCAGCGACGTGCCCTCCATCAGGAAGGCGACGGCCAGCACCACGTACGCCACGACCACGTTCTGGTGCTCCTCCGGCTCGCCCGCCAGCGTCGTCACGCCCTGGTAGATCGAGAACAGCGCGCCGGCGGTGAAGATCGAGACCGAGGCGAGCAGCGACCAGAAGTACCGCTCCTTGCCGTAGCCGAACGGGTGGCTGCGGTCGGCGGGCCTGGCCGAGCGCTTCAACGCGGTGAGCAACAGCAGCTCGGTGCCGGTGTCGCCGACGGAGTGGGCGCCCTCCGACAGCATCGCGGAGCTGCCCGTCAGCACGCCGGCCACGAGCTTGGCGATCGCGACCCCGATGTTGGCCGCCATCGCCAACAGGACGGTCAGGGTGCTCTCTCCGGATTTCGCCACCCCGTCAGGTACCCGCTGCGCGCGGATCCACGCGTGGACGTGACGTACGGAATGCGCGTGGTACGCCCATCCGGGGCCGGTCCGCGGGTCACGACAGGTTGACGATCTCCCCGTTGGCGTCGAGGTCGATCGCGTGGGCCGCGGGATGGGCCCCGAGGCCCGGCATCGTCCGCATGTCGCCGCAGATCGGGTACACGAACCCCGCCCCCACCGACGCGCGGACCTCGCGCACCGGCAGCCGCCAGCCGGTCGGCGCCCCGCGCAGCGCGGGGTCCGAGGAGATCGACAGGTGGGTCTTCGCGATGCACACCGGCAGCGCCCCGAAGCCGTTGCGCTCGAACGAGTCCACCTGCCGGGCGGCCGGGACGGTGTAGTCCACCCCTTCGGCCCCGTAGACCTCCGTGGCCACGGTCTCGATCTTCTCCCGCAGCGTGGCCGAGTCGGGGTAGAGGAACCGGAACTGCGACGGCTCCTCGCACGCCTCCGCGACGGCGTCGGCGAGATCGGTGGCCCCGGCGCCGCCGTCGGCGAAGTGGGTGCAGACCGCCGAGCGGGCCCCCATCGACGCCGCGATCTCCGCGATGGCCGCGAGCTCGGAAGGGTGGTCGTCGGGGAACGCGTTGATCGCGACCACCACCGGCACCCCGTGGATCCGGACGTTCTCGATCTGTTTGCGCAGGTTGGCGCCGCCCTCGTGCACCTCGTCCGGGTTCTCGGCGAGCAGTGCCCCGGGCAGCGGGCGCCCGGCCACCACCGTGTGCCGGCCCGAGTGCACCTTCAGCGCCCGCACCGTGGCCACGACGACCGCCGCGTCGGGCGTCAGGCCCGAGGCGCGGCACTTGATGTTGAAGAACCGCTCGGCGCCCATGTCGGCGCCGAACCCGGCCTCGGTGATCAGGTACTCGCCGGTGTGGATGCCGATGAGATCGGCGATCACCGAGGAGTTGCCGTGGGCGATGTTGCCGAACGGCCCCGCGTGCACGAGCACGGGCGTGTTCTCCAGCGTCTGCAACAGGTTGGGGGCCATGGCGTCGCGCATGATCACCGCCATCGCGCCGGCGCCGCCGACGTCCTCGGCCGTGACGGGCTTGCCGGCAACCGTGTAACCGACGACGATGCGGCCCATCCGCTCGCGCATGTCGGGCACCGAGCGGGCCAGCGCGAAGATGGCCATGACCTCCGACGCCGCCGTGATGTCGAAGCCGGTCTGGCGCGGCACGCCGTCCAGGCGCGACCCGAGCCCGGAGACGATGTTGCGCAGCGCGCGGTCGTTGACGTCGAGCACGCGACGCCAGGTGATCTCGTGCGGGGCGAGCTCGGCCTCGTTGCCCTGGAACAGGTGGTTGTCGACGATCGCCGAGAGCATGTTGTGCGCCGCGGTGACCGCGTGGAAGTCGCCCGTGAGGTGCAGGTTGAGCGTCTCCATGGGCACGACCTGGCTGTACCCGCCGCCGGCGGCACCGCCCTTGATGCCGAACGTCGGCCCCATCGACGGCTGGCGCAGCGCCACGGTGGCCCGGCGGCCGGTGCGCGCCATGGCCTGGCCCAGCCCGACGGTGGTGGTGGTCTTGCCCTCGCCGAGCGGTGTGGGCGTGACGGCCGAGACCACCACGTACTTGGCCTTCGGGCCGTCCGCCAACTCCTCGACGGCGGCGAGGTCGATCTTGGCGACGGCGCGGCCGTAGGGGAGCAGCAGCCGCTCGTCGATCCCCATACCGCCGGCGATCTCCGACAGCGGCCGCAGGGAGGCCGCCTTGGCGATGGCGAGATCGGAGTTCACAGACCGGCCGCCGCGCGCAGCTCGTCGGCCTTGTCGGTGATCTCCCACGTGAAGTCGGGGTCGTCGCGGCCGAAGTGGCCGTACGCGGCGGTCTTGGCGAATATCGGGCGGTTGAGCTGCAGGTGGCGGCGGAACGCGGCGGGGCGCAGGTCGAAGTGCTCGTCGACGAGCTTGCGGATGGTCGAGAGCGGCACCTGCTCGGTGCCGAACGTCTCCACCAGCAGCGACAGCGGCCGCGCCACGCCGATGGCGTAGGCGACCTGCACCTCGACCTTGTCCGCCAGCCCGGCGGCCACGATGTTCTTGGCGACCCAGCGCGCGGCGTAGGCGGCCGAGCGGTCCACCTTGGAGGAGTCCTTGCCGGAGAACGCGCCGCCGCCGTGGCGGGCGAAGCCGCCGTACGTGTCGACGATGATCTTGCGTCCGGTCAGGCCCGCGTCGCCCACGGGGCCGCCGATGACGAAGCGGCCCGTCGGGTTGACGTAGTAGTTCTCCCGAAGCTCCTCCGGCGAGTAGAGCTCCGCCGGGATCTCCGGCACCACCACGTGCTCCCAGAGGTCGGCCTTGATCTGCGCGGTCTCGACCTCCTCGGCGTGCTGCGTGGAGATGAGGATCTTCTCGACGCCCACGGGCTCGCCGTCGCGGTAACGGACCGTGACCTGGGTCTTGCCGTCCGGGCGGAGGTAGGGCAGCGTGCCGTCCTTGCGTACCGCGGCGAGGCGCCGCGACAGGCGGTGGGCCAGCGCGATCGGCAGCGGCATGAGCTCGGGGGTCTCGCGGCAGGCGAAGCCGAACATCATGCCCTGGTCGCCGGCGCCGTCGCTGTCGAGCTCGTCCTCCGACAGCGTGCCCTCGACCACGCGGTTCTCGTACGCCTGGTCGACGCCCTGGGCGATGTCGGGGGACTGCTTGTCCAGCGTGATCATGACGGCGCAGTGGTGGCCGTCGAAGCCGTACTCGCCGCGGTCGTAGCCGATGCCGTTGACGGTGGTGCGCACGATGTCGGCGAAGTCGATCTGCGCGGAGGTGGTGATCTCGCCGGCCACCACGACGAGCCCGGTGGTGATCAGCGTCTCGCAGGCGACGCGCGAGGTGGGGTCGCCGGCCAGCGCGGCGTCGAGGATGGCGTCGGAGATCTGGTCGGCCATCTTGTCCGGGTGGCCCTCGGTGACGGACTCGGACGTGAACAGGTGCTCGTTCTCGGCCAACGGGATCATGTGCAGTTCTCCTCCTCGGGGCGGCTGCCCTCTCGTCCATCACGTGCGGGACGATCATCCTGCGTGGCGCGCGGTCCGGTCATGATCAACGTGCGTTGACGTGACGCAGATCACGCAGTACCTTCGGCACCCGCAGATGCGCGCCCCTGGACGTCACCGTACGACTGATCCGATTCGGAGTGCGTACACCCATGGCTGCCTACGATCCGCGGACCGCCACCGGTTTGCCCACCGAGCCCGTCGGCTCGCTGCCGGCCGGCGTGGTGGACGGCCACGGCCGGCAGCTGTCGAAGCACGCGGCCGGCCCGGTGACGAGGTCGATGCCCCACGCCACGGACCCGGTGGAGCAGGCCGTGATCGCGCCGTCGATGCTCGCGCTGCTCCACCCGTCGAAGGACCCGGTGGGGGGCTGCAGCCGCGAGGAGTTCGAGGCCGCCCTGGTCGACGAGTGCGGGCAGGACATCCGCCCGGCGTCCGCCGCGGGGGCCGGGCGGGTGCCGGTGATCTTGACCCTGGGCCGCCTCGCCACCCGCGAGAGCCCGCGCAACCCGTGGACCGGCGCCGGGCTGCCGCCGCACTTCGTCGAGCTGAACAACCGCGTGATGGCCCGGTTCACCGCGGGGGAGCGCGTGACCATCGACATCCACACCGGCCCGGGCGGCGACCGCGACTCCGTGCCCTCCGCGGGCGGGCACCTGCGCTCCGACACCGACGGCGTGGTGCAGGTGGCCTACCCCGGCTCGACGGTGACGCCGTCGCCGCGGGTGGAGTCGTCGCAGGAGATCACCCACCACCTGGTCCGGGTGGCGAACGTCATCGACCGCAACCAGATCGGCCAGACCGACGACTGCGGCTTCCCGCCCTTCCCGATCGACGAGAAGCCCGACCACGGCTCGCCCGACCACGCCCGCAACATGGCGTTCGGCGCGATCGCGGCCCGGGTGCAGGGTTCGCGGCCGGCCGCGGAGAAACCGGGTCTCTGAGCTTCGTGGCGATCACGGCGCCCGGTGGAGGATTCCCCCGCCGGGCGCCGTTGCACGTGGTGGGGCCACTCGGTCCTCGCGGCGACGAACGACAGGTCGGTGGCGCGCATCCTGGCGGCAAGCCCGCACCCGCCCTCGGTCGCCGATGATCGCCGTGCGCCGCACGTCATCGCCCCGGGGCGGTCTGAAGATCGCCACGAGCCGCACCGTGGTGCCCCGGACCGGGCGCTGCGGTGCGGCTCGTAGCGATCAAGGACGGCTACGTGCGCTGCCAGGCGGTGAAGCCCGCCGCCTGGGCATCGGACTCGTGGATGAACCACACCTCGGCCTTCGTCCGCCCGTAGTAGGGGGAGGTGGGCAGGTGGTATAGCATCGAGTCCTCGTTGCCCTTGATCATGAACGCCGGGGTGGGCGCGGAGCCGTCCGCGTTCGGCGTGGCGGAGCCCGGGTAGGGGCCCGCCTCGAACGTCGGAGCCTGGACGAGCCCCTGGACCGCGGCCCGCTTGCGGTTGCGGTGCCACGGCTGGAACCCGGCCGCTTCCGCCGCCTCGGCCGTGGCGAACCACGCCTCGGCCCGCGTGCGCACGTAGTAGGGCGACTCCGGCGCGTGGTAGAGCATCGAGTCGGCGTTGCCCTTGATCGTGTACTCGGCCCCCGGCGCCGATCCGTCCGACGCGGGGTGCGCCGAGCCGGGGCCGTACGGGGTACCGGCCGTGGCCGAATCCGGGTCGGAGCCGTGGGCGGCGGCCAGACCGGCCACCCCCGGCGCGCCCGCCCCCGCCGCGACGCCTGCTGCGGCGGGCGATCCGGGGCCCGCCGGCTCGCCCCTGCCGCCGGCCGCGGCGTCCCCGGTGGGGGCTCCGGTCCCGGTGTGCTCGGGGCCCGGGCTGTCGGACCCCGGGCTGCCGGAGGCGGGGTGGTCGGACCGCGGGCCGTCGGACGCGAGGCTGTCGGGACCCGGAATGCCGGACCCCGGGATGCCGGACGCTGAGGTGTCTGACGCTGAGGTGTCTGACGCTGAGGTGTCTGACGCGGCGCTGTCCGACGCGGCGCTCTCGGGGCCGCTGGTGCCCGAGCCGCTGGTGCCCGAGCCGCTGGTGTCCGAGCCGCTGGTGTCCGTGCCGGTGGTGCCCGGGTCAGTGGCAGCCGAGCCGGTGGTGTCGGCGAGGGCGTGCGCTCCCACCGCTCCCACCACCGCGGTGCCGGCAGTGGCGAGGTCGCCGGACGGTGCGTCGGTCTGCTCCGACCCGACGTCGGTGGCTGCCGTGTTGGTGGCTGCCGTGTCGGTGGTGGCCGGGGCCGCCGGGTCCGGGGCGGGACCCACCGCGCCCGACGCCGGTGTCGCGACGGCCGGGTTCGTTGTGGTGGGAGCGTCGGAAGCCGCCACATCCGAGGTCGGGAACTCCGACGGCCCCACCTCATCGGCCGGGGTGTGAGCGGTCGTCGCATCGGCGGTCGGCGCGTCCCCGGCCGCTGCGTCTGCTGACGGTGCACCTGCCGGCAGTGCATCGGCGTCCGGCGTGGTGGCGGGGGGCTGGGCCCCGGCCGTGGTCGGCTCCGCCGAGCCGAGGCCGGCCACACCCAGCGCGCCCGCCCCTGCCGCGAGACCGACCGTCCCCGCCGACCCGTCGCCGGTGGCGGAGGCGGCGTCCGTGGGGGACGGGGCTGCCGCGTCGGTTGCGGTAGCGACCGCCGGGTCCAGGGAGTCGATTCCAGAAGGGGCGGTGGTGCCGGGGGCGTCGGTTGCGGAGGCGTCCTCCGCGTCCGGGGTGCCGGCCGCGGCCGGCGGGATCGCCTCGTCGGATGCCCCGGTCGTGTCGGTGTCCGTGGCGGGCGTGGTCGGGAACTCCGTGGTGGGGTCGTCGGCCGGGTCCGGGACCTGGCCGTCGCCGGAGGTCCCGGCGGGCGCGCCCGCTCCACCCTGCGCGGCGGGCTCGGCCGCGGTGGCGGCAGCAGCGGATCCTGCCTCGCCACCGCTCTCGCTACCGCCGTGACCGGCGATCGCGGCCGCACCCAGCGCTGCGGCGCCGCCTGCCGCGAGACCCGCGGCCGCCGCTCCGGAACCGGTCGCGCTGCCGTCCCCGACGACGTTGCCGTCGCCGGACACGTTGCCGTCGCCGGACACGTTGCCGTCGCCGACCTGGTCGCGGTCGCCCGTCGTGATGGTCTCGGTCGGGGAGTCGTCGGCCGGTGCGGGGGCCCCGCTCTCGCCGAGGGCGACCAGCGGTGCGGTGCGGTCGTCGGCACCTCGTGCGATGGTGCCGGTGTCGAGCGTGCTGAGGGCGGGGTCGACCGCCGGGAGCTGCTCGGTCACCGGCTCCGGCTCGGCCGTGTGGTCGGACGCGGCGGCGTGCTCGGCCACCGCCGCTGCGGCGAGGCCGGCACCGCCCAGACCGACCGCGGCCGCGGCCGGCACGGTGCCGAGCACCGCCGTGTCCTCGTCGCCGGTGGGGCCGGTGTCCCCGGCCGGGCCGGGAGCGGCGTCGGCAGCCGGCGTCGCACCCCGGCTCTGCAGCGCGCGGAGCCTGCGCTGCTGCGGGCGGACGAGGAACAACCACGCCAGCAGGACGCCGACGAGGAACGCGATCAGGTACCAGAGCCAGGTCTGGCCGTAGAGCCACGACACGGGGAACGTCCTCCAGGGGGAAGGGGGGAGCGGCGGGGGAAGGGATCAGGCGGAGTCGAGCGCGTCGGCGGCACGACGCACAGGGCGGGCCCAGAACAGCCAGCCGGCGAGCACACCGAGCGCGAGCGCGACGATGATCCAGACCCAGACCTGGGTGAACAACCAGAGCATGACGGTCCCTCCTCAGACGACGGTGATGACGACGCGGCGGGCGGGACCCTCGCCCTTGCCGGCGGCGGTGATGTGGTCGGCCGCGACGCCGCCGGCCACCAGCGCGTCGCGGACGGTGCCCGCGCGCTGGTCCGACAGCTGCTGGGCCGTGAGCTTCCCGTTGCCCTTGCCGGGCGCGACGAAGCCGTCGACCTCGACACGGGCTCCCGGTGCGGCCTTGAGCAGGTCGAGCACCGTCGCGACCGTGCCGCTGCCCTGCGGGGTGAGCTGCGGGCTGTCCGGTTCGAACGCGATCGGCGCGCCGGCCAGCAGAGCCGAGATCGACGACTGGAGCTGCTGCTTCGTGGCCGCGTCGAGGTCGCCCCCGGTCGCGGTGGCCGCGGCGACGGTGAGCTGGTCGTCGACGGTGGCACCCGGCAGCGCCGCGGCCACGGCCTTCGCCGCGGCGGCCTTGGCGGCCTCGTCGGCGACGGCGCCGCTGAGCGTCACACCGGACGGCGCGATCGACACGGCCGCGCTGCCCGTCCCGGCGGCGACGGCCGCGGCGGCCGCCCCGACCGACGTGCCGTCGACACCCGCGGGCAGGGGTGCACCCGGGGTGACGGTGAGCTGGTCGACGACCCCGCGTCCGGCGGCCTGCGCGGTGGCGGCGGCCACGAGCTGGGCGCGCTGGTCGTCGGAGCCGACGACACCGGTGAGAACGAGGTTGTCGCCCTGGTGGGCGATCCCGAACGGCTGGGCCGCGACCGCGGGAGCACCGCCGCCGTTGCCGCCGCCGCCCCCGGAGCCGGGCGCGGGGAAGGCGGCGACCCGCACCCCGGTGACCGCCTGCACCGCGTCGATGGCGCGCTGCCGGTCGGCCCCGGCGGGGATGCCGGTGATCGTCGCGTCGCGGCCGTCGAGCGACAGCGCCGCGCCCGGGAACCCGGCGGCCGCGAGAGCCTCGGTGCCGGTCCTGGTCAGCTCGGTCTCGATCTGCGGCCGGGGCCACAGGAGCGTCAGCCCCGCCAGCACCGTGGGGACGACCACCGCCGCCGCCGCGAGCGGCAGCCAGGCGGGTCGGGTGGCACGCTCGGACACTGCACTGTCGGCCGCTGCTTGATCGGACACTGGGCCCTCGCATCTCGGGAGTCGATCGGAGAGGGGGGCCTGCGCCCCCCGACGCCAGGTGCACGGGCGATGAGGCTGTCACCGCCTGTAACCGCCCGAAGGCTCGACCATCCGGATAACGGAGCGGTGACGGTGCGGACACGGGTTGTCGAACTCCGCGGAAGATCGTTCAGCGGCGGGCTCCGTCGGACGGACGGTCGGGTACGGCCGATCGGAGCAGTACCGTCCGTGGCCGATCCGGCCGGGCGACGCGCGTCACCCCGGCATAGCGCGCGAGCGCCGGGCCAGAAAGACTGCGCGGTGGCCCTTCACCGAAGCAGGAAGAGGATGAGATGACCGAGAACGTGCCCCAGCGGGTGGCGATCGTGACCGGAGCGGCCCGGGGGATCGGTGCGGCCACCGCACTGCGCCTGGCCGCGGACGGCCTCGCCGTCGCCGTCATCGACCTCGACGAGGCGGCCACCAAGGGCACCGTGGAGGCGATCGAGGCCGCGGGCGGGAAGGCCCTGGGCGTCGGCGCCGACGTGGCCGACGCGGCGCAGGTCGAGGCCGCCGTCGCGCGGGTCGCCACGGAGCTCGGCGCGCCCACGGTGCTGATCAACAACGCCGGCGTCACCCGCGACAACCTGCTGTTCAAGATGACCGAGACCGACTGGGACACCGTCATGGGGGTGCACCTCAAGGGCTCGTTCCTCATGAGCAAGGCCGTGCAGAAGCACATGGTCGACGCGAAGTGGGGCCGCATCGTCAACCTCTCCTCCACCTCGGCGCTGGGCAACCGCGGCCAGGCCAACTACTCCACGGCCAAGGCGGGCCTGCAGGGCTTCACCAAGACCCTCGCCATCGAGCTGGGCAAGTTCGGCGTCACCGCCAACTGCATCGCGCCGGGGTTCATCGTCAGCGACATGACCAAGGCCACCGCGGAGCGCATCGGCGAGGACTGGGAGACCTACGTGTCCGCGCGCGCCGCCGCCATCCCGGTGGCCCGCGCCGGGCAGGTCGACGACATCGCCCACACCGTGTCGTTCTTCGTCAGCGAGGGCGCCGGGTTCGTCTCGGGCCAGGTCATCTACGTGGCGGGCGGCCCGAAGGCCTGATGCGCTTCATCTTCCGGCCCCCGGCGTCCCAGGCGGCGGGCCTTCTGTCCCTGCCCTGGGAGCAGCCGCTGGAGACCTGGGAGGACGACCGGCTGCTCGAGATGGCGCACCGCGGCATCTCGCGGCACGTCGTGCGGTTCGTCGAGGTCGACGGCATGGTCTACGCGCTCAAGGAGATCGACGAGCGCCTGGCCCGCCGGGAGTACCGCCTGCTCGGCGAGCTGGAGACCCTCGGGATGCCGTCGGTGTCGGTGCTGGGCGTCTGCGTGGAGCGGGCGTGGATCGACGAGAACACCCCGCAGGACGCCATCCTGGTCACACGGTTCCTGGACTACTCCATGTCCTACCGCTACGTGTTCAGCCACGGGCACACGCCGCAGACCACCGACCGCCTCGTCGACGCGATGGTGCAGCTGCTCGTGCGGCTGCACCTCGCGGGGCTGTTCTGGGGTGACTGCTCGCTGTCCAACACCCTGTTCCGCCCGGACGCGGGCAGCATCGGTGCCTACCTCGTCGACGCCGAGACCGCCGAGATGCACGCGACGCTCAGCGACGGCCAGCGCCGCTTCGACATCGACTACGCCGCCGAGCGCGTGGGCGGGGAGCTGTTCGACCTGCAGTACGGCGGGCTGCTGCCGCCCGACGTCGACCCCGTCGAGATCGCCGGGGAGATCCCGCGCCGCTACCACGCGCTGTGGGACGAGCTGACGCGCGAGGAGCACTTCCGCCCCGACGAGCAGCGCTACCGCGTGGCCGAGCGGGTGGACCGGCTCAACGAGCTGGGCTTCGACGTCGACGAGATCGAGCTGATCACCACCGACGAGGGCACGCGGCTGCGGGTGCACACGCGGGTGGCCGAGGCGGGCCGCCACCGCACCCGGCTGTTCGCGCTGACGGGCCTGCAGGTCACCGAGAACCAGGCCCGGCGCCTGCTCAACGACGTGCTGAGCTACCGCGCCCACCTCGAACAGAAGGAAGGCCGCCCGGTGCCGGAGACGGTGGCGGCGCACCGCTGGCGGTCGGAGATCTTCGACCGGGTGATGGGCATGGTGCCGGCCGAGCTGGACGACCGGCTCGCGCCCGCCGAGGTGTTCCACGAAATCCTGGAGCACCGGTGGTTCCTGTCGGAGCAGGAGGGCAAGGACGTGGGCACGACCGCGGCCGCGCGCTCCTACGTGCGCAAGATCCTCCCGGGTGCGCCGAGCACGCTCACGGTGCTGCCGGACGTGCCCGGCGCCCCCTCATGAGCTGATGCTGGTGATCGACGACGTCCACGCGGGGATCGGGTCGGCGGCCTTCGGCACGGTGACGGCGTCGCCGGTCAGGTTCACCACCAGCGCGCTGCCGCCCTCGCGGAACGCCACCAGCGGCAGGGTCGTGGAGTAGCCGATCTCCACGTCGCCCCTGGCCAGCCGGGGTACCAGCCACTGCCAGGCCGCGGTGAGCGGGGTGGCCCGGCCGCCGCCGGACTTCGTGCTGTCGGTCCACAGCGCGGCGTAGCCGAGGTCCCTGCTCGCCTGCGGCCCCCACAGCAGGGCCCCGGCGGCCCCCGACCGCGCGAACGCCGCCAGCGCGGACAGGGTGGCGGCGGCGCTGGCCGGGCTGTTGGGCGCGCTGTCGCCGCCGCCGGGCAGGTCCGGGTAGAACTCGGCCCACCAGATCGGCAGGTCGGTCTGCTGTTTCAGCCAGGCGTCGAGGTCGGCGAACTTCTGGGCCCCCTCGCGCAGCGACGTGGGGGGCGTCATCTGACGGGTGGACGTGCCGCCGTCGACGGCCAGGAAGTCGGCGCCCACCTTGTGCTGCAGCCAGTAGGTGATGACGTCGAGCGGGCGCTGGTCGGCCACGCCCCACTGGCCGCTGATGTCGGAGCCGTCGTTCTGGCCGGGGTCGAGGCTGTCGAGCACGATGTAGGGCCCGCCGACGGGGAGGTCGGGGCGCACGGCCTTCACCGCGGTGTAGACCTTGTTGTAGAGCGCGGTGTAGGCCTCGAAGTCCCAGCGGTTCCGGCTGTCGTCGTAGAAGCCCTTGAGCTCGTTCCAGACCAGCACGCGCTGGATCTGCGGGTAGCGCTTCACCGCCGCCGCGGCGAGGGCGGCGAAGTCGTCGTAGTGGTCCGGGGTGGGGGCCACCTCGATCTGCGACCAGTCGGTCTGGCCCGGCGCGCCGCCCTTCATCCAGTCCGGTGAGCAGCACAGCGTCAGGACGGTCTTCCCGCCCGTGTCCTTGACGAGCTTCATGCGCGTGTCGAGGCTGGACCAGTCGTAGTCGCCGGGGGAGGCCTCGGGGTTGAGCGTGCCGAAGCCCATCAGGTGGACGTTCTGCCAGCCGCCGGCGTCGGCGGTCCGGAGGATCTGCTCGCCGCTCTGCCGGGCGGCCGCCGGCTCCTCGGGATCGAGGCTCGACTGCGTGTGGGTGACGCCGAGGGCCATCGGCGAGCCCTGCTTCTGCCAGTTCCAGTCGCCGGCCAGCGCCGCGGTCACCGTGGTGACGACCGACGCGGGCGGCGGGGTGCTCGCGCAGGCGGTGAGGACGACTGTGAGCAGGGCGAGGACAGGCAGGGCCAGCCCGAGACTCCCGGACCGGCGGCGCGGCGGGAACAGGTGCCGTGATGGTGGTCGGCGTGAGAACGCAGTCACGGGTAGTAGCCTATCGATCGCTGAGAGTGGTGGCGGCGGCGTACCAGCCGGGACGGGCGCGGAGCTCGGCGTCGGTGCCGCGCTGCTCCACCCGACCCTCGCGGACGACGACGATCTCGTCGAGCCGGTCGAGCCCGGCGAGGTCGTGGGTCACGAGGAGCATCGAACGGTCCGCGGTGGCGTCGAGGAGATCGTCGAGGACGGCACGGGCCGTGTTCGGGTCCAGGTGGGTTGTCGGTTCGTCGAGCACGAGGATCCGCGGGTCGGCGAGCAGCGCCCGGGCCAGGGCGAGACGCTGGCGCATGCCGCCCGACAGGCGCGTGCCGTGGGCGCCGACCTCCTCGTCGAGCGTGGTGGAGCCCATGCCGACGCGGTCGAGCACGTCGCGCAGGTCGGCGTCGGTGGCTCCCTCCCGGGCCAGGCGCAGGTTCGCCGCGACGGTGCTCGCGAAGACGTGCGGGTCCTGGGGCACACCACTGATCGTGGCCCTGGTGTCGTAGGGCTCCTGGGACGTGAGGTCGACGCCGTCGAGCGCGACGGTGCCCGCGTCGGGGTCGCGGAAGCGCAACAGCACGTCGGCGAGTGTGCTCTTGCCCGCTCCGCTCGGTCCGACCACCGCCACGCGCTGTCCGGGGGCGACGTCGAGGTCGAGGCCGTCGAGGGCCCAGGGCTCGCCGGGGGCGTAGCGCACGCGCAGGTCCCGCACGTGCAGGCCGCGCTCCGCGGTGACGGGGCCCGCGGGCCGGAGCTGCACGGCGGGCGGGGTGTCGAGCACGTCGAACAACCGGGCGCCCGACGCCCGCACCGCCCCGAGCCGCGCCGCCGCCGCGGGCAGCGGGGCGACGATCTCGAACGCGGCCAGGGCGGTGAGCACGACGACGGCGAGGGACACCGTGCCCAGGTGGGCGACGCCCAGCAGCAGCGTCGCCCACAGCGTCAGTCCCGTGACCAGCGCGGATGCGCCGGCGCCCAGCCCGAGGAGGCCGGCGTCGCGGCGGGCCACGCGGGTGAGCTCGGCGTCGGCGCGTGCGATGCGGGCCACGGCGGCGGGCATGGCGCCGTAGGCGACGAGGTCGGGGGCGCCGTGCAGGGCGTCGACGAGCGCCGTCGACAGATCGGCGTTCGCGGCGGCCCGGCGGCGCCCGGGGCCGCGCCCGGCCGCGGCGGCGGCCAGCGGCACGGCGAGCCCGCCGAGCACCAACCCGGCGGCGAGCACGAGCCCGCCCGGTACGAACACGATGGTCGACAACGTGACGACCCCGGCGCCGGCCACGAGCGCGGCCAACGGTGGGGTGAGTCCACGGATCAGCAGGTCCTGGGTGGCGTCGGTGTCGCCGACGAGGCGGGTGACGAGGTCACCGGAGCGGAACCGGCGCACGGGCTCGGTGGCCGCCAGCCGCGCGTACACCCGGACCCGCACGTCGGCGAGGGTGCGCAGCGCGGCGTCGTGGGTGACGAGGCGTTCCAGGTAGCGGGCGAGGCCACGGGTGACGCCGAGCGCACGGGTGGCGACGATCGCGACGCTCAGTGCCGTGAGCGGCGGGTGCTCGGCGGCGGTCGCGATCAGCCAGGCCGCGGCCGCGAGCAGGGCGACGGCGGAGGCGGTGGCGACGGCGCCGGCGAGCACCCCGAGGGCGAACCGCGCTCCCCGCGGCCGAGCAAGAGCGACCATCCTCAGCAGAGGACTCACGAGCCACCCCCGATGCCAGCAAAGTGGCTTTCCTGGCACCAGGGGAGGGCCACCACCTCGTCGGCCAGCCCCGACCAGCCTCCGTCGTGGGCCACGATCAGCCCCGTGCGGCCCTCCAGGAGGCGCGCCACGCCGGCCCGGACCAGGGCCGCGTTCTCCGGGTCCAGGTGGGCCGTCGGCTCGTCGAGCAGGACGATCGCGTCGGGGGTCCGCGCCACCCGCAGGAACGCGCGCGCCAGGGCGATCCGCTGGCGCTGCCCGGCCGAGAGCCTCGTACCGCGCTCACCGAGGCGGGTGGCGTAGCCGTCGGGGAGGGCGGTGATCACGTCGTGGGCGCCGGCCAGGCGTGCGGCCGTCTCGACGTCCCCGCCGATGGTGCCGAGCCGGATGTTGTCGGCCACCGACGCGTCGAGGAGGTAGGGGCGTTGGGGAACCCAGGCCACCCGGCGGCGCCAGTCCCCGGCGGGGATGTCCGCGAGATCGACCTCGCCCACCGTGATCCGGCCCGCGTCGGGTTCGGTGAAGCGCAGCAGCAGCGACAGGAGCGTGGTCTTGCCCGCGCCGCTGCGGCCCGTCACGAGCGTGGTGGTGCCGGGGCGCAGCACCAGGTCGACGCCCGCCAGCGCCGGTTCCGTGCGGCCCGGGTAGGTCAGGCCGACGCCGTGGAAGCGGATCTCGGCGCCGGTGGGCGGCTCGGCGGGAGCGGCCGGCTCGGGCGCGGGCCCGCCGGGGCCGTCCAGGACCGCGAACACCCGCCCGGCGGCCGCGACGCCCTCCATGCTCGCGTGGAACCGCGCCCCGACCTCGCGCAGCGGCAGGTAGGCCTCCGGAGCGAGGACCAGGACGAGCAGGGCGGTGTCCAGGCCGAGCTGGCCGTAGAGCAGCCGCAGCCCCACCTCGACGGCCACCAGGGCCACCGCGATCGTCGCGAGCAGCTCCAGGACGAACGCCGAGAGGAACGCGACGCGCAGCGTGCCCATCGTGGCGCGGCGGTGCTCGTCGGTCACGCGGCGGATCAGTTCGGCCTCGGCCTTCGCCCGGCGGAAGATCGCGAGCGTCGGCAGGCCCTCGACCACGTCGAGGAAATGGCCGCCGAGCCGCTCCAGCAGCCGCCACTGGCGGGCCGTCCGGTCCTGGGTGTGCCAGCCGATCAGGGCCATGAACACCGGGATCAGCGGCACGGTGCAGGCGATGACCAGCGCGGAGATCCAGTCGGCGCGCGCCACGACGACCAGCACGGCGACGGGCACGAGCACGGCGAGCACGAGCTGGGGCAGGTAGCGGGCCACGTAGTCGTCGAGCGCGTCGAGGCCCCGGGTCGCGAGGGTGGCGAGCTCGCCCGCGTCGGTCGTCACGGGGTCGGCGGCCGGGCCGGTCACGTGGGCGACCAGCCGGCGGCGCAGATCGGACTTGACGCGCGCCGCGCTGCGCAGGGCCGCGGTCTCGGCCCCGTAGGCCAGGACGACCCGGGCGGACACGACGAGGGCGAGCGCCGCGAGCGCGGCCGTGGCCGGCCCGCCCGAGATCACCCCCGCCAGCAGCCGGGCCTGCACCAGGATCAGCCCGGTCAGCGCCGCTCCGCACGCGATCGCGACGACGAGGTGGACCCGGACCGACCGGGTGGTCGCCACCAGCCGCGGGTCCAGCGGCTTCATGCCGTCACGCGCCGGCGGAAGACCCAGTAGCTCCACGACTGGTAGGCGATCACGACCGGCAGGAAGATCCCGCCCACCCAGCTCAGCAGCGTCAGCGTGTAGGGCCCCGATGCGGCGTTGGCCACCGTGAGGTCGAACGCGGGGTCGGTCAGCGACGGCAGTACCGCCGGGTACAGCGACCCGAAGATCACCACGGTCAGCGCCGCGATCGTGACGGCGGTGGCGACGAACGCCCACCCCTCCCGCCCCCGCACGGCGAGCAGCGCCGCGGCGACGAGGAGCCCCACGACGACGACGGTGACCCAACCGGCCGCGGTCTGCGCCAGGAAGACGGCCAGGGCCACGACCGCCACCGGGGCCAGCCGCTTCACCAGGGCCCGGCCCAGGAACCGCGCGGGCCCGTCGGTCTTCAGGGCCACGAACACCGCGCCGTGCAGGGCGAACAGCGTGAGCGTCACCAGGCCGCCCAGCAGCGCGTAGGGGTTGAGCAGGTCCGCCGGCGACGAGGTGACCACGCCGTCGGCGCCCAGCTCGACGCCGCGCACGAGGTTGGCGAACACCAGGCCCCAGACGAACGCCGGGACGGCGCTGCCGACGACGATCCCGAGGTCGCACCGGGCGCGCCACTGCTCGCCGGCCGTGTCGACGCCCGCTCCGCCTTCGCTCCGCGGGGCCTTCCCCCGGTACTCCAGTGCCACCCCCCGCACGATCAGCGCGAGCACGACGAGCAGCACCGGCACGTAGAAGCCCGACAGCGTGGCCCCGTACCAGGCGGGGAAGGCGGCGAACATCGCGCCGATCGCGGTGATCAGCCAGACCTCGTTGCCGTCCCAGACCGGGCCGATGGCCTTCAGCGCCGTGCCGCGGTGGCGGCCGAGCGCCGGCAGCAGCATGCCGACGCCGAAGTCGAACCCCTCCAGGACGAAGTAGCCGGTCCACAGCACGGCGATGGCGACGAACCAGACGGTGGGCAGGTCCATGACGGCTCTCCTAGTACCCGAACGCCGGGAGCTTCTCCGGCTCCCCTGAATCGGACGACGCGGCGGCGGTGTCGACGGGCTCGGGCCCGGCCTTCACGTAGCGCCACAGCAACCGGGCCTCGACGACCGCGAGCGCGCCGTAGAGGGCGGTGAACACCGTGAGTGAGATCGCGACCTCGACGAGGCTGACGCCGGGGGAGACGCTGGCCGCGGTGAGCAGCTCGCCCACCACCGTCCAGGGCTGCCGGCCGACCTCGGTCAGCACCCAGCCGAAGATGTTGGCCGCCAACGCCGCGGGCAGGGCCGCGATGGCCAGCTTGTACATCCAGCGCTGCACCGGCAGCCGACCGCGACGGGTGAGCCACAGCCCGGCCACGCCGACGCCGACACCGGCCATGCCCAGCCCCATCATCAGCCGGAACGCCCAGTACAGGACGGGCACGTCGGGGATGTAGTCGCCGGGTCCGTACTGCGCGACGCTCTGGGCCTGCAGCTCGGTGATGCCCTGCACGGGCGCGGAGAACGTGTCGGTGGCCAGGAAGCTCAGCAGGTACGGGATCTGGACGTTGATGCTGTTGCGGCTGCCCTCGACGTCGCCGACGGCGAACAGCGAGAACCCGGCGGGCTGCTCGGTCTTCCACAGCGCCTCGGCCGACGCGAGCTTCATCGGCGAGTACCCGGCCAACAGCTGGGCCTGGTTGTGCCCCGAGAGGGCGACGACGATGCCGGCGACCGCGGTGGTGGCGAGGCCCGCGCGCAGCGTGCGACGGAAGAGGTCGTCGTGATCTCCGCGGAGAATGCGTAGCGCGCTCACCGCCACCACGAACAGCCCGGCCACCACGAACGACGCGCCGAGCACGTGCACGTAGGTGGAGATCGCCTGCGGGTTGGTCAGCACCGCGACGATGTCGGTGAGCCGGGCCCGTCTCGTGATCGGGTCCACGACGAAGCCGACGGGGTGCCGCATCCACGCGTTCGCGGCCAGGATGAAGAACGCCGAGAGGTTGGAGCCGATCGCGGCCAGCCAGATGGTGGCCAGGTGCACGCGCTTCGGCAGCCGGTCCCAGCCGAAGATCCACAGACCGATGAACGTGGACTCCAGGAAGAACGCCAGCAGCGCCTCCAGGGCCAGCGGGGCGCCGAAGACGTCGCCGACGAACGTCGAGTAGGCCGACCAGTTCATCCCGAACTGGAACTCCTGCACGATCCCGGTGACCACGCCCATCGCGAAGTTGATCAGGAACAGCTTCCCGAAGAACTTCGTGGCGCGCAGGTACTCCGGCCGCCCGGTGCGGTGCCACGCGGTCTGCAGCGCGGCGACGACGACCGACAGACCGATCGTCAGCGGGACGAACAGGAAGTGGTAGATCGTCGTGATCCCGAACTGCCAGCGGGACAGGTCCAGGGCATCCACGGGAGCCTCCTCACGGGAACTTCTACGTTCTGTAGTAGTTCTACACCGCGTAGAAGAATCGCGTCCACATGATCGGCACAGCGGACGCACAGGCAACGTCGGCACCGTCGGATGCATGAACCGGACACCGCGTGCAGCGGGACAGCGCAGGGTCGTCCTCGTGACGGCGGCGATCGCCGGTGTGGGCGTGGCCGGGGCCGTCGGTCTCGCCGTCGTCGCCGGTCACGGCACTGCCTCCGCGAGCACGACCAGCTCCTCCACCACCGCCACGACCTCCACCGACGGCTCGTCGTCGAACTCCTGGCAGCCCTCGGGGACCTCGGTCGGCCAGGGCTCGACGAGTGGCGGATCACAGGCCTCCTCGGGCGGCTCGTGATGCCGCTCCTGGAGACCCTCCCGGTGGGGCCGGGCACCGCCCAGTGGCCGCTGTGGAGCACCACGGCGCGGCTCGTGGTCACCGACCCGGACGCGCTGCCCGTGGCCCGCCGCGTGGTGGAGGACGTGACGCGGCAGGTGGAGGCGGCGTGCAACCGCTTCCGCCCCGACTCCGAGATCATGATGCTCCCCGGCGACGGCTCGCCGACCCCGGTGAGCCCGATGCTGGCCGAGCTCGTGACGACGGCGGTGCTGGCGGCCGAGCGGACCGACGGCGACGTCGACCCGACTCTCGCCCACGCGATGAACGCCGCCGGCTACGACCGGGACTTCGCCCTGCTCGGAGGCGGACCGATCCGGACCTTCCTGGCCGCCCCCGAACCGGCCTGGCGGCGCCTTCGCCTCGACGGCGACACCCTCACCGTGCCCGCGGGCACGCAGCTCGACCTCGGCGCCACGGCCAAGGCCTGGGCGGCCGACCGCAGCGCCGCCGAGGTGGCGCGCGCGTGCGGCACCGGGGTGCTCGTGGCGCTGGGCGGCGACATCGCCACCGCCGGTCCCGCCCCCGACGACGGCTGGCGCGTGCTCGTCCGCGACCAGGCGGAGGACCCGGTCGCCCCGGTCACCCTGGCCGCCGGCGGCGCGCTGGCCACGTCCAGCACCGTGAGCCGCATCTGGGACCACGGCACGGCCCACCACCTGCTCGACCCCCGCACCGGCGTCCCGGCGAAGCCCGTGTGGCGCACCGTCAGCGTCGCCGCCGGCACGTGCGTCGAGGCCAACACGCTCACGACCGCGGCGGTCGTGCGCGGGCTCGACGCGCTGCCGTGGCTGCGCTCGCTCGGCGTCCCGGCCCGCCTCGACGGAGCCTCGTTCACGATCGTGGCTCTCGGAGAGTGGCCGTCATGAGCGACGCCCTGTGGTACCTCGGCCGCGGCACCGGCGTCGTGTCGCTCGTCCTGCTCACCCTCGTCGTCGCGCTGGGCGTCGCGACGCGGTCGGGCCGACCGCTGCCCGGGCTGCCCCGCTTCGCCGTCACCGCCGTGCACCGCAGCGCGAGCCTGCTCGCCGGGGTGTTCCTGGCGATCCACGTCGGCACGCTGCTGTTCGACCCCTACGCGGGGCTGAACCTCGTGTCGCTCGTCGTCCCGTTCTCCGCGGGCGCGCACCCGTTCTGGTACGGCCTCGGGGCCCTCGGGCTCGACCTGATCCTGGCGCTGGTAGTCACGAGCGTGCTGCGCGACCGGATCGGGCCCCGCGTCTGGCGCGGGATCCACTGGGCCGCCTACGCGTCCTGGCCGATCGCCCTGGCCCATGGCCTGGGCTCCGGCTCCGACGCCTCGACCGGCTGGATGCTCACGATCACCGGGGTGTGTGTCGCCACCGTGCTCGCCGCGGTCGGCTGGCGGGTCTCCGAGCGCTTCGCGGAGGTGCCCGACCTCGCCCCCGTTCCCGTCACCGCGCCGCCTCTCGTCGGCACCGGACCCCCGGAAGGACCCCGATGACCGCCACCCTGGACCCGCCTGTGCGTACCAGCCCGCTCCTGGACGCGACACGCCCGCCGCTGCGCCCGGTGCCGCTGCGCGGAGCCGCCGTGATCGCCGAGGTCGCGGCCGCCGGCCTCACCGGGCGCGGCGGTGCCGGATTCCCGATGGCGCGCAAGCTCGCTGCCGTGAACGCCGCGGTGACGGTCACCGGCCGGACGCCCGTCGTCGTCGGCAACGGCTCGGAGGGCGAGCCGGCCAGCTCCAAGGATCGGGTGCTGCTCACCACCGCGCCGCATCTCGTGCTCGACGGGCTGGCGGTGGCGGCCGACGCGGTCGGCGCCGACCGGGCGCATCTCGTGGTCACACCGGCTGCGGTCGCCGCGGTGCGGGCGGCCGTGGCGCAGCGCTCCGACCGTGTACCGGTCGACGTCGTGGCCGCGGGGGAGCACTTCGTCTCCGGGGAGGAGACGGCCGTCGTCGCGGGGCTGGAGGGGCGTCGAGCGGTGCCCGGGGACAAGTTCCGGCGGGTGGTGGAGTCCGGGGTGCACGGCCGGCCGACCCTCGTCCAGAACGTGGAGACCCTGGCCCACCTCGGGCTGATCGCGCGGTCCGGCGCGGCCTGGTTCCGCTCCCGCGGCACCGCGGCCGAGCCCGGCACCGCGCTGGTGACGATCAGCGGCGCGGTCGCACGGCCGGGGGTGTTCGAGGTGGACCACGGGGCGCCCCTGCGAGACGTCGTCGGGCTCGCCGGTCCGCGTGGCGAGACCCCGGTGCTGGTCGGGGGCTTCCACGGCGCCTGGCTGGCCCCGCACGAGGTCGCGGGCGCCGCGTTCTGCCGGGCGTCGCTGGGCACGTTCGGCGCGTCACCGGGCGCGGGGGTGCTCATCGTGCTCCCGGCCGGGGCGTCGGGTCTCGCCGAGACCGCCCGCATCACCGCCTACCTTGCCGGGCAGAGCGCCGGCCAGTGCGGACCGTGCGTCAACGGGCTGCCGCGCCTCGCCGCCGAGCTGGGGCGGGTCGCGGCCGGACACGGGAGCCGGCCTGATGATCGGGCCGAGCTGTACCGCCTCGCCGGGCTCACCGAGGGCCGCGGCGCCTGCCACCACCCCGACGGCACCGTGCGGCTGGTCGGCAGTGCCCTGCGCGTCTTCGGAGCCCGATCATGACGACCCTGCACCTGGACTGGACCCGCTGCCGCGGCCGCGGCGGCTGCGTCGAGCTCCTGCCCGAGCTCATCGGCCGCGACGAGTGGGGCTACCCGCTCACCGCCACCGACGTGCCCGTCCCGCGGGCCCTGCGCGGAGCCGCCGAGCAGGCCGTGCGCGACTGCCCGCGGATGGCGCTGCAGTTGTCCCCGCGGTTCGCCGAGTAAGCGGTGTCACCCGTCTCGGAGTGGAACGGTCAACCCCGACTGTCACTAGACTCCGCGCATGGTCGACGGCCGCGAAGAAGCAGGCGCACCTGAAGCACCCGACGAGCTCGTGCTGGCCGGGGAGTTCCCCGCCGCCTCCCGTGAGCAGTGGGTGGAGCTGGTCGACGGGGTGCTGAAGAAGTCCCGGCGCATCACCGACGACGCGGAGCCCGGCGCCGGCGTCGCGAAGCTCGTGCGCACCTCACCCGAGGGCATCGGGGTCCTCCCGCTCTACACCGCCGAGGACGTCGCCGACCTCCCCGCCGCCGGGGTGCCGGGGCAGCAGCCGTTCGTCCGCGGCGCACGCGCCCGGGGGCCGGTGCCGGACGGCTGGGACGTGCGGCAACGCCACGCCGAGCCCGACCCGCAGACCGCCCACACCGCGGTGCTCGCCGACCTCGAGAACGGCGTCAACTCGATCTGGCTCACCGTCGGCGACGGCGGCACCGCCCCGGCCGACCTGCCCACCGTGCTCGACGGAGTGTTCCTCGACCTCGCGCCGATCGTGCTCGATGGTGGGGGCGCCGAGGAGTTCCTGGCGCTGGCCACCGAGCGCGGGATCGATCCGGTCGCGCTGCTCGGCACGCTCGGGGTCGACCCGATCGGGGTGCGCGCCCGCACCGGCTCCGGCCCGGACCTCGACTCGGTCGTCCCGCTCGCCCAGCGGGTCGTGGCGGAGTTCCCGCAGGTGAAGGCGATCGTCGTCGACGGGTTGCCCGTGCACTCCGCGGGCGGGTCCGACGCCCAGGAGCTCGGGTTCTCCCTCGCCGCGGGCGTCGCCTACCTGCGCACGCTGACCGGGGCGGGCGTGGACGTCGACGCGGCCGCGCGGCTGCTGGAGTTCCGCGTCGCCGCCACCGCCGAGCAGTTCCCGACCATCGCGAAGCTCCGCGCCGGCCGCCGGGTCTGGGCCCGGGTGCTGGAGGCGAGCGGCGCCGCGCCGGGGACCACACAGACCCAGCACGCCGTCGCGTCCCCGACGATGCTCACCCGCCGCGACCCCTACGTGAACCTGCTGCGCGGCACCGTCGCCGGGTTCGCGGCCGGCGTGGGCGGGGCCGACGCCGTCACGGTCGCGCCGTTCGACGCGGCGCTGGGTCGGTCCACCCCGTTCTCGCGGCGGATCGCGCGCAACACCCAGTCGCTGCTGGTGGAGGAGTCGCACCTCGCCCGCGTGATCGACCCGGCAGGCGGCTCCTGGTTCGTCGAGTCGCTCACCGACTCCCTCGCGAAGGCCGCCTGGGCGTTCTTCCAGGAGATCGAGGCCGCCGGCGGCGCCGTCGCGGCGCTGGACTCCGGGTTCGTGGCCGAGCAGATCGCCGGAGTGCGTGCGAAGCGCCAGAAGGACATCGCGACGCGGAAGGTGCCGCTGACCGGCGTCAGCGAGTTCCCCGACCTCGACGAGAAGCCGGTCCACCGCGACCCGCTCCCGGCCGCGGCCGGCGGCGGTCTCCCGGTCTACCGCCCCGCCGGGGCCTACGAGTCCTACCGCGACCGCTCCGACACGGTGCTCGCCGAGTCCGGCGCCCGACCGCGCGCGTTCCTGGCCACGCTGGGCCCGCTCGCGGCCTACACCGCCCGCGCCGGCTTCGCCCGCAACCTGTTGCAGGCGGGGGGGATCGAGGCCGTCGAGGCCGGGCCGACCGAGACCGTCGAGGACGTGGTGAAGGCCTGGACCGACACCGGCTCGCCGGTCGCGGTCCTCTGCAGCACCGATGCGCTCTACGGCGAGCGCGCCGAGGCCACCGTCGCCGCGCTGCGCGAGGCCGGCGCCACCTACGTCCTGCTCGCCGGCAAGGCCGACGTGCCGGGCGTCGACGCGCAGCTCTACGCCGGCGGCGACGCTCTGGCCACCATCGACGCGGTGTGGTCCGCCCTGTGACCACCCGTGAGCGGATAACAGTGTTCCCGCCCGGATTTCCGCGCACGACCCCAGGAGGCGCGCGATGACCATTCCCGACTTCACCACCGTCTCGCTGGAGACCGGCGCCCCCACCGGTGAGTGGGCCCCCGACCCCGCGCCCGAGACGTGGGAGGCGCCCGAGGGCATCGGCGTCAAGCCGCTCTACACGGCCGCCGACCTCGACGGCGTCGACTTCCTCGACACCTACCCCGGGATCACGCCGTACCTGCGCGGGCCCTACCCGGCCATGTACGCGACGCAGCCGTGGACGATCCGCCAGTACGCGGGCTTCTCCACCGCCACGGAGTCCAACGCGTTCTACCGGCGCAACCTCGCCGCCGGGCAGAAGGGCCTGTCGATCGCGTTCGACCTGGCCACCCACCGCGGCTACGACTCCGACCACCCCCGCGTGGCCGGTGACGTCGGCATGGCGGGCGTGGCCATCGACTCGATCTACGACATGCGCCAGCTCTTCGACGGCATCCCGCTCGACAGGATGTCGGTCTCGATGACCATGAACGGTGCGGTGCTCCCGGTGCTCGCGCTCTACATCGTCGCGGCGGAGGAGCAGGGGGTGAAGCCGGCGCAGCTCACGGGGACCATCCAGAACGACATCCTCAAGGAGTTCATGGTCCGCAACACCTACATCTACCCGCCGCAGCCCTCGATGCAGATCATCTCCGACATCTTCTCCTACACCTCGCGGGAGATGCCGAAGTTCAACTCGATCTCCATCTCCGGCTACCACATCCAGGAAGCCGGCGCGACGAACGACCTGGAGCTGGCCTACACGCTCGCCGACGGCGTCGAGTACCTGCGCGCCGGGATCGACGCCGGGCTGGACGTCGACACGTTCGCGCCCCGCCTGAGCTTCTTCTGGGCGATCGGCATGAACTTCTTCATGGAGGTCGCGAAGCTCCGGGCCGCGCGGCTGCTGTGGTCGAAGCTGGTGCACCAGTTCGACCCGAAGAACGCGAAGTCGCTCTCGCTGCGCACCCACAGCCAGACCTCGGGCTGGTCGCTCACCGCGCAGGACCCCTACAACAACGTCATGCGCACCTGCATCGAGGCGATGGCCGCCACCCAGGGCCACACGCAGAGCCTGCACACCAACGCCCTCGACGAGGCGCTCGCGCTGCCCACCGACTTCTCCGCGCGCATCGCGCGCAACACCCAGCTGCTGCTGCAGCAGGAGTCCGGCACCACGAACGTGATCGACCCGTGGGGCGGCAGCCACTACGTCGAGCGGCTCACCTACGACCTCGCCCGGCGCGCGTGGGCGCACATCACCGAGGTCGAGCAGGCCGGCGGCATGGCGCAGGCCATCGACGAGGGCATCCCGAAGCTGCGTGTCGAGGAGGCCGCGGCCCGCACCCAGGCCCGCATCGACTCCGGCCGCCAGCCCGTCATCGGTATCAACAAGTACGTCGCCACCTCGGACGAGGAGCTGGAGGTCCGCAAGGTCGACAACGCCGGGGTCCGCACCGAGCAGTTGGAGAAGCTGCGGCGCCTGCGCGAGGAGCGCGACGACCGCCGGGTCGACTCCGCGCTCACCGCCCTCACCAACGCGGCCGCCCGGATCGCCGAGGGCTCCACCCGCACCGACGAGCAGAACCTGCTGCACCTCGCCGTCGACGCGTCCCGCGCGATGGCCACCGTCGGGGAGATCTCCGACGCGCTGGAGAAGGTGTTCGGCCGGCACGCGGGACAGATCAGGATCATCTCCGGCGTGTACTCGAAGGAATCGGGCACCAGCCCCGCCGTGGCCCGGGCGCGCGAGGCCGTCGAGGAGTTCGCGGAGGCGGAGGGCCGCCAGCCCCGCATCCTGGTCGCGAAGATGGGCCAGGACGGCCACGACCGCGGCCAGAAGGTGATCTCCACGGCGTTCGCCGACCTCGGCTTCGACGTCGACGTGGGCCCGCTGTTCCAGACCCCCGCGGAGGTGGCGCGCCAGGCCGTGGAGGCCGACGTGCACGTCGTCGGGGTGTCGTCGCTCGCCGCGGGCCACTTGACGCTGGTGCCGGAGCTGCGCGACGAGCTGGCGAAGCTCGACCGGTCCGACATCATGATCATCGTGGGCGGGGTGATCCCGCCCGCCGACGTGCCCACGCTCCTCGAGATGGGCGCGGCGGCGGTGTTCCCGCCCGGCACGGTGATCGCGGAGTCGGCCGTCGAGCTGCTGGCCAAGCTGACGGCCGCGTTGGACAGATGAGACCTGCGCTACCGCGCCCGTGCGCGGAGATCAGGGTCGGGACACCGATATCCGCGCACGAGGTGTTCTGTGGCTGAGCGCCGAGCCGTCGACGTCCCTGCGCTCGCCAAGGGGGTGCTGGAGGGCAACCGGTCGGTGCTCGCGCGGGCCGTCACGCTCGTCGAGAGCCGCCGGGCCGACCACCGCGAGGCCGCCCAGCAGCTGTTGATGGAGCTGCTGCCGCAGGCGGGTGGGGCTCATCGCGTGGGCATCAGCGGCGTGCCCGGCGTCGGCAAGTCGACGTTCATCGAGGCGCTCGGCACGATGCTCACCGGCGCCGGCCACAAGGTCGCCGTGCTGGCCGTCGACCCCTCGTCCACGCGCACCCGCGGCTCGATCCTCGGCGACAAGACCCGGATGGCCAAGCTCGCCAACGACGCGAACGCGTTCGTCCGGCCGTCGCCGTCGGCGGGCACGCTGGGCGGGGTCGCCCGCGCCACCCGCGAGACGATCGTGCTGATGGAGGCCGCGGGCTTCGACGTGGTGCTGGTGGAGACCGTGGGCGTGGGGCAGTCGGAGGTGACGGTCGCGGGGATGGTCGACACGTTCCTGCTGCTCACCATCGCCCGCACCGGCGACGCGCTCCAGGGCATCAAGAAGGGCATCCTCGAGCTCGCCGACGTCGTCGCGGTCAACAAGGCCGACGGCGACCACGAGCGCCCCGCGAAGGCCGCCGCGCGCGAGCTGGCCGGCGCGCTGCGGATGATGACGCCCACCAGCGAGAGCTGGCAGCCGCCGGTACTGGCCTGCAGCGCGCAGACCGGGGCCGGAATGGCAGAGGTGTGGGAGAAGGTCACCGAGCACCGCGCCACCCTCGACGAGCACGGCGAGCTGTCACCGAAGCGCGCGACGCAGCAGGTGGAGTGGATGTGGGCGATGGTCCGTGACCAGCTCCTGGACCGGGTCGCGACGGACCCTGCGGTGCAGGCGGAGCTGCCGACGCTGGAGGCCGAGGTCCGCGGGGGCGATCTGACCGCCACCCTGGCGGCGCAACGCATTCTGGGCCACCTGGGTCTGTAGATCGACGCGACCCCGACCGACCCGTCACAACCGCCACGGGTGACCATGTGGCGATCGGGGTGGGCGGTCACGGCGTGCCTCGCGGCCGGTGCCGCGCCGCGCGCCTACGGTTCTCGGGTGCTCGGGGTCTCTCATGCCACGTCCGGTGCGGCCCTGGGGCTCGCGGTCGCGGGGTTCGCGCCGCGGATCGCCGACGTCCAGCCCTCCGCGGGATCGATCCTGACTTTCGCCGGGGTGTGCGCGGGGGCCGCTCTGCTCCCGGACCTCGACCACCCGTCCTCCGAGGCCACCCGCCGGTTCTCCGTGGCGTCGTGGCTGGCGTCGCGGGTGATCCGGCCGCTGTCCGCGTTGGTGTACGACCTGACGAAGGGCCGCCGCGACACCGGCCGCGGCACCCATCGCGGGCTCACCCACACGGTCGTCGGTGCGGTGCTGCTCGGGGTGGCCGTGAACCTCGCCTCCGCCCGGTGGGGCGAGCCCGTCCTGCTCGGCACGCTGTTCGTCTGCCTCGCGTTGGCGATCAAGGGCCTCGACGCGATCGTGCCCGGCCCGCCGTCCCTGGTGATCGCGGCCGGGCTCACCCTCGCCGTGCAGCAGTACGTGCCCGGCGGCACGGCGGGCACCGCGGGCTGGCTCGGCACCGCGATCACACTCGGGATGCTGGTGCATTCCGCGGGCGACGCGATCACCGAGTCGGGCGCGCCGCTGCTGTGGCCGTTGCGGATCCGGCAGCGCAGCTGGTATCCGGTGGGTAGCCCGCGTGCCTTCCGGTTCCGTACGGGCGGGGCGGTGGAGGCCTGGCTCGTGGCGCCGGCATTGACGGTGGCGGTGTTCGTGCTGGTGGCGCTCGTGGTGCCCGGGGTGGCCCCGGTACTGGAGCAGGCGCGCGACCAGCTGCAACGCCTCCTGACCCGGGCCTGAGCCCTCGGCCCCACCCACCTCGCAGCACGTGGTGCTGCTCGCAGCCCGCCGGCGCGCTGCGAGGTGACCCGACGGGCTGCGACGTCCGGGGACCGGGGCACCCTGCGCGCCCGGACGGCTGTGGCGCGATGATGCTGCCGTGACCTTCGCGCTGCCCCCCCGGCCCGTCATCGGGATCCTGCACCCCGGCGTCATGGGCGCCTCGGTCGGTTCCGCCCTCAAGCCCGTTGCGGGGGCCGTGATCTGGGCGGCGGCGGGGCGCAGCGTCACCACCTCGAAGCGGGCGGAGATCGCCGATCTGGTGGGCGTCCCGGATCTCGCCGAGCTGGCCCGGCGCGCCGACGTGGTGATCTCGGTGTGCCCGCCCGACGCCGCGCGCGACGTCGCGGAACAGGTGGCGGCCGCCGCGGGCGACCGCCGCCCCCTCTACGTCGACGCCAACGCCGTCTCGCCCGCCACGGTCGCGGGCATCGGCGAGCTGTTCGGGGCCGACCGCACGGTGGACGGCGCGATCATCGGGCCACCCGCGTGGGAGCCCGGGCACACCGTGCTGTGGCTCGCGGGGGAGCAGGCGCCGGTGGTGGCGGCGCTGTTCGCGGGCTCGCCGTTCACCGCCCGCGTGCTCGACGGCGGGATCGGGGCCGCCAGCGGCCTGAAGGCCTGCTTCGCGGCGCAGAGCAAGGCGCTGCCGACGATCTGGCTGGCCATCGCGGAGGCGGCCCGGGCCTACGGCGTCGAGGACGCCCTGCGCGAGGAGCTGGCCCGCGACGGCACGGACCTCGTCGCGAAGCTCGAGCAGCTCGACACCCGCGCGGCGGCCAAGGCGTGGCGGTGGGTGGGTGAGATGGAGGAGGCCGGTGACGCGTTCGCGGCGGTGGGCCTGCCCGACGGGTTCTCCCGGGCCGCCGCGCAGATGTACCAGCGGATGGCCGACGGCGACCCGATCGACCGCGCGAACATCTGGGGCCTGCGCGGAGGGGCCGTCTAGCGGTCGAGGGCAGCGATCGCGTCCGCGGACGGGACCTCCCAGCCGCGGTTGTAGGCCGAGGACGTGAGGGTGGTGCGGGTGGTGCGGGTCTCGGCGGCCGCCCCGCCGACGAGGACGGCGCCCGCGGCGACGGCGAGCACGAGGGCGATGACCAGGGGCTTCCGCTGCATGGCCCCAGCTTGGCGGGTGATCATCGCTGCGTCGCGCCTGCGGTGGGGATCTCACCCGAAGGTGTTGCCGGGTGCCCGCCCGACCGCGTGACGTGATGACGGTCCGTGGTGCGTCAGGGCGTCCAGCGCCGGAATCCACCCTCGGCGTCCACCACCTGACCGGTGATCGTCTCCGCGTCCGGGCCGAGCAGCATCGCGACCACCGCCGCGGCCTCGGCGGGGGAGTTCCAGCGGCCGCGGGGCATGTGCCGGCCGACGAACGCGTCCTGGTCCGCGGAGGCCCAGCCCGTGTCGGTCGGCCCGGGATTGACGCAGTTCACCGTGATCCCGCGGTCGACGAGCGCGTCGGCGAGGCTCGCGGTGAGCTGGTGCAGCGCGCCCTTCGTCGCGATGTAGGGGATCTCGTCCGGCATCGGCCCGCGGTGCTGGCCGGACGTGAACAGCACCACCCGCCCGGTCTCGCCGGTGAACTGCGCCGCGAAGGCCTGCACCAGCAGCAGCGTCGCCCGCACGTTGACGGCCCAGGTGCGGTCGAGCATGTCGGCGGTGAGGTCGCCGATGCCGGTGGACTGGCTGCGGGCGTGGTTGACGACGAGCGTGTCCAGCGCGCCGAACCGCTCCACCGCGGCCGCCACGAGCCGCGCCGGCGCGGACGCGTCCTCGAAATCGGCGGCGAGGTGACCGACCCGGGAACCCAGCTCGGCCAGCACGCCGTCGATCCCGTCGGGATCGGCGCCCCACGGCTCCGTGGCGTCGTAGGGGCTCCAGGAGTGGGCGAACACCCGGTGGCCGTCGTCGAGCAGCCGGCGGGCGATGGCGAAGCCGATGCCCCGGCGGCGGCTGACGCCGGTGACGAGCGCGGTGCGGATCATGGTCAGGTGTCTACCCGGACGGGCCGAACCGCTCCACCCGGATTCGGTCGACGGGCACCCCGGCCTCCACCAGCGCGGTGGTGGCCGCGTCGGCGAACGCGGGGGTGCCGCACACGTAGACGTCCTCGCCGCCCCGCACGAGCGGCGCCACGTCGGCGGCGGTGATGCGACCCACCGGGCGCGCGGTGCCGGGCGGCGCGGCGCGCGTCCAGATCACGGTGGACTCCGGACCGGGCAGCTCGTCGGCGTAGTAGAGGTCGTCGGGGGTGCGGGCGGAGACGAGCAGCCGCACGAGCTCAGGGTGCCCGTCGCGGCGGGCCGCGCGCAGCATCGCCATCAGCGGCACCACCCCGGACCCGCCGCCCACCAGCAGCACCGGGGCGTCGCCGGCCCACGCGAAGAAGCCGCCGATCGGCCCGCGCACCTCCAGCTCGTCGCCCGGCACCACCACGTCGTGCAGGAACTCCGAGACCTCGCCGTCGTCGAGCTTCTCCACCGTCAGATCGATCTGGCCGCTGGTGTCCGGGGCGGACGCGACCGAGTACGAGCGCTGGGCGGTGTAGCCGTCGGGCGCGGTGAGCCGCAGGACGTAGTACTGCCCGGCGACGTGCGGCATCGCGGCGGGCAGGGCCAGGCGGAACGTGCGGGCACGCGGCGTCTCGTCACGTGTCGAGAGCACGGTGGCCTGCTGCCAGCGCAGCGTCTTCCGGTTCGTGGGCAGGGTCGTCATTCAGTCGCCCTGGTAGCGCTGCTCGGTCCAGGGGTCGCCGCGGTCGTGGTAGCCGTTGCGTTCCCAGAAGCCCTGCTCGTCGTGGTCGAGCAGCCGCAGGCCCGACACCCACTTCGCGCTCTTCCAGAAGTACAGGTGCGGCACGATCATCCGCGCCGGCCCGCCGTGCTCGGTGGTCAGCGGCTGCCCGTCGGCGTCCCAGACCACCCACGCCTTCCCGCCGGTGACGTCGGCCAGCGGCAGGTTGGTGGTGTAGCCGGTGTGCGCGACCGCGACGACGTGCGTGGCCGTGGGCAGCACCCCGGCGGCGTCGAGCAGGACGTCGACCGACACGCCGTCGAAGGTCATGCCGAGCTTGGACCACGTGGTGACGCAGTGGATGTCGCCGGCGTAGCGTGAGCGGGGGAGGTCGTGGATCTCCTTCCACGTCCAGGTGGTCTCGCGCTCCACGAGCCCCTCGACGGTGAACGTCCAGCGGTCGGTGACGATCTTCGGCGTGGCTTCGGCGTGCAGCACGGGCCAGTCGTCGCGGGCGTCGTACTGGCCCGGGGGCAGCCGGGGGTCGCGGGCCTGTCGGCGTCCGGTGAAACCTCGCGTGATGCCAGCCATGTCGCTCCCAAGCCGGAGACGGATCAGTTCATTCCGCATGCCGGCGGGCGGCGCGCAGGGCGTCCAGGGTCACCGTCGGCCAGCGCCGTCCAGAAGGGTAGCGCCGCGTGCTCCATCGCCAGCCCCAGGTCGGCCCGAACCTGATGCTGGCCGCGGCCGACGCGCTCAGGCGGGCGGTGGCGCGGGTGCGCGCGGCTGAGCCGGCGGTCCCCGTAGGCGGTGCGGGGACCACGACATGCTCGTAGAGTCCGGGCGGTGCTCGATCCCCAGTTCCGCACCGTGCTCGACACCCTGACGGCGGCCGACGCGCTCCCGCTCATCCGCGGGTCCGCACAGGAGAGCCGCGACCACTACCGGGCCCTGGCGCTCGCGCGGCGCGGGCCCGGGTTCGTGCCCGAACCGGTGGCCGGGGTGGAGGACCGGACGGTCGACGGGCCCGGTGGCCCGATCCCGGTCCGGGTCTACACCCCGCAGGACGACCGCGGGCGCGCCGTCACCTACCTGCACGGCGGGGGGTGGGTGCTGGGCGACCTCGACACGCACGACCCCGTCTGCCGCCGGGTCGCCAACGCCGTGGGTGCCGTCGTCGTCGCGGCGGACTACCGGCTCGCCCCCGAGCACCCTCACCCGGCGCCCCTGGACGACGCCACCGCCGTGCTGGCCTGGACCGCATCGGAGTTCACCGGCCGGGCGCTCGGCGTGGCCGGGGACAGCGCGGGGGCCGGCCTCGCCGCCGGGGCGGCGCTGCGGGCCCGCGACGCCGGTCTCCCCCTCGTCGCGCACTTGCTCTGGTACCCGTGCACCGACCCCACGATGGGTTCGGCGTCGATCCGGGAGAACGGGGAGGGCTACTTCCTGACCGCCGAGGACATGGACTGGTTCTACGCGCAGTACATCCCGGGCGGCACGACCGATCCGGAGGTGGCGCTGGCGACCGCCGACGTCACCGGGGTCGCCTCCGCGGTGGTGGCCACCGCCGAGTTCGACCCGCTCCGCGACGAGGGTGACGCCTACGCCGCGCGTCTCGCCGCGGCGGGCGTCACGGTACGGCACGTGCCCGGACCGGGCCTGATCCACGGCTACGCCGCGTTCCTCGGGGCCGTGGACGCGGCCGACGCGGTGGCCGCCGAGGTGCTCGGAGCGTTCGACGCGCTGCTGGGCTGAACCCGCGGCGCGAGAACGTAGGGTCCGAGCCATGTGCGCTGACCGGTTCCGGGTCGTCTGCGAGATCGAGCCGCCGACGCGGCCGGGCCTCACCCATGCGCGCCATCAGATCGGTGTGCTGACCCCGGTCGCGGACGCGTTCCTGATCCCCGACAACCACATCGGCCGGGCCACGGTGTCCAGCATCGCCGTGGCCAACGAGGTGCGGGCGATGGGCGGTCGCAGCATCGCGTGCGTGAACTCGCGCGACCGCAACCTGCTCGGGTTCCGGCGGGACCTGCTCACGGCGGCGGCCTACGGCGTCGAGAGCTTCCTGTTCGTGCACGGCGACAAACCGACCGCGGGGGACCGCACGAGCGAGCTGACGGTCCGCACGATGATCGACGAGGCCCGGCGGGCCACCGACCAGCCGACCTTCGAGGGCACCGCGCCGTTCCGGCTCGGGGTCACCGCCGGCCACCGCCGCCCGATGGCCGCCTGGAAGCAGGCCGCCGACTTCGTGTTCCTGCAGGTGGGCTACTCGGTGGAGGCGTTCCTGCGCTGGCGCGAGCAGAACCCGACCGACCTGCCCGTCCACGCGGGCGTCATGGTCCTCGCCAGCGCGGGCATGGCGCGTCGGCTGCGGGCGAGCATCCCGGACATCGCCATCCCCGATGCCCTGGTCGAGCAGGTGACCGCCGATCCGGAGGCCGGCGTCCACGCCGCCTGCGACCTGGTGCTCGCGCTGCGCGACACCGGCGCGTTCGCCGGCGTGCACCTGGTGCCGGTGAGCCGCTACCGCTCCGTGGCGGCCCAGCTCGAACGCGCGCTCTGAACCCGGATCAGGAGACGGAGCGCAGGCCCGTGCCCGCCGCCTCGTGCTTCGTGCCGCACTCCGTGCACGTCAGGTCATCGGGAAGGCGCTCGCCGCACACGCAGACCCAGCCCTTGGCCCTCGCCGGGTTGCCGGCCACGAACGCGTGCGCCGGGACGTCCTTCGTGACCACCGCGCCGGCGGCGGCGAACGCGTACTCGCCGATCTCCGTGCCGCACACCACCACCGTGCCCGCACCGAGGGTGGCGCCGCGGCGCACCGTGGTGGACAGCAGCACCTCCGGCCCGCGCTTGATCGCCGAGCGGGGGCGCAGGTCATTGGTGAACAGCACGTTGGGGCCGAGGAACACGTCGTCCTCGCAGGTGACGCCGGTGAACACCAGCGTGCCGTTCTTGACGGTCACGTTGTCGCCCAGCACCGCGCCGGTCTCGACGAAGGCGCAGTCGCAGATGTTGCAGTCGCGGCCGATGCGGGCGCCCGGCAGTACGTGCGCGAACGCCCACACGCGCGTGCCGGGGCCGACGTCGTCGCTCTCGCAGAGGCCCTGGGGGTGGACCCGCACCCCCGTGTCGGTACCGGTCACTTGACGGCGTCCGCCAGCACCGACACCACGCGCTCCTGCTGCTCGGGAGTGATGCTCGGGAACATCGGCAGCGAGATGATCTCCGCGCCGAGCTGCTCGGAGACCGGGAACGTGCCCTCGCCCTGGCCGAGGTTGGCGAACGCCTCGGTGCGGTGCACGGGCGTGGGGTAGTGGATGCTCGCGCCGACCCTGTTGGTCTGCAGTTCCTTGAGCACGCGGTCGCGCTCCCGGACGCGCACGACGTAGAGGTGCCAGACCGGCTCGTTGCCCTCCAGCACGGTCGGCGCCACGACACCGTCGACGCCGGCCAGCAGTGCGGCGTAGCGGTCGGCCGCGGCGCGGCGGTTGGCGTTCCAGCCGTCGAGCCGCTTGAGCTTGGCCGAGAGCACCACGGCCTGGATCGTGTCGAGGCGGCTGTTGAAGCCCAGCACCGCGTGCTCGTACTTGCGCGGCGAACCGTGGTCGCGCAGCAGCCCGACGGCGGCGGCGAGGTCGTCGCGGTCGGTGAGCACCGCACCCGCGTCGCCGTAGGCGCCGAGGTTCTTGCCCGGGTAGAAGCTGGTGCCGGCGATGTCGCCGAGCTTGCCCGCGGACACGCCGTTGCGCTTGGCGCCCTGGCTCTGGGCGGCGTCCTCCAGGATCGCGACGCCCTCGGGCAGCAGGGCCCGGAGCTTCTCGACCGCGGCGGTCTGGCCGTAGAGGTGCACCGGGATGACGGCCTTGGTGCGGTCGGTGACCGCGGCGGCGGCCGCCTCCACGTCGATCAGCGCCGTGTCGAGGTCGGCGTCGACGAGCACCGGCGTGGCGCCCGAGCGCGCGACGGCCTCCGCGGTGGCGATGAACGTGTTGGCCGGCAGGATCACCTCGTCGCCGGGCACGACGCCCAGCGCGCGCAGCGCCAGCTCGATGGCGTCCGTGCCGTTGCCGAGGCCGACGACGTGGCCGACGCCCGACCAGGCCGCGTACTCGGCCTCGAAGGCCTTGATCTGCGGGCCGCCGACGAACGCGGTGCGGGCGAGGACCTCGGCCCAGCCCGCGTTCACCTCGTCGGCGATCTCGGCGTGCGGGCTGGCCAGGTCGAGGAACGGAACGGCCGCAATGTCGGTCGACGGGGCGGGGCTGCTCAAGTAACTACTCCTCAGTGGACGGCGGTCTGCAGGCCGATCGCCGCGGCCAGCGCCGCCACGACCGTGTCCTGCTCGGCCTCGGTGAGCTCGTGGTGCACGGGCAGGATCAGCGTGCGGGTGGTGAGGTGCTCGGTGACGGGCAGCGGCGCGTGCGGGTGCCCCGCGTACGCCGGCTCGGTGTGGGCGGCCATGATGCCGCGCCGCGCCGACACCCCGGCCTCGGCCAGGGCCGCGAGCACGTCGCCCACGGGCGGGGCCGCGTCGGGCAGCTCCACCCAGAACGACTGGAAGTTCGACGTGGCGCCCTCGGGGTCCCGGACGGTGCGCAGGCCCATGGGGGCGAGCAGCTCCCGGTAGCGGGCCGCGATCTCCCGGCGCCGCGCGACGATGCCCGGCAGCTTCCGCAGCTGCACGAGGCCCATCGCGGCCTGGATGTCGGTCATGCGGTAGTTGAAGGCGGTCTCGCCGTAGGACTCGACGATGGCCTTCCCGGCGGCGGCGTGCCGGTCGGCGGCCGAGACGCTCATGCCGTGCTCGCGCAGGCGGCGCATGCGGGCGGCGAGCTCCTCGTCGTCCGTCGTGATCATCCCGCCCTCACCGGTGGTGAGCAGCTTGCGCGGGTGGAACGACCAGGCGGCCATGAGCGCGCCCCGCCCCGTCGGGGCCCCGTTCAGCGTGGAGCCGGCGGCGCAGGCCGCGTCCTCGACCAGCGGCAGCCCGCCCAGCGAGGCCTTGAGCGCCGGGATGTCGGCGGGCACGCCGCCCTGGTGGACGACCAGCACGGCCTTGGTGGCGTCGGTGCGCACGGCCGCGACGGTCTCCGGCGTGAGGTTGCCGGTCTCGGCGCTCACGTCGGCGAACACCGGGGTGGCGCCGCAGTAGCGCACGGCGTTGGCCGTGGCGATGAACGAGAACGACGGCACGATCACCTCGTCGCCCGGGCCCACGCCCAGCACGTAGAGGCACAGGTGCAGCGCCGTGGTGCAGTTGGACGTGGCGACGCCGTGGTCGGCACCGACGGACGCGGCGAACGCCTTCTCGAACTCCGCGACCCGCGGGCCCTGCGCCACCCAGCCGGAGCGGACGGCCTCGGCGACGGCCTGGGCCTCCTCCTCGCCGAGGGTCGGCTTCATGACGGGGATCATGCGGAAGCCCCTGCGGTGGCGGCGGTGTCGGCCTTCCACCACTCGACGAGGCCGCGCAGGCCGGCGTCGAGGGTGATCTCCGGCGTCCAGCCCAGGTCGGCCTGCGCGCGGGAGATGTCGGCCAGGCGGCGGGTGACGCCGTTGACGGCGCGCTCCGGGCCGTGGTCCGGCTTCAGATCGGAGTCCATGGCCGCCAGCAGCGCGTTCGCGAGGTCCAGCAGGCTGGTCTCGGTGGCCGTGGCGATGTTGTAGACCTCGTCGGTGACGTCGGCCTTCGCGGCGAGGATGTTGGCGCGCGCGATGTCCTGCACGTGCACGAAGTCCATGGTCTGCAGGCCGTCGCCGAAGATCAGCGGGGCCTCGCCGCGGGCGATGCGCTCCATCCAGCGGATGAGCACCTCGGTGTAGAGACCGTGCACGTCCATGCGGGGGCCGTAGACGTTGAAGTAGCGCATGGCCACGTAGTCGAGGCCGTTCATGGCGTGGAAGCTGCGCAGCATGCCCTCGTTGAACGCCTTGGCGGCGCCGTAGAAGGTGTCGTTGTTGTACGGGTGGTGGCGCTCGGTGGTGGGGAAGGTCTCGGCGAGGCCGTAGACCGACGCCGACGACGACGCGACGACCTTCTTGACGCCGTGCGCGACGGCCGCCTCGATGATGGTGAAGGTGCCGTCCACCAGGGACTCCAGCGCGAGCCGGGGCTGCTCGGCGCACTGGGTGATGCGCAGCGCCGCGAGGTGGAAGACCACGTCGATGCCGTCGGTGAGCTCGTTGACGAGCTTCGGGTCGTTGATGTCGCCGGTGACGACGGTGAGCCGGTCGCCGCCGATCTCCTGCGCGGTGGCGAGGTTCTCCATGCGACCGCGGGCGAAGTTGTCGAGGACCACGACCTCGGTGGCCCCGGCCTCCAGCGCCTGGTCGACGACGTGCGAGCCGATCGTGCCGGCCCCGCCGGTGACCAGGATCCTCTGGCCGGAGATGGGCTGGGCAACGCTCACGTGCAGACCTCCTGCTGATCACTCTCTGCACCACGCAGAGTCCTCGTTGACGATGTCATCCCGGCGCGGCGACACCTCAGTGGGGGTCGCCGCCCGCGCCGCTCCGTCACCCGCCGCACCCCTCCACCAGCCGGTCCACGAACGGCACCTGTGCGGCCACGAGCTTGCGCCGGGCGGTGTCGGCGTCGAACCAGGCGGCCCGGTCGATCTCGGGGAACGAGGCGATCCGGCCGGATTTCGGGGGCCACTCGATGGTGAAGTGGTTGCTCTCGATGTGGTCGGCGTCGAAGTCGCCCTCCAGCGCGAAGACGGTGATGGTCTTCCCCCCGCGCATCCGGACGCTGCCCAGCTCGCGCAGCGGCCCGTCGGGCGGCGGGGAGCCCATCTCCTCGGTGAACTCGCGGCGTGCGGCCGTGAGGGGATCCTCGGCCGGGCCGTGTTCGCCCTTGGGCACCGACCAGGCGGCGTCGTCCTTCTTCGCCCAGAACGGGCCGCCCATGTGGCCGAGCAGCACCTCGATCCCGCCGGGTCCGGGGCGGTGCAGGAGCAGGCCTGCGCTCAGTACGGGCACGGGGTCACGCCGAGCGGGAGTCGCGCCAGGCGATCCAGTCCTTGAGCAAGCCGAGGTCGTGGTCCGGTCCGCCGACGCCCACGGTGAACAGCGTGGCGCCCGCGGCCACCAGCGCGTCGGCGACCTCCTCGGGGGCCTTCTGCACGCCGATGGACCGCTCGATCTCGGCCGGGTCGCGGCCGATGTCGGCGCAGTGGCCGTCGAGCACGGCGTTCTTGTGCGTGAGCACGTCGACGTCGCCGAAGCTGTGCCAGATCTGGGCGTGCTCCGCGGTGTAGCGCAGCGTCTTCTTCTCGCCACCGCCGCCGATCAGCACCGGGATCTCGCGGGTGGGCGCCGGGTTGAGCTTCGCCCAGCGGGCCTTGATCCGGGGCAGCGCCTGCGCGAGGTCGGCGAGCCGGGAGCCGGCGGTGCCGAAGTCGTAGCCGTACTCGTCGTAGTCGCGCTGGAACCAGCCCGCGCCGATGCCGAGGATCAGCCGGCCGTCGGAGATGTGGTCGACGGTGCGGGCCATGTCGGCCAGCAGCTCGGGGTTGCGGTAGCTGTTGCACGTGACGAGCGCGCCGATCTCGACGCGGCTGGTGGCCTCGGCCCAGGCCCCGAGCATCGTCCAGCACTCGAAGTGCTTGCCGTCGGGCTCGCCGTAGAGGGGGTAGAAGTGGTCCCAGTTGAAGAGGACGTCGACGCCCGCCTCCTCGGCGGCCGCGGCGGTGCGGCGGATCTGGGCGTAGTCGGCGTGCTGGGGCTGGAGTTGGAGGCCGATCCGGACCGGGTGCGTCATGGCCGCGATCCTGCCACCGCCCCGATGATCATCCGGTCCGGGTCGATCACCCGGTGCGGGCCGGCCGCATCGCCAGCCGGTCGACGCCGAACGCGACGGTGGCCAGCACCAGGAACAGCGCCGTGATCAGCACGGAGTTGACCGCGACCTGTCCGTAGCCCAGCGTCGCGACGTCGACGAACGGGTACGGGTACCAGCCGATGAGCGCACCGCGCACGAGCGTGAAGGCGAGCCAGACCAGCGGGTAGAGCAGCGACAGGAGCACCACGCGCCGCCGGACGAGCCCGCGCGGTCCGAACAGCAGCCAGCCCAGCACGAACAGCAGCGGCGAGACCGTGTGGAACAGGCGGTCGGCGAGGTACTCCGCGCCGCGCAGGTCGTAGAGCCCCGCGAGCACGGTGTTGTAGACGATGCCGGTGACCGTGATGCCGAGCAGCGCGTCGAGCCACGCCACCGCGAACGGCTCCGAGTCCCGCCGGCGCAGCACCAGCGCCACGCACACCACGGCGACCAGGATGTTCGACAGGATCGTGAAGAACGTGAAGAGGTTGCCGACCCGGGCCGCGGGGGTGTCGAAGAAGACGCCCTCCACCTTGCCTGCGGTGATCGGGATCTGGATGGCGAGGGCCACCACGACGACGAGGGCGTTCAACGCGAACCAGCAGCGGGCGGCGAAGGGCACGGGATCATCGTGACATCGATCATGCCCTTCGGCGAGAGCGCGGAGTCGTCACGACGGTGCTACGGCCCGGAAACGCCACGGAAACGCCGCACGGAGAGTGTTCAGGGCCAACGGACGATCACTGCGGGAGGTGGGCCGTCGTGCGAGCTCAGGACGGTCCCGAGGTCGGTCTCACGGGCGCCCGCTTCGGCGGCGGTGGCCGTCGGCGGGGCCGCAGGAACGACGCAGCGGGGGACGCCGGCGCCGACACGGTCGCGATGGCCGCCGTCGAGCCGCTTCCCGAGCCTCCCGCCGCGTTCGGGTCGACCGCCCCGCCGGGCCCCGAGGCGCCGGTCGTCGGTCTCACCGGAGCCCGGTTCGGCGGACCGTCGCCTCGCCGTCGCCGGGTGGTCCCGCGGCCGGTCGACGCCGCTGCGGAGGCCGCCGAGGTGGGCGAGCCCGTTCCCCGGCCCCGACCCGTCGGGTGGCGGGAGCCGCCGCCCGACGCCGACGCGGCCGTGTCCTCGTTCGTCCGCCCGTACGTGCTGACGAGCGGCCGGACCCGCTCGACCTTCGATCTCGCGATCGAGGCCCTCGTGTCGGTGGTGCCGGCCGCGCTCGGTGCCCGGACGCCCCACCCGGACATCGTCGAGCTGTGCCGGGAACCGCGGTCGGTGGCGGAGATCGCGGCCTTGCGCGGCGTCCCGCTCGGGGTGGCGCGGGTGCTGCTGGGCGATCTCGCCGCGCTCGGCGCCGTCGTCGTGCACCGCACCGTGGACGCCGGCGGTCCCGACCTCGCGCTGATGGAGCGCGTGCTCAGCGGGCTGCGGCGGCTGTAGCGCTCCGACGCGCGCGCGGGCCGGGAGTGTGGCACAACTGCGTCATGATCGAGCAGTCCGAGATCCAGGTCCCGCCCGTGCCCGTGGTCCCGCCGCCCTACCACTCGCCGGAGCGAGAGGAGCTGCAGGCCACGGCCCGGCGGTTCGCCGCCGAGGAGGTGCTGCCGGTCGCGAACGAGCTCGACCCGCTGAAGGGCGAGATCCCGCGCTCGCTGCTGGAGAAGATGGCCGGCCACGGCTGGTTCGGCATCACCGTCGACCGCGAGCACGGTGGTCTCGGCCTGGGTGCGTTCGAGTACTGCATGGTGGCCGAGGAGCTGGCGCGCGCGTGGATGAGCGTGGCCAGCATCATCGCCCGCGCGCAGGGCGCGGGCACCGACGTCGCCGACCCGGCGCGCCGCGCGCAGCTGCTGCGCCGCAGTGCCGCGGGGGAGTGGATCGGGGCCATCGCGCTCTCCGAGCCCGACGCCGGCTCCGATCTCGCGGGCGTCGCCACCCGGGCCGTCCGCGACGGCGACGAGTTCGTCGTCACCGGTCAGAAGCGCTGGACGGGCAACGCGAAGGCCGCCGACTTCATCCAGGTGCTCGTGCGCACCGACGACCCGGAACCCGGCGAGAAGCGCTCCGCCGGCCTGGCCACCCTGCTGGTGGAGAAGGAGCGCGACACCTTCCCCGACGGCATCACCGGCACCCCCATCGACAAGATCGGGTACCACGGGTTCGTCACGTGGGACCTCGAGTTCGACGGCCTGCGCGTGCCGGCCGCGAACCAGGTCGGGACGGGCGGGTTCGCCGACGCGCAGAAGTGGCTCAACATCGCCCGCGTGCACACCGCGGCGCGCGCGGTGGGCCTGGCCCGGGCCGCCGTCGAGGACTGCATCGTCTACCTGCAGCGGCGCCACCAGTTCGAGCACCCGATCGGCGACTTCCAGGCCGTGCGGTTCACCCTCGCCGACATGGCGGCGCGCGTGGAGCAGGCGCGCGCGTTCTACCAGCACGTGGCGCACCTGATCGACCTCGGCCACCCGTGCGAGCGCGAGGCGGCGATGGTCAAGCTGATGGCCACGGAGATGGCGGCCGAGGTCACCGCCGACGGCATCCAGCTGCACGGCGGCAACGGCTACACCACCGAGCACCAGGTCGAGCGGCACTGGCGCGACGCCCGGCTCACCACGATCTTCGAGGGCACCAGCGAGATCCAGCGCAAGATCGTCTCGGACCGGCTGCTGCCCCGGAGCCCGCTGGGCTAGGAGGGTGCTTCAGCGCGCTCCTAGGACGGCCCGACCGGGCGGTGGAGCATGCCGGGGATCGCGTCGGCGGCGAGGGCGGGGGCGAAGTAGTACCCCTGCCCCGTGTCGCAGCCCAGCGCGCGGAGCTGGTCGAGCTGGTCGGCGGTCTCGACCGACTCGGCCACCACGCCGAGCCCGAGCACGTGGGCGAGGCGGATCAGCAGCCCGGCCACCTCGACGTCGACGGTGTCGGTGTGCGGCCCGTGCTGGCCGGTGACGAAGCTGCCGGCGAGCTTGAGGGTGTGCACCGGCAGCCGGCGCAGGTAGGCGAGGTTCGAGTAGCCGGTGCCGAAGTCGTCGATCGCGATCCGCACACCCATGTCCGCGAGCGCGTTGAGGGTCTCCAGCGACTCGGGGGTGGGCCCCATCAGGTCGCTCTCGGTGAGCTCCAGCTGCAGCGCGTCGGCCGGCCACCCCGTCTGCTCGAGGATGCGGGACACCTCGGCGACGACCCCCGGCTCGCGGATCTGGCGGGCGGCGATGTTGACGCTGAGGTAGAGGGCGGCCTCCGGGTCGGCGTCGCGCCACCGCACGGCGTCACGGCACGCCTGCTCCAGCACCCACTGCCCGAGCGGCACGATCAGCCCGGACTCCTCGGCGAGCGGGATGAACACGTCGGGCCCCAGGCGGGTGCCGTCGGGCAGGTTCCAGCGCACCAGCGCCTCGACGCCCACCATCCGCTGGTCGGGCAGACGCACCAGCGGCTGGTACTCCACCACGAACTCGCCCGAGGCCAGGGCGAGCGGCATCCGCGCCGACGTCGCGAGGCGGCCGATGTCGCTGTGGTGGCGGTGGGCGTCGAAGTGGGCGACGCGGTCGCGGCCGTCGTGCTTGGCGCGGTAGAGCGTGGTGTCGGCGGCCTTCATCAGCTCGGCCGCCCGCGACGGGATGTCGACGCCGTGGGCCGGTTCGGTGAGGTCGGAGCTGTGGACCACACCCACCCCGGCCGACACCCGGATGTCGTGTCCGGCCAGGCGCACCGGACGCCGCACCGCGGCGAGCGCGGCGAGGGCGCACCGGTGCACGTGCTCGGGCCCGCCGGGGGAGCGGACCAGGATGACGAACTCGTCGCCGCCCATCCGCGCCACGAGGTGCTCGTCGAGCTCGCTGGCCAGGCGGTGGGCGACGGTGCGCAGCAGGGCGTCGCCGACGTCGTGACCGAGCGTGTCGTTGACGGCCTTGAAGCCGTCGAGATCGAGATAGCACACGGCGAGGTGCCGGTCGGGCTGCGCGAGCTCCTCCTCGAGGTGCTCGAAGAACACCGTGCGGTTGGGCAGACCGGTCAGGGGGTCGTGCTCGGCCTGGTGGCGGAGGCGGTCCTGCAGACGGCGGCGCTCGGTGATGTCCTGGAGCATCCCGACCATGAAGCGGGGGGAGCCGTCCGAGGCGCGCACGAGGGTGAGCTCGACGTCGGCCCAGACCGACGTGCCGTCCCTGCGCACGTAGGCCTTCTCCCGGCGGACGTGGTCGACCTCGCCCGCCAGCAGGTCCTTCACCTCCGCCCAGTAGGCGGGGTCGTCGTCGGGGTGGACGAAGGAGAACGCCGACCGCTCGGTCAGCTCCTCCGGGGAGTAGCCGAAGAGGTCGCAGAGGGCCCGGTTGACCTCGAGGACGCGGCCGTCGACGTCGGAGATCCCGATGCCCACGGCGGACTCGGTGAACACGGCGTGGAACCTGGCCTCGCTGGTGTGCCGGGCGTCCTCGGCGAGGGCGTGGGCCGCGAGCGCGGCGGCGCCGAGGTGGTCCTGCTCGCTGCGGGTGTGGTCGCGCAGCGCCTCGGCGTAGGCGGAGGTGAGCGCTCCTACGACGGTGAACATGCGCGCGTGGCCGATGGTGGGGCCGGCGTCCCCGAGGGTGCGGACGGTGGCGTCCAGGGCCGACGGCCGGGTGACGCCCGCGGAGACGAGGTCCCGGCCGACCTGCCTGGGCCGGGCGGGATCGAACGGCTCGGTGACCACGGCGTCCCGGAGGGTTCCGGCGAGGGCGAGCAGCCGGCGGCGCTGGTCGGGGCCGGCGACGCCGTCGGGCAGCGAATCCAGCCAGTCCCCGGCGAGCCGATCGACGTCGGGGAGCGAGCCCCGCAACCCTCTGTCCTGCTCCTGGTGCAGGTCCGGAGGATGGTCCGCCATCGCGGGCGTCACTCCTGTCGCGTCACCGGGCCGCGCGATGATGCGTGACCGTGCGTCACGGAGCGTACCGGTCGAGTGGGTGTTGGACCGAACGATCCGATCGTCAGGTTGCACCGGCCCCCTGATCGGGTGAGTTCTCCTGCTTGCGACGGCCACCGCGCCGCATGTTGCCCGTGGTGGTGCGCCGACCCGGGTCGACCAGGCGCTTCCACTTGCCCTGGGCGGCCTGCCGGCTGGAGAGCTGGGCATGGACGGCGTCGGCGACCTGGGCCCACGTCATGCCGTCCGAGCGCAGCTTGCGGATGAGGTCGCGCTCGTAGTAGTCGGCGAGGCGCCGCATCTCCCCGACGACGGCGTACCAGGCGGCGGCCGCGTCGTTGGTGAGCGGTCCCTCGGCGCTGCGGGCCTTGAGGAACTCCAGGTGGGCGGTGACCGAGCGGTCGCGGGTGACGGCCGGGTCGACGCGCTCGATCCACCGCTCGGCCTCTGAGTACTTCATGTGACAACGATACATTGACGGCAGCGAAATGTCGATCAAACGACGACATGATCGACATTTGCGGACGGTGCGCCGCGGAGGAGATGGCTCCCGGGCCTGCCTCCACCCCGACCCGTCGACGCTGCGCCCGGCGTGGCAGCCGGCCCCGGCCGGTCCGGGGGAGCACGTCTACCCGGGCGTCGGCAGACGCACACCGCCGGTGCCGGGCGGTCTGGACCCGAGGGCGGTCAGGCTCCGCCCAGCGGCTCCACGCCGGTGATCCAGATCATCGCCGTGCCCTCCTCGTCGGAGGCGGCGAGGTCGACCTCGGCGGTGATGGCCCAGTCGTGGTCGCCGTCGGGATCGTCGAGGACCTGGCGGACCAGCCAGCGCTCCGGCTCCTCCTCGATCGTGATCATCTTCGGGCCGCGCGCGTCGGGGCCGGTGCCGATGGCCACCATCGTGTCGCCGTAGTGGTCCCAGTAGGGGAGCAGGGCCTCGCGCCAGGCCTCGCCGTTCCAGCCGGAGGAGGAGTCGAGCTCGCCGAGCATGTCCCAGCGCCGCAGGGCCGCGAGCTCCACGCGGCGGAACATCGCGTTGCGCACCAGCACCCGGAACGCGCGGACATTGCGGGTGACCCCGGGCGGGCCGCTCTCCAGCGACGGCGGAGCGACCTCCTCGCCCGTGCCGGCGCCGGCCGCGAGCGCCTCCCACTCGTCGAGCAGGGAGGAGTCGACCTGGCGCACCAGCTCGCCCAGCCACTCCTCGACGTCGGTGAGCTCCTCGGTCTTGGCCTCGTCGGGCACCGTCTGGCGCAGGGCGCGGTAGGCGTCGGCGAGGTAGCGCAGCACCAGGCCCTCGGACCGCGCGAGCTGGTAGTGCCCGATGTACTCCACGAACGTCATGGAGCGCTCGAACATGTCGCGGGCCACCGACTTGGGCGAGAGCGTGGCGTCCTCGACCCAGGGGGCGCCGCGGCGGTAGGTCTCCAGCGCGCCGCTCAAGAGCTCGTCGAGCGGCTTGGGCCAGGTCACCTCCTCCAGCAGCACCATCCGCTCCTCGTACTCGATGCCCTCGGCCTTCATCAGTGCCACGGCCTCGCCCTTGGCCTTGCTCTGCTGCGCGTAGAGCACCTGGCGGGGGTCGTCGAGGGTGGCCTCGATGATCGAGAGCATGTCCATCGCGTAGGTCGGGGACGCCTTGTCCAGCAGCTCGAACGACGCCAGCGCGAACGGCGAGAGCGGCTGGTTGAGCGCGAAGTCGAGCTGCAGGTCGCCGACCAGGCGCACCCGGCGACCCTCGGCGTCCGGGGAGTCGAGCTGCTCCACCACCCCGGACGCCAGCAGCGCCCGGTAGATCGCGATGGCCCGCAGGATGTGGCGTCGCTGGCGCGGCCGCGGCTCGTGGTTGTCCTCCAGCAGGTGCCGCATGGCGGCGAAGGCGTCCCCGGGACGGGAGATGACGTTGAGCAGCATCGCGTGCGAGACCTGGAAGTGGCTGGTCAGCGCCTCGGGCTGGGCCACCTGCAGTTTGCCGAACCCCACCTCGGACCAGCCGACGAACCCCTCCGGCGGCTTCTTGCGGACGATCCGTTTCTTCTTCTTCTCGTCGTCCCCGGCGCGGGCGATGAGCCGGGCGTTCTCCACCTCGTGATCGGGGGCCTCGGCCACGACGGTGCCGACGGTGTCGTAGCCCGCACGCCCGGCCCGTCCGGCGATCTGGTGGAACTCCCGCGCCTTGAGCGGGCGGGTGCGCTGCCCGTCGTACTTGACGAGCGCGGTGAACAGCACCGTGCGGATCGGCACGTTGATGCCGACGCCGAGGGTGTCGGTGCCGCAGATGACGCGCAGCAGCCCGGCCTGGGCAAGGGTCTCCACCAGCCGCCGGTAGCGCGGCAGCATCCCGGCGTGGTGCACGCCGATGCCGTGGCGCACGAGCCGCGAGAGCGTCCTGCCGAAGCCCGAGGTGAAGCGGAAGTTGCCGATCAGCGCGGCGATGGCCGCCTTGTCGTCCTTGGACGTGACGTTGACGCTCATCAGCGACTGCGCGCGGTCCACCGCGGACTGCTGCGTGAAGTGCACGACGTACACGGGCGCCTCGTGGGTGGCGAGCAGCTCGGCGATCGTGTCGTGCAGCGGTGAGTAGACGTAGCGGTAGTGCAGCGGCACGGGCCGGTCCACCGAGGTGATGACGGCGGTGTCGCGGCCGGTGCGGCGCTTCAGGTCGTCCCGGAAGAACGTGACGTCGCCGAGCGTGGCGCTCATCAGCAGGAACTGCGCCTGCGGCAGCTCGATCAGCGGCACCTGCCAGGCCCAGCCGCGGTCGGGGTCGGCGTAGAAGTGGAACTCGTCCATCACCACCGAGCCGACGTCGGCGTCCCGGCCGGAGCGCAGCGCGATGTTGGCCAGGATCTCGGCGGTGCAGCAGATGATCGGGGCCTTCTCGTTCACCGCGGCGTCGCCGGTGAGCATGCCGACCTTGTCGGCGCCGAACACGTCGATGAGCTGGAAGAACTTCTCGCTCACCAGCGCCTTGATCGGCGCGGTGTAGAACGTGCGCCGCCCGCGCTGCAGGGCCACGGCGTGCGCGCCGATGGCGACCAGCGACTTCCCGGAGCCCGTGGGCGTCGAGAGGATGACGTTGCTGCCGGTGGCCAGCTCGATCAGCGCCTCCTCCTGCGCCGGGTAGAGCGACAGGCCGCGCTCCTCGTAGGCCCAGTCGACGAACGCCTCGACGAGGTCGTCGGGATCGTCGGGCGTGGGAGGGAGGCGTTCGGTGAGCGTCATGGTCCCTCCAGTATCGCGCCACCGGAAATCGCGGCAGCAAGAACGGTCGGGCGCACGCAGGCCCGGACCGGGCAGGCTGACCCCATGCCGCGCACCGTCTACTACACCGCCGCCACCCTCGACGGCTTCATCGCCGACGCCCGCGACTCGCTGGACTGGCTCTTCGTCCAGGACATCGACGAGGCCGGCCCGATGAACTACACCGCCTTCATCGCCGACGTCGGCGCGCTCGTCATGGGCGCCACCACCTACGAGTGGGTCCGCGCCCGCGTCGAGGCCGGCACCAACAAGTGGGCCTACCCGATGCCGACGGTCGTGTTCACCCACCGGGACCTGCCCGTCATCGACGGCGCCGACGTCCGGTTCGCCCGCGGCGACGTGGCAGGAGTCCACGCGGAGCTCGCCGCCCTGGGCAGGGACGTGTGGGTCGTCGGCGGCGGGGACCTCGCCGGGCAGTTCGCCGACGCCGGCCTGCTGGACGAGATCATCGTGTCGATCGCACCGGTCACGCTCGGGGAGGGCCGCCCGGTCTTCCCGCGCCGCTACGCCCTGCGCACCGTCGAGGTCGCGCGCAACGGGGCCTTCGCGTGCGTCCGGTACGCGGTGGAGGGCGCGCGCACCGATGACTGGACGTGACCGGCTCCGGGATCTCCTCGACGCCGTCCTCGCCGACGACCACCGATCCCTGACCGACATGGCCGGCGGCGCGTACACGTCGCCGTTCCACTTCAGCCGGCTGCTGGCCCGCGACACCGGCGAGCCGCCGGTGGCCATGCGCCGGCGCGTCGAGCTGGAACGGGCCGCGTGGCGGCTCGCCTCCGGTTCGCCGGTGACGGAGGTGGCGTTCGCCGCCGGCTACGAGTCCGTGGACGGCTTCGCCCGCGCGTACGCCCGGGCCTTCGGCCACCCGCCCAGCGCGACGCCCGCCGGGGCACACCACTGGTTGCCCGCGCCCAACGGCATCCACTTCCACGCACCGCACAACCTGTGGGTGACCGGGGAGCCCGACGGGGCGAGCCCCGTGACGGCGCTGATGGTGCACCACGACGTCGACGACGTGCGGTCGCTGCTGGAGCTCGCGAAGGGCATTCCGGCCGCCGAGTACACCCGTAAACGCCTTCCGGGCCTCGTGCTCCTGCGCTGGGCGGGGGAGGAGCCCTCGATCGCGGCGCTGCTCAGCCGCTGCGTGGGCACCTACGAGATCTGGCTCGCCTCGATCGCCGGCGAGGACCACCCCGGCGGACCGGGCCCGGACGCGGACCCGGTGACGCTGCTGGGCCGCCTCGACGACGTCGGCCCCCGCTGGCGCGCGACGGTGCGCGACATCGAGCGCCGCCGCGCCTGGAACGACCGCCTCGTCGACGCGCTGTGCGACCCGCCCGAGAGCTTCGTGCTCGGCAGCGTCCTGGCCCACGTGCTGACCTACTCCGCGCAGCGCCGGGGCCTGGTCCGCGCGCTGCTGCGCCAGGCCGGCGCGCCGGTCGACGACGGTGACCCGATCGACTGGCTGCAACGGACCTGAGCAGCACCGTCACCCGGACGTGCCGCTACGGTGGTGCCGTGACCAGGGGTGGGGGCGGAATGCCCGATCTGGTGTCGCCCATGACGCCCTCGACCGGGTCCGGCCAGACGCCCTCGGGGCCCGACTGGGTCGTCGAGCTCGCGTGGACCGGCCACCGCTGCATCGCCTACGTCGAGCCCGGTCGCCGCACCCGGCTGCTGAGCTCGCGCGACGTGTCGATGACGGCCGCCTACCCCGAGCTCGCCCCGGAGCTGGAGAAGCGCTCGCCCCCGCGCGGCATGATCCTCGACGGCACGATCGTGGCCCGCGGCGAGGAGCACGCCCCCCGCGCCACGCTGCTCAAGAAGCGCAGCGCCCGCTCGCACCCGTCGCAGGACCAGATCCTGGCCACGCCCGTCGACTTCCAGGTGGCCGACCTGCTCTGGCTCGACGGCCACTTAACCGTGGACCTGCCCTACCGCGACCGGCGCACGCTGCTCGACGGCCTGGGCTTCGACGCCGCCCCGGTCTGGACCACCTCACCCCTTCCGGTGTCGGAACTGGAGTCGATGCTGCGGATCGCCGATGTGAAGGGTGTGGACGCCCTGCACGCGCGACACCTGGGCTCCCGCTACCGCCCCGGTGGGCGCTCGCCGTTGTGGGTGAAGGTCCCGGTGCCGCGTACGCGGCAGGTCGTCGTCGGGGGCTGGACGCCCACCGATCCGGATCATCCCGACCTCATCGCGAGCCTGCTGCTCGGCGTTCCAGTGTCCGGGGGGCAGCTGCGCTACGTCGGGCGCGTCGGGGTCTCGGGGGAGGAGCGGGGCCAGGTGGCCGCGCTGCGCAAGCTCCGCCGCGACGGCTCGCCGTTCCTCGCCGGGATGCCGGCCGACATCGCCCGGCCCGCGATCTGGGTGGCCCCGCGGCTGGTGGGGCTCGTCGAGTTCACCGGCATCGCCACCGACGGACGGCTGCGGCTGCCGCACTGGCGCGGCCCGGTCGCCCCCTCCGACGTCGACGACACGCGCTGGGCGGTGCCCGTCGGCCCGCCGCCGTCGCGGGTGCTGCCGGAACCCCCCGTCGAGCCCGAACCCGTGCCGCCGGCGCCCGCGGCCGCGGTGGAGACGCGCCGCCTGGAGCAGCACTTCGTCTACAACGCGCTCAACACGATCGCCGCGCTCATCCGCACCGACCCCGGCCGCGCCCGCGAGCTGCTGTTCGGGTTCGCCGACCTCTCCCGCGCCGCGGACCAGGCCGGCAACGCGAGCACCACGCTGGGCCACGAGCTCGACGCCGTGCGCGGCTACCTCCAGCTGGAGCAGGCCCGGTTCGGGCCGCGGCTGCGCGTGGAGATGGAGGTCGACGCCGGGTTGCGCGGCGCCACCGTCCGGCCGTTGCAGGTGCTGGTCGCGGTCCGCGACGCCGTGCAGCGCGACATCGAGCCCCGGCCCCAGGGCGGGGTGCTGACCATCTCGGCGGCCCCGGGCGGGCACGCCGTCACCGTGACGGGCGGCGTGGGGGAGCCCGTCGTGATCGAGCTCCGCAGCGGGACCGCCACACCGGAGTGACGCCCGGGGCAGGTACCGGGTCCCCGCCGACCCCGCCGTCGATCCGGCCCGACAGCGGCGGGCCGACCAGGCGTGTCCACGGCGCGTCGTCGAACGTGACCAGCCCGGTGCCGGGGCCGGGGCGCCCCGGCCGGCTCTCGGCGGTGATCGGCGCTATCGGTACCGTGCGCGAATGCTCGGCCTCCCCGACGGCACCCGCGCGTGCCTCTTCGACCTCGACGGCGTCCTGACCGACACGGCCAGCGTGCACGCCGCCGCGTGGAAGCAGATGTTCGACGACTACCTGAAGCTCCGCGCCGAGCGTGACGGCACGCCGTTCCAGGAGTTCGACGTGAAGGCCGACTACGGCCCGTACGTCGACGGTCGTCCCCGGCTCGACGGCACGCGGGGGTTCCTGGCGTCCCGCGGCATCGAGCTGCCCGAGGGCGGCCCCGACGACCCGCCCGACGCCGAGACGATCTACGCCCTGTCGACGCGGAAGAACGACCTCGTCCAGGAGAAGATCAAGACGGTGGGCGTGGACGTCTACCCGGGCTCGGTCACCTACCTCGAGGCGGTCAAGGCCGCGGGACTGCGGACGGCGTGCGTGTCCTCGTCGGCCAACGCCGAGCAGGTCCTCGACATCACGGGGCTCGCGCAGTACATCGACCACCGCGTCGACGGCGTCGTCGCCAGGGAGCGCGGGCTGCCCGGCAAGCCCGCGCCCGACACGTTCCTGGCCGCGGCCGCCGACCTGGGCGTCGCCGAGGAGGACGCGGTGGTGTTCGAGGACGCCACCGCCGGCGTCGCGTCGGGCAGGGCCGGCGGGTTCGGGTTCGTCGTCGGGGTCGACCGGGTCGGCCACCGCGATGACCTGCTGAAGAACGGTGCCGACGTCGTCGTCGACGATCTGGCGGAGCTGCTGGAGGTCCCGTCATGAGCCCCGATCCCGGACGCGCGTTCACCGTCGAGCCGTGGCTGGTGCGCGAGCCGCGCCTGGACATGGAGAACCTCGGCCAGACCGAGTCCGTCTTCGCGCTGTCCAACGGCCACATCGGGCTGCGCGGCAACCTCGACGAGGGTGAGCCGCACGCCACCCCGGGCACCTACCTCAACTCGTTCTACGAGAAGCGTCCGCTGCCCTACGCCGAGGGCGGCTACGGCTACCCGGAGTCCGGCCAGACGATCATCAACGTGACCAACGGCAAGCTGATCCGGCTGCTGGTGGAGGACGAGCCGTTCGACCTGCGCTACGGCGAGCTGCGCCACCACGAGCGCGTGCTGGACCTGCAGGCCGGCACGCTCACCCGCGAGGTCGAGTGGGCCTCGCCCGCCGGGCGCGCGGTGAAGGTGCGCAGCGTGCGGATGGTGTCGCTCACCCAGCGCGCCATCGCGGCGATCCGCTACGAGGTGCAGGTGCTCGACGAGCCCGCGCTGCTGGTGCTCCAGTCCGAGCTGGTGGCCAACGAGCAGCTGCCCTCCCGCGACGACGACGACCCCCGCGTCGAGGCCGCCCTCACCGACCCGCTGCAGGCCGAGCAGCACCGCAGCGACGAGGCCGGCGCGACGCTGATCCACCAGACCCGCCACTCCGGGCTGCGGGTGGCCGCGGCGATGGACCACGATGTGACCGGCCCGGACGGCACCAAGATCGCCTCCGAGGCCACCGAGGACATCGGCCGCACCACGGTGATCACCCGGCTCAAGCCGGGCGAGACGCTCACGATCGTCAAGTACCTGGCGTACGGCTGGTCGGCGCGCCGGTCGCAGCCCGCGCTGCACGACCAGGTCCGCGCGGCGCTGGCGGCGGCCCGCTACACCGGGTGGGACGGGCTGATCACCGAGCAGCGCAACTACCTCGACGACTTCTGGGCCACCGCCGACATCGAGATCGACGGCGACGCCGAGCTGCAGCAGGCCGTCCGCGTCGCGATCTTCCACGTGCTGCAGGCCGGTGCCCGCGCCGAGCGCCGCGCGATCGGGGCGAAGGGGCTCACCGGCGAGGGCTACGACGGCCACACGTTCTGGGACACCGAGACCTTCAGCCTCCCGATGCTGTCGTTCATCGCGCCCGAGGCGGCGGCCGACGCGCTGCGCTGGCGGCAGACAATCCTGCCGCTGGCCTACGAGCGCGCGGAGCAGCTCGGCATCAGCGGTGCCGCGTTCCCGTGGCGCACCATCCGCGGGCAGGAGTGCTCGGGGTACTGGCCGGCGGGCACGGCGGCGTTCCACATCAACGCCGACATCGCCGACGCCGTGCGCCGCCACGTCGCGGCCACCGGGGACGTCGACTTCGAGCGCGAGGTGGGGCTCGAGCTGCTGGTGGCCACCGCGCGGCTGTGGCGCTCGCTGGGCCACCACGACTCGTCGGGCGCGTTCCGCATCGACGGCGTCACCGGCCCGGACGAGTACACCGCGGTGGTGGACAACAACGTCTACACGAACCTCATGGCGCAGCTGAACCTGCGCGTGGCCGCCGACACCGCGGCCCGGCACACCCGCGCCGCGGCGAGGCTCGGCGTCAACGCCGAGGAGATGGCCAGCTGGCGCGACGCCGCGAAGGCCATGAGCATCCCGTTCGACGAGGTGCTGGGCGTGCACCCGCAGTCGGAGGGGTTCACCGAGCACCAGACCTGGGACTTCGAGAACACCCCCGCCGAGCACTACCCGCTGCTGCTGCACGTCCCGTACTTCGACCTCTACCGCAAGCAGGTCGTCAAGCAGGCCGACCTGGTGCTCGCCATGGTGCTGCGCCCCGACGCGTTCACCCCCGAGCAGATGCAGCGCAACTTCGCCTACTACGAGGCCGTCACGGTGCGCGACTCGTCGCTGTCGGCGTGCACCCAGGCCGTCATGGCCGCGTGGACCGGGCACCTGGACCTCGCGTTCGACTACCTCGCCGAGTCGGCGCTGGTGGACCTCAACAACCTGGCCGGCAACTCCGACCACGGTGTGCACATCGCGTCCATGGCCGGCACCTGGACGGCCGTGGTCACGGGGTTCGGCGGCATGCAGTGCGACTCCGGCGGGCTGCGCTTCGCCCCCCGGTTGCCCCCGGCGCTCTCGCGGATCTCGTTCGGCCTCAAGTGGCAGGGCCGTCAGCTGCGCGTGGAGATGCGCCAGGACGAGGCCGAGTACACGCTGGTCAGCGGCCCGCCGATGCGGCTGCGCCACCACGACGACCCGGTCGCGCTGGCCGACCGTCCGGTGACGCTGCCGATCCCGGCGGCCGAGCCCGTCGAGCCGGTGGAGCAGCCGTTCGGCCGCGCACCGAGGTCCCGCCACCCGGGTAGCTGAAAGCACGAGTGGGCCGGTCACGGACGGGGTATGCCGGACCATGAATTCCGATCACGCCCGTGACCTGCTCACCGCCGAGCTCGCCGACCTCGACGAGCGCGCCCGTTTCGCCGAGTCGTCCCGGGCCTCCGCGGCGGACTCCGGCGACGAGGGCTCGAACGGCACCCACCCCGCCGACTACGGCGCCGACGTGACCTCCTCGATGGACAGCGAGCTGCTCCTGGACACCGTCGCCGAGCAGCGGCGCGGCATCACCGAGGCGCTGGCGCGCATCGAGGCCGGCACCTACGGCAGCTGTGTCGTGTGCCACGAGCAGATCGACGACGAGCGGCTCGACGCCCGCCCCGAGGTGCCGACCTGCCGGAAGCACGCGGACACCCCGGTCCGCGTCTAGGCCCGTTGCGTCATCGCGAGTGCGTCCGCGCTGGTAGGTTGGTAAGTCGTTTCTCCAACTCCCCCTGCCCCGTGATGGTCTGCGCGCGAAGGTGATCGACCGGTGTCCGACAGCACGTCCCAGCCCGACGGGATCGAGCACGAGCGCGCCTACGTGGCCATGCTCTACGGGCGGCTCGACGTCCGCCGGGCCGAGACGGCGCAGCGCCTCCACGACGTGCTGCACGACGAGACCGTCGGCACGCCCCAGGCGCTCACCGAGCGCGACGTCGCGGTCGGCATCTACACCGACCGCCTCGCCGCGCTGCGCGCCGCCGAGCACGGCCTGGCGTTCGGCCGGCTCGACACCGACGACGGCGAGCGCCGCTACGTGGGGCGGCTGGGGCTGCTCGACGAGGACAACGACTACGAGTCGCTGCTGATGGACTGGCGCGCCCCCGCGGCGCGCCCGTTCTACACCGCGACCGCGGCCAACCCGGAGGGCATCCGGCGCCGCCGCCACCTGCGCACCCGGCGGCGCGAGGTCACCGCGATCGACGACGAGGTGCTCGACCTCGAGGCCGCGGGAGCGGCGGAGCAGTCCAGCGGCCTCACCAGCGAGGCGGCCCTGCTCGCCGCCGTCGGGGCCAGCCGCACCGGCCGGATGTCCGACATCGTGGCCACCATCCAGTCCGAGCAGGACGCGATCATCCGCTCGAAGCCCTCGGGCGTGCTGGTGGTGCAGGGCGGCCCCGGCACCGGCAAGACCGCGGTGGCGCTGCACCGCGCGGCCTACCTGCTCTACACCCACCGCGACCGCCTGGCCCGGCGCGGCGTGCTCGTCGTGGGCCCCAACCCCACCTTCCTGTCCTACATCGGGCAGGTCCTGCCGTCGCTGGGGGAGACGTCGGTGGTGCTGGGCACCGTCGGTCAGCTCTTCCCGGGCCTCGACGCGCGCCGGCCCGAGCCCGTCGCGGTGGCGGAGGTCAAGGGCCGCACCGACATGGCCGCCGTGATCGCCGCGGCCGTCCGCGACCGCGAGCAGGTGCCGCGCCGTCCGATCCGGCTGGTGATCGACCAGCAGGACGTCCGGCTGGACCGCGACGTCGCCAACACCGCCCGCACCCGCGCCCGGCGCTCGCGCAAGTCCCACAACGAGGCCAAGCGGATCTTCGAGAAGGAGGCCATCCGGCTGCTCGCCGAGCAGGTGGCCCGCACGCTCGGCGGCTCCCAGATGAATTCCCGCGGCCTGCTCGACCGCGGCGACATCGGCGACATCCGCGAGGAGCTCACCGAGAGCGTCGAGCTGCGCCGGGAGCTCGACGCGCTGTGGCCCACGCTGTCGGCCGAGCAGCTGCTCACCGACCTGTTCGCCGACGAGCGCAAGCTCGGCTCCGTGGCCCGGCGGCTGCCCCCCGAGGACCGCGCGCTCCTGCTGCGCGCCCCGTCGGCCGAGGACGTGCCCGAGGGACTGCGCTGGTCGCCCGCCGACGTCCCGCTGCTCGACGAGGCCGCCGAGCTGCTCGGCGACGACGGCTCCGAGGCCGCGGCGCGCGAGGCGGAGGCGCTGCGCGAGGAGATCGCCTACGCGCAGGGCGTGCTCGACGTCCTCGACCTCGAGGAGGACCTCGACGACGAGCTGCTGCGCGCCGGCGACGTCGTCGACGCCGACCGGCTCGCCGAACGCCAGCAGGTGCGCCGCTACGACTCCACCGCCGACCGCGCCGCCGCCGACCGCGAGTGGACCTACGGCCACGTGATCGTCGACGAGGCCCAGGAGCTCTCCGCGATGGCCTGGCGGCTGATCATGCGCCGGTGTCCCACCCGGTCGATGACGCTCGTGGGCGACATCGCGCAGACCGGTGACCTCGCGGGAGCCGACTCGTGGGGCGAGGTGCTCTCGCCCTACGTCGCCAACCGGTGGCGCCTGGAGCAGCTCACGGTCAACTACCGCACGCCGTCGGAGATCGCGGTGGTCGCCGACGACGTCCTCGCGGTGATCGAGCCCGGGCTGGCCGCGCCCCGGTCCGTGCGCAGCAACGGGGTGGCGCCCCGGGCCGTCCACAGCACCGTCGCGGATCTCGACGACACCGTCGCGAAGGTGCTGGCCGAGGAGGCCGGCGCGGTCGGCGAGGGCCGCACGGTCGTGCTGGCCCCCACCGAGCGCGTGGTGGCCCTGCGGGAGCGCCTGCTCGGCAGCGTGCCCCGCGACCTGGGCCCGGTCGGCCCCGACGGCCCCCCGGACCCCGACGTCGACCTGGAGAGCCCCGTCGTGGTGCTGCCCATCAGCTCGGCCAAGGGCCTGGAGTTCGACGCGGTGGTGCTGGTGGAGCCCGCGGAGGTGCTGGCGGAGAGCCCGAGGGGCGCGAACGACCTCTATGTGGCCCTGACGCGGGCGACGCAACGCCTGGCGGTGGTCCACACGGGCGAGCTGCCGGCGATGCTGCACCGCCTCGAAACCTGACCCCAGCCGACGAACGGCAGTGTCGTCGGGGTCGTCGGTGTCGTCGGTGTCGTCGGGGTCGTGGGGGCTGTGCGGTGGTGGTCGAGACGGCGGAGCGGTCCGTCGCGCCGGTGCAGTGGAGGCTGCTCGGGGCGTTCGGGGTGGTGGGCGCCGCCCTCCCCGCGTACGTGGGGGTGCGGTTCGGGGCGCAGCAGGCCGTACTGCTCGCGCTGGGGACCGGGCTGGGGGTGGCGCTGTTCCACTCGCGGTTCGGGTTCAGCTCGGCGTGGCGGCAGCTGGTCGCGGTGGGGCAGGCGGCCGGGCCGCGGGCTCACGCTGTGCTGCTGGGCACCACCGCCACGCTGTTCGCGCTGGTCTTGGGCGGGATCCTCATGGGCGTCGGGGCGCGGCTGGCGGGCGGCTGCACCATCGGGGCCTACCTGGCCGGGATCGCCTCGGGCAGCCTGTCGGGCTGGGTCCGGGGTGCCGTGGCGCTGGCCGGCACGTGGGTCGGCCTGCGCGGGCGTCGTCTCTTCGGGCTGGCCAACCCGACTCCGCAGGCCGCGGTCTGCTGAGTGGTACGGCGCGACCCTGACCGAACCGGTGAGGGGTCCCGGGCCGAGTGAGCTCTCCTACAGGGGGGTGACGTAGGCGCCGCTGATGCCGCCGTCCACCAGGAACGTGGACGCGGTGATGAAGCTGGCGTCGTCGCTGGCCAGGAACGCCACGGTGCCGGCGATCTCCTCGGGCCGGGCGAACCGGCCCATCGGGATGTGCACCAGGCGCCGCTGGGCCCGTTCGGGGTCGGCGGCGAACAGTTCCTGCAGCAGTGGCGTGTCGACCGGGCCGGGGCACAGGGCGTTGACCCGGATGCCCTCGCGCGCGAACTGCACGCCCAGCTCCCGGCTCATCGCCAGCACCCCGCCCTTGGACGCGGTGTAGGAGATCTGCGAGGTCGCGGCCCCCATCACGGCCACGAACGAGGCCGTGTTGACGATGGCGCCCCTGCCCTGCCGCTGCATGTGCGGGATGGCGGCGCGGCAGCACAGGTACATCGAGGTCAGGTTGACCTCCTGCACGCGGCGCCACGCGTCGAGGCCCGTGGTGAGGATCGAGTCGTCGTCGGGTGGGGAGATGCCGGCGTTGTTGAACGCGACGTCGACGCTGCCGTACGTGTCGACGGCCGCCGTGAACAGCGCGTCCACCTCGTCCTCCGAGGTCACGTCGGTGCGCACGAACAGCCCGCCCACCTCGTCGGCCGCCGCCTGCCCCGCGTCGGCGTCGACGTCGCCGATCACCACCTTCGCGCCCTCGGCGGCGAAGCGGCGGGCCGTGGCCAGCCCGATCCCGCTCCCGCCGCCGGTCACGACCGCCGTACGTCCCTCGAACCGCTCCGTCATGGGTGCAGTAGATCAGCCGACGGACCCGACGTGACCGTCCGGGCGGACGACGACCGTGGTGCCCTCGGGAGCGGCGGGGTGGCCGACGACGAGGCGATCGAGACGCTGACGGACCTCGTCCACCGGGCGTCGCGGGCACGCCGCCGGCGTGACCCTCGAGAGCCCCGGACCGCGTGGTCAGGCCGGCACGCTCTGCCGCACCAGCGCAGCCATCAGGCGGGGGTCGGCGGTCGTCTGCTCCGGGTGCCACTGCACGCCCACCACCCAGCCGTCGCCCTCCACCGCCTCCACCGTGCCGTCGGCGGCGCGGCCCGTGACCGTCAGACCGTCGGCGAGGACGTCCACGGCCTGGTGGTGGTGGCACCGGACCGTCGCCGTGGGGCCGAGGATCGCCCCGACGCGGCCGGTCAGCGTCACCTCCGTCGGGCCGAACACCCCGGGCGAGGGGTTGTGGCCGTCGTGGCCCACGACGTCGGGCACGTGCTGGGTCAGCGTGCCGCCGAGCGCCACGTTGAGCACCTGCATCCCGCGGCACACCCCGAGGACGGGGATCCCGCGCTCCAGCGCCCGACGCAGCACCGCGATCTCGGCGGCGTCGCGCTGCGACCGGGGTGGACCGGTGCGGGGGTGCGGCTCGGCGGCGTAGCGGGCCGGGTCCAGGTCCGGGCCGCCGGAGAGGATCAACGCGTCGAGCCGGTCCACCGCCGCGGCCGCCTCGACGCGGGGTGGCAGCAGCACCGGGACGCCGCCCGCGTCGGCCACCATGTCGGTGTAGGCGCGCGGGAGCAGCACCGCGTCGAGGTCCCAGACGCCCCAGGCCGCGCGCTCCCCGTAGGCGGTGATGCCGACGACGGGGACACCGGCGACCGTCACAGGCGCTCGAACCCGCGCCGCCGCTCCCAGTCGGTGACGGCCGCGTCGAACGCCGTGAGCTCGACCTCCGCCGCGTTGGCGTAGTGCGCCACGACCTCCTGCCCGAACGCGTCCACCGCCGCCGTCGACGAGGAGAACAGCTCGGCCGCCTCCCGCAGCGTCGACGGCACGCGCGGCGTGTCGGAGGTGTAGGCGTTGCCGATCAGCTCCGGCTCCAGCGGCAGCTCGTTCTCGATGCCGTGCAGCCCGGCCGCGATCAGGGCGGCCACGCCCAGGTAGGGGTTCATGTCGCCGCCGGGCACCCGGTTCTCCACCCGCAGCGACGGCCCGTGGCCCACCACCCGCAGCGAGCACGTGCGGTTGTCCCTGCCCCACGCGACCGCCGTCGGCGCGAAGGAGTTCTCGGCATAGCGCTTGTAGGAGTTGACGTTGGGCGCGAAGAAGTAGGTGAACTCGCGCAGCAGCGCCTGCTGGCCGGCGATGAAGTGTGCGAACAGCGGGGAGAAGCCGTGCTCGCCGTCGCCCGGGAACACCGCGCCGGTGTCCGGGTCACGCAGGGAGATGTGGATGTGGCACGAGTTGCCCTCGCGCTCGTCGTACTTCGCCATGAACGTCAGCGCCATGCCGGCCTGGTCGGCGATCTCCTTCGCCCCGGTCTTGTAGATCGCGTGGTTGTCGCAGGTGGTGAGGGCGTCGCTGTACCTGAGGGCGATCTCGTGCTGGCCGGGGTTGCACTCGCCCTTCGCCGACTCGACGACCATCCCGGCGCCGGTCATGCCGTTGCGGATGCGCCGCAGCAGCGGCTCGACCCGCGCGGTGCCGAGCATGGAGTAGTCGACGTTGTAGAGGTTGGCGGGCCGCATGTCCTGGTAGTTGCGCTGCCACGCCTCGTCGAAGGACGTGGAGAACAGCATGAACTCCAGCTCGGTGGCCACGTCGGCGACCAGGCCGTGCTCGGCGAGGCGGTCGAGCTGGCCGCGCAGGATCTGCCGCGGCGACGCCACCACGGGCGAGCCGTCGTCCCACTCGGCGTCGCAGAGCACGAGAGCGGTGGCCTCGTGCCAGGGGATCCAGCGCAGCGTGGAGAGGTCGGGGCGCAGCACGAAGTCGCCGTAGCCGCGTTCCCAGCTCGACATGGCGTAGCCGCCGACGGTGTTCATGTCGACGTCCACGGCGAGCAGGTAGCCGCAGGCCTCGGTGGCGTGGCCGACCACCTCGTCCACGAAGTGGCGGGCGTCGCAGCGCTTGCCCTGCAGGCGGCCCTGCATGTCGGTGAGCGCGACGAGCACGGTGTCGATCGACCCGTCCTCGACGTGGACGCGCAGCTGCTCCAGCGTCATCTTGCCCTGGTGCGACCTCATGGCTGTGCCTCTCCGATCAGTCGGTGGAGATCGGGCCCGTCGAACTCCGCGACGGCGCGGTCGTAGCGCTCCAGTCCCCAGGACCAGAAGTCGAACTCGATCGGGCTCGAGCCGTCCTGGATCGACGCCCACAGCATCCAGCCGTACTTCGCGACGAGCCCGAACAGCCGGGCCCGGGCGACCTGGTCGGGCCGGGGCTCCCCGAAGTAGGCGGTGACCAGCGCTTCGAGCAGCGGCGGCGGCAGTGCGGCCTCGCTCCAGAGGTTGCCCAGCTCGAAGCAGGGGTCGTTGTTGCCGGAGTACTCGTAGTCGATGATCCGGATCCGCTCCCCGTCGTCGAGGAGGTTCGCCGCCAGGAGGTCGTTGTTGCAGGGCACCGTGACCCGTGGACCCAGTGCCTCGCGGATGCGGGCGACGGCCGGCGCGAACTCGTCGTAGCGGGGTGGCAGCCGGAAGCCGTGCTCGGTGACGATGCGCCGGTAGCGGGCCTGTACGTCGAACATGTCGAACCGGTTCACGAACCGCGGACCGGCGTGCAGCAGGCGGCACGCGGCGGCCACGCGGCCCAGGACGTCGGGATCGTTCAGGTCGTCGTCGGTCAGGGTGGTCGCGGGCAGGAAGTCGACCACGAGACCCTGGCCGGGCCGGTAGTGCCGGACGGTCGCCCCGACGCCCGCGGCGGCGGCGCGCACGGAGTTCTCGTGCTCGGCGTCGCGGTCGATGCCCAGCAGGGAGGGCCCGGGGGTCGGGATGCGGACGACGACCGTGCCGTCGGGGGTGGTGACCTTGAGGTTGCGGTTGGTGAGCCCGCCGGGCAGGTCCTCGACGGTGCGCGGCCGGCCCGCGGTGCAGGGGATGGAGTCGAGCAGCTCCTCCACCCCGCCGCTGGACATGAGCCGGGATGCTAGCGGTTCCCGTACTGTCTGCGCCGTGAGCGATCTGCCCGACCGCGCCCGCATCGTGATCATCGGCGGGGGTGTGGGCGGCGCCAGCGTGGCCCACCACCTCGCGGAGCGCGGCGAGACCGACGTGCTGCTGGTCGAGCGCTCCGAGCTCACGAGCGGGTCGACGTTCCACTCGGCCGGTCTGGTCGGTCAGCTGCGCTCGGACCCCGCCCTGACCCGCATGAACGTCCACTCGGCCGAGCTGTACCGGACGCTCGAGACGGGGGAGAACGCGCCGGGCTGGGTGGAGTCGGGGTCGCTGAAGCTGGCGTCGTCGCCGGAGCGGCTGGTGGAGATCCGCCGCCAGCACGGCTGGGCGCAGCGGGCCGGGCTGCCGCTGGAGCTGATCTCCGCCGACGAGGCGCGCGAGCTGTTCCCGCTGATCAGCACGGACGGTGTGCTCGGGGCCGCGTACACGCCCACCGACGGCCAGGTCGACCCCGCGCGGCTCTGCTACGCGCTGGCCGCCACCGCCCGGGCGGCCGGGGTGACGATCGCCCAGCACACCCGCGTCGTCGGGATCGACACCGTCGACGGGCGGCACGGGCGCAGCGTCACGCGGGTGCGCACCGACCGCGGTGACGTCGGGTGCGACGTGGTGGTCAACTGCGGCGGGATGTACGCCGCGGAGATCGCGCGGCTCGTCGACGTCCGGATCCCGGTGGTGCCGATGTCGCACCAGTACGTCGTGACGGCGCCGGTGCCCGGGATCGGGGGCGCCACGCTGCCCTCGCTGCGCGACCCGGACCTGCTCGTCTACTACCGCCAGGAGATCGACGGGCTGGTCATGGGCGGCTACGAGCGACGGTCCGCGCCCGCCTGGGCCGACCACACCCCGTCGCCGGACTTCAACGCGAAGCTGCTGACCCCGGACTGGGACCGGTTCGCCGAGATCGTCGAGAACGCGCAGGTCCGGGTGCCCGTGCTGGCCGACGTCGGCGTCGCGTCGATGATCAACGGGCCGGAGGGGTTCACCCCGGACAACGAGTTCTGCCTCGGCGAGACCGAGGTCACCGGGTTCTTCGTCGCCGCCGGGTTCTGCGCGCACGGCATCGCCGGCGCCGGCGGGATCGGGCTGGTGATGGCGTCGTGGATCCTCGACGGCGACCCGGGCATGGACCTGTGGCACATGGACGTCCGCCGGTTCGGGGCCCACTACCGCTCGCCGGGCTACACGCTGGCCCGCACGCGGGAGAACTACGAGAGCTACTACGACATCCGCTACCCCGGCGGCGAGCGCCTGGCCGGGCGCCCGTTGCGCACCTCGCCCGCTTACCCCTGGCACGCCGCCCACGGGGCCGTGTTCGGGGAGAAGGCCGGGTGGGAGCGGGTCAACCACTACTCGGTCGCCGGATCGGAGGACCTGCGGCCGCGCGGGTGGGCGGGGCGGAACTGGTCGCCCTGCGTCGAGCCGGAGCACGTCGCCGTGCGGAGCGCGGCGGGGCTGTTCGACGAGTCGTCGTTCGCGAAGATCGAGATCACCGGGCCGGACGCCGCGGCGTTCTGCGCCCGGGTGTTCGCCGGCGACCTCGACCGCCCGCCCGGTGCCGTCGTCTACACCCAGGCGCTCGACGAGCGCGGGGGCATCGAGATGGACGTGACGGTCACGCGGGTCGCGACCTCCTCGTACCTCGTCGTCACGGGCACGGCGTTCGGGCCGCACGACCTGGGGTGGCTGCGCCGCCACGCCGGCCCGTTCGACGTCGACGTCACCGACGTCACGAGCGCGTGGGCGTGCTTCGGGCTCTGGGGCCCCGACGCGCGGTCGTTGCTGGCCCCGTTGACCACGGCGTCCCTGTCGTTCCCGTACCCCTCGATGCGGGAGATCGTGGTGGGCGACGTGCCGGTCCGCGCCCTGCGCGTCACGTACGTGGGGGAGCTGGGCTGGGAGCTGTACTGCCCGACGGAGTACGGGGCCGCGCTGTGGTCGGTGCTGGCCGGGACGGGCGCCACGCCGGGCGGCTACCGCGCGATCGAGAGCCTGCGCCTGGAGAAGGGCTACCGCGCCCGGGGCTCCGACATCGGCCCCGACACCACCCCCGACGAGGCCGGCCTGTCCTTCGCCGTCCGGGCCGGCGGCGGGTACATCGGGGCCGACGCCCGCCGTCCGCCGACCCGGAAGCTGCGCTGCCTGGTCCTCGAGGACCCCCGTTCGGTGGCGCTGGGCGGCGAGCCGGTGCGCGTGGGGGAGCACGTGGTGGGACAGGTGACGTCGGGCGGTTACGGCTACACGGTGGCGTCCTCGATCGCCTACGCCTACCTCCCGCTGGACGCCGCGGGCCCGGTCGCGGTGGCGGTGGACGGCGACTGGGTCGGGGCGACGGTGGCGAAGGGCGCGCTGTACGACCCGAAGGGCACCCGCATCCGCGCCGGGGCGCCTGCACGATGATCAGCGCTCATCGAGTCACCCGGTGGCCGGAACCACTGAGCGCTCGGTGCCCCTCGCTTCCTCGCGCCGCCCGCGGCCGTCGAGGCCGGTGATCATGAACCGGTCAGGGCGCCCCGGGCTCCTCGCCGGCCAGGGTCGACAGGACCCCCTCGCCGTACTTGGCCAGCTTGTTCTCCCCGATCCCGCTGATGGTGCCCAGCTCCGCGAGGGTGGTGGGCATCCGCGTGGCGATCTCGCGCAGCGTGGCGTCGTGGAAGATCACGTACGCGGGCATGCCGCTCTCCTTCGCGGTGGCCCCCCGCCACGCCCGCAGGCGCTCGAACACCGGCGCCGCCCCGGCCGGCATGTCCACCGGCCCCGCTTTCGACGACGGGGCCTTCGACGACGACCGCGACCGGCCGCGGGCCACCTTCTCCGGGTCGCGGCGCATCATCACCTGACGCTCGCCGCGCAGCACCGGCCGGCTGGCCTCGGTGAGCACGAAGGTCTGGTAGGTGCCCTCGACACCGAGCAGGCCCTGCGCCATGAGCTGCCGGACCACCCCCCGCCATTCGCCCTCGCCCAGGTCGGTGCCGACCCCGAAGACGGAGAGCGAGTCGTGGCCGAACTGCTCCACCTTCGCCGTCCTCCTGCCGAGCAGGATGTCGATGATCTGGCCGGCGCCGAACTTCTGGCCGCGCTCGCGGTCGAGCCGGAACACCGTGGAGAGCACCTTCTGCGCCGCCACCGTGCCGTCCCACGACTCGGGCGGGGTGAGGCAGGTGTCGCAGTTGCCACAGGGCGATCCCTGCTGCCCGAAGTAGTTCAGCAGCTGCACCCGGCGGCACTCGACCGTCTCGCAGAGCGCCAGCATCGCGTCGAGGTGCTGGCCCAGGCGCTGCCGGTGGGCGCGGTCGCCCTCCGACTCGTTGATCATCTTGCGCTGCTGCACGACGTCGGCGAGCCCGTAGGCCAGCCACGCCGTGGACGGCAGCCCGTCGCGGCCCGCGCGGCCCGTCTCCTGGTAGTAGCCCTCCACCGACTTGGGCAGGTCCAGGTGCGCGACGAACCGGACGTCGGGCTTGTCGATGCCCATGCCGAACGCGATGGTGGCCACCATGACCACGCCGTCCTCGCGCAGGAACCGCGCCTGGTTGCGCCGGCGCACGGCCGCGTCGAGCCCGGCGTGGTACGGCAGCGCCGGGATGCCCTGGCCCACCAGGAACTCCGCCGTCTGCTCCACGGACTTGCGCGACAGGCAGTAGACGATGCCCGCGTCGCCGGGGTGCTCGGTGCGCAGCAGGTCGAGCAGCTGGCGGCGTGGCTCGTTCTTGGGCGCGATGCGGTACTGGATGTTGGGCCGGTCGAAGCTGGCGACGAAGTGCCGCGCGTCGGAGAGGTTGAGCCGCTGTGCGATCTCCGTGTGCGTGGCCCGCGTGGCCGTGGCCGTCAGCGCGATGCGCGGCACGTCGGGCCAGCGCTCGTGCAGCTGGGAGAGCGCGAGGTAGTCGGGCCGGAAGTCGTGGCCCCACTGCGCCACGCAGTGCGCCTCGTCGATGGCGAACAGTGCGATGGTGCCGCGCTCCAGCAGCCGCAGCGTGGACTCCACCCGCAGCCGCTCCGGGGCCAGGTACAGCAGGTCGAGCTCGCCCGAGCGGTACGCCGCCTCGACGGCGCGGCGCTGCTCGGGATCCTGCGTGGAGTTGAGGAACCCCGCCCGGACGCCCAGCGCGGTGAGCGCGTCGACCTGGTCCTGCATCAGCGCGATCAACGGCGAGACGACGACGCCGACGCCGGGCCGCACGAGCGCGGGGATCTGGTAGCACAGCGACTTGCCGCCGCCGGTGGGCATGAGCACCAGCGCGTCGCCGCCGGAGCAGACGTGCCCGACGATCTCGGCCTGGTCGCCCCGGAACGCGTCGTAGCCGAAGACCCGCTTGAGGACGTCCAGGGGGGCGGTGTCGGCGAGGGTCACGGGCCGATCGTAGGCGGCACCCCCGACGGTCCGGGGCCGAACCGCCCCATGGACACCGGTGGCGCCGTCACGGCCGCGGCGGCGGGGTGGGCGCGGCGCAGGCGCACACCGACGAGCGTGACCGCGGCCAGCCCGCACGCCGCCAGCAGCGGGATCACCGTGGTGACGGGCAACCGTTCCGCGACCGCCCCGGCCGCGGCGAACCCGAGCCCCTGGCTCACCATCGACCCGGCCTGCAGCAGGGTGAACGCCCGGCGCCGGATCTCCTCGGGCACCGTCGCCAGCGCCAGCTGGTCGAGCCCGATGAGGTAGCTGGTGCCCAGCCCGGAGAGCACGAGCAGAGTGATCGCCACCGGGAGCGACGGGGCGAACGCGAACAGCAGCACCGGCACGAACCCGGCCGCCGCCAGCGGGACGACGAGCCGGGTGCGCCGGTCGGCCGCGAGCAGCGACCCGGCGAGCAGCTCCCCGAGCACCGAGCCCACGGGCAGCCCGGTCAGCAGCAGCCCGACGGCCACCGTGCCCCCGCCGATCAGCTGCGCGTACGGGTTGGCCAGCGACTCGGGTGCCACCGCGAAGAACCCGGGCAGCCAGAACATCGCCATGACCGGTCGCATCCCGGGCACGGCCACGAGCGTCCGCAGGGCGTGGATCGGTCCGTCCCCACCGGCCGGGGCGGCCACGGGCGCCCGCCGGCGCGTGCCGAGCCGCAGCACCAGCGCGGAGGCCGCGTAGCCGGCCGCCGCGCCGAGCAGGGCCTCGGTGGGGGTGACGAACACCAGCGCGATCCCGCCGGCCGCGAACCCGACGAGCTGCACGTTCTGCGACACCAGCCGCAGCAGCGAGCGGCCCAGCGCGAAGCCCTCGTCGCCGAGCAGCTCGGGCAGCGACGCCGCGCGGGTGCCCGAGAAGACCGGGTCGATCGAGCCCTTGACCGCCAGCAGCGCGAGCATGGCCGGGATCGGCATGCCGGGCAGCGCCATCACCACCAGCAGCGCCGACGACACCACCTCGCACGCCACGAGGACGTCGCGGCTCGGGCGGCTCCGGCCCACCCCGCCGAGGACCACGGCGCCGATCCCCATGGGCACGAACCCGATCGCGAACGTCAGCGAGGCGAGGAGCGGCGAGGACGTCCGCTGGTAGACGAGCACGGTCAGCGCGACGTCGCCGACGACGATGGCGAGCATCGAGAACACGTGGGCGCCCAGCACGGCGCGGAACTCCCCGCTGCGCAGGACGGTGCGGTAGGTCGGCATGCCCCCAGCGTGAAGGCCGCCCTCGTGCTCTCCCCACGCTTCGGGCACGATCGAAACGTGCCCCTCGGCCTGCGGTTCGACACCAGCGACGTCCTGGGGCTGCGGTTCGCACGGTCGCCGCTGTGGGAGACGATGGAGGCGCTGCGGGTCACCCGCGAGCCGCGGCGGCAGGCCTACCACCTGTCGTGGCTGCGCACCCTGGACCTGCGCGCACTCGCCCCCGCGGCGGAGGTCCTCGGGCCGCTGGTTCCCCGGCCCGGTTCCACCCCCGACTTCATCACCCCCATCCCGACCGGCCCCACCACCGGGATCGACGACGACCTGGCCACCGTCGCGGCCACGCCGCTCGAGCAGGTGGTGCACGACCTGGCGGAGGGGCTGCGGCACCCGAGGGCGGCGTCGCGCACGCTGGCCGGGGTGCGCCGCCTGCTGGCCGATCCGGCGCGGAGCCTGGAGCGGATCGTCGCCGCCCAGCGCACCTGCTGGGAGATCCTGATCCGGCCGTTCTGGGCCACGATCGACGACCTGCTCGCCGCCGACATCGCCCACCGCGCCGCCGCGCTGGCCACGAGCGGGCTGGGCTCGGTGCTGAACGGCCTGCACCGTGAGGTCGGGTGGGCCGACGACATGCTGGTGTACGGCGGCAGCGCGCACGGCACCACCGACGACGTGCGTGGCCGTGGGCTGGTGCTGATCCCGAGCGTCTTCGTCTGGCCGGACATGGTGGCCATCACCGACCCGCCCGTGCAGCCGACCCTGTTCTACCCCGTCCGCGGGGTGGGCACCCTGTGGCCGCCGGCGCCCGCCCGCGACCCCGGCGCACTCGGCGATCTGGTGGGCGCGACCCGCGCCGCGCTGCTGCAGGCCCTCACCGAGGAGGCCTCGACGAGCACGCTGGCCCGTCGCATCGGGCTCGGCCTGCCCACCACGTCGACGCACCTGAAGGTGCTGCGTGAGAACGGCCTGGTCACCTCCCGCCGGGCCGGGCGGGAGGTGCTGCACCGCCGCACCGCGCTGGGCGCCGCGATCTCCGGGTAGTTCAGCGGCGGGGGAGGGCGAACTCCACCGGGACGCCGTCGCTGAACGCCACGTGGTCCGGCGGACGCGCCGCCAGATGGCCCAGGCCCACGCTTTCCACCAGGCCGTCGTGCAGGTCCAGCACCTCGGCGTGGCGCAGGGGCCAGGCGGGGTGCTGGTTGGGCACGTACCAGGTGCGGCCCAGGTGCTCGACGTGCAGGCCCCAGCGGGCGGTGAGGAAGCGCTCCAGCGGACCGGCCGGCATCGGTGCCCCGGCGCGGACCCGGATCCGGCTGCTCGCCGACACCCCCGGCCACCGCAGCCGTGCCTCGTAGCCGTGCACGGCGCCGACCTGCCGGTGGCGCATCCGGGCCCAGCGGTATGGCAGGCCGAACACCGCACGGGCGCCCGCGACCACCACCGCGCGGTCGGCGTCGAGGCTGCGGAACACGATGCCGCGCCGGCCCGTGTCATCGACGGAGTACAGACGCACATTGGTCTCGAGGAACGTGCCCGCCCACGGCACCGCGGGGCCGTGCGCGAACCCGGCCCCGACCATCCGGAACGGGATCAGCCCGACGTACGTGCGCCCGTCGATGACGTCGGGCCGCACGCCCGGTGGCATGAACCGCGCCACGGTCGCCGGGTCGACCGCCCAGTGCAGGAACGACAGGTCGCGCCACTGCTGGCGCATCATGTGCGGGCGCGGCAGGGACGGGGCGAGCACGCTGACGGGGTCGTCCACCCTGTCAGCCTGCCCGCCCCCGCCCGCCCCGGCGAGGTGGATCCTCAGGCGAGCGACGCACGCCACGCCGCGTGCAGGTCGGCGAACTCGCCCGCCCCCGCCAGCAGCTGCTCCGGCGACCCGTCCTGCACCACCCGGCCGTCGGCCATCACCAGCACGCGGTCGGCGATGAGCACCGTGGACAGGCGGTGGGCGATGATCAGCGCCGTCCGTCCGGCCAGCACCGTCTCCAGTGCCGCCTGCACCGCCCGCTCGCTCGGCACGTCCAGCGACGACGTGGCCTCGTCGAGCAGGACGACGGCCGGGTCGGCCAGCACCACCCGCGCCAGCGACACCAGCTGCCGCTGCCCGGCCGACAGGCGTCCGCCGCGCTTGCGCACGTCGGTGTCGAAGCCGTCGGGCAGGGCCTCGACGAACCCGCGCGCCCCCACCGCCCCGGTCGCGGCGACGATCTCCTCCCGCGTGGCCGACGGGCGGCCCATGGCCACGTTGTCGGCCACCGACCCGGAGAACAGGAACGCGTCCTGCGTGATCATCACCAGCGCGGAGCGGAGGTCGGTGTCGGCGACGTCGCGCAGGTCGACCCTGTCGAGCCGGACGGCGCCCTCGGTGGGGTCGTAGAAGCGGGCCGCGAGCTTGGCCAGCGTCGACTTGCCCGCGCCCGTGGCCCCGACCAGCGCCACCGTCTGCCCGGCCGGCACGCGCAGCGAGAACCGCGGCAGGATCTCGCGCGTGGTCGCCCGCGCGTAGGCGAACCGGACCTCCTCGAAGGCGAGCTCGCCCCGCACCGGTACGGGCAGAGCCACCGGCGTGGCGGGCTCGGGCACCCCGGCCGGGGTGTCGAGCACCGAGGAGATCTTCTCCAGCGCCGCGGCCGCCGACTGGTAGGCGTTGAAGAACTGCGCCAGGTCGTCGAGCGGGTCGTAGAAGCGGCGCAGGTAGAGCAGGAACGCCGTGAGGGCCCCCAGCTGCAGGTCGCCGCCCACCACGCGCAGCCCGCCCACCAGAAGCACGACGGCGAGCGTCACGTTGCCGACGAGCCGCAGGAACCCCACGTACCAGGCGACGGTGACGAACGCGTCGGCGTTGGCGTCGCGGTAGGCGCCGCTGAGCCCGTCCATGATCTGGTCGCTGCGCTTCTCCCGGCGGAACGCCTGGACGGCGCGGATGCCGTTCATCGACTCCACGAAGTGCACGATCAGCCGGGCCACCGTGGTGCGGGTGAGCCGGTAGCTCGCCCGCGACCGCCGCTGGAACCAGCGGGTCAGGAACACCAGCGGCACGAAGCCCAGCAGCACGATCGCCGCCAGCACCGGGTCCAGCCAGATCAGCAGCACCGAGATGCCGACGAGCGACAGGACGGCGCCCAGCAGCCCATCGAGGCCCTTCTCCAGCAGGTCGTTGAGGGAGTCGAGGTCGCTCGTCAGGCGCGAGATCAGCCGGCCGGACGTGTAGGACTCGTGGAAGTCCAGCGACAGCCGCTGCCCGTGGGCGAACACCCGACGCCGGATCTCCAGCAGCACGTCCTGCCCGACCCGCCCGGACAGCGCCAGGAACGCCGCGCGCAGGACCGCCGCCCCGATGCCGGTGGCGGCGTATCCGCCGATCGCCCAGGCCAGCGGGCCGAGGTCGCCGCGCAGCGCGGCCGGTACGCCGGTGTCGATGGCCCCGGCCACCAGCAGCGGCCCGGCCAGCATGACCGCGTTCTCGGCGACGAGCAGCACCACCGCCCAGAACACCGCGCGACGGTGGGGCCGCACGAGGTCGCCCACCAGCGCGCGGGCCTGCTGCTGCAGCTTCAGCCCGGCGCTCGTGGAGACGACATCGGCCTCCTCGTCCTCGTCGGCGACTCCCCGCCAGTCCGTCCCGGTACTCATGTCCGCACCTCGTCCAGGCTCGACACCAGCGCCCGGTAGGCCGGGTCGGTGGCGAGCAGCTCGCTGTGGTCGCCCACGGCCGTGATCCGGCCGTCCTGCAGCATCGCGACGCGGTCGGCCAGCTGCACCGTCGACGGCCGGTGCGCCACGACGAGCGCCGTGACGCCGCCCAGCACCCGCCGCAGCGCGCCCTCGACCTCCGCCTCGGTGTGCACGTCGAGCGCCGAGAGCGGGTCGTCCAGGACCAGCACGGGCGGGCGCCCGAGCACCGCCCGCGCGAGCGCGAGACGCTGCCGCTGGCCGCCCGAGAGCGACATGCCCTGCTCGCCGATGCGGGTGTCGAGGCCCCACGGCAGCGCGGCCACGAACCCGTCGGCGCTGGCGATCCGCAGTGCGCCCCACACGTCCTCGTCGGTGTAGGTGCTCGGGCCCGCAGGCGACCCTCCGGTCGCGTCGGGAACACCGAGCGCCACGTTCTCCCGCACGCTCGCCGAGATCAGCACCGGGTCCTCGAACGCCGTGGCGACGGCCGTGCGCAGGTCGCCCAGCCGCACGTCGCGGACGTCGACGCCGTCGAGCAGCACCGCGCCGCCGGTGACGTCGTAGAGCCGGGGGACCAGCGCCGTCAGCGTGGTCTTGCCCGATCCCGTGGCCCCGACCAGCGCCATCGTCTCCCCGGGGGCGACCGTGAGATCCACCCCTCGCAGGATCTCGCGGTCGCCCCCGGGGTAGGTGAAGTGCACGTCGCGCAGCACCAGCTCGCCGCGCACGGGCGTGAGCAGGGACCGCGGCGCCGCGGGGTCGACGATCGCCGGCACGACGTCGCGCACCTCCCAGTAGCGGGTGGTGGCCGCGGCGGCGTTGCTCGCCTCGGCCAGCAGGTACCCGATCGACGCGATCGGCCAGTAGAGGTAGGTGAGCACGGACACCGCGGCCACGAGCGTGCCGAGCGTCAGCGATCCGTGCGCCACGCCGTACGCGCCGACGCCGAGGATGGCGGCGATGGCGATCTCGGGCAGCAGGATCAGCACCGCCCACAGCGCGGCGAGCAGCCGCACCTTGAGCAGCTCCGTGCCGCGCAGCCCGCGGGCCTCGGCCATGAACCGGGCCGTCAGCTCGCGGCCGCGGCCCAGCGACTTGAGCACCCGGATGCCCAGCGCCGACTCCTCGACGACGGTGGCGAGGTCGCCGCCCTGGTCCTGGGCGCGCCGCGCCTCGCGGGAGTAGCGGCGTTCCAGGGCGAGCGTCAGCACCGTCAACGGCACGGCGGTGACCCCCACGACCAGCCCCAGCCACGGCGAGAGCCACAGCAGCACGCCGATGCCCACCGCCAGCGTCACGCCGTTGACCACGAGGAAGATCCCGGAGAACGCCACGAACCAGCGGATGGTGGTGAGATCGGTCGTGGCGCGCGAGAGCAGCTGCCCCGACGCCCACCGGTCGTGGAACGCGACCGGCAGCCGCTGCAGGTGCGCGAACAGGTCGGCGCGCATCGTGGCCTCGATGCGGTTGCTGGGCCGGGCCACCAGCATCCGGCGCAGGAGGATCAGGCCGGCCTCGGCCAGCCCGAACGCGAGCACACCGAGGACGAGCCAGGGCAGCGTCGTCAGGTCGCCGTGGGCCACAGGTCCGTCCACGATGGACCGGGTCCAGAGCGGGACGGCCAGCCCGGCCAGGGTGGCGACGAGTGCGGCGAGGCCGCTCCCGATCAGAGGTAGTCGATGGGGCGCGATGTAGGGACCGAGTCGGCGCAGCGCGGCAGTCGTGGAGCCGTGGTGGCCGGAGGGGGGTTCTGTGCTCATGGCTCGATCGACGGTACGAGCATCCGCGCCGCGGCGCATGCGAGTTCGGGGTGGCAGGCTAGGGGCCGATACTTCTCGATGGAAGGCAGGGATCGTGGCGTTGCGGATCGGCTACAAGGCCTCGGCGGAGCAGTTCGGGCCGCGCGAGCTGGTGGAGTACGCGGTGCGGGCCGAGGAGGTCGGGCTCGACAGCGCGGTGGTGTCGGACCACTTCCTGCCGTGGCGCCACGAGGGCGGTCACGCCCCGTCGGCCACGGCGTGGATCACGGCGGTGGGGGAGCGCACCTCCCGCATCCAGCTCGGCACGTCGGTGCTGACGCCGACGTTCCGCTACAACCCGGCCGTGCTCGCGCAGACGTGGGCCACGCTGGGCCTGCTCTACCCGGGCCGGATCATGCTCGGTGTCGGCACCGGTGAGGCGCTCAACGAGATCGCCGTGTCGGGGCGCGAGTGGCCCGAGTTCAAGGAGCGCTTCGCCCGGCTGCGCGAGGCCGTGGTGCTGATGCGCAGGCTCTGGACCGAGGAGGACGTGTCCTTCGAGGGCGAGTACTACACGCTGGTCAACGCCACGATCTACGACAAGCCCGAGACGCCGATCCCGATCTACGTGGCCGCGGGCGGCCCGATGGTGGCCCGCTACGCCGGCCGCGCGGGCGACGGGTTCATCTGCACCTCCGGCAAGGGCATGGAGCTCTACACCGAGAAGCTGGTGCCGTCGGTGGCCGAGGGCGCGGAGAAGGCCGAGCGCGATCCCGCCGACATCGACCACATGATCGAGATCAAGATGTCCTACGACCGCGACAAGGACGCGGCGCTGGAGAACTGCCGGTTCTGGGCGCCCCTGTCGCTCACCCAGGAGCAGAAGCACAGCGTCGACTCGGCCACGGAGATGGAGCGGCTCGCCGACGAGCTGCCCATCGAGCAGGTCGCGAAGCGCTGGATCGTCGCCTCGGACCCCGACGACGCGCTCGCGCAGATCAAGCCCTACGTCGACGCCGGGCTCACCCACCTCGTGTTCCACGGCCCGGGCCACGACCAGGAGCGCTTCCTCACCCAGTTCTCCGAGGACGTGCTGCCGAAGCTGCGTGAGCTGTGACCACGCAGCCGGACGTCGAGACGCCCGCGGTCGTCCAGGACGGGCGGGTGCTGCGGGCGCGGGTGGCCCGCGGCCGCCACGGCACCCTCGACGGCGACGCGCTGCCGGTGATCGAGGCGGCCCTGCGGGCCCTCGACCCGGCCGAGACGGGTGCCGTGCTGCTGGTCAGCGAGGGCGCCAGCTTCTGCACCGGCGGTGACGTCCGCGCCTTCGCCTCCGCCGAGGACCGCGGAGCCTACGTGCGCGCGCTCGCCGACGCGTTCCACCGGTTCGTCGTCGCGGTGGTCGAGTGCCCCGTGCCCGTGGTGGTCGGGGTGCCCGGCTGGGCGGCCGGTGCGGGCCTGTCCATCGTCTGCGCGGCCGACCTCGCGGTGGCGGGCCGTTCCACGCACGTCCGCCCGGCCTACCCGGGCATCGGCTTCTCCCCGGACGGCGGGATGAGCTGGACGCTGCCGCGCATCGTCGGCACGGGCCGCGCCCGCCACATCCTGCTCACCGACCAGGTCCTCGACGCCGAGGCCGCGCTGGCCGCCGGCATCGTCACGGCCGTGGTCGACGACGCCGACGTCACGGCCGAGGCCGAGGCCACGGCGCGCCGGATCGCCCAGGGCCCGACGGCGGCGCTGGGCCGGATCAAGAGACTGCTGGCCGTCTCCCCGGACAACGCGCTGGCCGCCCACCTGGAGCTGGAGGCGGCGTCGATCTCGGCGAGCGCCGCCGGACCGGAGGGCGCTGAGGGGCTGACGGCGTTCACGGAGAAGCGGCCGCCGCGATTCCACTGAGGACGGACGAAGGGCCCCGGTCGTGCGACCGGGGCCCTTCGTCGTGGAGAAGCGGGACTAGCGGGTGCTGCCACCCGCGACGAGCCGGCGCGTGGTGCCGCCGCCCCGGACCGAGCGCAGGCCGGGCAGCTGCACGGCCGAGCGCGGCATGACCCGGCGGGCGCGCAGCACGGGCCAGGCGGGGGCGGGCGGGAACAGCCCGTCGAGGCCGGTGGGGGTGGGGCCGCCGACGCTCGAGCGCAGCAGCTCCTGGTACTCGTCGTAGGCCGCGACGGCGGCGGCGACGTCACCCTGGGCCAGGTGGGCCTCGATGAGCACCCGCCGGGCGCTCTCGCGGCTCGGAGCGGTCTTGACGGCGATCTCGGCCATCTCGACGGCGGCGGCGTAGCGACCGGCCGCCGAGAGGCGCAGGCTGCGCTCCTCCACGGCGTGCAGGCGCAGCTGGCGGAACCGCTCGCGTTCGATCTCGAGCCACGCGGCGGTCCAGCCGGGCAGGATGTCGACGTCGAGGACGGAGGTGTCGGTGACGGCATCGGCCGCGATGCCGGGAAGCGCCCGGATCAGGGCCATGGCCTCGGCGAGGTCGACCTCGACGTCCGCGGCGAGCGCGAGGGGCGCGGACGTGCCGTCGGCGCCGTCGGCGCCGTCGAGGAGGCCCGGTACGTCGACACCGTCGACGGCCTCGTCGAGCAGCCGGAGGGCGGCCGCGGCGTCGACGCCGGGCCAGAGGTCGGCGGCCAACGCGGCGCGCGGCTGCGGGCGCGGGTGGACGGCCAGGTAGGCCACCAGGCGCCGCGAGTCGACGCCGAGCGGGACGGCCGCGCTGCCGTCGGTGAGGGTGAACGCGCCGAGCACGGTGACGCGGCACATGCCGGCATCGACGTGGTGCGCCTGAGTCGTGCGAGATCGTCGCTGATCGTCAGACATACTTTTCCCAAGTGAGTGGTCGTGCCCGTGTGGTGACCCGAATGCAGCCTCCTGGCGCCGAGTCCGCAGAGAAGTGTTCTCCTGGTCACGGGTGTTGCCAAGGGGCATCTGCGTCACAGTTCGGGCGAGAACTCGGCCGTCCGGGTGACGCTCTGCTGCGACAATACTCACGGTGTGGCACGCATCCGGACGTGGGTGCCGGTGCGGTCCGGCCAGACGTGGAGCGAGTCACAGAGCTGGCGGGCGATCCACACCCCGCGTCCCCGGGCCTCGGACGGGTGCGGCGCGCGCAGGCCCGGCATCGGGTCGCGGAGCGAGCCCGCGTCCTGGATCTCGAAGACGAACCCGTCGGCCGCCTCCCAGACGCTGATCAACGCCTCGCCCGTGCCGTGTTCGACGGCGTTGGTGGCCACCTCGTTGACCGCGAGGACCACGTCCTCGGCGCGGTCGCGCCCGTAGCCGTGGGCCAGCAGCGACCGCTCGACCGTGGCCCGGACCTCGTTGAGCTGCCAGGCCCCGAACACCATCCGCGTGTCCGGGGCACCCAGCAGCACCGGCGCGGGAGCGGGCCGCTCGGCCAGCACCTCGCGCGGCGCCCGGTGGTCGGGGTTGTGCCGGGGCCCGTCGCGGTGCAGCAGCAGCGGGTGGTTGCGCCGCGCGCCGTCGACGACCTCCAGGTGCAGCGGCATCTCCGGGAAGAAGCACGTGAGGTGCACCGGCAGATCGGACAGGGCGATGTTCATGGCCGCGTCGAGCTCGGTCCAGAAGCTGCCGTCGTGGCCGTCGAACCGGTTCCAGTGCTCGGTGACGACGGTGACCGGGCCGAAGGAGAGCGTGAGCTCGCGCAGCTGCCGGGCCCGGCGCGCGGCCAGCGTCTGGCCGGAGCCGCCGTCGTTGCCCTCCGGTGGGGCGAGCTGCAGCAGGCCCGGAAGGCTGCCGAACGCGTCGTAGACGGCCTCCGTCGTGGCCGGCCGCAGCGCCACCGCCACCGGCCGCCCGTGCGCCAGCCCGGCCGTGACCAGCGGGAGCAGCTGCTCCAGGAGGTCGTGGTCGGAGCTGTGGAACCCGGCGACGTGGGTGAGCAGGGGGGACGGCGTGCGGGTGTTCTTGATCTCCATCAGGCCTCCGTCGCCTCGACGACGAGCTGCTCGGCGAACGGTGCGCCACAGCGGTCGAGCACCCGGACGACCCGGGGCCGCACGCCGGTGAGCACCAGCCGGTGGGTGCTGGGGAACTCCTCGGCCGCGTGCACCAGGCCCACCGCGCCGGCCACGTCGACGAACCGCAGCGAGGACAGGTCGAGCGTGATGTCGGTGGGTGCGGAGTGCGACCGCAGCGCGCTGTCGAGGGTGGCGAGGAGCAGGCGGCGGATCTGCAGCCGGTTGCTGTGGTCGATCTCGCCGGCCAGCCGCACCGCGGCCGGGCCGCTGTGGGTGATGCGCAGGAGCGTGTCGTCGTAGACCGCCGGGCTGACCAGCTCGATCTCGTGGACGCTGCGCATGGCCTCGACGGCGGCGTCGTCGAAGTAGCGGCGGTCGTAGCGGCACAGCAGCCTCGCGGTGGGGTGGCCCCGGAAGAGCTGCTCGGCCATCTGCTCGAAGGCGACGACCTTCTCCAGGCCGCCCTCGCGCATGAGCCCGGGGCCGGACTCACCGGCGAGGCGCAGGCCGGGCCAGCCTTCGGCTGCCGTCTCGTCGATCTGGCCGGTCAGGATGTCGCCGATCGACTCGATCGATCCGGCCAGCGCCGAGCGCGTGGCCTCCGTGGGCACGACGACCAGCTGACCGTTCTCCATGGCGTGGCGGACGCAGGTGCGGTCCTCGGAGAGGCGGCGCATCACCAGGTCGGCGGACTCGTCCTCGAAGTAGACGACCCGGTCCCCGGCCTCGAGGCCGCAGGACACCCACGCGGCGGTGACCTCCCACAGGTGCTCGTCACTGTCCGGAATGACGCAGGCGTGATCGACGAGGGTCAGATCCTCGATCGCTCTCGTCACGGCCCACCCCACCGACACCTGATCGTGGGTTCACGTCGGGGGCGCCTCTCCGCCCCGTGAGCTGGGCGGGAACGCAGCGTGAACCTGGGGACACTCTACGTCTGCCACCCGGGGGGCCCACCCGGCCGGGGCGGGGGTCGCGCGGTGAAGCGCTGATCGTCCGCGACGAACGGTGATGGATCGTGCAGATGAACGTGCGGAAGCACGTTACGACACGCGATGCAGGTGCCCGTTCACCGTGTGTTCACCCCACCAGCGGGGGCACCATCGCCTCGATCAGGTGCGGCCCGGGCTCCCTGCCGGCCCGGGTGAGCGCGGCGGCGAGCGCCTCGGCCGTCGCCACGCGTTCGGCGGGCACCCCCATGCCCGTCGCCAGCGCGACGAAGTCCAGCCGGGGGCCACCGATGTCGAGCAGGGAACGCGATCTCGAGCCGGCACCGGCGGGAGCCGACGCCCCGACGGCCAGCAGCTCGCCCCGCAGGATCGCGTACGCCGCGTTGTTGTAGACGACGGTGGTGACGTCGAGCCCCTCGCGCGCGTGGGTCCACAGCGCGGAGATCGTGTACATGGCGCTCCCGTCGGCCTGCAGGCACCACACGGGCCGGTCCGGGCAGGCGACCGCGGCACCGGTGGCGGCGGGCAGGCCGTAGCCGATCGCGCCGCCGGTGAGGGTGAGCCAGTCGTGGCGTGGGGCGCCGGCCGTGGCTCCGGGCAGCCCCAGCCCGGACGTGATCGCCTCGTCGACGACGATCGCGCCCTCGGGCAGCAGCGCCCCGACGACGGCGGCGGCGCTCGCCACGGTGAGCTCGCCCGTCGGCAGGTCCGGACGGGCGGCGGCAGCGGGCGTGGCGCTGGTGCCCGGCGCGACCAGGTCGGCGAGGTCCACCAGGGCGTCGGTGGCGAGCCCCTCGCGGACCACCACCTCGTGCACGGCGCAGCCGTCGGGCACGAGGTCGCCCCGCTTGCCGGGGTAGGCGAAGAAGGTGACGGGGGACCGGGCCCCGACCAGCACGATGTGGGCCGCCCCGCGCAGCTGGTGCACCGCCTGCTCGGCGGCGTAGCCCAGGCGGTTCACCGGCGCGACGCCCGCGCCGCGCTCCAGCCGGGTGGGGAACGTCTCGGCGAGCAGCCGGGCGCCCGTGGCGGCGGCGATCCGGTTCGCGGCGGCGAGCCCGTCGGCGCGGGTGGCGTCGCCCCCGATCAGCAGGACGCACGGGTCGCCGGAGGTCAGGACGTCGGCGGCGGCCTTGATCGCCTCCGGCTCGGCGGCGGCGCGGGCGGGTACCGGGTGGGGCCGGCTGGGGGAGCCGCCGTCCGACCAGCTCGCGTCGGCCGGCAGCACGAGCGTCGCGATCGTCCCGGCCCGGGCCGCCGCCACGGCCGCGGCGGCGTCCGCGCCGACCTCGGCGGCCGACCCGGTGTGGCGCAGCCAGCCCGACACCGACCCGGCGACGGCGGCGATGTCGGACTGCAGCGGTGCGTCGTAGCGGGCGTGGAACGTGGCGTGGTCGCCCACGACGTTGACCAGCGGCGTGCCGGCCCGCCGGGCGTTGTGCAGGTTGGCCAGGCCGTTGCCCAGGCCGGGCCCGAGGTGCAGCAGCGTGGCGGCGGGCCGGTCGGCCATGCGGCCGTAGCCGTCGGCCGCACCGGTGGCGACGCCCTCGAACAGGGTCAGGACCGCACGCATCTCCGGTACCCCGTCGAGCGCGGCGACGAAGTGCATCTCCGACGTGCCGGGGTTGGCGAAGCAGACGTCGACGCCGCTCGCGACGAGGGAGTGCAGGAGTGCGTGCGCGCCGTTCATGCTGCTGCGGGCGTCTTCACGGTGACGGTGGTGGTGGGGGAGTTGACGATCGTCTGCAGCACCACGCAGTAGCGCTCGGTCAGCTTCATCAGCAGTGCGATCTTGTCGGCGTCGGCCGTGGTGTCCAGGTCGAAGGTCAGGCGGATGTCGCGGAAACCCACCGGTGCCTCCTTGTCGACGCCCAGGGTGCCGCGGAAGTCGAGGTCGCCCTCCGCGTGCAGGGTGCCGCTCACGTCGATCTCCAGCGACGTGGCCACCGCACGCATCGTGACGCCGGCGCAGGCCACGAGCGCCTCGAGCAGCATGTCGCCCGAGCACAGCTGCATGCCGTCGCCGCCGGTGGCGGGGTGCAGGCCGGCCTCGACCAGCGCGGTGGCGGTGGTGACGCGGCAGGCGATGCCGGTGCCGTCGAGCTCACCGTCGGCCTTGAGGGTGACCACCGCGGAGGTGGGGTCCGACTTGTACTGCTCCTTGAGGGGGCCCTGGATGCCCTTGAGCGTCGTTGCGTCCATGCGGTTCATCGTGCCTCCCGGTCGGGCCCCGCGCACGCGGCAGTACCGTGCGCCCCGTGGCCAGCAGCGACGAGAGCCGCGACAACCGTGTTCTGACGATCCCCAACCTGCTCAGTGTGCTGCGCCTGCTCGGCGTTCCGCTGTTCGTGTGGTTGCTCATCGGGCCCCGCCCGGACGGGTTCGCCGTCCGGGACGTCTGGGCGATCGTCGTGCTGGCCGTCGGCGGCATCACCGACTGGCTCGACGGGAAGCTCGCCCGCCTGCTGGACCAGTACAGCCGGCTCGGTGCCCTGCTCGACCCCGCCGTCGACCGGCTCTACATCCTCGCCGCGCTGGTGGCGCTGGCCGTGCGCGACGTCATCCCCTGGTGGGGCGTGGCGCTGCTCGTGGGCCGCGACCTCGTGCTGGGGGTCTGCGTGCTCGTGCTGCGCCGCCGCGGGTACGGGCCGTTCGTCGTCACCTACCTCGGCAAGGCCGCCACCTTCCTGCTGCTGTACGCGTTCCCGCTGCTGCTGGCGGGGCTGGGCAGCGGGTGGTTCTCCGACATCTGCCGCCCGCTGGGCTACGCGTTCGCCGTCTGGGGCACCGGGCTCTACCTCTACACCGGGGCGCTCTACACGGCCGAGTTCGTGCTGGCGCTGCGCCACCCCGTCCGCCCCGGGGCCGCGACCGGCCCGGCCCCGTCCGGTGGCTAGGCTCCCCGGCGTGATCCCCGAGGACCTGCGCTACACCGAAGCCCACGAGTGGGTGCGCGAGCTGGGGGACGGGGTGGTCCGGATCGGTATCACCGACCACGCCCAGTCCCAGCTCGGCGACGTCGTGTTCGTCCAGCTGCCCGACGTCGGCGCCTCCGTCGCCGCGGGTGCCGCGGTGGGGGAGGTGGAGTCCACGAAGTCGGTCTCCGACCTCTACGCCCCGGTCAGCGGGACGATCGTGGCCGTCAACGACGCGCTCGCCGACAACCCCGAGCTGATCAACAGTGGGCCCTACGAGGCCGGTTGGATGATCGACGTGCAGCTCGCGGACGGCGCCACCGGCGCTCCCGCGGACCTGCTCGACGCTGCTGCCTACGGCGCGCTCGTCGGCAGCTGACGACGCGGTAGGTTGACGCCACCGCTCCACAGATCCCACCCGTACGGTTCCATCAGACACTGCCAGGAGGAGTCCCCGAGGTGACCACGAACGACGGGCCCGGCGTACCCCCGGAGCGTTCCCCCGAGACCACATCGGTCTTCCGGGCGGACTTCCTCTCCGAGGTCGAGCCCCCCGCACAGGACCAGCCGGTGTCCGGCGCCGACGCTCTCCCCGAGGGCGCCGCCCTGCTGGTGGTCAAGCGCGGGCCCAACGCGGGGTCGAGGTTCCTGCTGGACCGCGCGTCGACCAGCGCGGGCCGCCATCCCGACAGCGACATCTTCCTCGACGACGTCACCGTGTCGCGCCGCCACGCGGAGTTCCGCAACGACGCCGGCGAGTTCGTCGTCGTCGACGTCGGCAGCCTCAACGGCACCTACGTCAACCGCGAGCCGGTCGACACGGCGGTGCTCGTGAACGGCGACGAGGTCCAGATCGGGAAGTTCCGGCTGGTGTTCATCACCGGCGCCCGGTCCTGACGCCGCCTTCTGACCGTCCGCCACCGCCCGACGCCCGTCCGGAGGCGGGCGCGCGGCGGGCGTCACGTGTAGCGTCGAACCACAGCAGGACCACCCAAGAGGAGGGAAGCGCATGAGTGAGATGCGCGTCGTGGGGGTTCGGGTCGAACTGCCCCAGAACCAGCCGATCCTCCTGTTGCGGGAGACGAGTGGTGATCGCTACCTGCCGATCTGGATCGGCTCGGTGGAGGCCACCGCGATCGCCCTGGAGCAGCAGGGTGTGAAGCCTGCCCGCCCGTTGACGCACGACCTCCTCAAGGACGTGATCGCCGGGCTCGGACGTCGCCTGGAGCAGGTACGCATCACCGATCTGCAGGAGGGCACGTTCTTCGCCGAGCTGATCTTCGACGGCGGGGTGAAGGTGTCCGCGCGGCCGAGCGACTCGGTGGCGCTGGCGCTGCGGATCGGCGTGCCGATCCACGCCGACGAGAGTGTCCTCGCCGAGGCCGGGTTGATCATCCCGGACGAGCAGGAGGACGAGGTGGAGAAGTTCCGGGAGTTCCTGGACAGTATTTCTCCCGAGGATTTCCGAGGCGCCCAGCCCTGATCAGGGCTGCGGTGTTGTGCGGGTCGGCTTCTCTGCTGAGGATTTCCGAGGCGCCCAGCCCTGATCCGGACGCCGACACGCCCGTCCGCGGGTGACCTCTCCCGGCGCGTCGCGTTGACCGGCCGCGGGCATCCGCTTACGGTCAGCACCTACAGTGGGTCGCGTCGTTCGAGGCGCGACCCCGGCGGGAAGGAGCTCGGTGGAAGACCCGCCGTCCGGCACGCCCGAACAGGGCGAGCTCTTTCCTGACCCCCTCCTCGGCGCGGGGTTCGACGGGATGCCCGACCAGCTCGTCGGCTTCCGCGGCCCCACGGCCACGCAGGTCGTGGGCATCACCTACCGGCAGCTGGACTACTGGGCCCGCACCGGCCTGGTCGTCCCGTCGATCCGCGGGGCCGCGGGATCCGGGTCGCAGCGCCTGTACTCCTTCAAGGACGTGCTGGTCCTGAAGGTCGTCAAGCGGCTGCTCGACGCCGGGGTGTCGCTGCAGAACATCCGGGTCGCCGTGGAGCACCTGCGCCGGCGCGGCATCCGCGACCTCGCCGGCATCACGCTCTTCAGCGACGGCACCACCGTCTACGAGTGCAGCTCGCCCGAGGAGGTCGTCGACCTGCTGCGCGGTGGCCAGGGCGTCTTCGGCATCGCCGTCTCCGGCGCGATGCGCGAGATCAGCGGCTCGATCAAGGACTTCCCGGTGGAGCGCGCCGACGGGGGCACCGTCGACGAGGCCCCGGAGGACGAGCTCTCCCGCCGTCGCACCCGCCGGGCCATCAGCTGACGTCACCCGGCGGACCCCCGGCACGTTCATGATCAGCGGTTGGGCGCGGAATCGGCCGGAAACGCGCCGAATCGTCGGTCATGACGGCTCCCACGCCCATGGGCCTAGCTCTCCACCCTGAACGGGTCGTGCTCGGCCAGCAGCTTGTCGAGCCGGGCCTGGTCCACGCGGCTGAGCACCGTGGTGGACTCCTGCCGGTCCCGGACGACCTTGGCGAGGGTGAACGCCGACGTGGTCACCCACAGCACGCTGACCGCCAGGAACGCGCGGATCCAGGGGTCGGCGGGCATGTTCCACAGGGCGACGGCGACGGCCAGCAGCGAGAGGCCGAAGGAGATCACGGCCTGCAGGTGGAAGGCGGCGGTGGTCGGGGCCGACGGGGGCTTCGTTGTCATGCATCGAAGTGTCGGCCGTCACGTGGCCGCGGGCGTCCGTGGAACTACGGGACGCAGGTCTCGGCTCGGTCCAGCACCCCGTTGTCGACGAGGTGCTCCAGCAGGAGCCGCCCGACGTGCTCGATGTGCTCGGACATCGCCCGCCGCGCCGCCTCGGGGTGGCCGGCGTCGAGCGCGGTGAAGACCGCCTCGTGGTCGTGGGCGGACGCGTCGGCCCAGCCCTCGACGCGCCCGAAGTGCCCCAGCGGCACGTAGTGCACGGTGCCGGCCAGCATCGAGGCCAGCCGGTGGGCGCCGGGCGCCTTGTTGATCGTGCGGTGGATCTCGTGGTTGAGCGCGTCCACCCGGGCGGCGTCGCCGGCCCGCGCGGCGTCCTCCAGGTCGCGCTGGACCGCCCGCAGCCGCGCGATCTCCCCGGCCGGCAGCACGGTGGCCGCCCTCGCCGCGAGCTCGCCGGCGAGGTGGGCCTGCACCGCGAAGACGTCCTCGACGTCGCCCCGGGTCAGGGGCACCACCCGGAAGCCGCGCCGGGGTTCCCAGCGCAGCGTGCCCTCGCTCTGGAGGATCATCAGCGCCTCGCGCACGGGTGTGGCGCTGACGCCCAGCCGTGCGGCCAGGTGCTCCACGCGTACGTACGCCGACGCCCGCAGCTCGCCGACCATGATCGCCTCGCGGACGTGGCCGGCCACCCGCTCGCTGAGCTGGCGCCCATCGAACGACGACGCAGCCACTACTCCAACCCGCCGCGCTTCACGAGCTGCGCGGCGATGACGTTGCGCTGGATCTCGTTGGTGCCCTCGCCGACGATCATCAGCGGGGCGTCGCGGAAGTAGCGCTCGACGTCGAACTCGGTGGAGTAGCCGTAGCCGCCGTGGATGCGCACCGCGTCCAGGGCCACCTCCATGGCCATCTCCGAGGCGAACAGCTTGGCCATGCCGGCCTCCATGTCCACCCGCTGGCCGGCGTCGTAGCGCTGGGCGGCGTGCAGGATCAGCTCCCGGGCCGCGACGATCTTGGTGCCCATGTTCGCCAGGTAGTTGCCGATGGACTGGTGCTTCCAGATGGGCTGCCCGAAGCTCTCGCGGTCCTGGGCGTACCGCAGGGCGTCGTCGAAGGCGGCGCGGGCCACGCCGAGTGCCCGGGCGGCCACCTGGATGCGTCCGGTCTCCAGGCCCTTCATCATCTGGCCGAAGCCCTGGCCCTCCACGCCGCCGAGCAGCGCGTCGGTGGGCACGTGCATGTCGTCGAACTGCAGCTCGCAGCTCTCGACGCCCTTGTAGCCCAGCTTGGGCAGGTCCTTGGACACCGTGAGCCCGGGGCCGTGCTCCACCAGCAGTATCGAGACGCCGCGGTGCTTGGGCTCGGCGGCCGGGTCGGTCTTGCACAGCAGGGCGATGAGCTGGGAGCGGCGCGAGTTGGTGATCCAGGTCTTCGCGCCGTTCACGACGTAGCCGTCGCCCTCGCGGCGGGCGGCGGTGGTCATCGCCTGCAGGTCGGAGCCGCCGCCGGGCTCGGTGAGCGCCATGGTGGCCCGGACCTCGCCGGTGGCCATCCGGGGGAGGTAGCGCTGCTTCTGCTCCTCGGTGCCGAAGGCCAGCAGCAGCTTGGAGACCACGGTGTGGCCGCCCATGGCGCCGGCCAGGCTCATCCAGCCCCGCGCCAGCTCGGCGGTGACCAGCGCGTAGCACGGCATCGAGACCGGGGCCTCGCCGTAGGGCTCGGGGATGGCCAGCCCGAAGATCCCGAGCTCCTTCATCTGCTCGATGAGCTTCTCGGGGTACTCGTCGGCGTGCTCCAGCTCGCGGACCACGGGGCGCACCTCGCGGTCCACGAACTCGCGCACGACGTCGACGACGGCCTGTTCTTCGGTGCTCAGCTCCACGGCCGTCAACATAATATAGAGTTCGCGTTCCGTCAGCGTCCTGTGACGAGCTCGGCCGCGATCCGCCGCACCCGGGCGCTGCGCAGGTAGAGCGTCACCCAGGCGACGATCCCGGTGTAGACGGGGAACAGCAGGGTCGACAGCAGCGGGGCCTCGATGCGCAGCTGGGAGCACACCGCGCCGCCGAGGTAGCCCGTGAGCAGCACCGCACCGAGCAGCGAGGTGCGCGGCACCAGGTAGAGCACGAGGCAGACGAGCAGGGTCGCCCCGATGACCGGCACCGCGGAGGGCGGGAAGCCCATCTGCACCGTGGCGTCGACGACGGCCCGGACCTGCAGCAGCTTCGTGATGCAGTCGAACGCGAGGAACAGCGAGAGCAGGACGGTCAGCACGATGCCGGCGATCGAGGCGGTGCGGCTGACGGCGGGAACGGTGGTCGTGGTCATCGTGGGCTCCTGTTTCCGGTAGCGGATCGATCACAGGGCAGACCACGGACACCGGGAAACCTCACCGGTCGCGCTAGAGTGGGCGGCGCAGTCGCCGAACCAGCGCGGGAGAGACCCGGACCAACCGAGCCGGGCGCCGAAGGAGCAAATCCTCCCCGGAATCTCTCAGGCACCCAGGACCGCGCCGGTGAGACGCCTCTGGAAAGCGATGCCTGCGCACGTGCAGGCGTCCGCCGACGGGGAAAGCCCGGCTCGCCGGGTGAATCTCTCAGGCGCCCGGGTACCGGGCGGAGACAGAGGGGGAGGGCAGGTCCGCGCGCCGCCCGAAACCCTGGAGTCTCCTTGTCCGAGCGCAGCTCTCTCCGTGATCTCGAGCGCGGCACGCCGTTCGCCGACCGCCACATCGGCCCCCGCCCGGCCGAGCTGGACACCGTGCTCGCCGCGATCGGTGCCGGGTCGCTCGACGAGCTGGCCGCCGCGGCCGTGCCCGACAGCATCCAGGACCACGCGCTGCCCGGCCTGCCGCCGGCCGCCACGGAGAGCGAGGTGCTGGCCGAGCTGCGCCGGCTGGCCGACCGCAACACCGTGACCGTCCCGATGATCGGGCTGGGCTACTCGGGCACCGTCACGCCGACGGTGATCCTCCGCAACGTGCTGGAGAACCCCGCCTGGTACACCGCGTACACGCCCTACCAGCCGGAGATCAGCCAGGGCCGGCTCGAGGCGCTGCTGACGTTCCAGACCACGGTGTCGGACCTGACCGGGCTGCCGGTGGCCGGGGCGTCGCTGCTCGACGAGGCGACGGCGGCCGCCGAGGCGATGACGCTGCTGCGCCGGGCCGGGAAGTCGCCGAGCAACCGCTTCGTGGTGGACGCCGACACGCTGCCCCAGACCCTCGAGGTGCTGCACACGCGCGCGGCCCCGCTCGGTATCGAGCTCGTGGTGGCCGGAGGGTCGCTCGCGGGCCCGGGCAACGACGCCGATGAGCTGCCGGACGGTGACTTCTTCGGTGCCCTGGTGTCCTACCCGGGGGCCTCGGGCGCCGTGCGCGACCTGCGTCCCGTGATCGACGCGGCCCACGAGCGGGGCGCGCTCGTCGCCGTCGCCGCCGACCTGCTCGCGCTGACCCTGCTCACCCCGCCCGGCGAGCTCGGCGCCGACGCCGCCGTGGGCACCACGCAGCGCTTCGGCGTACCGCTGGGCTTCGGCGGCCCGCACGCCGGCTACCTGTCGGTGGGCCAGAAGCTCGCCCGTCAGCTCCCGGGCCGCCTCGTCGGCCTCTCCCGGGACGCCGACGGCCGTCCCGCGCTGCGCCTGGCGCTGCAGACCCGGGAGCAGCACATCCGCCGGGAGAAGGCCACGTCGAACATCTGCACCGCGCAGGTGCTGCTCGCCGTCGTCGCCGCCTGCTACGCCGTCTACCACGGCCCCGACGGGCTGCGCCGCATCGCCGAGCGGGCCCACCGGATGGCGGTGGTGCTCGCGGCGGGTCTGCGCAGCGGGGGAGTGGGGGTCGTCCACGACGCGTTCTTCGACACCGTGCAGGCCCGGGTGCCCGGCCGCGCCGAGGCGGTCACCGACGCCGCCCACGCCGCCGGGATCGCGCTGCGCCGGGTGGATGCCGACACCGTCGGCATCGCCTGCTCGGAGCTGACCACCGTGGCGCACCTGGAGACGGTCTGGGCCGCCTTCGGGATCACGGCCGACGCGACCGCTCTGGACACCGCCACCGAGGACGCCCTGCCCGGGGCGCTGGCCCGCACCAGCGGCTACCTGACCCACCCGGTGTTCCACGAGCACCGCTCGGAGACCTCGCTGATGCGCTGGCTGCGCCGCCTCGCCGACGCCGACCTCGCGCTGGACCGCACGATGATCCCGCTCGGCTCGTGCACGATGAAGCTCAACGCGGCCACCGAGATGGAGCCGGTCACCTGGCCCGCGTTCGCCGACCTGCACCCGTTCGCCCCCGAGGCCGACGCCGCCGGCACGCTGGAGCTGATCGCCGATCTGGAGCGCTGGCTGGCCGAGCTCACCGGCTACGCGGCGGTCTCCCTGCAGCCCAACGCGGGCAGCCAGGGCGAGTTCGCGGGCCTGCTGGCCATCGCGGCCTACCACCGCAGCCGCGGTGACCACCACCGCGACGTCTGCCTGATCCCGGCCAGCGCCCACGGCACCAACGCCGCGTCGGCCGTGATGGCGGGCATGCGCGTGGTGGTGGTGGCCACGAGCCCGACCGGCGACGTCGACCTCGACGACCTGCGGGCGAAGATCGCCGAGCACCGCGATGCCCTCGCCGCGCTGATGATCACCTACCCGTCCACGCACGGCGTCTTCGAGGCGGGGGTCCGCGACGTCTGCGACGCCGTGCACGAGGCCGGCGGGCAGGTCTACGTCGACGGCGCGAACCTCAACGCTCTGGTCGGCGTCGCACGGCCCGGCGCGTTCGGTGGCGACGTGAGCCACCTGAACCTGCACAAGACGTTCTGCATCCCGCACGGTGGCGGCGGGCCCGGTGTCGGCCCGGTGGCCGTGGCCGAGCACCTGGCCCCGTTCCTGCCGGGTCGTGGCGTCGTGGGTGCGGTCTCGGCCGCCCCGCACGGCAGCCCCGGCGTGCTGCCCATCTCGTGGGCCTACGTGCGTCTGATGGGGGCCGACGGCCTGCGCCGCGCCACCCTGACGGCCATCGCGGCCGCCAACTACGTGGCGACCCGGCTGGGCGAGCACTACCCGGTGCTCTACGCGGGTGCCGGCGGGCACGTGGCCCACGAGTGCATCCTCGACCTGCGGGGCATCACGAAGGACTCGGGCGTCACCGTGGACGACGTGGCCAAGCGGCTCGCCGACTACGGCCTGCACGCCCCGACGATGTCGTTCCCGGTGGCCGGCACGCTCATGGTGGAGCCCACTGAGAGCGAGGACCTGGCCGAGATCGACCGCTTCGTCGACGCCATGATCGGCATCCGCGGGGAGATCGACCGGGTGGCGGCGGGGGAGTGGCCGGTGGACGACAACCCGCTGCGCGGCGCCCCGCACACCGCGGCGTGCATGACCGACAAGTGGGACCACCCCTACACCCGCGAGCAGGCCGCGTACCCCGCCGGCGTGACGCCCGGCGTGCACGGCCACAAGGTGTGGCCGCCGGTGCGGCGCATCGACGGCGCCCACGGCGACCGCAACCTCGTGTGCAGCTGCCCGCCCGTGGCGGCCTACTCCTGAGCGTCGCCCGGTCCTGGGCATCACCGTCGCCCGCGCAACCTCCTGCCCCTCACTGTCGTAGCGAGGTCGCGCGGACGACGATCACACGGGAGGCGGCCCCCTCCACGAACCCGCCTCCCGTGCCCAACGAGTCGCTCCGGGCCCGACCTGATACATCTCCGCGGAAAGAGATCGCCTGCCACTCGTTCCATGTGTCAAGCATTCATTGACGCCAGCACACTGTCGATCAAAGATTGACCGACCAACCCGCAGTGATCCGGGGCAGCCGGGCCCGGCTCGTCAGGCCAGGAGCTCGTCGCACACGGCGACGAGGTGGGACCGCAGGGGAGCGGCGCGCCCGGCGAAGCCGGCCTGGGCGCGGGCGTACTCGGCCCGCCCGGCCGGGGTCTCGATCGCCACGGGCGGGTAGCCGAGATCGGCGAGGTCGTAGGGGCTCGCGCGCATGTCGAGCTCCCGGACGTCGACGGCGAGCGCGAAGCAGTCGGCCAGCAGCTCCGACGGGGTGACCGGGGCGAGCTTGTAGGCCCACTTGTAGAGATCCATGGTGGCGTGCAGGCAGCCCGGCTGCTCGTGGGCCACCTGGTCCTCGCGCTCGGGCGTGAGGGCGTTCAGGGGGCGCGCCGCGGCGGTGAAGAAGCGGAACGCGTCGTGGTGGGTGCAGTGCACCGGCAGCTGCTCCACGACGGCGTCGGTGCCGGCGGCGCCCAGCCGCAGCGGCACGGCGTCGTGGCGGGGCGCGTCGCTGCGGTAGACCATCGCCCACTCGTGCAGGCCGAAGCAACCCAGCCGGGCGGGCCGCGACGCCGTGGCCACCAGCAGCGCGCGCACGAACGACGCGGTGCCGGCGATCCGCTCGGGCAGCGCGGCGACGTCGAGGCGCACCCCGTCTCCGTCGCGGACGTAGCCGAGCCGGTCGAGGAACTCCTCCGCGTCCCCGAGCAGCACGCCGGGACCGGGGTGCCACTCCTCGAGGCGCACCGGGCGCAGCGAGTAGTAGGTGAACAGGAAGTCCATGACGGGGTGGGTCTCGTGGCGCCGGCGGCGCTCGCGGTGGGGGAGCGTCCAGCGCTCGATCCGCACCCGGTGGGCGGCGGCACGGGCCCGCCACGCCCGCCCGTCGAGTGACTCCACGCGGCCGACCGTACCTCGTAGTGATGAAACCGGAACTATCGCCCTAACAGCGCGCTGACCTGCACCGACAGCCCGGGCAACACCTGGCGATCACCGGCGTCGGCGACGAGGCCCTGCACCTGCGCCGCGCCAGCAGCGACAACCTGGTGCGCGGCAACCTGATCCAGCGCGCGGGCCTGCGCACGCCGGCCATCGGGGAGGGCATCTACGTCAGCAGCGCGCAGAGCCCGGTCGACGGGTTCCAGCTGCACTAGGTGGTCGAGGGCTGGGCGCTGGACACCGTGTTCGCCGGCAACAACGCCACCGTCAACGGCACCGGCTACGGGTTCACGATCACCACCAACAAGGACCCCAACCGGGTGACCTGCACCAACAAGGTGTTCCAGGCCGCCAAGGGCTACGCGAACGTCGCCTGCCGCTGACCCGGCGGGCTCAGGGGGCGACGGCCCGGCTTGTCCGTGCGCGCGCCCGCCAGGGCTCGGCCATCACGTCGTCGACGACCAGGGAGACGCGGCCGGCCGCACCCTGCGGTGCCGCGCCCGGGTCGATGGTGGTCGCCCACGATGCTGCTGTTCGCGCTGGTCACGGGGTTCGAGCCGGCGACGGCCCGTGGCGGCGGCCCTGGCCCTGAGGACCTGGCGCTCAGCGTGTGGTGTGGGTGGAGTCCGACACCGTGCCGACGAAGTGCTCGATGAGGTCCTCCAGCGTCACCAGCCCGACCGTGACGCCGCGGGCGTCGTTGACCCGGCCCAGGTGCGCCCCGGTGCGGCGCAGCTCGGCCAGCGCCTCGTCCAGCCGGGCCGCGGCGCGCACCTCGGGCAGGGCGCGTACCCGCTCCGCGGGCACCTCGGCGCCGGCGTCGTCGATGAGGTCGAGGATGTCCTTGACGTGCAGGTAGCCGGCGAAGCGCCCCTCGGGGCCGAGCACCGGGAACCGGGAGAACCCGGTGTCGGCCACCACCCGGGCCACGTCGCTCACGAGCGGCCGGACCGGCAGCACCACGAACTCGTCACGGGGGATGAGGACGTCGACGACCGTGGCCCCCACGGAGCTCAGCGTGCGCTCCAGGCGCTGGGACTCGTCGTCGTCGAGCAGCCCCTCCCGGCCGGACTCGGCGATGAGGTCGGCCAGCTCGCCCGAGGTGAACGCCGCCTCCAGCTCGTCGCGCGGCTCCACCTTCAGCAGCTTCAGCACCCCGTTGGCCATGACGTTGAACAGCTCGATCAACGGGCGCATCGCGGTGGTGAACACGAGGAAGGGCGGCACGAGCAGGATCGCGGTGCGTTCCGGACCGGCGATCGCGATGTTCTTGGGCACCATCTCGCCGATCACCATGTGCGCCACCACCACGACGGCGAGCGACAGCGCGAACGCGATCGGTTCGAGCACGGCCTCCGGCAACCCGGCCCAGGTGAAGGGCCGCCCGATGAGGTGGGCGACCGCGGGCTCGCCGAGGCGGCCCAGCAGCAGGGAGCAGATCGTGATGCCCAGCTGCGACGCCGCGAGCATGCGGGAGAGGTCGGCGCCGGCCTTCAGCACCGTGCGGGCGCCGGCGACCCCGGACCGGGCCATGGCGTCGAGCCGGTCGCGGCGCGCGGAGACCAGCGCGAACTCGGCGCCGACGAAGAACGCGTTGGTGGCCAGCAGCGCGACGGCGGCCAGCAGCGCGAGCAGGTCGCTACCCACGGGCCACCTCCGGGACCGCACGCCCGGCGACGTCGACGGTGGCGCCCGGACGGGCCAGCCGCAGCTCGGCCAGCCGGTTGCGGTCGCGGCGCATCACGGTGAGGCGCCATCCGGCGACGACGAGGTCCGTGCCGACGTCGGGGATGCGGCCCAGCCGGGCCAGCACCAGCCCGGCCAGGGTCTCGTACTCGCCCTCGGGCATCTCGAAGCCGGTGGCCTCGGCCACCTCGTCGGCGCGCAGCAGCCCCGACATCAGCCACACCCCGGTGGCCAGCGGCCGGACGCGGGCCTGCTCGACGCGGTCGTGCTCGTCGCGCACCTCGCCGACGATCTCCTCGACGAGGTCCTCCAGCGTGACGATGCCGGCGGTGCCGCCGTACTCGTCGACCACCAGGGCAATCTGCAGCCCGGACCGGCGCAGTGTGGTGAGCAGCGCGTCGCCGTCGAGGGACTCGGGCACCGTCGGCACCGGCTGGATCAGCTCGCGCACGGTGACCCGCGCGCGGTCGGGCACCGGCACCCCGAACGCCTGCTTGACGTGCACGGCGCCGAGCACGACGTCCGGGTCGCTGTCGTAGACGGGGAAGCGGGAGAAGCCGCTGCGCCGCGACAGCGCGACCAGATCGTCCACCGTGTCGTCGGCGGCGAGGAACTCGCTGCGCACGCGGGGGGTCATGAGGTCCTCGGCCACGCGGTCGGTGAAGCGCAGCGAGCGGTCCAGCAGGGTGGCGGTGCCGGCATCGAGGGTGCCGTGCTGGGCGCTGGTGCGCACGAGCGAGCTGAGCTCCCGCGGTGAGCGGGCCGAGCGCAGCTCCTCGGCCGGTTCGACGCCCAGGCGTCGGACGATCGTGTTGGCCAGCGCGTTGAGGCCGCTGATCAGCCAGCGGAACGTGGTGGCGAACCCGCTCTGCAGCCAGACCACGGCGCGGGCGGTACGCAGCGGGTCGGCGATGGCGAGGTTCTTGGGCACGAGCTCGCCGAACACCATCGACAGGGTGGTGGCCAGCAGCAGGGACAGGACGGTGGCGACGCCGTCGGCGAACCCGGCGGGGATGCCGATGCCGACCAGGCCCGGGCGGAACAGCGCCGCGATCGCGGGCTCCGCGATGTAGCCGGTGACCAGGGTGGTGACGGTGATGCCCAGCTGGCTGCCCGAGAGCTGGAACGACAGGTTGCGGTGGGCGCGCTGCACCCGGCGAGCGGCCCGGTCATCGCACTCGGCGACGTGGCTGTCGACCTGGCTGCGCTCCAGCGCGGTGAGCGCGAACTCCGACGCGACGGACACGGCGGTGCCGGCCGTCAGCGCGACCACGGCCAGCAGGCCGAGCAGGGACCAGAGAACGGTCACGACACACCCACACCGGCGCGGGGGAGCCGGGCATTGCCCGGCCCCGTACAGCAGCCCGGCTCGGCGGGGCGTGCGGTGGGCACGGGGACGACTCCTCGAGAAGGGTGGGGCCAGTGTAGGCCGCCCGGTCCAACCGGGAGTGCCCGGCCGCGCTGCCGGGGGCGCCGATGCAGGTCCACAGCCGGGAGTGCCGCGCGCGGGGCCAGCAGGCCCGCCCACCGACTGTTCGGTGAGCCGCGCGTCACCTCGGGGCGACCGGAAGCGGTCTGGCCTCTAGGTTGCTGGTTCATGAACGGCAGCCGCACCGGTGCGCGTGAGGCCTCGTCGCCCTTCGTCGACTTCGACCGGGCGTCGTGGGCCAAGCTGGGGGAGGCCACCCCGCTGCCGCTGACCGCGGAGGAGCTCGACCGCGTCCGCAGCTTCGGTGACGCCGTGGACCTCGACGAGGTCCGCCACGTCTACCTGCCCCTGTCGCGGCTGCTCACGCTGCACGTCCAGGAGGGCGGCCGGCTCTACCGCGCCTACCGCACGTTCCTCGGCAACACGAACGCACGGACGCCGTTCGTCATCGGGATCGCGGGGTCGGTGTCGGTCGGCAAGTCCACCACCGCACGGCTGCTGCGCCTGCTCTTGGCCCGATGGCCCCAGCACCCGCGGGTGGAGCTGGTGACCACCGACGGGTTCCTGCTTCCCAACGCCGAGCTGGCCAGGCGCGGCCTGATGGAGCGCAAGGGCTTCCCGGAGTCCTACGACCGGCGCGCGCTGCTGCGGTTCGTCACCGAGGTGAAGGCGGGCCGCTCGGAGGTGACGGCGCCGGTGTACTCCCACCTCGTCTACGACATCGTCGAGGGCGAGCGGATGACCGTGCACCGTCCCGACATCCTGCTGCTGGAGGGCCTGAACGTCCTGCAGCCCAGCGGCTCGGGCTCGCTCGCGGTGAGCGACTTCATCGACTTCTCGGTCTACGTCGACGCCGCCACCGACGACATCCGGCGCTGGTACGTCGACCGCTTCCTGCGGCTGCGCGAGACCGCGTTCCGCGACCCGGAGTCCTACTTCCGCCGCTACGCCGAGCTCGACGAGGACCAGGCGGTCGCCCGGGCCGAGCAGATCTGGGCGACGATCAACGGCCCCAACCTGGTGGACAACATCAAGCCCACCCGCGGCCGCGCCAGCCTCGTGCTGCGCAAGGGGGCCGACCACAACGTGACCGGGATCCGGCTGCGCAAGGTCTGATTTGTCCGGAACGGTCGGGGTGGCCACGGGCTGATCAGCGGAGATGGCACGATGGCACGATGAGTGCGCGCACCGCCGACACGGCCGATCCCACGGCCGATGACGCCCGTACCGATCTCGCGGCCCGCCTCCGCCTCACCGTCGGTCGGCTCAACCGCCGCATCCGCATCGACGGCCACGAGTCCATCCCGCCGTTGCAGCTCTCCGCGCTGGTCACCGTCGAGCAGCACGGGCCGCTGCGCCTGTCGGAGCTGGCGCGCCGGGAGGCGGTCACCGCGCCCACGATGAGCAGGGTGCTCACCTCGCTCGTCGACCAGGGTCTGGTCTACCGCGAGCCCGACCCCCAGGACGCCCGCGGGGTGCTGATCACGCTGTCCGAGCTCGGCTCCGCCCAGCTCGACGACGTGCGCAGCCACCGCACCGCGCTGGTGGCGCGGCGCCTGGCCCGGCTCGACCCCGACCAGCTCGCCGCGCTGCACACCGCGATGCCGGCGCTGGAGGCACTCCTGGTGGACGAGGACTAGGTGGCCGCGCCGTCCACCACGATCCGCAGGTCGTCGTGCAGGAGGCTGACGCGGCCCGCGAGGCGGGCCGACTCCGCCAACGGCTCGTCGTAGCCCCAGGCGGCGTCGGTGAGCTCGCGGCCGTCGCCGAGGCGCACCGTCCAGTAGCGGGCGTCGCCCTTGTACGGGCAGTGCGTGGACGTGGCGGTGGGCTCCAGCGGCACCTTCACCTCGTCGGGGGAGAGGTAGAAGCGCAGCGGCAGCCCGGTCTCGGCCACCACCAGCGGGCGGTGGGTCTCGGCGATCAGCTCGTCGCCGGCGAAGATCTCGACGTGCCGGCTCGACGCGCGCACGTCCACCCGGTGGTAGGGGTCGGTGAGCCCCTTGACCTGCTCGTCCTCGTCGAACCAGGCGTCGGCCGCCTCCCAGTACAGCGACGCCAGCCCGGCCAGCCACGGCGCCTCGGCCGTGGGGGTCGGGTAGGCCCAGAGCGCGTTCTCGACGGTCCGGTCGCCCACGACGAGCGAGCGGTAGGTGGCGTCGCCCTTGAACGGGCAGTGCGTGGAGAGGTCGGTGGCCACGAACGCCGAGGCGTCGAGGTCGGCCTCGGGCACGTAGAGCCGCGGCGGCAGCGCCGTCTCGTGCAGGAGCACGCCGGCGGTGGTGTCGAGGACCGTGCGCCCGGCGAACTCCGCCCGGATCCGGCGCGGGTAGGGGTGCATCAGCAGCTTGTGGGCCGGGCCGTCGATCCGGTAGTTCACGGTGGTGGGCGGCTTCGGCCCGAACGGTGCACCGGGATAGGTCAGCGTCATGGCAGGCTCCTCGGGTTCGGCACTCCCTCAGCGCCAACGCGCCCGGCAGCCGAACATTCCGGCCCGAGGGGAGATCGTGCGCGGAAATCAGTGCCCTGGCCCTGATTTCCGCGCACGGGCGGCGGAGCCGCCCTACAGCTGCACGTCCACCTGGTAGTCGGTCAGCCAGGAGTCGAGCGTGAGCACCTGCTCCCACTGCATGCGGTCGGCCATCGCGGACCGGCCGTCGACGGTCTCGGTCAGGCGCGCGCGCACCGACGCCGCGTCGAGCAGGGGCGCCACCTTCGAGTCCGGGTTCGCCACGGTGCGCCCGACGCCCTCGCGCAGCACCCGCTCGTACCCGGCGTCCTGCGTCGACGGGTACGGGCTCTTGACGCGCCGCACGACCGACTCCGGCAACAGGTCCGCCGTCGCCGCGCGCAGCAGGCTCTTCTCACGGCCGTCGAAGTTCTTGTGCGCCCACGGCGTGCCGAAGACGTACTCGACGAGCCGGTGGTCGCAGAACGGCACGCGCACCTCCAGGCCCACGGCCATGCTCATCCGGTCCTTGCGGTCGAGCAGGTTGGGCAGGAACCGGGTGAGGTAGAGGTAGCAGATCTCGCGCATCCGCCGCTCGTGCGGATCGGCCGCGACGGGGCCGGTCAGCTGCGGCACCTCGCTGAGCGCGCGGCGGTACTGCGCGTCGAGGTAGCCGGGCAGGTCGAGCTCCTTCGTGAGGCGCTCGTCGAACAGCGTCGGGCCGGCGTTCGCCTGCTTCATCATCCGGCCGGCGAACCACGGGAACGTGTCGGCGGCGACGGTGTCGGCGTCGTGGAAGTCGCGGTAGCCGCCGAACACCTCGTCGGCGGACTCGCCCGACAGCGCCACCGTCGAGCGCTCGCGGACGGCCCTGAACAGCAGGTACAGCGACGTGTCCAGGTCGCCGGCGGTGATCGGCAGGTCGCGGGAGTGCAGGGCGGCCGCCCGCACGCCCGGGTCCATCATCTGCTCGGTGGACAGCGTGATGTCGGTGTGGTCGGTGCCGACGAACCGCGCGACCTCCTGCACGTAGGGGCCGTCCGGGGTGCCGCGCACGTCGTCGGCGGCGAAGTTGTCGTTGTAGCCGACGAAGTCGACGGCGAACGAGCGCACCCTCCCCTCCCCGGAATCGGCGCGGTGCCTGGCGGCCAGCGCCGTGAGCGCCGACGAGTCGAGCCCGCCCGAGAGCAGCGTGCACAGCGGCACGTCGCTGATCAGCTGCCGTTTCGCGGTGTCCTCGAGCAGGTCCCGGACGGTGCGGACCGTGGTGGGCACGTCGTCGGTGTGGCCGGTGTCCTCGAGCGCCCAGTAGCGCAGCTCGCGGATGCCGTCGCGGTTGATCCGCACGACGTGACCGGGCGGAACCTCGCGCATGTCCCGGAACACCGCGTTGCCCGGGTCGGCCACCCAGGACAGCGCCCGGCGCAGTCCGGCCAGGTCCACGACGCGCTTCGCGGCGGCGTTGGCCAGGATCGCCTTGGGCTCCGAGCCGAACAGCACGCCGTGCGGGGTGGGGTAGTAGTAGAGCGGCTTGATGCCCAGCCGGTCACGCACGAGCACCAGCTCGCGGGTGCGGCTGTCCCAGAGCGCGTAGGCGAACATGCCGTTGAGCTCGCGCACGGCGTGGCGCGGGTCGCGGCCACCCCACTCCTGGTGGGCGTGCAGCACCACCTCGGTGTCGCTGCTGGTCTCGAAGCGGTGGCCGGCCGCGGCGAGGCGCTCGCGCAGCTCGCGGAAGTTGTAGGTCTCGCCGCTGTAGACGATGGTCATCGTCTGCTCGTCGCCGACCGGCAGCGTCATCGGCTGGCGCCCGCCCGGCACGTCGATCACCGCGAGCCGCCGGTGCCCGAGAGCGACCGGCCCGTCCACCCAGGTGCCTTCCTGGTCCGGGCCGCGGCAGGCCATCGTCTCCGTCATCGCCGCCAGCTCACGCCGGGCGTCCGGCGCCCCCAGGTCGCGCTCGTGGTCCACCCATCCGCAGATTCCGCACATGTCCCCGACCTTCCGTCACGTGCGTCTTACCTACGAGAAACATTGCACGGCGTAACGGTCGATCGTGCAACAGGAGTAGCCTCGTTCGCTCCGAACGTCCCGATTCGCACGGAGGTGTCCTCATCACCGACGACGCCCTGGCCCGGGTCGAACGGGAGATCACCGTGCTGGTCCGCCGCACGCTGGAGGAGGTCTGGTCCAGCGGGTACGGCGCCGGACCGGTCGACCGCTACACCTACCCGGTCCTCGCCCTCGTCGACGAGCACGGCCCGCAGGGGCTCGGGGAGCTCACCCGCCGCCTCGGCGTCAGCAAGCCGACGGCCAGCCGGCACGTGGCGAAGCTGGCGGCCGCCGGGCTCGTCACGACCCGGCCCGACCGCGACCCGCGTGCGGTGCTCGTGGAGCTGACGGCCGCGGGCGGCGCGCAGGTGGCCCGGGTCCGGGACGTCCGGCGGGCCGGCCTCGCCGCGGTCCTCACGGGCTGGTCGGACGGTGACGGTGACACTCTCGCCACCCTGCTCGCCCGCCTCAACGCCGACCTGGACCGCCGCCGGATAGAGAGCCCCGCCCCGAGGTCTGGGCCCACGCTGAACGCATGAGCGACTCGCCCCCTCGACGCGGACCGGGATGGTCACCGTCGGTGGATGCGGGCCGGGTCCGACGCCGCCGCCCGGCACGACCTGATCGACAACCACCGGCGGACGAGTCTCCCGCCCTGGTCCGGCTGACGGGCGCTGATCGAGGCGGACCTGCGTGCGGCCGGCGTCGACATCCCGCACCGGTCGGACTCAGCGCAGCTCCTGGATCCGGACCATGTTGCCCGCCGGGTCGCGGAAGGCGCAGTCGCGCACGCCGTAGGGCTGCTCGGTGGGCTCCTGCACGACCTCGACGTCGCCGGCCTGCAGCCGCTCGAACGTGCCGTCGAGGTCCTTGGTGGCCAGCAGGATCGCACCGAAGGTGCCCTTGGCCATCATCTCGGCGATGACGCGGCGCTCGTCGTCGGTGAGGCCGGGGTTGGCCTGCGGCGGGTTCAGCACGACCGACGTGTCGGGCTGTCCGGGTGGGCCGACGGTGATCCAGCGGAGGCCGTTGTAGCCGACGTCCTGGCGGACCTCGAAGCCCAGCTTGTCGCGGTAGAAGGCCAGCGCCGCGTCCGGGTCGTCGTGCGGGAGGAAGGTGGAGTGAATCGTGATGTCCATGCTGGTCACGGTAGCGATGGCGGGGGGTTCCGGGCTTCTCGGATCCTGACCGATCACGCCCCGACATAGGCCGCGAGGTGGTCGCCCGTCAGCGTCGAGCGGGCGGCCACCAGGTCGGCCGGCGTGCCTTCGAAGACGATCCGGCCCCCGTCGTGGCCGGCGCCCGGCCCGAGGTCGATGATCCAGTCGGCGTGGGCCATCACCGCCTGGTGGTGCTCGATGACGATCACCGACTTGCCGGCGTCGACGAGCCGGTCCAGGAGCCCGAGCAACTGCTCGACGTCGGCGAGGTGCAGGCCGGACGTCGGCTCGTCGAGGATGAGGACGTCGCCCTTCTCGCCCATGTGCGTGGCCAGCTTGAGCCGCTGGCGCTCGCCGCCCGACAGCGTGGTGAGCGGCTGGCCGATGGTGAGATAGCCGAGCCCGACGTCGACCAGCCTCTCGAGGATCTTGTGGGCGGCCGGGAGCTTCGCGTCGCCGGCGGCGAAGAACAGCTCGGCGTCGGCCACCGACATGGTGAGCACCTCGCTGATGTCGCGGCCACCGAACCTGTACTCCAGCACCGCGGCGTCGAACCGCTTGCCCTCACACACCTCGCAGGGGTGGGCGACACCGGCCATCATGCCCAGGTCGGTGTAGACGACGCCGTTGCCGTTGCAGTTGGGGCACGCGCCCTCGGAGTTGGCGCTGAACAGCGCGGGCTTGACGCCGTTGGCCTTGGCGAACGCCTTGCGGATCGGCTCCAGCAGGCCGGTGTAGGTGGCCGGGTTGCTCCGGCGCGAGCCGCGGATGGCGCCCTGGTCGATCGCGACCACGCCGTCGCGGCCGGCCACCGAGCCGTTGACCAGCGAGCTCTTGCCCGAGCCCGCCACACCGGTGAGCACGACCAGCACACCGAGCGGGATGTCGACGTCGACGCCCTGCAGGTTGTGGGTGCGGGCGCCGCGCACCTCCAGCGCCCCGGACGGCGTCCGCACCTCCGGTTTCACCGACACGCGGTCGTCGAAGTGCTTGCCGGTGAGTGTGCCGCTCGTGCGCAGACCCTCGACGGTGCCCTCGAACACGATCTCGCCGCCCGCCGAGCCGGCGCGGGGGCCGAGGTCGACGACGTGGTCGGCGATGGCGATCGCCTCCGGCTTGTGCTCCACGACGAGCACCGTGTTGCCCTTGTCGCGCAGCTGCCGCAGCAGGGCGTTCATCCGCGCGATGTCGTGCGGGTGCAGGCCGATCGTCGGCTCGTCGAAGACGTAGGTGACGTCGGTGAGCGACGAGCCGAGGTGACGGATCATCTTGGTGCGCTGGGCCTCGCCGCCCGAGAGCGTGCCCGAGGGCCGGTCCAGGCTCAGGTAGCCCAGCCCGATCTCGACGAACGAGTCGAGCGTGTGGCGCAGGTTCGCCAGGAGCGGGGCCACGGACGGTTCGTCGAGGGCGCCGACCCACGCGGCGAGGTCGCTGATCTGCATGGCGCAGGCGTCGGCGATGCTGATGCCCTTGATCTTCGACGAGCGCGCGCCCTCGGTGAGGCGGGTGCCGTCGCACTCCGGGCAGGTGGTGAAGGTGGCGACGCGCTCCACGAACGCGCGGATGTGCGGCTGCAGCGCGTCGATGTCCTTGGACAGGTAGGACTTCTGGATCGACGGGATCAGCCCCGCGTAGGTCAGGTTGATGCCCTCGACCTTGATTCTGGTCGGCTCCTTGTGGAGCAGGTCGTTCAGCTGCTTCTTCGTGAAGTCGCGGATCGGCTTGTCCGGGTCGAAGAAGCCGCAGCCGCGGAAGATCCGGCCGTGCCACCCCTCCATGCTGTAGCCGGGGATGGTGATGGCACCTTCGTTGATCGACCTGCTGTCGTCGTAGAGCGCGGCCAGGTCGATGTCGTTGACCGAGCCGCGGCCCTCGCAGCGCGGGCACATGCCGCCGGTGATGCTGAAGCTGCGCCGCTCCTTCACCTTCTGCCCGCCGCGCTCGAACGTGACCGCGCCCCCGCCACTGATGGACGCCACGTTGAACGAGAACGCCTGCGGCGGGCCGAGGTGCGGCTGCCCGAGCCGGCTGAACAGGATGCGCAGCATCGCGCCGGTGTCGGTGGCCGTGCCGACGGTGGAGCGGGGGTCGGCGCCCATCCGCTGCTGGTCGACGATGATCGCGGTGGTCAACCCGTCGAGCACGTCGACGTCCGGACGGGCCAGCGACGGCATGAAGCCCTGGACGAACGCGCTGTAGGTCTCGTTGATCATCCGCTGCGACTCGGCGGCGATCGTGTGGAACACCAGCGAGCTCTTGCCCGAGCCGGACACCCCGGTGAACACGGTCAGCCGCCGCTTCGGGATCTCGACGCTGATGTCCTTGAGGTTGTTCACCCGCGCGCCGGTCACCCGGATCAGGTCGTGGCTGTCGGCGGCGTGCACGCTCACGGCGGCTCCCTCGTCCATGCTGGTCAGGCTAGGTGCGACGCGCCGGCCGGCGCTTCTCGATTCCTGACCGGTCGGGTCACCTGCTTCGCCACGCACGAGGGCATGCCCACCGTCGCGTCCGCGGCGTCGCGCCGGTAGGCACTCGGGGACACGCCGACGAGTTCGGTGAAGCGCGTGCTGAACGTGCCCAGCGACGAGGAGCCGACGGCGAAGCAGACCTCGGTGACGCTGAGGTCACCCCGGCGCAGCAGCGCCATCGCGCGCTCGATGCGGCGCGTCATCAGGTAGGAGTAGGGCGACTCGCCGTACGCGAGCCGGAACTCCCGGCTGAGATGCCCCGCGGACATGTGCACGCCCCGGGCGAGCGCCTCGACGTCGAGCGGCTGGGCGTACTCGCGGTCGATCCGGTCCTTGACCCGACGCAGCAGCGCGAGGGAGCGAAGATCGGTCACCCGAGACATCGTGCCAGCCCCCTGGGACGAACGGCACTCTCGTCGCATAGGTTCCGACGAGAGTGCCGTTCGTCGGATGGGAGTTCCACCCATGAGTGCGTCCTTCTCCAGCTACGCCGCCGAGATCTACCTGCGTGGGCTCGGAGGGGAGCGGCCCGCCTACCCGACCGATCCGGCCCGGCTCGAGCTCGCCGCACGCGCGGTGCTCGAGGACGGGCCCTACGGCTACGTGGCCGGGGGAGCGGGGTCGGGGGCCACGATGCGGGCCAACCGCGAGGCGTTCGACCGCCACGGGCTCGTCCCGCGCATGCTGCGCGACACCACCACACGCGACTGGTCCACCACGATCCTCGGCACCACGATGCCCGCGCCCCTGCTGCTCGCCCCGATCGGTGTGCTCTCGATCATGCACGCCGACGGCGAGCTCGCCGTGGCCCGCGCGGCCGCCGAGCTCGACGTGCCGATGATCCTGTCCACCGCGTCGTCGCACAGCATCGAGGAGGTCGCCGACGCGTCCGGCGCCGGTTCCCGCTGGTACCAGCTGTACTGGCCCACCGAGGACGACGTCACGGTCAGCATCCTGAACCGGGCCCGCGCCGCCGGCTTCACCACGCTCGTCGTCACCCTCGACACCTGGACGCTCGGCTGGCGTCCCATGGACCTCGACGGGGCCTACCTGCCGTTCCTGCGCGGCGTGGGCACGGCCACCCCGTTCTCCGACCCCGCGTTCCGGGCCGGGCTCGCGAAGAGCCCCGAGGACGACCTGATGGCCGCGGTCGGGCGCTGGGTGCCGATGTTCACCGGCACCGCGTTGCGCTGGGACCGGCTCGACCTCATCCGCGAGCACTGGGACGGGCCGATCGTGCTCAAGGGCATCCAGCACGTCGACGACGCGCTGCGCGCCCTCGACGTCGGCATGGACGGCATCGTCGTGTCCAACCACGGCGGCCGGCAGGTCGACCGGGCCGTCGGGTCGCTCGCCACGCTGCCGGGGATCCTCGCCGCCGTCGAGGGGCGGGTGCCCGTGCTGTTCGACTCCGGTGTCCGCACCGGCGCCGACGCCGCTGTGGCCGTGGCCCTGGGCGCCGACGCGGTGCTGCTGGGCCGCCCGTACGCCTACGGCCTCGCCCTGGGCGGTCAGGACGGGGTTCGGCACGTGCTGCGCAGCGTGCTGGCCGAGCTGGACATCACCCTGGCCCTGGCCGGGTTCGGCGATCTCGCGTCGCTGCGGGCGGCGTCCGACGCCGTCGTGGGCGTGGGCTGACGGCACGCCCACCCGATCCGATGCCATAGTGGTGGCGGTGCCACCGAGCGGTTCGGGGCCCGGGAGGGGGACGACGGCGTGGAGGGGGTCGCCGCGCTGCTCGCGGGGTTGCTGGTCACCCTGCACCGGGCCGTCGCGCCACAGTTCTGCCCCGGCAGCTGGCCGTGGGCCGTCTCCGCGCTGGGTGTCGGGGTCGGGCTGCTGCCCACCGTCGGCGCGCTGGTGGTGGCGCTGCTGCGCAAGCGCATCGGGTCCCGCTACGGCGCCGCGGAGTCGTTCGTGCTGGCCGCGGCCGGGCTCGTCACCGCGGGCCTGCTGCCGCTGCTCGTGTTCACGGCCACCGGGCGGATCTTCACCGCCGCCGCCAGCGGCGGTTTCTCCGGGCTCGGCCGGCCTGCGCTGCGCGAGCTGGGCGGCGACGCCTGCTACGTGCTGGGCAGCCAGGCCGAGTACCTGGGCATCGGCAGCGTCGCGGACGCGTTCGGCGGGTCCGATCCCGTCCGGTTCGGCCTGGCGATGTTCCTGCTGGTGATCGCGCCGGTCCTCGTCACCGTGTTCGTCATGATCCAGGCACGGCTCGCGCTGCGGCGGGGCCCCGCGTGGCCGTCGAAGTTCTTCTGGATCCCGACGGCGGCGGTGGCGTTCCTCACCGTCGGGGTGCCGGCGGGTTCGGCCGGGCACCTGTGGCTGGGGGCCGTGCTCGGGTCGTTCGTGGGAATCTTCGTGCTGCTGGTGGTGGGCACGCCGTCGCGGGAGGCCGTCCGCCGCTCGACGGTCCCGCCGCCGGTGCGGCCGGCTCCCACGAAGGCGGCCGCTGCGAAGGCTGCCCCGACGAGGTCCGCTCTCGCCGAGCGGTTCGCCGCCCGTGCGCCCGAGCCGCCCGTGGTGCCCCGGTCGGCCCCGCCGGTCCGGCCGCCGGTCCGTGCGGCGGCATCGCGATCCAACCCGCCCACCCTGATCGCCGCGCCCCCGTTCCCCGGCGCACCCCGCACCGGCGCCACCGCGGCCGGACCGCGGTTCCAGCTGATCCGCCGGCTGGGGTCCGGTGGCTTCGGGCGCGTCTGGCTCGCCCAGGACGCCCGGCTCGGCCACGTGGTGGCGCTCAAGGCGGCCCACGCGCCCGACGCCGAGACCGAGCAGCGCATCCGCCGCGAGGCCGGCGCGCTGGCCGCCGTGCGGCACCCGCACTGCGTCCGCATCCACGATCTCGTACCCGCCCGCAGCGACGCCGGCCTCTCGGAGCTCGACGGCATGGTGATCGTCATGGGCTACGTCGAGGGCATGTCGCTCGGTGATCTCGTGCGCTCCCGCGGCACGCTCGACGACGTGGCCGCGGCGCGGGTGTGGCTGAGCCTCGCAGGCGCGCTGCACGCCGCCCACCAGCAGGGCGTCATGCACCGGGACGTCAAGCCGGGCAACGTCGTCGTCGACCACGGCGGGTTCGCGCACCTCATCGACTTCGGCATCGCGCGCAAGTCCGGCGACGCCACGATGACGCAGACCGGCTTCGTGCTGGGCACGCCCGACTTCCTCTCGCCCGAGGCGGCGTGCGGCGAGCGCGCCACCCCCGCCTCGGACGCCTGGCAGCTGGCCGCCACGGTGTCGTTCGCGCTCACCGGGCAGCCCCCGCGCGGCGGCCACCCCGACGCGGTGTCGGGTCTGCGCGCGGCGGCCTCGGGCGCGCCCCTGTCGCACCTCCCGCGACGCACGGCCCACCTGGCGCTGCTCCAGGCCGCCATGGACAACGACCCCTCCCGTCGGCCGCCGCTGCCCGCCGTGCAGCGCGCGCTGTCGGAGTGGTTGCAGCGCAACGGCGCGTCGCTCGCCGGACCGGTCACGGCGGTCACGCCCCTCCGATGACGGCCCGCCCGCGGTGAGGTCCGCTCATGCCGTGCAGTGTCCCGGTCGACCTGCGTTCACCGGGTCGGTGTCGGGTCGGCCCGGCATCCGGTCCGGCCACCCGGCCGCCACGGGAAGATCGACCTAAGGTGCAGGGGAGGCTCCGGCCCTCCCCGGGGGCCATCCGGTCGGGAGGGCTGTGTGACGTCGTTCGGGAAACAGGATCTCGGTAGGGGCTCCGTGGGGTCGCGGGGCACGACGAGGGTCGCGGTCGCCGGCGTCGTCGCGATGACAGTGCTCAGCGGCTGCACCACGCAGGCCGCTCCCGACGGGACGCCGCCCAGCAGCGCGAGCGTCGTGCCGGCAGCCGGTGCAACCCCTGCTCGACCCGCGCCGTCCTCCGCTCCGGTCGGCTCTGCGACCGCCAGAGGATCCGGCGCGGACGCGACGAGCTCGGAGTGGACGACCTACCGCAACGAGAAGTTCGGCTTCAGCGTGCAGGTCCCTGCGAGCCTGGTCGCCGGTCCCTCCCCGACCGGTGGAGAGGGACTGACCTACCGCAGTGCGGACGGCCGGACCGAGGTGACCGCCTCGGCGTCGGCGACCCCGGCCGGGGCCACGCCGGCCACCGAGGCGGCCGACCACACCGCGGACCTGCGCAGGCGGGGCGAGGTGACCACCACGACCGTCGACGCGTCGGCGAACTCCTACACCGTGTCGGGATTTCTGCATGGCGGGACACTCGTCGAGTACGTCCGTGGTGTCGTCGGGCCGCACACCGAGTACCTGCTGAGCTGGAGCTACCCGACGGCGGAGCGGACCACCGCCGACCCCTGGGTGGAGCACTCGGTGGCGACGTTCCAGCCCGGACCGCTCTGACCGGACGGGGAGCCGACCCGGCCCGCCCGGCCGGCAAACGGCGGTGGGGCAGCGGCGGCGACCCGCTGACGCTTACCCGGGGTGGTGCCCGTGCTGGTGGTGGTCGGCCTCGGCACGCTCGTGCGCCGGACGGGCCGTCTGCGCCCGCTGGAGGTCCGGTGGCGGCGCCCGTCGGGCTCGTCCGGAGGGCGGTGCTCAGTAGGCCCCGACGGCCAGCGTGACGGCCAGGCCCAGTCCGGCCAGCGCGATGCCGACCCGCAGGATGGTGGTCGGGATGCGGCGCGACACCGCCGGCCCGACGCGGGCCCCGGCCAGCAGGCCGATGGCCAGCGGCAGCGCGGCGAGCCAGTCGACGCCGCCGAAGAACGCGAACCCGATCGCCGCGATGCCGTTGGCCAGCCCGAGCAGCACGTTCTTCAGCGCGTTGCCCTGCAGGAGCGACACCGGCAGGCTCACCAGGATCAGCGCCAGCATGAGCACGCCCGCCGCCGCGCCGAAGTAGCCGCCGTAGACGGCCACCGCGAACACCCCGGCGACCACCGCCGCACTGGTGCGCGGTACCCCCGTCCCGGGCTCCGGGACGGGCCGGAACCAGGGCTGGAACAGCAGCGCGGTCGACGCCCCGCCGACGAGGAACGGCACGATCCGCTCGAATGCGCCGGGCGGGGTGAGCAGCACCAACGTGGCTCCCAGCGCGCCGCCCGTGGCGGTCAGCAGCGCGAACCGCTTCACCGTGGCCCCCTGGCCGGTCAGCTCCGGCCGCGACCCGACGACGGACCCGAGCGAGCTGAACGTCAGCGCCACGGTGTTGGTGACGTTCGCGGTGACCGGCGGCAGCCCGGCGGCCAGCAGGGCCGGGTAGGAGAACAGCGACGCGAGCCCCGCGATCGACCCCGACAGGCCGGCCCCGACACCGGCCAGCACCAGCAGGAGGAACAGCCCGACGTCCATCGCACCCGACCCTAGCCGGGCCGCGAGCACCATCAGGCGGGGTGCGACCAGCGGCACAGCCCACAACCCGCGGGTCGGGGTCTGCGTGCGAACGAGTCGCGCTCTCCGTGCGGGCTGCACCGACGTGGCGGGCCAGGTGTTCCCCGGTGCAGGACCCCGGCGCGCAGCAGTTCGGCTGGCGGCCGGTCGACGCCCACCCGCCCGCGTCGGGGCCGAGGTCGATCACCCGGACGGCGTGGGGGATCCCCCGGTGGTCATACGGCGCGTTCCACGCGGAACACCGGACAGATCCCGGCCGCCTGCTCCAGCGCGTCCGGAGTGGTGTCGGTGACGACGCCGGCGTCGCGCATCATCTCCACGCCCTGCGGGGTGACGGCGGGCCACTCCCGCATGATCGGCCGGGCCTCGTCGAGGTCGAGCTCGACGAGCCGCACCCGCTCCTCGACGCCGCCCACGGTCAGCGTGCCGCCCCCGGCGGCCCGGACGTTGCGGATCCAGTCGGCGGCGGGGAACCCGCCCACCACGTAGCGCTGCCCGTCCTTCTCCAGCACCGTGAGCGGGGTGGAGCGAGGCTGCCCGCTGCGCCGCCCGGGCACGGTGAGCACGGACAGCGGAAAGCCCAGGGCGCCCTGGCGCTCCTGCTCCATCAGCCCCTCGTTCATCTCCTTGATCCACGACGGCGGCCCGATGCGGGAGGTGTCGGCCACGAGGCAGCTCCGTTGTTCAAGTTTGAATGCGGGCCGTCGAGTGTGCCCTGTCCGCGGAGTTCGTGCCAACTGCCGGGACGGCCGGGGGAGTCCGGCTCGCCGGCCATCGCGTAGGCGCCGGCCTCCAGCCGTCCGATCAGCCCGGACGTCCACGCGACGCCGCCGGCGGCTGTCTGCTGCCAGAGCCCGAACAGCTCCGACCAGTGCCGGGGGTCGACCAGCCCGTCGATCTGCCCCTGGGCCTTGTCGCGGATCTCCTCCAGCGCCGTCCTCCGCTCCCGCAGCAGCCGGATCGCCTCGTCGCGGGGGAGGGCGGGCAGCATCGCGAGTGCCCCGCCGAGGAAGTCCGGACGGGTCTGCGGACGGCGCACCGCGTCGCGCAGCAGCCGCAGGAACTCCGCCTCGCCGCGTTCGGTGAGCTCGTACTCCGTGCGGCCCGGCACCTCGTCGTGGTCGACGAGCAGTCCGTCGTCGGTGAGCTTGCGCAGCGCGTGGTAGATCGAGCCCCACTTGACGTTGGCCCAGTCGTCGGCACCCCAGGAGATCAGGTCGGTGCCGATGCGGTAGCCGTGGGTGCGGCCGTAACCGCGGACCATCCCGAGCACGAGGAGACGCGTCGCGGACACCGCCGCAGCCTATCGACCGTCGTCCGATCGGATGGTTCGCCGACGCAACGGGTTCCGCCCCGGGACGTCCTGGGTTGTAGGGGTAGGCACTACCAGGATCGGGGGATCCCAATGATCGTCACTCATCGCGGGCGGGGGCTCGTCGTCGCCGCCGGACTGCTCGGCGCGCTCGCCGCAGGCTGTTCGGACCCGGGGACGTTGGCGCCCGTGGCCACGACCGCCGCCGGGGCGCCGACCACGGCCGCCGTGCCCACGTCGGCCGCCACGCCCGCCGGCGGGACGACCAGCGAACCGCCCGCGCCCGGCCCGGCCGACACGAACCCGCAGCGGTGCGACACCCCGGAGCTCAGGGGGTCGCTCGGCCCGTCCGACGGCGCCGCCGGGTCGGTCATCCAGACGTTGATCCTCACCAACGTCGGCACCCGCACGTGCGAGCTGCGTGGCTTCCCGGGCGTCTCCTACGTCGCGGGCACCGACGGCCACCAGGTCGGCCCGGCCGCGGCCATGTCGGGCCCCCGGGGCGGCGAGGTCGTCCTGGCGCCGGGCAAGGCCGCCGGGGCCCAACTCAGGCTGGTCAACGTCCAGAACTACGACGCCGCGGTCTGCAGGCCGACCCCGGTGCTGGGCCTGCGCGTCTATCCACCGGGCGCCACCGCGTCGCTGTACGTCGAGCGGCCCGGCACCGGCTGCGCGGGCACCCCACCGGGCGACCAGATCAGCGTGCAGACGGTGACGGCCCGGTAGGGGTCCTCAGCGGTGCAGGGTGGCTCCCTTGAGCACCTTGTCCACCGCGTTGCGGGGGCCGTGCACGGCCAGGCCGACGAGATCGAGGCCGGCACCGGGCACGGCCGCCACCGCGGCCCGGTTGGCCTCGTCGTGGCCGGTGCCGAACAGTTCCGCGGTGAACACCGCCTCCGGCAGCCCGCGGCGCACGGCACGCTCGTGCACCGCCGTCAGCGTGGCCTTGTCGCCCTCGAACACGAGCACGGGCTGGCGGAACATCGGCAGGTACGGCGTGCCGTCGGCGTCGGCGTAGGGCTCGCCGAGGAGCCCGGGGTTCGCGGCGATGCCGCTGCACAGGAACGCCGTGACGTTCAGTCGTTGCCAGGTCTCGAGATCGTCGCGGAGCAGCACCGCGATCTTGGTGTCGAATCGCACGGGACCCAGCATCGACCGGCCGCGTGGCCGGTTCTTGTACGTTCGGAGCATGACCGTGCGGGCCTGGTCGCCGGGGGTGCCCGGCATCACCGAGGTGTTCCACGCCCGGTTCACCGACCACGCCTACCCGGCCCACGCGCACGACACCTGGACGCTGCTCGTGGTCGACGAGGGCGTCATCCGCTACGACCTCGACCACCACGAGCACGGCGCCCTGGAGCGCTCCGTCACGCTGCTCCCGCCCCACGTCGCCCACACCGGCCGCGCCGCCACCGCGGACGGCTTCCGCAAGCGCGTGCTCTACGTCGACACCGACGTGCTCGACGCGTCGCTGACCGGCGCCGCGCTGGCCACGCCCGCCCTCGACGACGACCTCCTGCGCTCCCGCGTCGCGCAGCTGCACGGGGTCGTCGACGGGCCCGGCGCCGAGCTGGAGGCCGAGAGCAGGCTGGCCCTGATCGGCGACCGGATCCGGCTGCACCTGCGCGGTGCGCCGCCCGATCCCGTTCCGCACCGGCTGGCCGCGGATCTCCGGGAACTGCTGGACGCCCACCTCGTGCCGGGTCTCGCGCTGCGCGAGGCGGCCGCGGTCCTGCACTCGCACCCGGCTCACCTCGTGCGCACGTTCACCCGGGAGTTCGGGCTGCCGCCCCACCGCTACCTGACCGGACGCCGGGTGGAGGCCGCCCGCCGCCGGCTGCTCGACGGCGAGCCGATCGCCGACGTGGCCGTCGCCGTCGGCTTCCACGACCAGGCCCACCTGCACCGGCACTTCACGCGGCTCGTCGGCACCACCCCGCGCCGGTTCGCGCTCGGGACCACCGGGTGCCCACCGTCCGCGGCGCGGCGAGGACCAGCTCCCGGGTCACGGTGACGACCTCGGCCACGTCCACGTGCTCCGGCGGCCCGTGGGCCCGGCGGATGTCACCGGGTCAGCCGACCTGCTCGAACAGGGACACGACGATCCCGTCGGGCCCGCGCACGTAGGCCATCCGCACGCTGTTCTCGTACTCGCCGATGCCGCCGACGAGCCCGTACCCGGCCGCGGCCAGCTCCCCGATGACCGCGTCGAGGTCGCCGACCTCGAACGACACGTTGCGCAGGCCGAGCTCGTTGGCCATCGCCGCGGGCGATCCGGGCAGGTGGTCCGGGGTGACGAAGCTCGAGAGCTCGAGCCGGGACCCTCCGTCGGGCGGGCGCAGCATGACGATCTCGCAGTGCGCGCCCGGGATGGCGCAGACGGTCTCCACGAACTCGCCCCTCACGGATCCGGTGCCCTCCACCTCGAGCCCCAGCCCGACGAAGAACGCCGTGGCCGAGGCGAGGTCCGAGACGGTGATGCCGATGTGGTCGAGACGTCGTACGTGTGCCATGGGGCTACATCCTCCGGTGGTCGTCCTGCCGGGTCGACGCGGGCCGCCTCGTGCCGATCGCGGAGTCGAGCACCGCACGCCTGCGGATCAGGGCGCGCGACCGGAGCTGAGGCAGGATGTACCCGTGACGTACCTCGCCGATCCCACGCGCTATGAGAGCGCTCGCTACCGCCGCACCGGCCGCAGTGGCCTCGACCTGCCCGCCGTCTCGCTCGGCCTGTGGCACAACTTCGGTGACGACAAGCCCATCGAGACCCAGCGCGCCATCCTGCGCCGGGCGTTCGACCGCGGCGTCACCCACTTCGACCTGGCCAACAACTACGGCCCGCCCTACGGCAGCGCCGAGCAGAACTTCGGCTCGATCTTCGCCCAGGACTTCCGGCCGTACCGCGACGAGCTCGTGCTCTCCACCAAGGCCGGCTACGACATGTGGCCGGGCCCCTACGGGCAGGGCGGCGGCAGCCGCAAGTACCTGCTGTCGAGCCTCGACCAGTCGCTCGCGCGCATGGGCGTCGACTACGTCGACATCTTCTACAGCCACCGCTTCGACCCCACCACGCCGCTCGAGGAGACGATGGGCGCGCTCGACACCGCGGTGCGCTCCGGCCGCGCGCTCTACGCCGGGATCTCCTCCTACAGCGGCGAGCGCACCCGCGAGGCCGTCGCGATCCTGAAGGACCTCGGCACGCCGCTGCTGATCCACCAGCCCTCCTACTCGATGCTCAACCGCTGGATCGAGGAGGACCTGCTCGACGTGCTGGGGGAGGAGGGCGTGGGCTGCATCGCGTTCTCCCCGCTGGCCCAGGGCATGCTGACCAGCAAGTACCTCGACGGGGTGCCGGAGGGCTCGCGGGCGTCGCAGGACAAGTCGCTCTCGCCCGACCTGCTCACCGACCAGACCCTGGCCCACGTCCGCGCGCTGAACGAGATGGCGTCGGCGCGCGGGCAGTCGCTGGCGCAGATGGCGCTGGCCTGGGCCCTGCGCGACGAGCGCGTGACCTCGGTGCTGATCGGCGCCAGCAGCGTCGCGCAGCTCGACGACAGCCTCGGCGCGCTGGACAACCTGCCCTTCTCCGACGACGAGCTCGCCGCGATCGACAAGCACGCGGTGGAGGGCGGGATCAACCTCTGGGCGGGATCGAGCACCTCCTGACCGGTGATGAGCGCCCGGTGTGACGCAAATGCGTACGCATTCGGGTACGCTCGCCCGCGTGAAGCCACCCGAGGTGCTGTCGTTCCGGGAGTTCCGCTCCGGTCTCGCCGCCACGTTCAGACGCGTGCAGGGGGAGGGGGGCGAGCCGGTGTTCGTGGGTGCGCACCGCAAGCCCGAGGCCGTCGTCATGTCGGTGTCGCACTACCAGCACCTCGTCGAGATGTCGGAGCGCCGCGAGGCGGTCACGGAGGCGCTCGCGTCGGTGCGGGTCGAGGGCCTCGAACCCAGCGCCGACGACCTGGAGATGTTCACCGCGCTCGGTGCCGGCGAGATCGGCACCGATGAGCTGCGCGCCCGCGTGCTGGCCCGTTACGACCGGTGAGCTGGGATCCCTGTCTCGACCTCGGGTCCGGCGTCCTGCGCAACCGCCTCGGCATCACCGATCCCGACGAGCTGCGCCAGGTCGAGGCCACGCTCACGGCGTCACGGATCTACGACCTGAACCGGGTGCCACTGCCCGGTGCCTACGATCTCGCGCACCTGCAGGCGTTCCACCGCCGCATCTTCGGCGACGTGTACGACTGGGCCGGCGAGCTGCGCACGGTGGCGATCGGCCGAGGTACGGCGTTCTGCCGGCCCGAGCACCTCGCCGGCGACGCCGAGGAGCTGTTCGCCTGGCTCGCCCGTAGCGCGTACCTGACCGGCCTCGACCGTGACGCGTTCGTCGACGCACTCACGGAACTGCTGTCGGACCTCAACGCCCTCCACCCCTTCCGGGAGGGCAACGGGCGCACCCAGCGCGCCTTCCTCGCCCAGCTCGCCCGCGACGCCGGCCACCCGGTGCGCTGGTCGGCGATGGACCCCCAGGAGAACGTCGCTGCGTCCCGGGCCTCCCACACGGGCGACGACGCGCCGCTGCGCGCCCTGCTGCACAAGCTGATCGCCTCATGACCGGCCGCGCCCCCGACGACGTCGCCCCGCCCTCCCCGCCGAGGTCGTCGCGGACGAGGTGGGCGAGCACCTCGCGCACCGACGGGCCGACGCCCACCCCCTGAGTCATCGCCCGACGAGCCGGTTCCTTCCCGCGAACACACCCACGACCGCCTGCGGCACGAACAGCACCACCAGCACCACCAGCGGCACGGTCCAGGTGCCGGTGAGATCGTGCAGCGCCCCCACCGCGAACGGCCCGGCCGCGGCCACCGTGTACCCCACGCTCTGCGCCATGCCCGAGAGCTGCGAGGCGTGGGCGGCGTCGGGAGCGCGCAGCGCCATGAACGTCAGCGCCAGCCCGAGCGCGGCGCCCTGGCCCAGCCCCAGCACCGCCATCGAGACGACCTCGGCACCGGGCAGGGTGAGCACGCCGAGCAGGCCGAGCGCCGCGGTCGCGGTGAGCCCGGCGGCGAGCAGCCGCTGGCGGGGTAAGCGCGCCGCGAGCACCGGCGTGACCAGGCCCCCGACGATGCCCGTGACGCTCGAGAGCGACAGCAGCAAACCGGCGGCGGAGGCGTCGAAGCCGCGCTCCACGAACACCGCGGGCAGCCAGGACGCCGCCGCGTAGTACCCGAGCGACTGCAGCCCCATGAACGCCGTGACCTGCCACGCGAGCGGGCTGCGGGTGAGCCCGGCGACGCGGGCCGTGCCCATGACGGTCGTGCCGCCTCCGCGGACCTGGGGGAGCCAGCACACCAGGGCCAGCAGGGCGAAGAGCCCCCACAGGCCCAGCGCGGCCCGCCAGTCCAGCCCCGCGGCCCGCTCCACCGGCACCGTGATGCCCGCCGCGAGCGCCCCACCGGCGGAGATCGACATCGAGAACAGGCCCATCATCAGGCCGGTGCGGTGGGCGAAGTCGCGCTTGATCAGCGCCGGGAGCAGCACGTTGCCCGTGGCGATCGCGGCGCCGACCAGCACCGTCCCGGAGAACAGCGCCACCACGGAGTCGAGCGACCGCACCCCGAACCCGATGATGAGCAGCACGAGCGCGATGAGCAGGGCCCGCTCGATCCCGGTGCGCCGCGCCAGTCGCGGCGCGAACGGGGCGAGCAGCCCGAAGCACAGCACCGGCAACGCGGTGAGCACGCCGGCGGCGGTGCCGGAGAGCCCACCCGTCGCGCGGATCTCGGCCAGCAGCGGCGACACACCGACCACGGCGGGCCGCAGGTTGGCTGCGACGAGGACGACGCCGACCCCGATCCACCAGGTGGGGACCCGCGTGGTCGGGGGAGTGAGTGTCGCGGTCACCGGTTCAGCACCGCGCGGGCCGCGGCCAGGTACGAGTCGGCGGCGGCGCGGGCGGCCACCGGGTCGCGGGCCTCGATGGCGTCGGCCAGCTCCTCGTGGCCGGGGAAGCCGTCCGGGTCGTCATCGAGCTCGTCGACCTGCGCGACGCTGCGCTGCACGGCCTCGGTGAGCCCCGCGTAGAGGTCCACCAGCACCGGGTTGCCGGTCGCCGCGATCACGGCTCGGTGGAACGCGATGTCGGCGGCGACGAACGTTGCCCGGTCGCGGCCGGCCCCGTTGCGGTCGGCGAGCGCGGCCCGGATGGCCGTCACGTCGGCGTCGGTGCGGCGCTCGGCGGCCGCCGCGGCGGCGTCGCGTTCCAGGCTGGTGCGCACGTCCAGGACGTCGAGCACCGTGGAACGGCGGACGCGGCGCAGGAACGCGGCCCCGAGATCGCTCGTGGCACGGACGTAGGTGCCGTCCCCGCGCCGCGGCTCCAGCATCCCGGCGTGCTCCAGGGCCCGCACGGCCTCGCGCACGGTGTTGCGACCCACACCGAGCGCCGCGACGAGCTCGGGCTCCGGCGGGATCTTCGTCCCCACCGGCCACCGGCCCCCGGCGATGAGCCGCTCCAGCTGGGCCATCACCTCGTCGCACACCCGCCCCGACTGCACCGTCGTCAACTCCACGCAGACAACCTAACATCCCATGTTTACTCCGTACGTGGCGGAGAGCTCCCGGTGAGCGGCACCAGGTGGCACACCGGTCGACGATCGCACGGCCGGATGGGGCTCGCCGGCCCGGCCGACTACCGTGCGAGAGATGAGTGCCGGCGATTCCGCGTCCGCTGACCGACTGATGATCGTGACCACTTCGCGCGTCGGTGCGGTGGCCGTCGTCACCGTCTCGGGGGAGTTGGACCTCCATACCGCCCGCGACCTGATGACGTCGGTCGACGACGTCCTCACTGAGCCCGGCCTCGGCGGGGTGGTGATCGACCTGACCGGCGTCAGCTTCCTCGGCTCGTCCGGGTTGGGCACATTGGCCGAGCTCGCCACCCGGGCCCCCGCGTCGCGGCGGCCCGACGAGTCACCGGTTCCGGTACGCCTGGTCTCGGCGCCCGACAACCGCGCGGTGATCCGTCCCTGGGAGACGATGAACCTGCAGCAGATCCTCCCGCTGCACGCCGACGTCGCCGCGGCGCTGGCCGACCTCGGCTGAACCGACCGCTCACGGACACCTTCCGTTCAGCGACGCTGCCTAGGGTCGCCTGATCGAGTGGACGGAAGGTGGCACTGATGAAGCGGTGGCAGAAGACGGCCTGCGGTGCGGCGATGTGCGCGGTGCTCGCGCTCGGAGCCGGCCCGGGGACGGCCGAGGCGAAGGAGAAGCCGTTCACGTTCGCGGTGATCGGCGACATCCCGTACGGCGACGCGCAGATCGCGGCCTTCCCGAAGGTCGTCGACCAGATCAACGCCGATCCCTCGGTACAGCTGGTCGATCACCTCGGCGACATCAAGAGCGGCTCGTCGGTGTGCAGCGACGCCTACTTCGCGATGATCCGGACGCAGTTCGACCGCTTCGCCGACCCGCTCGTCTACACCCCCGGCGACAACGAGTGGACCGACTGCCACCGGCCCAACAACGGCGGTTACAACCCGCTGGAGCGCCTCGACGCAGTGCGCACGGTGTTCTTCCCGAAGCCGGGGCACACGCTGGGGGAGCACCCGGTCGAGGTCGACTCGCAGGCCCGCGACGGCTTCCCGGAGAACGTGTCCTACGAACGGGCGGGTGTCCAGTTCGCCGCTCTGCACATCGTCGGCAGCAACAACAGCCTGCTGCCCTGGACCGGCAACACGGCACCCACGCCCGAGCAGCAGGCCGAGGTGCAGAGGCGGACCGCGGCCACGTTGACACTCATCGACGACACCTTCCGCGAGGCCCGGAAGGACAAGAAGAGCCGCGCGGTCGTGCTGCTCACGCAGGCCGACATGTTCGACCCGACCGTCCCGGACCCGCAGTTCGCCGACTACTCGGCGTTCCAGCCGCTCGTGCGGGAGATCGCCGCCCAGGCGGCCGCGTACCGCGGCCCGGTGTACCTGTTCAACGGCGACAGCCACATCTACAACGCCGACGCCCCGCTCGCGCCGGGCTCGAAGTGGCTGACGTTCTACGGGGTCGGCACGCCGGCCGCCAACCTGAGCCGGATCACCGTCGACGGGTCGACCGGCGTGAACGACTACCTGCGGGTGACCGTCAACCCGACGGGCCCACAGGCCCTCTCGGTCGAGAAGGTGCCGTTCGTTCTGTCATAACTACGATTATCGGATCCACAGGAGGAGGGGCGGGAGCACCCTGCCGGACAGGGTGCTCCCGGCGGCTCAGCCGCGGCCGGCCTTCTCCTGCAGCTCGTCGATCAGCTTCGACGCGTCGGCCTTCGAGAGCTCGCCCGTGGGCGCCTGTTCACCGGCCTGCTGGGCCAGCGTCTCCAGGTACGACTTCTGCGGACCGGTCATCGGCTCGTCACCGGTGGTCCAGTCGTCGGGGTCCTTCTCGGGGTTGCTCGCGGTGCTACCGGCATCAGTCATGGCTCGAACGTATCTTCGAACCCCCGCTCGCGCAGGATGAGGCGGTCCCGCCGCCCGTTATGACAGCGCGGCTCAGCCCGGGACGGGCGGCTGGTCCACCAGCTGGGCGAGGTAGAGCGGCTCACCGAGCTTCTGGATGAGCTCCAGGTTGGTCTCGATGTAGTCGATGTGGTGCTCCTCGTCGGCGAGGATCTCCTCGAGGAGGTTGGCCGACGTGTGGTCGCCCTTGCCGCGGCACATGATGACGCCGGGACGCAGGCGCTCGACCACCGCGAGCTCGATCGACAGGTCCGCCTCGAGCTGCTCCTTGACCGTCTGGCCGATCTTCAGGGTGCCGAGCTTCTGGTAGTTCGGCAGGCCCTCGAGGAACAGGATGCGGTCGGTGATCTTCTCCGCGTGCTTCATCTCGTCGATCGACTCGTCGCGCGTGTAGGCCGCCAGCTTCGTCAGGCCCCAGTTCGCCTGCATCTTGGCGTGCAGGAAGTACTGGTTGATGGCCGTCAGCTCGCTCGTCAGCTGGTCGTTGAGCAGAGCGATGATCTCGGGGTCGCCGCGCACGGTTTCGTCCTTTTCGTCGACTTCTTGAGGAGGCGACGGTAGCGCCGTCCCACGATCGTGATCGACTCAGGATCGACTGCCGGATGGCCAGGCAAACCTTAGGCCGACAGGGGTAGCGCGGAGAGCTCCGACGGAGCATGGGCCGCGGCGAGGAAGACGTCGATGTGGTCGTGGCACGAACCGCACCCGGTGCCCGCCTCGCACGCGTCGCCGACCTCCTCGACGGTGCGCGCGCCACGAGCGATGCAGGACCGGACCTCGGTGTCGGTCACCGCCGCGCAGATGCACACGTACATCAGCCACCCCTTTGTTTAGGCGAGCCTATGCTCGCACTGGCCCGGGGTGCAGCGCAAGAGGGTCTTAAGCTGTGCTCCATGGCGCTCGAGGAGTACCGCCGCAAACGCGACGCGCGGCGCACGCCCGAGCCCGTGCCGGAGGGTGACCCGGCACCCGGCACCGACAACCGGTTCGTCATCCAGGAGCACCACGCCCGCCGCCTGCACTGGGACGTCCGCCTCGAGCGCGACGGCGTGCTGGCCTCGTGGGCCGTGCCCAAGGGGCTCCCGCCCGAGCCGGGCGTCGTGCGGCTGGCCGTGCGCACCGAGGACCATCCCATCGAGTACCTGAAGTTCTCCGGGGAGATCCCGGCCGGTGAGTACGGCGGCGGCTCGATGACGATCTGGGACGCCGGCACCTACGAGACCGAGAAGTGGAACCGCCGCGAGGTGATCGTGCGGATGGCCGGGCGGCGGGCGCAGGGCCGCTACGTGTTCATCCGCACCGAGCGGGAAGGGGAGAAGAACAGCTGGCTGCTGCAGCGCTCCGACCCGGCCCCCGACCGGGAACCCCTCCCCCGCGACGCCCGGCCCACCGTCGCCACCCCGGGCTCCCTCCCGGTGGGCCACTGGCTGCAGGTCGGGTTCGGCGGGCGGCGCGTGATCGTCCGGGTCGACGGCGGCCGCGCCCGCTACACCGACGCCGACGGCGGGGAGGTCGACGGGCCGGCGGGGCTCGGGCCGGCCCTGGGTGCCACCCCGGTGCTCCTCGACGCGGAGCTCCTCCCGACCGGCGAGCTGTGGATCGGCGACGTCCTGCACCTCGACGGCCGCGACACCGCTCCCCTGCCGTTCCGCGACCGCCGCGCGCTGCTGGAGGGCCTGCCGCTGGCCGGGCCGCACTGGCGCCTCGCCCCGGTCTTCCCCGACGGCGACGACGCGGTGATCGCGGCCGTGCGCGAGCAGGGGCTGCCGTCGGTGGTGGCCAAGGACCCGGACGCGCCCTACGACAGCGCGTGGGTGGAGGTGCTGGGCCGCACGAGGCCGCCGCCTGCGGCCACCCGCGCCAAGCTCACCAATCCGGACAAGGTGCTCTACCCGCTGACCGGCACCACCAAGTCCGACGTGCTGGCGCACTACCTGGCCGTCGCCGAGGTGATGCTGCCGCACCTCGCCGACCGCCCGGTCACCATGGTCCGCTGGCCCGACGGCGTCGAGCGCTCGTCGTTCTTCGAGAAGGACGTGTCGCGGCACGCGCCGTCGTGGATCCGCACCGCGCGGGTCGACACGCCCGGTGGGCGTTCGGAGAGCGCCGACTTCCCGCTCATCGACGACGTCGACGGGCTGGCGTGGGCGGCCAACCTCGCGGCCCTGGAGCTGCACGTGCCGCAGTGGCGCATCGGCCCGCGCGGCGGCCACCACCCGCCCGACCTGGTGGTGTTCGACCTCGACCCGGGCGAGGGCACCACCGTCGTCGACTGCGCGCGGGTGGCCGAGCGGATCGCCGACCACCTCGCCGCGGACGGCCTCGTCGCGTACCCGCGCACCAGCGGCGGCAAGGGCATGCAGCTCTACCTGCCCGTGACGGTCACGCGGCCGGAGCAGACCTCGGAGTTCGTGAAGGCCCTGGCGGAGGAGATGGCGGCCGAGACGCCGCGCCAGGTGATCGCCGTGATGAACAAGGCGCGCCGGCGGGGCCGGGTGTTCGTCGACTGGAGCCAGAACAACCCGCACAAGACCACCATCGCCAGCTACTCGCTGCGCGGCCGCGCCCGGCCCACCGTCGCCACGCCCGTGACCTGGGACGAGGTGCGCGCGGCGCGGAAGCCCGAGGACCTGACGTTCACCCTCGACGACCTGCCCGCACGGCTCGCGGAGCACGGCGACCTGCTCTCCCCGCTGTTCACCGACACGCAACGCCTTCCGCGTCGCGGTTGATCCATCCGGGGTGGCAGGCTCGTCCAGGTGGAGCGCCATCCCTACCTCGACGGGCCCTTCCCGCGCGCGTACGCGCACCGGGGCTGGCACCTCGACGACCTCACCGGCTGCGAGAACACCCTCGCCGCCTTCCACCGCGCCGTCGACGAGGGTTTCGGCTACCTGGAGCTCGACGTGCACGCCAGCACGGACGGCGTGGTGTTCGTGCACCACGACCCCACCCTGGAGCGCACCACCGACGGCCACGGCCGGATCGGGGCCCTGTCGGCGGCGGCCATCGCCGAGGTGAAGGTGCGGGGCCGCGAGCCGATCCCGCGGCTGGAGCAGGTGCTCACGGAGCTGCCGGACACCCGGATCACGATCGAGCTGAAGTCCGACGCGGTCGTCGCGCCGCTGCTGGGAGTGCTGGAGCGCACCGACGCGTGGCACCGCGTGTGCGTCGGCGGGTTCGTCGAGCGCTGGCTCGACCGCGCCCGGGCCGGCGGGGGGCCCCGGCTGCTCACGTCGATGGCGATGCCGTCGGCGCTGGGGCTGCGCAGCCGGGCCTGGCTCGACGCCCTGCCGGGCCCGCTGCGGCACCTCCCCGCACTGCCCGTGCGGGGTGGGCTGGCGCAGCTGCCGCGCCGGCTCGGCGCGCTCACCGTCGTCGACGAGGCCCTGCTGCGCACGGCGCACGCCGCCGACCGGGAGGTTCACGTCTGGACCGTCGACGACGCCGACGAGATGGGCGAGCTGCTCGACCTGGGCGTGGACGGGCTGCTGTCGGACCGGCCCGACGTGCTGCGCAAGGTGCTGCAGAACCGGGACCTGTGGGCCTCGTAGGACATACTCTCCCGCCATGAGCCCCGCCATCACCCCGGCCCGGGGGACGACGCCCGTCCGGCGCGGGCCGGTGCTCGCCTGGGGCTTCTGGGACTGGGGCGGTGCCGCCTACAACGCGGTGATCCTGACGTTCGTCTTCTCGGTGTACCTCACCGACTCCGTCGGCAGGGACCTCCCCGGGCCGATCGACGCGAGCGCCTGGCTCGGCTACGCCCTGGGCGCCGCGGGGCTGGTCATCGCCCTGGCCGCGCCGGTGATCGGCCAGAACGCCGACGCGGGTGGCCACCGCAAGCGCTCCACCACCGTCTGGACCGTGCTCACCGTCGTCGCGATGGCGGGGCTGTTCGTCGTCCGCGACGACGACACCTACCTGTGGATCGGGCTGCTCCTGCTGAGTCTGGGATCGATCTTCTTCGAGCTGGCGTCGGTGTCCTACAACGCGATGCTCTGCCAGGTCTCCACGCCGGAGAACATGGGGCGGATCTCGGGTTTCGGCTGGTCGATGGGCTACTTCGGCGGCATCGTGCTGCTGCTGGGGGTGTACACCGGCCTCATCGCGGGCGACGGCGACACGCGCGGCCTCCTCGGGGTGCCCACCGACGGCGGGCTCAACATCCGGGTGGTCGCGCTCGTGGCGGCGGCGTGGTTCCTGCTGTTCGCGCTGCCGCTGTTCCTGCGCGTGCCGGAGGTGCTCCCGGATCCCGGCCGCCCGGCCCGGCTCGGCGTGGTGGGTTCCTACCGCACTCTGTTCACCGACCTGGGCGCGCTGTACCGCCGGAGCCCGCAGACGGTGTTCTTCCTGGTCGCGAGCGCGCTGTTCCGCGACGGCCTCGCCGCGATCTTCACGTTCGGCGCGGTGCTCGCCGTCACCGTGTACGGCATCGGCGCGGGCGACGTGCTGATCTTCGGGATCGCGGCCAACCTCGTCTCTGCGGCCGGGGCGCTCACCGGTGGCTGGCTCGAGGACCGGGTGGGCCCGAAACCGGTGATCGTCGCGTCGCTGGTCGGGCTGATCGTCGACGGGGCGGTGCTGCTGTTCCTCTCCGGACCCACGTCGTTCTGGATCTCCGGCCTGATCCTGACGCTCTTCGTCGGGCCGGCGCAGTCCTCGTCGCGGACGTTCCTCGCGCGGCTGGCCCCGGACGGCCGCGAGGGGCAGCTGTTCGGGCTCTACGCCACCACCGGGCGCGCCGTCTCGTTCCTCGCGCCGACGCTGTTCGGTGTGTTCACGTCGGTCTTCGGGGCGCCGCGGGCGGGCATCGTCGGGATCCTGCTGGTGCTGGTGGCGGGGCTCGTCGCGCTGCTGCCGGTGCGGGCCCCGTCGTGAGCACCGTCGTGAGCACCGCCCGCGAGCGGGCGGGCTGGGTCTTCTACGACTGGGCCAACCAGGTCTTCTCCACCTCGGTGGTCACCGTCTTCCTCTCGCTGTACCTGACGAGCGTCGCGGAGGCCGACGCCCAGGCGTCGGGCCAGCCCTGCAGCGACCCCAACGCGCTGGTGCAGTGCGACGTGTCGCTGTTCGGCATCCCGGTTGCCGCGGGCTCGGTCTTCGGCTATCTCATCTCGCTCGCGACGGTCCTGCAGGTGCTGGTGCTGCCCGTCGTCGGGGCGGTCGCCGACCGCACCGGGGCCAAGCGGCGGATGCTGGGCGTGTTCGCGTTCGTCGGCGCGGCGGCCACCTCGGCGCTGGCGCTCATGGCCGGCACCGACTGGCAGATCGGGTTCGCGCTGTTCCTCGTGGCCAACACGGCGCTGGGCGCGTCGATCGTCGTCTACTACGCGTTCCTGCCGGAGCTGGCCGACGCCGACGAGCGGGACGTGCTCTCGGCGCGGGGCTGGGCGTTCGGCTACCTCGGCGGCGGCCTGGCGCTGATCGTCCACCTGGGCATCTACCTGGGCCACGACGCGCTGGGGCTGTCGTCCGGCGATGCGGTGCGCGTCTGCTTCGTCACCGCGGGCCTCTGGTGGGCGGCGTTCACGGTGATCCCGCTGCGGCGGTTGCACGACCGCCCGCCGGTCGCCGCGGCGCGCTCGGGCAACGGATTCCGACAACTCGCCGCCACCCTGCGCGAAGCGCGTCGCTTCCCGCTGACCCTGGCGTTCCTGGGCGCCTACCTGATCTTCGCGGACGGGATCAACACCGTCGCCCAGATCGCCGGCCTCTACGGCGAGCGGGAGCTGCTTCTCCCCCGCGAGGTCCTCATCGCGACGATCCTGCTGGTGCAGTTCGTCGCCTACGGCGGCGCGGTGGTCCACGGGCTGCTGGCCGCCCGGTTCGGGGCCCGGCGCACCATCCTGGGCAGCCTCGTGGCGTGGACGGTGATCACCACGCTCGCCTACTTCGTGACGGCGGGTAGCACCGTGGAGTTCATCGCCGTCGCGATCGGCATCGGCCTGGTCCTGGGCGGCACCCTCGCCCTGACGCGCTCGCTCTACAGCCAGCTGATCCCGCCGGGCAAGGAGGCGGAGTACTTCGCGCTCTACGAGATCGGCGAGGAGGGCACCTCGTGGATCGGGCCGCTCGTGTTCTCCGCGGTCGCCGGCGCCACCGGCTCGTTCCGTCCGGCGATCATCTCGCTGATCGCGTTCTTCGTGGTGGGCGGCGTCGCGATGGCGTTCGTCCCGCTGCGCCGGGCGATCCGGGCAGCCGGTAACGACGAACCGGCCCTCGTGTAAACAGCACGTCAGCACTCCGTGACATAGGTCACAGTAGGCTGACACGTCACACTGGCGTGTGCGATCGAGCCTGATGGGCCACACTGACTGATCGGGGCGGCAAATATCGGGTGTCCGTCAAATGACGACACCTGCAGACAGTCCGCCCCGTTGGCGGGAATGTACGTCCGTAGGTGAGACGTTACACCCGGTGGTGAACGGTCGGGGGAGGCTCCCTCGACCATGAACGGGAGGTAGACGCATGGCCGACCGCGTGCTCCGTGGCAGCCGGCTCGGGGCTGTCAGCTACGAGACCGATCGCAACCACGACCTCGCGCCGCGGCAGTCGATGCGCTACGCGTGCCCGCGCGGGCACGACTTCGAGGTGCCCTTCGCGAACGACGCCGAGGCTCCGGCCACCTGGGAGTGTCGCCTCCACGGCAGCATCTCCAAGCTGGTCGACGGCGTCGAGCCGGAGACGAAGAAGGTCAAGCCCCCGCGCACGCACTGGGACATGCTGCTCGAGCGCCGCTCGGTGGCCGATCTCGAGGTGCTGCTCGCGGAGCGTCTGGAACTGCTCGCCGAGCGCCGGCGCGAGATCGCCTGACGATCTTCTACAGCCGGGTCACCCTCAGGGTGGCCCGGCTTCTTCATGCGTCCAGGACCTGGTCGGCGCGCCGGACGACGGGCGGCTGCGACGACCACGGGAAGTTGATCCACCGGTCGGTGCGGCGCCAGACGTACTCGCAGCTGACGGTGCTGTGCGGCTTCTCGTAGACCACGGCGCAGCGCACGTCGGCCACGTGGCCGAGGCAGAAGTCGCGGACGAGCTTGAGCGTGGCCCCGGTGTCGGCGACGTCGTCGGCCACCAGCACCTTCGAGCCCGACAGGTCCACCACGTTGGGCACCGGCGGCAGCACGATCGGCACCGGGAGGCGCTGGTCGACGCCGGTGTAGAACTCCACGTTCATGACGTGCAGGTTCTTGACGTCCAGCGCGTAGCCGAGCGAGCCGGCGACGAACAGCCCGCCCCGCGCGATCGACAGGATGATGTCCGGCTCGTAGCCGTCGGCGGCCACGTGCTCGGCGAGCTCCCGGGACGCGGTGCCGAACAGCTCCCAGCTCAGTTCCTCACGAGGCTCACTCACGCGCTCTCCCGTACGGGGGCCCGGTGGGCCGGGTCGTCGGGTGCCTTCTCGGTGGTGGCGCCGGGCGTCGGGGCCGGACGGGTCTCGCCGCGGCGCAGCACCCGGGCCGCCCCCCACTGCGTGACGCGCCACAGCGCCTCGATGACGATCGCGCTGCTCATCTTGGACGCGCCGCGCTCGCGTTCGGCGAAGGTGATGGGCACCTCGCGGACGCGGAAGCCGGCCTGCACCGCCCGCCACGCCATGTCCACCTGGAAGCAGTAGCCCTGCGAGGACACCGAGGAGATGTCGAGCTCCTCGAGCACCTGGCGCCGGAACACGCGGTAGCCGCCGGTGATGTCCTTGATGGACACCCCCAGCGCGAGGCGCGAGTACAGGTTGCCGGTGCGGGAGATCCACTCGCGGTGGCCGGGCCAGTTGACGACCTCGCCGCCGGGGACGTAGCGCGAGCCCAGGACCAGATCGGCGTCAATCAGCGCGTCCAGCAGGGCGGGCAGGTCCTCGGGGGCGTGCGAGCCGTCGGCGTCCATCTCGACCACGACCTGGTGCGGGCCCGCGAGCGCCTCGGCGAACCCGGCGAGGTAGGCGGCGCCGAGGCCGGCCTTCTCGGTGCGGTGCAGGACCCGGACCCGCTTGTCGGCGGCGGCCATCTCGTCGGCGAGCTCGCCGGTGCCGTCGGGGCTCGCATCGTCGACGACGAGCACGTCCGCCCGGGGCACGGCCGCGTGCAGCCTCGTCAGCACCGGACCGAGGTTCTCCCGCTCGTTGTACGTCGGGATCACCACGAGCACCGGCCCGGCAGGCTCAGCCATTCTTGTCCTCGTCCTTCCTGTCACGCCTACGCGTCACGATGACCGCGCCGACCGCTCCCACCCCCAACGCGACCAGCACCCACTCGGGTACGGCTCCCAGGCGCGTGGCCAGAGTGGTGGTGTCGAGCAGCGGTGTGCGTTCGACGAGCACGTCCGGCGTGAACTGTTTCGTGCTCTGAGTGACCGTACCGTCCGGCGATATCGTGGCGCTGACCCCGCTCGTGGTGGCGACGATCGATGCGCGATCGTGCTCCACCGACCGGACCTGCGACATCGCGAGCTGCTGGTAGGTCATCTCCGTGAAGCCGAACGTGGCGTTGTTGCTGGGCACGGCGAGCACCTGCGCGCCGTTGTCCACACTGTCCTCGACGAGGTCGTCGAACGCCACCTCCCAGCAGATCGTGACGCCGACCTTCACGCCGTCCATGGTGACCACGCCGGGGCCGTTGCCGGGCACGAAGTAGCCGGCCCGGGCGACGTAGGAGGAGAACATCGCGAAGAACGACCGCCAGGGCATGTACTCGCCGAAGGGCTGCACGCGGCGCTTGTCGGCCCGCTCCACCACCCCCTGGCCGCCCAGCCACACCAGGGCCGAGTTGCTGGTGGTGACGCCGTCGGGGTTGCGCAGCACCGCCCCGACCAGGATCGGCACGCCGACGGCCTGCGCGGCGCGGTCGATCTGCGCGGCGGCGTCGGGGTTCTGCAGGGGGTCGATGTCGCTGGAGTTCTCCGGCCAGATCACGATGTCGGGCTTCGCGACCTTCCCGGCGGCCACCTCGTCGGCCAGCTTGATCGTCTCGTTGACGTGGTTGTCGAGCACGGCGCGGCGCTGGGCGTTGAAGTCCAGGCCCAGGCGCGGCACGTTGCCCTGCACGGCGGCGATGGTGACGTACTTCGCGGGCCCGCCGCCGGTGGCCGGCACCAGCAGCGCGAGCGGGCCGGTGAGCATGGCCACGACGCCGATCACGGCCGGCACGAGCAGCGGCCGCAGCTCGCGGAGGAACAACCGGCGCGCCAGCTCGCCCAGGGCCAGCCCGGCCAGCACCGTGACGAACGACAGCAGCGGCACCCCGCCGATCGACGCCACGGGCAGCAGCGGACCGGACGGCTGGCCGAACCCGACGCGGCCCCACGGCAGGCCACCGAACGGCACCCGCCCGCGCAGCGACTCCCCCGCGCTCCACACGGCGGCGGCCCACACGGGCGCGGCCGGGAGCCGGGAGACCAGCGCCATGCCGGCCCCGGCGAGCCCCACGAACAGCGACTCCAGCACCACCAGCGCCACCCACGGCACCGGCCCGACGAGCGCGCCGATCCACGTCAGCAGCGGCAGCAGGAAGCCCATCCCGAACAGGAACCCGTAGCCGAAGCCCGCGTGCGCCCGGCGGCCGTACACGGCCAGCCCGAGCAGGGCGAACGCCGGGATCGCGAGCCACCACAGCGTCCGCGGGGGGAAGCTGTAGTAGAGCAGCAGCCCTCCGCCGAGGGCGGCCACCGACCGGGTGAGCAGCAGTCCCCAGGACGCCCGTCCGGATGATCGGGGCGGATCGGACACGGACGGTTCGACGTCGGGAAGGACCACGGGGGAAAGAGTACGACGGGCCACCCGAACTTCCGACGAGCGGCACTCCCGTCGGAACCTATCCGACGAGGGTGCCGCTCGTCGAGGCGTGGGACACGAGGTGGGCGTTGCCCAGGGCGTCCACCACGCCCGGCGCGCCCGTCCTGCGGTACCACTCGTAGCCGTAGGCCGCCGCGAAGTGCTCCGCCGGGAGCGTCGCGGGATCGACCTGGCTCGCGTGCGCCTCGATCGCCGCCCGCTTGCACGCCAGGTGCTCGGCCGTCCCGCCCACGGCCAGGGTGATCTCGGCCGTGACCCGGCCGAACGCGACGTCCGCGGCGCGGGCGGCGCCGTGCACGAGGTGCCGGTCGCGTGCGGAGACGTGCAGGTGCTCGCGGTCGACGGTCATCCGGTACGCGGTGGCGCCGACCAGATCGGCCGCGGTGGCGCCGATGCGGTGGGCGGCCCGGTGGTCGGGGTGGCCGTAGATGCCGTGCTCGTCGTCGTGGATGAGGGTGCCGGCGCCCTCGTCGTCGGCGAGCTCGGCGACGGTGCGGGCCAGACGCACGGGGTCGGCCGCGGAGAACGCGCGGGCGTGGTGGCCGCTGGGCCAGCCGGGCAGTCCGGAGTCGCGGTGGCCCAGCAGGACGAGCCGGGAGACCCCCAGCAGCTCGGCGGCGCGTTCCAGCTCGGCGACGCGGCGCTCGGGGACGGTCTCGCCGACCTGCAGGGGCACCCGGGACTCCCCCAGCTCCCCCGCCGTCGCGACGACGAGCACGGTGCGCGCTCCGGCCTCGGCGAGCCGGCGCAGCGTGATGCCCGTGAAGATCGACTCGTCGTCGGGGTGGGCGTGCAGCGCGAGGACGGTGTGGCCACGGAGATCGGGCGTGATCATGAAAATTCGCAGACGTGCGGGCCGCGGGGCGGCAGGATGGACGGGGCCGGGGGTCAGCTGCGACAGCAGCGACAGCACCCCGGACAGCGACAGGCCACGCCTGCACCGCTGGTCCGCGTCGTCACGTGCGAGATGATGCCACACCGCCGCTCCGGACACTGTGGAGGGTCGTGCCCCGGTGCACGGTGAGGAGGCACCGGGGCGCGGGGTCACCGGCGCCGTCCCAGACCGCGTACGACGCGGGGGCGCCGACGACGAGCCGACCGGCCGTGGCCGAGTGGTCGCCGGCGGCGCGGTGGCCGCCGACGGTGTGGGCCGCGACCGCCGCCTCGCGGGTGATCCCGGAGCCCGGCGTGCGGTGCTCGACGGCGGCCCGGACGGCGGCCCAGGGGCCGACGGGGGTGACCGGGGAGTCCGAGCCCAGCGCGAGGGTGACCCCTGCTCCGGCGAGAGCAGCCAGCGGGTTCATGGGCGCCGCACGGCTCACGCCCAGCCGCTCCGCGTACATCCCGGACGGACCGCCCCACAGGGCGTCGAACACCGGCTGGACGCTCGCGACGACGCCGAGCTCCGCGAGGACGGCACGCTGTTCGGCGTCGACCATCTCGAGGTGCTCGACCCGGTGCGTCCGTGTGCGCAGAGCCTGGACCGAGGTGGCGGTCGCGGCGATCCGCAGGCCCTGGGTGAGGGTGTCGGCGGCCGCGTCGCCGATCACGTGGAACCCGGCCTGGACGCCGGCGAGCGTGCACGCGGTGATGTGGGCGCCGACGGCGTCGGCGTCGAGGTAGCGGTTGCCGGTGCAGCCGGGCGCGTCGGTGTAGGCGTCGCGGAGGGCGGCGGTGCGCGAGCCGACCGAGCCGTCGACGAACAGGTCGCCCGCCAGCCCGTGGGCGCCGGTGGCGGCGAGCAGGTCGCGGGCCTCGTCGACGTCGCGCACGGCCTGCCCCCAGTACCCGACGACCTCCGGCCCGTCGAGGGTGCGCAGGGCCGCCAGGTCGACGGCCGAGGAGATGTCCGGGCCCGCGCACTCATGCACGACGGCGACCCCGCGGGCCGCGGCGTCGCGCAGGAAGGCCCGCTGGGCGGCCGCACGGACGGTGCCGTCGACAGCGGCCAGCGCGGCGCGGCGGACGTGGTGGTGGGCGTCGGCGGACAGGGTCCCGTCCGACCAGCCGGTGGCCCCGACCGCGCCCGGGGCCCGGTCGAGCAGGCCGGTGGAGACCAGCGCGGAGTGGACGTCGATGCGGCTGAGGTAGACCGGGGCGCCGGCCGCGGCACGGTCGATCTCGGCGCGGGACGGCAGGTGCGGCCAGCCGAGCTCCTGCCAGCCGTGCCCCCAGATCAGGGCACCGGGCCGGGCCGTGGCGCGGGCGGCGACGGCGTCGAGCAGCGTGCGGGGATCGGCGCAGCCGGTGAGGTCGAGGCCGTCGACGAGCAGGCCCGTCGACGTGGCGTGGACGTGGGCGTCGACGAAGGCCGGGGTGACCACGGCGCCGTCGAGGTCGTGGACCTCCGCACCGTCGGTGCGGGCCGCCGCCACCGGACCGACGGAGGTGACGCGGTCGCCGGTGATCTCGAGGGCCAGCGAGCCCGAGGGGGCGTCCGGGTCGAGGACCCGGACGCCCACGAGGATCCTGCGGATCAACGCTGCTTGGGCATGATGATCCACAGCACGATGTAGATGATGAACTGCGGCCCGGGCAGCAGGCAGGAGATCAGGAAGAGGAACCGGACCAGTCCGGTGCTCAGGCCGAAACGCTGCGCGAGTCCGGCGCAGACGCCGGCGATGACCTTCCCGTCGCGGGCGCGGGTCAGTGTCGATGCCACCAAGGGCTCCTTCCGGTGCGGCGCGTCTCGCCGCTGAGGTCCACTCTGCCTGTCGCAGCGGCGGGCTCCCTCAGGGAACGCCCGGAGATCCCCCTGAGGTTCCGGCCCGGACGGGTGACGGCGGTCGCCGACCGTGGTGCACGCGCTGGGCCGGTCGAGCGATGATCACGAGTTGTCCACAGGTGGCGACGAACGCCCTGGTCAGGCGGTGGTACCGCGTCTAGCGTCCCGTTTCGTGCTCCTCACCCGCCTCCTCCTCGCCGCCGCCGTCCTCACCGCATCCGTCGTCGGTGCGCCGGCCACCGCGTCCGCCGACACCCGCCCGGCCGCCGCCGTCGCGCTCGGCGACAGCGCGGCGTCGGGCGAGGGGGCGGGCGACTACGTGCCCGGCACGCGCGGCGAGCAGGGCGACTGGTGCCACCGCTCCCCCCACGCCTACGTCACCGTCGCGGGGCTGGCTCCCGAGGCCGTCAACCTCGCGTGCTCGGGCGCGAGGTCGGCCGACGTCGCGTTCGGCTCCGGCGGCAGGTACGGGGAGCCCTCCCAGGCGGAGCAGCTCGTCGGCGTCGCGGAGCGCTACCGGGTCACCACCGTGGTGCTGCAGGTCGGCGCCAACGACGACGCCGCGCTCACCGCCACCGGCATCGCCTGCATCGAGGCGCTGATCACCATCACGGCGCAGCCGTGCCGCGACACGATCGGCCCGCTCGTCGCCGGCCGGATGGCGGCCACCGCCACCAAGGTCGAGGCCGCGGCCCGCGACGTGCAGGAGGCGATGCTGCGCGCCGGCTACCGGCCGGGCTCGTGGACGTTCGTCATGGCGTCCTACGCCTCCCCGATCACGGAGAAGATGCTGCCGGTCCCCGCCGCCCGGGGCTGCCCCTACAGCCGGGACGACGCGCAGTGGGGCCGCACCGTCCTGTTCCCGGCGCTGTCCACGGCGCTGGCCGGGGTGGCGCAGCGCGTCGGGGCGCGGTTCCTCGATCTCGACCGCGCCACCGAGGGCTACGAGGCCTGCACGCGCACGCCGTCGTCGCAGGAGTGGCAGCGCCGCCTGACGGTCGACCCGGACGCGCTGGTGCACGGCGGCCTGGACGCGGTCGGTTTCCACCTGGCCCAGGAGTCGTTCCACCCCGACGCCGAGGGGCACGCGGCGATCGGCCGCTGCCTCGGCGACTTCGTGCGGAGCGGCGCCGACGCCGGTACCTGTGTGGCGGGCTCCGGCGGCTCCGGCTACAGCACCACGAGATCGTGAGTGTTGTTGTTGAGCCGCTCCACGCCGGTGTCGGTCACCACCACGATGTCCTCGATGCGCGCGCCCCACTCCCCGTCGAGGTACACGCCGGGCTCCACGCTGAACGCCATGCCCGGCTCCAGCGTGCGGGCGTTTCCGCCCACGATGTAGGGGTCCTCGTGCACGTCGAGGCCGATGCCGTGGCCGGTGCGGTGGATGAACCGCTCCCCCAGCCCCGCCTCGGTGATCGGCTCGCGGGCGGCGGCGTCCACCTGCTCGGCCGTCACACCGGGCCGCACGGAGGCCACCGAGCGCTCCTGGGCGGCCTGCAGCACGGCGTAGGCCTCGCGCACCGACACCGCCGGCTCGGCGCCCACGGCGTACATGCGGGTGCAGTCGGAGTTGTAGCCGCTGGGCAGCGGCCCGCCGATGTCGATCACCACCATGTCACCGCGCTCGATCACGCGGTCCGACACCTCGTGGTGGGGGCTGGCGCCGTTGGGACCCGATCCCACGATCACGAACGCGGCGGACGTGTGACCCTCCTCGACGATGGCCGCGGCGATGTCCGCACCCACCTGGGCCTCGGTGCGGCCGACCCGGAGGAACTCGCCCATGCGCGCGTGCACCCGGTCGATGGCCGCGCCCGCGGCCCGCAGCTCCGCCACCTCGGCGGCGTCCTTGCGCATCCGCAGCTCGCGGATGATCGGCCCGGCCAGGAACTGCGCGGCGTCGGGCAGGGCGTCGCGCACGCCGAACACGTGCGCGGCGGGCATCGTGTCGGTCACCGCGAGGCGGGTGGGCCCGCCGGCCAGGTCGCTCACCAGCAGGTACGGGTCCTCCCCGTCCTGCCAGGTGATCACCTCCACGCCGAGGGACTCGAGTCCGAGCGCGGCCAGCCCGGGCGCCTCCAGGCGGGGCACCACGATCGCGGGCGGTGCGAGGTGGCCCGCGGCGGGCACGAGCAGGCAGGTGAGGCGCTCGTGCGACTCGCCGTCGGCGCCGATGAGGTAGCGCAGGTCGGTGCCCGGTGTGATCAGGAGGAGCTCCACGTCCTGGTCGGCGGCCACCTCCCCGGCGCGGCGGAGACGGTCGGCGAGCAGCGCGGTGGGTACGGCCGGTGTCATGCCGTTCAGGGTATTCCGGCAGGGTGTCGGCTGTGAGCACCCCTGGGACCGCACCGTTGATGCTGCTGGACGCCGCGAGCCTGTACTTCCGGGCCTACTACGGCGTGCCCGAGTCGATGACCGCCCCCGACGGCACGCCGGTCAACGCCGTGCGCGGCTTCACCGACATGGTGTCGCGGCTCGTGTCGGAACACCGGCCGTCCCGGCTCGTCGCGTGCCTGGACCTCGACTGGCGCCCCGCGTTCCGCGTCGACGCGCTGCCCACCTACAAGGCGCACCGGGTGCCGGGCGAGCCGGACACCGCCCCCGCCGGGGTGCCCGAGGAGATCCCCGACACCCTCTCGCCGCAGGTCCCGATCATCCTGGAGGTCCTCGCCGCCGCCGGCATCGCCACCGGCGGCGCTGAGGGCTTCGAGGCCGACGACGTGATCGGCACGCTCGCCGCCACCGAGACGACGGACCCCGTGCTCGCCGTCAGCGGCGACCGCGACCTCATGCAGATCGTCCGCGACGAGCCGGTCCCCGTCCGCCTGCTCTACGTCGGACGGGGGCTGGCGAAGGCCGAGCACCTGGGCCCGCAGGAGGTGGCCGAGAAGTACGGCGTGCCCGCCGGCCGGGCCGGAGCGGCCTACGCCGAGATGGCGATGCTGCGCGGCGATCCCTCCGACGGCCTGCCCGGTGTGCCCGGCGTCGGCGCCAAGACGGCGGCCACATTGGTGGGCCGCTTCGACTCCTGGACGGAGCTGTGCGAGGCCGTCCTCGACCGCACCGACGGCCGCCTCACCCCACCCGTCCGCGCCAAGCTCGCCGCCGCGGCCGGCTACCTGGCCGTCGTCGAGCCGGTGGTGCGGGTGGCCGTGGACGCCGATGTCCACCTCGACCGCGACGACGCCCTCCCCGCGGTGCCCGCCGACCCCGACCGGCTGGCCGAGCTGGCGGAGCGGTGGGGCCTGGGCAGCTCGGTGGAGCGCCTGCACACGGCACTGGTGCGGGCACACCGCTGAGTGAGGCACGCCGGACGGCGCGGCTGGACCTGAGGCAGTTCGTCAGCGGTTGCGGTGGCCTCGGCCGACAAGTCGTCGGCGTTCTCAACGCCGCCGCTGCTGCTGAACCCGGTCCCGTCCAGCACCAGATCAGTCAGAGCGTCCGCGCGGCGGGCGTCCATCGACCGCCCATCAGTACTGCAGCAGGCGCGGGCGTGCTGATCCAGCACCGCGAACACCCCCACCGCCTCCGACGCCGGCAACGTCGCGGCCAGGGTGGCCATCCCGTCGCGCTCCGGATACAGCACCACCTAGCCCTCGGTGATGATCCGCGCCTTCGTCAACGTGATCGCCCCGGATTCGAGGGCGGCGGAAATGGCCGGGAAGTCCTCGACCAGGGTCCGGGCATCCGACACCCGCCACGCCGCACCCCCGGGAGCGAGGGTGAGCATCAATCCGACCTCGGACTGCGCCGACTCACCCGCCTGATCCGCCCTCATCCCGTGCGCCGGCTCCGCCACCGAGTCGGCCATGTATCGGGTGATCTCCGCGCACTGCCGGGCCTGCGCCCACGCGATGACCTGCTCCCACGTCCCGATCCGCTCCAACCGGTCGAACCCATCCGCCGCCGGCGGGATCTCGTCCAACAACATCACCAGGGTCGGATCCACGTCCAGACCGGTCCACGACAGCGACCGCCACTGCTCGTCGGAGAGCGCGTCGAGTGTGAATTGCGCTGCAACGCAATCAACCGATCTGATGGAACGGGATCTGGTCGACATCGGCCGACCGTCCGGAGCGGTCACGGCTCCCGTCGTTCGCGGCGGCCCGCTCGTTCAGCGAGCCTCGTCCGTCCGTCCGTCCGCCAGCACGCAGCGCTCGGCCCGACTCCCGCGGCAATCGTCCCAACCCCGCCTGCGCACTCGGACGAGGCACGGCGCCGTCGAGGGCCGTCGCCCTCGACGCTCCGGCGTCGGCGGCGATCGGACTAGAAGAACGTGCCGCACCACGGCACGACGTCGGTGGCGAACGCGGCGTCGGCCCGGGCCGGGGCCTTCTCGTCGTGGCAGGTCCACCAGCCGGTGGCCGCAAGCTCCGACGGCGTGCGGTCGCCGAGGTAGGCCATGGCCAGCGCGGCGACGTCGCACTCCAGCCCGGGCACGACCGCCCCACCCAGCGGGCCGACCCGCTCGGCGGTGCCGTCGGCGATCCGGTAGACGCCGGCGTTGCGCTCCAGGAACGGGTCGTGGACGGCGAGCAGTACCGGGTCGGCGGCGGCCCAGGTGCGGGCGGCGAGGGCGGTGGGGACGTCCACCAGGCGCAGCCACGTCTCGTCGGCCACCCCGGTGACCGTGCAGTCACGCGGGTCGGCGAGCAGGAGCTCCAGGGGCTCGTCGAGGGGGCGCAGGTGGGCCTCGACGTCGCCGACGAGGTCGATGTCGCGGACGAACCGCCACAGGGCCGCCGTGGCGGCGGCGTCGGCCGCGTGCAGGTCCTCGACGTGCAGCGGCCGGGTGAAACCGTCCCGCGCCCCGGGGGTGGCGACCACGTAACCGTCGTCGCCGTCCGCGCCCGTGTGCACGGCCGCGATGACCGGCTCGCGGGCCTGGAGCCGGCGCCCCACCACCGCTCTCCACCAGCCGTCGCTGCGGGTGATGCCGCCGGTGCGCCGCAGCGCGAGCCGCTCGTGCAACCCGGAGAGCACGTCGATGATCTCGCCGGGGCCGAGCATCCGGACGGAGCCTGACGCGGGGGCACCCGGCCGCCATCCGGCGCCGGAGCCGCGCAGGCGGACCGAGCGGCCACGCGTCGCGACGCCGTAGCCGAAGCGACCGTAGATGCGGGCCTCGGTGGCGCGCAGGGACGCGACCGCCTCACCGCGGTCGGCGACGTCGTCGAGCTGGGCGCGCATCATGGCCGAGAGGACACCGCGGCGGGTGCGGTCGGCCCGCACCGCGACGCGGGTGACGGCCGCGGCCTCCAGCACGGCGCCGCCCGGCACGACGGTGGTGGTGCCGAACGACATGGCCGTGCCGGCGAGCGTCCCGTCGAGGTGGACGCCGAGCGTGCGGCCCGGGGCGTAGCTCGCCCCGCGGAACTCCCAGCCCTCGTCGTCGACCGGGCCGTTGAACAGCGCCCCGCCGAACAGGTCGTGCGCCGCCCGCAGCTCCTCGGTACCGAGGACCGTGACGGGGTGGGTCACGCCGGCCGGCCCACCTCGTAGTCGCCGGCGTTGCTGGTGATCTTCACCGGGATCCGGGCGGGCTTGCCGGCGATGGTGGCGTCGCAGGTGAAGGTGTTGCCGGCGGTGACGGCGATGTTCTGGCCGCACGTGACGGTCGTGACGTCCTTGACGCCGTAGCTGTCGGTGAGGATCTTCTGCACGCCCGTCTGCACGGCGGCCGTGTCGAACACCTTCGACACGAAGAACCCGGGCGTGACGAACCCGAGCACGAGGACCGCCGCCACCACGAGCACGCCGATCCCGCCGAGGATCAGGGGCAGCTTCGAGCGGCCGGACTTCGCGGGGGTCTCGGGTGGCGGCGGGTACCCGGGCTGCTGACCGCCCCACTGCTGCGTGGGCTGGGGGCCGCCCTGCTGGGGCCATCCCTGCTGCGGCGGGTACGGCTGCTGCGGCGCCCCGTACTGGGGTTGGCCACCGTACTGCTGGCCGCCGTAGGGCTGTTGCTGCGGCGGTGCGCCGTACTGCTGGGGCGAAGGGCCGTTCCAGCCCTGTTGCGGTGGAGCAGCCGGGGGCTGGCCCCCACCCGGTGCGAAGGACCGGGGGTCGACGCGCTGGGTGCGCTCGTCGTCGGGGTTGGGCTGGCCCCACCCACCGGCGGGCTCCTTGCCCCAGGCGGGCGGATCGGCCGGGTTGTGGGACGGGCCCTGTGGGTTGCTCATCGCCCTGTGTGCTCCCTCGCTGATGCCACCGGTGCGACCCGGGTGCGGCGATCAAAGCACAGACTCCCCATGTCGTGCAGGGTCCTCCTACAACCGTGATCAGGTTCCGACGGCCACCACGCCCCGGCGCACGGCCGCCCCGGCCTGCGCCGCGACCTTGCCGACCCCGCTCTTGCGGCCCGCGACGCCGGCGATCTGGTCGAGCAGGTCGAGCACCTGCCGGCACCAGCGCACGAAATCGCCCGCCGTGAGCTCGTTGCCGTTCTGCTCCGCCGCGGTGAGCACGGCCGAGAGCGTCTCGCCGCGGGCCCAGCGGTGCATCGGCCAGGCGAAGCCGAGATCGGGCTCGCGGGTGCGGTCGACACGGTGGCGCCGCTCGTCGGCCTCCAGCTCCGCCCACAACCGGACGGTGTCGGCCAGCGCCTCCGACACGGCCCCGGACGGCACGCGCGGCATCGTGCCGGTGTCGCGGCGCGTCTCGTACACCAGCGCGGAGACGACGGCGGCGAGCTCGGCGGGGTCGAGCCCCTCCCAGACGCCGTGGCGCAGGCACTCGGCGGTGAGCAGGTCGGACTCGCCCCACAGCCGGGCCAGCCGCGCGCCGTGCTCGGTGACGAGGTTTCCCTCGGCGTCGGGTTCCTCGGCGAGGTAGCCCCGCTCCCCCAGCAGCCCGCGGATCCGGTCGAACGCCCGGGCCAGCGAGTGGGTGGTGGCGCGCACCTTCTGCCGCAGCTGCTCGGTCTCGCGCTCCAGGCGGGCGTGGCGCTCGGCCCAGCGGGCGTGGGCCTCGCGGTCGTCGCAGCCGTGACAGGGGTGGTTGCGCAGGGCCCGGCGCAGGGCGGCGAGCTCGGGGTCGTCGCCGTTGGCGGCGCGGGCGCGCCGGCGCGGCGAGCTGGGTGCGGTGATGCCCGTGGTGCGCAGGGCGGAGGCCAGATCACGCCGGACCCGCGGCGTGCGGTGGTCCACCCGCTTCGGCAGGCGCATCCGCCCCAGCGACTCGACGGGCCCGCTGAAGTCGGCGGTGGACAGCCGGCCCGCCCAGCGGTCCTCGGTGAGCACGAGCGGGCGCGGGTCGGCGTCGCCGTCGATGCCGGGATCGAGCACCACTGCCAGGCCCGCGCGCCGTCCGGTGGTGACCGCGATGACGTCGCCGGTCTTGAGCAGCCGCATCGACTCCGACGACGCCTCGCGGCGCTCGGTGATGCCCTCGCGGGACAGCGACTTCTCCCGCGCGGAGACCTCGGTGCGGAGCCTCATGTACTCGGCGAAATCGCCCAGGTGACACTGCATGGAGCCCTCGTAGCCGGCGAGCGCCTCCAGGTTGCGCTCGATGCGCTTGGCGAGCCCCACCACCGACCGGTCGGCCTGGAACTGGCCCAGGGACTGCTCCAGCAGGTCGCGGGCCGCGTCGGTGCCCAGGCGCCCGACCAGGTTGACGGCCATGTTGTAACCGGGCCGGAACGAGCTGCGCAGCGGGTAGGTGCGCGTGGAGGCCAGGCCGGCGACCATCACGGGGTCCACCCCGGGCTGCCAGACGACGACCGCGTGGCCCTCGACGTCGATGCCGCGCCGCCCCGCCCGGCCGGTGAGCTGCGTGTACTCGCCCGGCGTCAGGTCGGCGTGGGACTCGCCGTTGTACTTGACCAGCCGCTCCAGGACGACCGTGCGCGCGGGCATGTTGATGCCCAGGGCGAGCGTCTCCGTGGCGAACACCGCGCGGACCAGCCCGCGGACGAAGAGCTCCTCGACGGTCTCCTTGAACGCCGGGAGCATGCCGGCGTGGTGGGCGGCGATGCCGCGCTCCAGCGCCTCGCGCCACTCCCAGAAGCCCAGCACGGCCAGGTCGGCCTGCGGCAGGTCGGCGGTGTGCTCGGCGACGATGCGCCGGATCTCCTCGACCTCGTCGTCGGTGGTCAGCCGCAGCCCTGAGCGCACGCACTGCCCGACGGCGGCGTCGCAGCCCGCGCGGCTGAACACGAACGTGATGGCGGGCAGCAGCCCCTCGCGGTCGAGCCGGTCGATGACCGTGACGCGCGACGGCGGTCGGTAGCCGCCGTTCTGGGGCCGTCGCGGCGGGCCACCCGACCGGCCGCGCCCGCGCCCGCCGCCGAAGCTCGACATCGCGTTCTGCCGGTCGAGCTCGCGGGTGTGGCGCACCAGGTCGGGATCGACCTGCAGCTCCCCGGCCTCGTCCTCCCCGGCGAAGAGGTCCAGCATCCGGTTGCCGACCATCATGTGCTGCCACAGCGGCACCGGCCGCACCTCGTCGACGACGACGGTGGTGTCGCCCCGGACCGTGACGAGCCAGTCGCCGAACTCCTCGGCGTTGCTCACGGTGGCCGAGAGGCTGACCAGGGCGACGTGGTCGGGCAGCTGGAGGATGACCTCCTCCCACACCGCGCCGCGGAACCGGTCGGCGAGGTAGTGCACCTCGTCCATCACGACGTAGCCGAGGTGCTCCAGGTGGTGGCTGCCCGCGTAGATCATGTTGCGGAGCACCTCGGTGGTCATCACGACCACCTGCGCGTCGCCGTTGACCGCCGTGTCGCCGGTCAGCAGCCCGACCGCGTCGGCGCCGTGGCGCGCGACCAGGTCGGCGTACTTCTGGTTGGACAGCGCCTTGATCGGCGTGGTGTAGAAGCACTTCAGGCCCTGGGCGAGCGCCAGGTGGACGGCGAACTCCCCCACCACGGTCTTGCCCGCGCCGGTGGGGGCGCACACGAGAACGCCGTGCCCGTCCTCCAGCGCGGAGCACGCGGAGATCTGGAACCCGTCGAGGTCGAAAGGGAGACTCCCGGCGAACTCGGCGAGCCGGGGACGCGCAACGCGGTTCCGGGCGGCGGCGTAGGCCTCCGCGGGAGCCCTCGAACTGCTGGCCACACCCCCAGGCTTCCACACCGCACCGACAACGACCCTTCGGCATGACCTGTGACGTCATCGACGGGTGGCCGCGGCCGTCGCAGGCTGGTCTCCTCGGCCGGGCGCACCGGCCCCGCAGACCGGAGGAATCCCGTGACCGCCTACGCCATCGCCCACCTGGCCGACGTGGACCGCGGCCCCGACATCGTCGAGTACCTGCAGCGCATCGACGCCACGCTCGCCCCGTTCGAGGGGCGGTTCCTGGTGCACGGCGACCCGCCGGAGGCCCTCGAGGGCGAGTGGGAGGGCACGCTCGTCGTGATCGGCTTCCCGACCCGCCGGCAGGCCCGCGGGTGGTACGACTCACCCGCCTACCGGGAGATCCTGCCGCTGCGGACCCGCAACGCGCGTGGCATCGCGGTCCTCGTGGACGGGGTGGAGCCCGATCACGTGGCCACGGACGTGCTCACGTGACGTCGTCGAGGCCCTGCTGGTAGGTGACCGGCTCCGGGGCCGGGATCGGCGACGGCGAGACGGTGCTCGGCGTCGTGTCGATGGCGCTCGGCGCGGTGTCGATGGGCGAGGGGCTGTCGGGATCCCAGTCGTCCCAGCCCTCGGCCTTGCGCTGCCTGGCCTTGCGCCGGTCGTTGAAGCGGGCGAACTGGATGGCCATCTCGAACAGGACGACGAGTGCCGCGGCCAGCGCGATCATGGAGTACGGGTCCTGGCCGGGCGTGGCGATGGCCGCGAAGACGAACAGTCCGAAGATCAGGCCGCGGCGCCACGCCTTGAGCTTCTCGTAGCTGACGATGCCGACCAGGTTGAGCATGACCACGAGCAGCGGCAGCTCGAAGCTGACCCCGAAGATCACCAGCAGGCCGATGACGAACGAGAAGTACTCCTGGCCCGACAGCGCCGTGACCTGGACGCCACCGCCGACGGTGAGCAGGAACGACAGGCCCTTCGCCAGGATGTAGTAGGCGAGGACCGCGCCGCCGACGAACAGCACCGAGGCGGCGGAGACGAACGACAGCGCGTACCGGCGCTCGTTCTTGTAGAGGCCGGGCGTGATGAAGCCCCAGATCTGGTAGAGCCAGACCGGACAGGCCAGGACGACACCGGCCGTGGTGGCCACCTTGAGCCGCAACGTGAACTGGTCGAACGGCGCGAGACCGATCAGCACGCACTGGTTCGGGTCGGACGTGAACTGCGCCCGGTTGGCGGCCGGGATGGAGCAGTACGGGCCCTTCAGGATGTCGCCGAGGTTCGGCAGGCCGAACAGCGACGTCTCGTACCAGATGAAGCCGAGGATCGTCGTGATGAAGATGGCGACGAGGGCGATCCCCAGCCGGTTGCGCAGCTCGTAGAGGTGTTCGACGAGCGACATCGTGCCGTCGGGGCTCTTCGGCCGCCTACCGCCCCGACGCAACGAAAGTCTGGCCACGGGCAGAGATTACTGCCCGGCGTTGGTGGAGCCCGGCTGGGTCACCTTCTGCTGCTCGGCGACGGGCGGCCGGGCCTGGGGCAGCGGCGCGGGCGCCTCGACGGTGGCGGGGGTCTCGTCCTTCCCGTCCTTGCCGTCCTCCTTGAGACCCTTCATCTCACCCTTGAACACGCGGGCGGACTGGCCGACCGAACGCGCCATGTCGGGGAGACGCTTGGCCCCGAACAGCAGCAGCAGAACCCCGATGATGATGAGCCATTCCCATCCACCCGGCATGCGCCTACCTCCTCGACGAGAATTCGTGACGATTCGAGCATACGCGGCACCCGATCAACGCCGACGCTCCCGCCGCAGGGCGTCCGTCGCCGAGGCGAGCGACGCCCGCAACACCGCGGCCGCCCGCGTGGTGCGGCGCAGGTGGCCGAACAGGACGGCCACCAGCGCGACGACGACCAGCAGCCCGGCCACCCCCACGATGATGGCTGGTAGGTACCCCATCTGCTACTCCCCCATCTGCAGGGCCGCGCGGGCCCGGTCGGCCACCGCCCCGGCCAGGTCCGCCGGTTCCAGGATGCGGGCGCGGCCGCCGAGGCCCAGCACCAGCCGGACCAGCCACGCCGGGTCGGAGAAGCGCAGCACCACGCGGGCGCGGTCGCCGTCGATCTCCTCCACCTCGTCCACCGGGTAGTACTCGGCCACCCACAGCGCGTCGTGCTCGAGCACCAGCACCGCCGTGCGGTGGTCGGCGCTGGGCCTGAACAGCCCCTCGGAGAGGTCGGTGGGCTCGGCGTCGGGCGGCGGCTCCGACGGCTCGTCGAGCACCTGGACGTCCTCGACGCGGTCGAGCCGGAACAGCCGGACGCCCTCGGCCCGGCGACACCAGGCCTCGAGGTAGCCGCGGCCCTCGACGATGAGCAGCCGCATCGGGTCGATCGTGCGCTGCGAGACGGCGTCGCGGCCCGCCGTGTAGTAGCGGATGCGCAGCGCCCGTCCGGCGGCCAGCGCGTCGCGCACGGCGCCGGTGGCGGCCTCCTCGGCCGGCGTGACGTCCACGGCCACCGCCGACGTGCCGGCGTCGCCCACGGCGCGTTCGATCTTGACGGTGGCCCGCCGGACGGCGGCGGTGTCGACGACCCCGGGCACGTCGGCGAGCGTCCGCAGGGCCACGAGCAGGGCGGTGGCCTCGGCGGTGGTCAGCCGCAGCGGGCGGCGCATGCCGGCGTCCTCGATGACGCTGACGGTGTCGCCGGCGAACGAGATGTCGACGAGGTCGCCGGGGCCGTAGCCGGGCAGCCCGCACATCCACAACAGCTCCAGGTCGCGGCGCAGCTGCTTCTCGGTGGTGCCGAAGTCGGCCGCGGCCTCGGCGATCGGGATGCCCGGGCGGGCCAGCAGGTAGGGCACGAGCGACAGCAGCCGCGGCAGCCGGTCGGCCACCCCGACGGCGCTCATCGGATGGCCCCTGAGGTTCTGAGTGACGTGGGGGTCGTGCACGGCGTGGGGGTCGTGCGCGGATAACGGTGCTCTGGCCCTGATTTCCGCGCACGGGCGGCGGAGCCGCTCATGTGGTGTGGGCCGCTGCGGCGGCGGACCAGTTGGCGCGCACGTGCTCCGCGAGCTCGGGCGGGTCGAGCACCGCGATGTCGGGGCCGTGCCCGGACAGCCAGCGGGCCAGCACCTCGGTGCCGCGCAGCTCGATCGCCATCTCGTCACCGGCGCGTCCGACGTGGGTGAGGGGGCGGATGACCGTGCCGAGGCGGCGCAGCCCGTGGGCCCGTCCCGACGCCACCCAGACCCGCGCCGTGCCGACCACCGGCGGCGGGTCGACGTTGCGGCGCACCATCCCCATCAGGTCGACGCCGGGCGGCACCGTGACGGCGCCGTGCGGGCCGATGGCGCGGATGGGTTCGACGATGCGGGAGATCCGGAACGAGCGGGGTGCGTCGCGGTCGCGGTCGAAGCCGACCAGGTACCAGCGCCCGCGCCAGGACACCACCCCCCAGGGCTCGACGGTGCGGGTGGCGAGCTCGCCGCCGGGGCCGCCGCGGCGGTGGTCGAAGGTGACCGCGCGCCCGGCCTGCACCGCGGCCAGCAGCGGCGCGAACGCGGGCTCGCCCGCGCGGACCCGTGGCTGCACGCGCCCCTGGTCCTCGTCCACCTCGACGCCGGCGGCGCGCAGCTTGACCAGGGCGCCGTGCGCGGGGGCGGCCAGCTCCGGGGAGTCCCACAGGCGCGCGGCCAGCGCGACGGCCGCGGCCTCGTCGGGTTCGAGGTCGATCTCGCCGAGCTCGTAGTCCTGGCGGGCGATGCGGTAGCCGTCGGCGGTGTCGAAGCTGGAGCGGCGGCCCGTCTCCAGGGGCACGCCCAGCTCCCGCAGCTCCGTCTTGTCCCGCTCGAACATGCGGAAGAACGCCTCGTCGTTCTCGGCGTAGCCGGGCACGATGGAGCGAATGCGCTCGGCCGTGAGGAACTGCCGGGTGGACAGCAGGCAGAGCACGAGGTTCACCAGACGTTCGGCCCGTGCGGAGGACACGTCGGCATCGTAGGCCCGCACCTGGTCGTCCCGTGGCCGACCGGCCGAAGCAGCGTCTCACTCTGCTACACCTCCACCCCTTGACCTGTATCCCCACTCACACGACCCTGACGACCATGGGCGCACCCGAGACCTTCAATCCCTGGACCGTGGTGAACCTCGTGTTCCACCACCTGGCTGAGCACGGCCTCCACCCGGTGCTGGGTGAGGCCGGCGATCCGGCCGGCCCCGCGTCGGAGCTGCTGCGGTCGTTCGGGATCGAGCCCGGGCGCAACGACGAGACGGTGTCCTCGGCGAGCGTGCAGGACTCGCTGGCCGAGATCCGCGAGCGGATGCTGGGCGCGCCGCCGTCCTGACGGGCCCGGGAGTCAGCGCGCGAGCAGGAGCAGGGCGATGCCCAGGACCGCCGGCACGCTCTGCACCAGCAGGATGCGCCTGCTGCTGACCGTCGCCGCGCCGTAGAGGCCGGCGACGAACACGCACAGCAGGAAGAACAGCGCGAACGCGAAGCCGACGTCGGTGTCCGTGCCCGCCACCAGCGACACGGCGAGCCCGGCCGCCAGGAACCCGTTGTAGAGCCCCTGGTTGCCGGCCATCGCGACCGTGTCCTCGGCGAGCGCGGGCGACGTGCCGAACGCCGCGCGGGCCCGCGGCGTGCGCCACAGGAACATCTCCAGCGCCAGGATGTAGACGTGCAGCAGCGCGACCAGCGCGATGACGACATCGGCGGCGATCTGCACGGTGCCTCCCAAGATCAGGAGGCGAACGCTACAACGAGGCGATCAACCGGTCCACCCGCTCGTCGACCGAGCGGAACGGGTCCTTGCACAGCACGGTGCGCTGCGCCTGGTCGTTGAGCTTGAGGTGCACCCAGTCGACGGTGAAGTCGCGGCCCGCGGCCTGTGCGGCGGCGATGAAGTCGCCGCGCAGCTTGGCCCGTGTGGTCTGCGGCGGGGTGTCCTTGGCCAGCTCGATCTCGCCGTCGTCGGTGACGCGGTCGACCAGGCCCTTGCGCTGCAGCAGGTCGAAGACGCCGCGGCCGCGCCGGATGTCGTGGTAGGCCAGGTCGAGCTGGGCGATGCGCGGGTTGGCCAGGTCCATGCCGTCGCGGTTGCGGTAGCGCTCGATGAGCCGGTTCTTGATGGCCCAGTCGATCTCGCGGTCGATCAGCGACAGGTTCTGGGTCTCGACGGCCTGCAGGACGCGGCCCCACAGGTCGAGCACGCGGGCGGTGGTGGGGTCCTCGCTGCCGCGCGCGGCGACGTGCTCGACGGCGCGCTCGTAGTACTCGCGCTGGATGTCCAGGGCGCTGGCCTCGCGGCCGCCCGCCAGCCGGACGGTGCGCCGCCCGGTGAGGTCGTGGCTGATCTCGCGGATGGCGCGGATCGGGTTGTCGAGGGTGAAATCCCGGAACTGGACGCCGGCCTCGATCATCTCCAGCACGAGGCTGGCCGAGCCCACCTTGAGCAGCGTGGTGACCTCGGACATGTTGGAGTCGCCCACGATGACGTGCAGGCGGCGGTAGCGCTCGGCGTCGGCGTGCGGCTCGTCGCGGGTGTTGATGATGGGGCGCGAGCGGGTGGTGGCGCTGGAGACGCCCTCCCAGATGTGCTCGGCGCGCTGCGAGAGGCAGAACACGGCACCGCGGGGGGTCTGCAGGACCTTGCCGGCGCCGCAGATCAGCTGGCGGGTGACCAGGAACGGCAGCAGCACGTCGGCGATCCGGGAGAACTCCCCCGCCCTCGCGACGAGGTAGTTCTCGTGGCAGCCGTAGGAGTTGCCCGCCGAGTCGGTGTTGTTCTTGAACAGGTAGATGTCGCCGCCGATGCCCTCGTCGACGAGCCGGCGTTCGGCGTCGACCAGCAGGTCCTCGAGGATCCGCTCCCCCGCCTTGTCGTGGGCCACGAGCTGCGCGAGGTTGTCGCACTCGGCCGTGGCGTACTCGGGATGGCTGCCGACGTCCAGGTAGAGCCGCGCCCCGTTGCGCAGGAACACGTTCGACGACCGGCCCCACGAGACGACGCGACGGAACAGGTAGCGCGCCACCTCGTCCGGGGAGAGTCGACGCTGGCCGTGGAAGGTGCAGGTGACCCCGAACTCGGTCTCGACACCAAAGATCCGCCGCTGCATCTACACAGCGTAGGCGGAGAGTGGCTCTCGTGGGGCATGTCTCGGGCAGTGGGTCGCGACACTGGCGCTGTTGTCCGGTTCGCTCACCCGTAGGGTCCAGGGGTGATCAGGTGGTTGGCCAACAGCACGGACCGCGTCGGGAACACCGACCGCGCCATCTCCCGGGCGATCTCCCGGTGGCATCCCTCGCACGTCGACACGGCCATGAAGAGCCTGTCGAACTCGGCGAACCACAGCCTGCTGTGGTTCGGCGTCGCGACGCTGCTCGCCGCCCGGCGGGGCACGACCCGCAAGGCCGCGATGCGCGGGCTGCTGTCGATCGGGCTGGCCAGCGCCGCCGCGAACGCCGGGCTCAAGCCGCTGCTGCCGCGGCGGCGCCCGGCCGCGTCGGAGCTCCCGGCCTACCAGAAGATCGCGAACCCACCGAGTTCCTCGTCGTTCCCCTCGGGGCACGCGGCGTCGGCCGCCGCGTTCGCCACGGCCGTCGCGATGGAGAGCCCGCGGTCGGGTCTGGTCGTGGCGCCGCTCGCGGCGGCCGTCGCGTACTCGCGGGTGCACGTCGGGGTCCACTGGACGTCCGACGTCGTGGCCGGCGCCGCGCTGGGCAGCGGCATCGCGTGGGTCACACAGCGTTGGTGGCCCGTCCGCGAGGTCGACGAGGCCCGCGCCCGGCCGCTCGACACGGTGCCGGACCTGCCGCGGGGCAGGGGCCTGGTGCTGGTGTCCAACCAGCGCTCCGGCGACGCCGACTACAACCCCGCCGACGAGCTGGAGGCCGCGCTGCCCGAGGCCGTGGTGATCCGGGCCGAGCCCGACCGCGACCTCGACGAGCAGCTCGACGAGGCGGTCGAGGCGGCGGGCGACGCGGCGCTGGCGATCGGGGTGGCCGGCGGTGACGGCACCGTCGCCGCGGCGGCCGCCGTGGCCGGACGGCGCCGGCTGCCCATGGTGGTGGTGCCCACGGGCACGCTCAACCACTTCGCCCGCGACGTGGGCGTCTACGACCTTCAGGAGGCCGTCGACGCGTCCGGGGCGGGCCAGGCCGTGGCCGTCGACCTCGCGCTGGTGGACGTGCACCCCGGTCACGGCGCCGACCCCGAGAGCGCCGACGTGATGCGCACGCGCTGCTTCCTCAACACCGCGAGCCTCGGCTCCTACCCCGATCTCGTCCGGCTGCGCGAGCAGTGGGAGCCGAAGTGGGGCAAGTGGCCGGCGTTCGCCGCCGCGCTGGTGGTGGTGCTGCACCGCGCCGAGGCCGTGGACGTGAAGATCGACGGCCGCTGGACGAAGGTCTGGTTCCTGTTCGTCGGCAACGGGCCCTACCACCCGCGCGGGATGGTGCCGGCGTGGCGCCCGACGCTGGACTCCGGGCTGCTCGACGTGCGCTGGCTGCGCGCCGACATCCGGTACTCGCGACTGCGCGCCGTCGCGGCCCTGCTGCTCGGGGCGCTCGGGCACAGCCGGGTCTACGGGCAGCGGGAGGTGGCCGAGCTCGACGTGGAGCTGGCGGTGCCCGGGATGCTCGCCACCGACGGCGAGGTCGTCGAGACCGCGGGCCGCTACACGTTCCACGTGGCGAAGGAGCCGATCCCGGTCTACCGCCGCGACGAGGACCGCTGGACCGGTCGCGGCCGTCCCTACCTGCGGGTCTGACGCCGCAGCTCGTCGCGGGCCCGCATGAGCCGATCACCTCTCGCGCCGGGTCCTGCGGGGTTTCCCCGTTCGGCCCACAGCGGGCCCGGCGGTTCCTAACCTGGGCCGATGACGTACCCGCCCCCGGTCGTGCACAGCGGCTACGGCCGCGCCGCTCTCGCGTGCCTGGTCTGGGCCGCCACCAGCCTGGCGCTGATCCTCGCGCTGCTCGGTCCGCCGCCGTCGGCGGGGGCGTTCGGGCTGGTCGCGGGTTCGCTGACGGTCCACGCCCTGCTCGCGGCCCTGCCGGTGTGGCTGATCGTGCGGCACCGGGCGTGGGCGCGGTGGCAGGTGCTGCTGCTGGCGCTGGGGTGCTTCCTCGTGGTCCGCACGGCGCTGAGCGCGATCGGTTGACAGCACGGGCGGGCGCTGTTTCCTTGGGAGCATGCGTGTCACCGGGCTGGACCACATCGTGCTCGTCTCCCCCGACGCGGAGCGCCTGATCGCCTGGTACGCCGACGTACTCGGGCTGGGCGTGGAGCGGCTGGAGCTCTGGCGGCGCGGGGAGGTCCCGTTCGCGTCGCTGCGGGTCGGCCCGGAGACGATCATCGACGTGGTGGCCGGCGAGCGCACCGGGGAGAACCTGGCGCACTTCGCGCTCGTCGTCGACGCGGACCTGGACGCGGTCGCCGTCGAGCACGGGGTGCCCGCGCCGACGAGCCTGTCCGGCGCGCGCGGCCAGGGCCGGGGCATCTACCTGGCCGACCCCGACGGCAACGGGGTGGAACTGCGCACCTACGCCTGAACGAGTCCGGCGGCCAGCTCCACCAGGCGCGCGGTGCCGCCGGTGAAGAAGTGCGACGCACCGGGCAGCACCTCGACCCGGGTGTTCGTCCAGCCCGCCGTCGCGGCGACCACCTCCGCCGGGGGCCGGACCTCGTCGCGTTCGGCCAGCGCGAGCAGCACGGGGCGGGGATCGGCGCCCACCACGTCGAGATCGTGGGCGAAGCGCAGCGGCGGGGCGATGCCGAACCACGACGTCACCCGCGGCGGGGCCACCGACAGCGCCATGTCACCGCCGAACGACCAGCCGGCCAGCACCAGCGGCACACCGGGGTCGAGGCGCTCGGCCAGGGCGGCGACCGCGGCCTCCACGTCGAGGCGCTCGGCGTCGCCCCCGGTGTGCTCCCCGGAGCTCTTGCCGACCCCGCGGAAGTTGAACCGCAGGCAGGTGGCGCCGTGGCCGGGCAGGGCGGCGAACAACGCCCCGACGACGGTGGTGTGCATCGAGCCGCCGTACTGCGGGTGCGGGTGGCACACCACGAACCCCGAGGTGGCGGGGTGGTCGGGGACGGCCAGCTCGGCGTCGAGCACCACCCCGTCGGAGGCGTTGAGGGACAGGCGCTCGACCACCGGCCGAGCCTAACCCGGCGATCACCGGCACCGGCGTCGACGCCGTCGTGCACCTCGGGGGCATCTCGGCGGAGGCGCCGTGGGAGGAGATCCTCGACGTCAACGTCGACGCCGTCGGCGAGGCGCTCGGCTACCACCCGCTCGACGACGCCGAGACGTTCGCGGGCGAGGTCGGCGGCGATCCGGAACCGCTGGTCGGCGGGGCGTTCACCCGGTTCACCCTCGGGGAGCTCCCGTGAACCCGGCCGCGCCGGCCGCGCGCTCCTCCAGGTAGCGCTTCTCGGGCTGGTTGAGGGCCGCCCGGGCCGCCCGCTGGTAGTGCTCGCGCGCCCCGGCGTGGTCGCCGAGGCGTTCGAGCAGGTGGGCCCGCACGGCGTCCGGACGGTGGGAACGGCGCAGGCGGGGGTCGTCGGCCACCGAGTCGAGGACGGCGAGACCCCGGGCCGGCCCGTCGGCCATCCCGACCGCCACCGCCCGGTTGAGCGTGACCACCGGGTTGTCCGACCGCCGCTCGAGCATGCCGTAGAGGAGGGCGATCTGCCGCCAGTCGGTGTCGGCGTCGCCGGCGGCCTCCGCGTGCACGGCGGCGATGGCGGCCTGGAGCTGGTAGGGCCCGAGCGCGGCCGTGGACAGCGTGCGTTCGAGCAGGTCCACGGCCTCCGCGATCGCGTCGTGGGCCCAGCGGCGCCGGTCCTGCTCGGCCAGCGGCACCAGCCGCCCGTCGGGCCCGGTGCGCGCCTCCCGGCGGGCGTCGACGAGCAGCATCAGCGCGAGCAGACCGGCGATCTCGCCGTCGTCCGGGAGGAGCCGGTGCAGCTCCCGCGTCAGGCGGAGGGCCTCCGCGGTGAGGTCGAGCCGGGTCAGGGCCGGACCGGCGGTGGCGGTGTGCCCCTCGGTGAAGACCACGTACAGGACGTGCAGGGCGGCGGTGAGCCGCTCGTCGCGGTCGTCGTCGGACCGGGTGAACGACGCGCCCGCCGCACCGATCGTGGCCTTGGCCCGGCTGATGCGCTGGGCCATCGTCGGCTCGGGCACGAGGAACGCCCGGGCGATCTCGGCGGTGGTGAGCCCACCGACCGCCCGGAGCGTCAGCGCGATCCGGCTGGGCTCCGACAGGGCGGGGTGGGTGCACAGGAGCAGCAGTTCGAGCGTGTCGTCGACCGCGGGGTGCAGCAGCTCGTCGTCGGCGGCGGGGGCGAGCCGATGCGCCGAGGGGTCCCCGGCGACGGTGTCCTCGCGCAGGCGGCGGGCGTGGTCGCTGCGCAGCATGTCGATCAGCCTCCGGCCCGCCACGGCGATCAACCACGCGACCGGTTCGGCCGGGAGCCCGTGCCGCGGCCACGCGCCCGCGGCGGCGAGCAGCGCCTCCTGGACCGCGTCCTCGCACAGGTCGAACCGGCCGTGCCTGCGGACCAGGGCGCCGAGGACCAGCGGCGCGCTGCGGCGCAGCAGGTCCTCGACCACCCCGTCCCCGCTCATGCCGAGTAGATGACCGGCCGCACCTCGACCGGGAGGTGCTGGGTGCCCGGGATCATGGCGGCGAGCTCGTGGGCGCGTTCGACGCTCTCGCAGTCGACCAGGTAGAAGCCGCCCATGTACTCCTTGGCCTCCAGGAACGGGCCGTCGGTCACCGTGGACGCGCCCGGGCGACCGCGGACCACCGCGCTCTGCGACGGGTCGGCCAGGGCGTGGGTGGCGACCATCTCCCCCGACGCGGTGATCGTCTCCATGAACGCCTCCTGGCCCCCGGCGATCTCATCCCGTTCGGCCTCGGACAGCGACTCCCAGGTCACCGGGTTCATCTGGATGATCAACAGGTACTTCACGACTCCTCCTTCGCGACGCGGAGCCCGGCCGGGCTCCGTTCGTGAGCAGTACGGAGCCGGTCGCCGCTCCTCGACATCCACGACGGTGACCCGCATCACAGGATACGGACGACGCGCGACGGCCCCGCAGGACGTGCCTGCGGGGCCGTCGCGCGGTGCCGTCAGCTCTCGGTGGCGGCGCTGCCCGCGGCGGTGTCGTCGCCGCCCACCGGTTCGGCCGACGGGGGCGGATCGTCCACCGCGCGGTTCTCCTCCGGGAGCAGGTCGCGCAGGACCGGGCCGGTGATGCGGCGGAAGGTGCGGCGGGGACGGGCGCGGTCGAGCACCGCCACCTCCAGCGCGCTGACGCCCAGGACCCGCGACGCGGTGGCGCCGTTGGTGGCGTTGCCGCCCGGCGTGGCGGCCGCCTCCAGGCCCTCGACGGCCACCGCGAGCGCCTCGGCCAGCTCCAGGCCGGGCTGGTAGGTGTCCTTGAGCTTCGTGCTGATCGGTTCGGTGGTGCCGCCCATGACCACGAACTGCGGCTCGTCGGTGATGGAGCCGTCGTAGGTGATGCGGTAGAGCTGGTCGCCCTCGGCGGTGGTGCCCACCTCGGCCACGCACAGCTCCACCTCGTAGGGCTTCTGCTGCTCGACGAACGCCGTGCCCAGGGCCTGCGCGTAGGCCTTCGCGAGCATCTGCCCGCTGACGTCACGCCGGTCGTAGGAGTAGCCGCGCACGTCGGCCATGCGGATGCCGCCGGTACGCAGGTTGTCGAACTCGTTGTAGCGGCCGACGGCGGCGAAGCCGATGCGGTCGTAGATCTCCGAGACCTTGTGCAGCGCCTTGGAGCGGTTCTCGGCGACGAACAGCACCCCGCCGGTGTAGGTCAGCACCACGACGCTGCGACCGCGGGAGATGCCCTTGCGGGCGAGCTCGGAGCGGTCGCGCAGCAGCTGGTCGACCGACGAGTAGAACGGCATCGTCACGGGAGGAGCTCCTCAACTGTCAGGGCTACGGGGAGCATGCGGATCAGCCGCCGTCGGGGTGCTCGGTGCGGCGGGCCACGACGTCGCGGACGACGGCCTCGATCTCCTCCTCGGAGCGGCGCACGGCGCCCTCGGCCCCGGTGATGGACACCACCACCGGGTAGATCCGCCGGGTGAGGTCCGGCCCGCCGGTGGCGGAGTCGTCGTCGGCGGCGTCGTAGAGCGCCTCGATGGCGTTGCGCACGGTGGTGGCGAGGTCGGCGTCCGTCTTGTGGATCTTCTTGAGCGACGACTTCGCGAACACCGAGCCCGACCCGACGGAGTGGTAGCCGAGCCACTCGTCGTAGCGGCCGCCCGTGGCGTCGTAGGTGACGATGCGACCGGCCTTGGCCGGCTCGGCCTCGGTGTCGTAGCCGACGAACAGCGGCACCACCACGAAGCCCTGCATGGCGGCGCCCAGGTTCTGCGCGACCATCCCGGCGAGTTTGTTCGACTTGCCGTCCAGCGACAGCGGCACGCCCTCGGTCTTCTCGTAGTGCTCGAGGTCGACGGTGAACAGCCGCACCATCTGGATGGCGATGCCCGCCGAGCCGGCGATGCCCACCGCCGAGTACCCGTCGGTGATGAAGATCTTCTCGATGTCGCGCTGGGCGATGACGTTGCCCGAGGTGGCACGGCGGTCACCGGCGATGACGACGCCCTCGTTGAACACGAGCGCGACGATCGTGGTGCCGTGCGGCACCCCCAGATCGTCGCCCGAACGCGGAGCGAGCCCCTCGGGTACGCGGCCCGGGAGCAGGTGCGGCGCGTTCGCCGTGACGAAGTCGGTGAACGAGGACGGGCCGGGAGCGAGGTACGCGTCCAGACCTGTGGGCGGGCGGGACTCCGAGAACGGCATGGTCAGGGCGTGCCTCTCCACGTGCGGGTGCGGTGGTGCGGGTCCAGCGAGGATCCGGAGCCGGCGGGGGCCGGCTGCAGAGGATGCCGGCCGACGCCGGCGGGGAGAGGCTACTCGCCGCCCTTCTGGACGTACGCCCGGACGAAGTCCTCGGCGTTCTCCTCGAGCACGTCGTCGATCTCGTCGAGGATCGTGTCGACGTCCTCGCCGAGCTTCTCGCGACGCTCCTGGCCGGCCGCCGCGGCGTCGCCGCCCTCGTCGTCGTCGCCGCCTCCGCCGCCCTGACGCTTGGTCTGCTCCTGCGACATGGGTGTCTCCTCCTCGCGCCCGATCTTCCGGGTTCTGGGCCCCGACGTCCGCGCGGCGCCCGCGCGGCCTTCCGGTGTCCGGTAGCTCAACACTACCCAGCGAAATGCCGACACGCCCGCTGTCCGGACCTTTCCGGTGGGCGCGTCGTGTGCTCAGCCCCGGGTGAGCGCCTCCACCAGCTCCTCCGCGGTGCGGGAGTTGTCGATCAGCTCGCCCACGTGCTTGCGGGTGCCGCGCAGCGGCTCCAGCGTCGGGATCCGCACCAGGGACTCGCGGCCCAGGTCGAAGATCACCGAATCCCACGAGGCCGCCGCCACCTCCGTCGGGTAGCGCTCCAGGCAGCGGCCGCGGAAGTAGGCGCGGGTGTCCTCCGGGGGCGTGCGCATCGCGGCGGTGACCTCCTCCTCGGTGACCAGGCGCTTGATCGAGCCGCGGGTGGCGAGGCGGTTGTAGAGGCCCTTCGCCATCCGGACGTCGGTGTACTGCAGGTCCACCAGGTGCAGGCGCGGTGCATCCCAGGCGAGGCCGTCGCGCTCGCGGTAGCCCTCCAGCAGGCGCAGCTTGGCCGTCCAGTCGAGCCGGTCGGCGGTGCTCATCGGGTCGCGGGCCAGGTCGTCGAGCACCTCGCCCCAGATCTGCAGGACCTCGGCGGTGGCGTCGTCGACGTCGGCGCCCATCGTGTTCTCGACGTGCTTGCTGGCCTTCTCGAAGTAGGCCTGCTGGATGTCCAGCCCGGTCATCTTGCGGCCGTCGGCGAGGTCGACGGTGAGCTTGAGCGACGGGTCGTGGCTGATCCGGTGCACCGAGCGGACGGGCTCGGCGATGCGCAGCTCGTCGAACCGGACGCCCTTCTCGATCATGTCCAGGACGAGCGCGGCCGTGCCGACCTTGAGCAGCGTGGAGTACTCGCTCATGTTCGCGTCGCCGATGATGACGTGCAGGCGGCGGTACTTGTCGGCGTCGGCATGCGGCTCGTCGCGGGTGTTGATGATGCCGCGCTTGAGCGTGGTCTCCAGCCCGACCTCGACCTCGATGTAGTCCGAGCGCTGCGAGAGCTGGTAGCCCGTCTCGTCGCCGGACGCGCCGATGCCGACCCGGCCCGCGCCGCACACCACCTGGCGGGTGACGAAGAACGGGGTGAGCCCGGCGACGATCGACGGGAACGTGGTCTGCCGCGCCATCAGGTAGTTCTCGTGGGAGCCGTAGCTGGCGCCCTTGCCGTCGACGTTGTTCTTGTAGAGCTGGATGCGCGGCGCGCCGGGCACGGTGGCGGCGCGCATCGCGGCCTCCTCCATCACCCGCTCCCCCGCCTTGTCCCAGATCACGGCGTCGCGCGGGGTGGTGACCTCGGGGCTGGAGAACTCCGGGTGGGCGTGGTCGACGTAGAGCCGGGCACCGTTGGTGAGGATGACGTTGGCCGCGCCGAGGTCGTCGAGCTCGGAGTCGTTCGGGACGTGCATGGTGGGCGCGGAGAGATCGAAGCCGCGGGCGTCGCGCAGCGGGGACTCCACCTCGTAGTCCCAGCGGGCGCGCCGCGAGCGCGGGATGTCCTGGGACGCGGCGTAGGCCAGCACCACCTGGGTGGAGGTGATCACCGGGTTGGCGCTGGGGTCGCCCGGGACCGAGATGCCGTACTCGATCTCGGTTCCCATGATGCGGCGTGCGGTCATGTTCCGGAGCCTAACCGCCACGCCGAGTGGATGATGGGCGTCGTGGGTGCGGAGGACGAACGGGTCGCGGTGTACGACTCCGCCGGACGGGTGACGGGCACGGAGACGCGCGGGGTGGTCTACCGCGACGGGATCTGGCACGGCGCCACCGGGGTGCTGGTCCGCAGCCTCGACGGCGGACGGGTGGTGGTGCACCGTCGCACCGCCGACAAGCTGGTCTTCCCGTCCCTGTGGGACTGCTGGGCCGGTGGCGTCATCGACCCCGGCGAGGACCCGGCCGACGCCGCCGCCCGCGAGCTGGCCGAGGAGCTGGGCGTCACCGGGGTGCCGCTCGTGCCGATCGAGAGGTTTCCCTTCGACGACGGACGGCTGCGCTACCACGTCTTCACCTACGAGGTGCGCTACGACGGGCCGCTGCATCCGCAGCCCGCGGAGGTGGCGTGGGCCGGGCGCATCACCCTCGACGAGCTGCGCGCACGGCTTGCCGACCCGCGGCACTGGCCGTTCGTGCCCGACGGCCGGATGGGCATCGAGCGGTGGTTCGCCGCGTCTCAGGACCGGCGCGAGCGCTCGTAGTAACGGCCCGACTTGGCCCGGTTCCCGCAGACCTCCATCGCGCACCAGCGGCGCGTGCCGTTGCGGGAGACGTCGTGGAACCACAGGACGCACGTCGGGCGGGCGCACTTCCGGATGCGGTCGGGCCGGTCGGTGAGCAGTCGCAGGTAGTCGACCGCGGCGTCCCAGGCCGGCCGCCACGCCGGGTCGACGGCCACGTCCTCGCCGGGCCCGTCGGCCCGCAGGACCGGCGTGCGGGTGCCGCGGGCCAGCACGGCGTTGAGCCCGTCGCGCTCGCCGCGCTCCAGCGCCGCCCGCAGCGCCGTCCGGGTCTCGACCAGCGCCTCGGCCGAACCGGTCCGGTAGCCGTGCTCGGCGAGCCACGCGGCGACGCCGTCGGCGACGGCGAGCTGGTCGCCGCCGTCCCAGAGGGTGTCGACGAGGTCGAGCGCGAGGGGCTCTCCGACGAGCGGGCGTTGCTGCACCCCGCCATCTAACCACTGTCCATCCCTTGACAGGTCAGGTAGCGTTCTCACTGTCTAATCAACTATGAGTGGTGAGGATGCGTCGTGGCACACCGATTCGCGGAGCTCGCGTTCACTCCGGAGGTCCGGGCGGCCCAGCAGCACTACGGCAGCAGCGGCGTCGGGGCCCGCATGCTGGCCTCGCCCGACGCGCAGGACCGGCTCGGCCCCCACGAGACCTCGTTCCTCACCGCGCGCGACCACTTCCACCTGGCCACCGTCGGCTCCGACGGGTGGCCCTACGTCCAGTTCCGGGGCGGCCCGGCCGGATTCGTCCACGTCCTGGACGAGACGACGATCGGCTGGGCCGACCTGCGGGGCAACCGGCAGTACATCAGCACGGGCAACCTCGACCCCTCCGGCGGCGCCCGGGTGGCGATGATCTTCATGGACCACGCCCGGCCGAGCCGCATCAAGCTGCTGGGCACCGCCCGCGTGATCGACGCCGCCGACGATCCGGAGCTGGCGGCGCGACTGACCGTGGACGGCGAGCGCGGGAGGGTCGAACGTTCCGTCCTCGTGGACGTCGAGGGCTACGCCTGGAACTGCCCGCAGCACATCACGCCCCGGTTCACCCTCGAGGAGATCGAGCGGGCCGCGGCGCGGGGATGAACCCGGTCAGCCGGGATCGCGGTCCGCGACGGCGGGCCACACCGGGGAGTCCGACAGGTGGGCCGCCAGCGCGTCGCTGATCTCCCGCAGCGACCGTTGCTGCTCGGGGGTCAGCACGTCGAACAGCGACGAGCGCACCTCCTCGACGTGCCCGGGCGCCGCCGCCTCCAGCCGGGCGAAGCCCTCGGCGGTGAGCTCGGCCAGCTGGCCCCGCTTGTCGGTGGGGCACGGCCGGCGCCGCACCCAGCCCGACTCCTCCAGGCGTGCGACGGCGTGGCTGAGCCTGCTCCGCGACGACAGGGACGTGGTGGCGAGCTGGCTCATCCGCAGCGTGCGGTCCGGGGCCTCCGACAGGCGGGTCAGGATCTCGTAGTAGGCGTGCGGCAGCCCCGCCCCGTTCTGCAGCTGGCGGTCGATCCGGTCGAAGAACAGCCGCGTGGCCGTGAGGAAGCTGCGCCAGGTCTGCTGCTCCTCGGCGTTCAGCCATCGGGTGTCACTCACCGCTGCCCCCCGGGAATAGTTGAGCTCTCAACACGATTAGGGTACTGTTGCTCTCAACACCTGAGAGTTCAAGAATTTCACGGAGGTTCACATGACCACGGCGACGCAGATCCCCGGTTACATCGCCGGCACCTGGGACATCGACCCGGTTCACTCCGATGTCTCCTTCACCGTCCGCCACATGATGGTGAGCAAGGTACGCGGCCGCTTCGGGTCGTTCAGCGGCGAGATCACCACCGGCGAGGACATCACCGCGTCGACGGTCACCGCGACGATCGATGCGAGCTCGATCGACACGAACAACGAGCAGCGTGACGGCCACATCAAGTCCGCCGACTTCTTCGACGTCACGAACCACCCGACCTGGACCTTCTCCTCCACCGGCGTCCGCGTCGACGGGGACGACATCATCGTCGACGGCGACCTGACCATCAAGGGCGTCACGAAGAACATCCCGCTCACCCTCGAGGTCAACGGTTTCGGCCCGGACGCCTTCGGCGGCACGCGCGTCGGCTTCTCCGGCCTCGCGCAGATCAACCGCAGCGACTTCGGCGTCGACATCGCCATGCCGCTCGACGGCGGCGGCGTCGTCGTCAGCGAGAAGGTGCAGATCTCCCTGGAGATCGAGGGCGTGCTCCGCACCGCCTGATTTCCCGGGATCACACCGAGAACGTGGCCGCGACCCCCGAGCGCGCGCCGCGGCCGGCCCCCGACCACCCCCCGGTCGGGGGCCGGCTCATGTCCGCGGCCGGCCACGTGACGGATGTCCGCCGGTGCTCCACACTGCCCGGATGCCCCGCCTCGTCGGCATGGCCCGTCTCGTCGGCCGGACAGCCCCGCTCGCGACGCTGCAGGCCGCACTCACCGCCGGCGCGGTCTCGGCCACGGGCGCCGTCCTGCTGGTAAGCGGGGAACCCGGGATCGGCAAGACGCGGCTCGTCGCCGAGCTGACCGCGATCGCGCCGTGCCCCGTGCTGACCGGCCACGCCGATCCCGAGCCGGGTGCTCCCCCGCTCTGGCCGTGGCTCCAGGCGCTCGCCGGCCGTCCCGAACGCGACGCCCTGGGCACGATCGGCGCCGCGGACCCGCCCCGCACCGCCGACCCGGCCACCGCGGCCCTGCTGGCCCGGGCGACCCGCACCCTGGCCTTCGACGCCGTGCTCGACGGGCTGACGGCCTCGGCCGCCGGCACCGGGCTCGTCGTCGTGCTGGAGGACCTGCACTGGGCCGACGAGGCCACCCTGGCGCTGCTCGGCCTCGCCGCCGGGCGTCCGGGGCTCGTCCTGGTCGGCACCTACCGCTCCACGGAGCAGGGCCCGGCACTGCGCGGTGCCCTCACCGGACTCCGGCGGCGGGAGGGCACGACCTCGGTCACGCTGCGCCCGTGGGTACACGAGGACGTGACCGCGCTGCTGCCCCCTGGCACCGACCCCTCCTGGGCCCCCGTGCTGCTGCGCGCCGGGGGCGGTGTGCCGCTGCACGTGACGACCCTGCTGACGTCGTTGCTCGACGCGGGCCGTTCCGGGCAGCCCGCACCTCCGGACGGCTCGTGGCCGCTGGGGGTGCCCGACGACCTCGCCGACGCCGCCGCGGACCGGCTCGCCCGCCTCGACCCCGCGGCCCGGTTCGCGGTGGAGGTGGCGGCCCTGACCGGACCGGGGTGCACTCCCGACCACCTGCTGCTGCTCGCCGAGGGGCCGTGGGACACCGCCGCCGCGCTCGCGGCCTGCGAGGCCGCGGTGGCGGGCGGGCTGCTCGTGGGGACCGGGCCGCTGTCCTTCGGCCCCGCGCACGCCCTGCTCCGGGAGGCCGTCCACGCGGGTCTCCCGGCCGTCCGGCGACTGCGCTGGCACGCCCGTCTCGCCGACGCGGTCGAGGCCGGCGCCCTACCCGGCGACCCGGTGACGCACCGGCTCCGGGCCGCCGCCGACCCTTCCGGGCGGGCGGCCGCGGTGCGGGCCTGCCGTACGGCCGCCGCGACGGCCGCCGGGTCGCTCGCGTTCGACCGGGCGATCGAGCTCCTCGACACCGCGCTCGCGCTGCCCGGCTCGTCCCCGGAGATCCGCACCGCACTGGGGATCGAGGCCGCGGAGGCGGAGTTCGCGGCGGGACGCACCCGGGCCGCCGTGGCGCGGGCCCTGGCCGTAGCCCGCGACACCACCGATCCCGCCGTGCTCGTCCGGGCGGCGCTGGCGGTGCGCGGGATCGGCGGGCCGCACAACACCGACATCGTGCGGCTCTGCGACACCGCGCTGCAGGCCCTCCCGGCCGGCGACGACGCCGGCCGGGCCCGGGTGCTCGCCCAGCGGGCGCAGGCGGCGGCGGAGACCGGGGGCTGGGTGGGGCTCGCCCACGCCAGCGCCGAGGCCCTCGCCACGGCCGAGCGCAGCGGTGACCCGGCCGCGCTCGCGGACGCGTTGCGGGCCCGCCAGCACGCCGTCAGCGGACCGGACGGTGTGACCGAGCGGCTCGCACTGGCCCGCCGCATGGTGGAGATCTCACAGCGGGGCGGCCCGCCCGACGCCGAGCTGTGGGGGCGGCTGTGGCGGATCGACGCGTCGTTCCAGCTCGGCGCGGTCGACGTCGTCGACGTCGAGCTGGGCCGCCTCGACGGCCTGTCCGCCCGGCTGGGGTGGCCGATCGCCCACTGGCACCGGCACCGCATGCGCGCGGCCCGGCTGCTGCTCAGCGGCCGCTTCGACGAGGCCGAGGCCTGCGCGGACCTGGCGCTGGCCGCCGCCCGGCTCACCGAGGACCACACGGCCATCGGCGTCGACAGCGCGTTCCGCAGCGAGTCGCTGCGGTTGCGCGGCCGCGTCGACGTGGCGGTCGAGTTGCTCCGGAAGGCGGGCGGGTCGGGTGTCGTCGTCGGCCGCGGGATGCCGATCTTCTGGGCCAACGCGGGCCTGAACCTCATCCGGGCCGGTGAGGCCGACGAGGGCCACCGCTACTACGAGCTGCTGCGGCCCGTGGTGCGGGACCTCCCCCGCGACGGGCTCTGGCTGCCCACGGTGCTGCATTCCGGGGAGATCGCCGCCGCGGCGGGTGACGACGCCCTGACCGGGTTCTGTCTGGTGGAGGCCACCCCGTACGCCACGCACTACATCGCGGGTGGGTCCGGCGCCGTGCGCTGCGACGGGTCGGTGTCGCGCGTCCTGGGCGTGCTCGCCGCCGCGCTCGGTAGGACCGACGAGGCCGAGCGGCGGTTCACCGACGCCGTGACGATGGACGACCGCATCGGTGCGCTCCCCTACCGGGTCCTGTCGGAGATCGGGCTGGCCCGGCTGCTCGCCGCCCGGGACCGGGAGCGGGCCACGGGTCTGGCCCGGCGCGCGGCCGACACCGCCCGCCGGATCGGCATGGCCACGGCGCTGACCGACGCCGAGGCGGTGCTGGCGGGGATGCGCGAGCGGCCCGCCGTCGCGCTCACGGCCCGCGAGCGCGACGTCCTGGCGCGGATGGCCGAGGGCCGCACCAACCGGCAGATCGCGGCCGAGCTGGTGCTCTCCGAGCGCACCGTCGAGACCCACGTGGCGCACGTGCTCGGCAAGCTCGGTGTCGCCAACCGGGCCGAGGCGGCCGTGTGGGCCGCCCGCAACACGTAGGTCCCGGGGCCCGATCTCCGTACCGGCATCGCGTGGTTCCCCGGATCCCGCGCGGCCGCCGGGGCGCGGCACCGTCGTCGGCATCGCCACCCCGCCGACTCCGGAGGACCCGATGCACGCCACCCTGCACCGCACCAACGGCCCCTTCCCCGACCCGGCCCCCGACGACGGCTTCGTGCTCCGCCTGGTTCAGATCGGCGGGCCCGTCGGCCTCACGGTCCGCTTCTGGCCCGAGCCGCCCGCCGACCCGTCGGCGTTCGAGGTCGTGCAGGACCGCGACCTCACCGAGCCCACCGCCGACCCCGTCGCCGCCTCGGTCCTGACCTTCACCGGCCCCGTCAGCGACGCCGTGCTGCGCGCCACCGAGCGGGATCGCCGCGAGCGCATCGGCCCCGCGCTGGAGGGCCATCCCGGCCGCGTGCGGATGATCGAGCTCTGGCAGCCCGAGCTGCGCCGCCAGGTCCTGCTCACCCTCGCCACCTCGCTCGCGTCGCTCGAGGAGAGCGGGCGGATGATCAGCTCGCTGGCGCTGCTGCCCGACGAGGACGAGGCTCTGCTGCCGGGGCCCGACCAAGTCGAGATGTTCCGGGTGGAGCAGTGCCGCCTCGACCCGTCGGTGACGCGGTGAACGCGCCCCCGGTCCTGGCCACCGGCCGCTACATGCTGGTCGCGCAGCGCTGCACGGTCGGCTTCACCGCCCGCAGCCTGGGGCTGGCCGTCCCCGGAGCGATGAGCGTGCGGTCGGGCGAGGTCGTCGTCGACGGCACCGGCGCCACCGTCGCCGCCGTGCTCGACGCCGCCAGTTTCCGGACCCGCAGCGCGCGACGGGACCGCGACGTCCGCGGCCCCCGGTTCCTCGACGCCGGGGAGCACCCGGACATCGTCGTCACCGGACGGTGGGACGGCCCCGGCACGCCGGTGCACGGCGAGCTCACGGTCAGGGGCGTCGCGGCGCCGGTGGAGATCGCGGTGGTGGAGATCGCGGTGCTCGACGTGCTCACCGAGGGGAACGCGACGACGGTCCGGGCCCGGGCGCGCGTCGACCGCCGCGCGTTCCCGGTGGGGCCGCGGAGTGGACCGATCGGGCGGTGGGTCGACGTCGAGCTGGAGATCCCGCTCGTCGGGGTCTGACGCTACCGTCGACGACGTGGCCTACCGGGAGCTCGCCCCGCCGCCCGCCCTGCGCGGGCTGGCGGAGTGCGGCTGGGTGTCCACGCCCGGTCCGGCCCCGCTGGTCACCGACGTCCTGCCCGACGGCTGCATGGACCTCGTATGGACCGGCGGCCGGCTCCTGGTGGCCGGCCCCGACACCGCACCGCACCCGGCGCGCCTGGACCCGGGCGCCCCGACGGTGGGCCTGCGCTTCGCCCCGGGGATGCTCCCCGATCTGCTGGGCGTCCCCGCGGCGGCGCTGCGCGACCAGCGCGTCCCCCTCTCCGACCTGCACCCGCGGGTCGGGCCCTCCGTGCGCGCGAGTCGGGGTCTGCGTGCGTCCGAGTCGCGGCGTGGGTGCGATCCCGCGGCGGCGCTGCTCGACGGCGTCACCGACGTCGCGCTCACCCTGCTGACGATCGCCGGGAAGCCGCCCGACCCGTCGACCCGGGAGCTGGCCGCCCGGATCGGCGCCGGGGACGGGGTGGAGGCCACCGCCGACGCCCTGGGCTGCACCTCCCGCACCCTGCACCGGCGCTGCCTCACCGAGTTCGGCTACGGGCCCTCGGTGCTGCGGCGGGTGCTGCGCTTCCGCCGGGCCTCGGAGCTGCTGCACGCCGGGGTCGCACCGGCGGAGGTGGCGGCGGTGGCCGGGTACGCCGACCAGCCCCACCTCTCCCGCGAGGTTCGTGCTCTGGCCGGCGTCGCGCCGCGTCAGCTCGCGAGCGGGGCGAACAGGTCCACGCCGTTGCCGTCGGGGTCGAGCACCACCGCGTAGCGCTGGCCCCAGAACGCGTCGAACGGCGCGAGCTCGGAGCGGTACCCCGCGGCGGTCAGCTCGTCGTGGAGGGCGTCCACCGCAGCGGCGTCGTCCACCGCGAAGGACAGCCCCACGCCGCCGGTGCCCGGCGTCCAGCCGGGGTGGAACGAGCGGATGGTGTCCTGGGTGTCGAACGCGAGGCGCATCCCGCCGGGCAGCGCCACCTCCACGTGGGGCTCGCCGTCGGCCGACGCGGGCGCGTCCACCCCCAGCAGGCGGTAGAAGGCCAGCGCCTTCCCCATGTCGGCGACCACGATCCCGATGACGTCCAGCCGTGCCGTGATTCCCATGGGCGGGAGGTTAGGGCCGGCGTCCCGGTCTCGTCGTGAACGGATCGGACAGGCTCCGGCGCCGCGCAGCTCACGGACCGGGGGCGGGGCGCTGGGCGCTGGCCCGGCGGCCTGGTCATGATCGCTGTCGTGGGACCGGGGGCGGCACCACGCACGGCTCCGCGTCCCGAAACACCGATCACGGGCCGCCGGCGGCACGAACGGAGTGCCGGCGTGTCGCCCGGCCGGGCCCATCATGATCGTCGTGTGGGGACCGGCCGCCGCACCACGCGCGGCCCCGCGTCCCAGGGCGTCGATCATCGGCCCGGACACGCGAACGGGGCCGGCCGCGCAGCGCGCGCGACCGGCCCCGTCGGAGCGCGGCTACAGGTACTGGCCGGTGTTGCTGGCCGTGTCGATCGCCCGTCCGGTCTCGGCGTTCTTCCCGGTGACGAGCGTGCGGATGTAGACGATCCGCTCGCCCTTCTTGCCGGAGATGCGCGCCCAGTCGTCGGGGTTGGTGGTGTTCGGCAGATCCTCGTTCTCGGCGAACTCGTCGACGATGGCGTCGAGCAGATGCTGTACCCGCAGGCCCGGCTGGCCCGACTCGAGCACCGACTTGATGGCCGACTTCTTGGCGCGGTCGACGATGTTCTGGATCATGGCGCCGGAGTTGAAGTCCTTGAAGTACAGGGTCTCCTTGTCACCGTTGGCGTAGGTGACCTCCAGGAACCGGTTCTCCTCCGTCTCGTCGTACATGCGCTCGACGATCCGCTCGATCATCGCCGTGATGCACGCGTCGCGGTTGCCGCCGAACTCCGCGATGTCGTCGGCGTGGACCGGGAGGGTCTGGGTGAGGTACTTGGAGAAGATGTCCTGGGCCGCCTCGGCGTCCGGACGCTCGATCTTGATCTTGACGTCGAGCCGGCCCGGCCGCAGGATCGCCGGGTCGATCATGTCCTCGCGGTTGGACGCGCCGATCACGATGACGTTCTCCAGGCCCTCGACGCCGTCGATCTCGGCGAGGAGCTGGGGCACGATCGTGGTCTCGACGTCGGAGCTGACGCCCGAGCCGCGGGTCCGGAAGATCGAGTCCATCTCGTCGAAGAACACGATGACCGGCGTGCCGGCCGACGCCTTCTCGCGGGCCCGCTGGAAGATCAGGCGGATGTGCCGCTCGGTCTCACCGACGAACTTGTTGAGCAGCTCCGGGCCCTTGATGTTGAGGAAGAACGCGCGTCCCTCGCTCGGGTCGTCGCCCCGAACGGCGGCTATCTTCTTGGCCAGTGAGTTGGCCACCGCCTTCGCGATGAGCGTCTTGCCGCAGCCGGGAGGGCCGTAGAGCAGCACGCCCTTCGGCGGCCGCAGCTCGTACTCCTTGAACAGCTCGGCGTGCAGGAACGGCAGCTCCACGGCGTCGCGGATCTGCTCGATCTGCCGGAACAGGCCACCGATGTCGGAGTAGTCGACGTCGGGCACCTCCTCCAGCACGAGGTCCTCCACCTCGGCCTTGGGCACCCGCTCGTAGGCGTAGCCGGCCTTGGTGTCGACGAGCAGCGAGTCACCGGGCTTGAGCGCCACGAGATCGGGGTTCGACGTGTCGAACAGCGGCGCGGCGAGCCACACCACCCGCTCCTCGTCGGCGTGCCCGACCACCAGCGCGCGGCCGGCGAGGCCGTCCGCGGTGGGTTCGGCGAGCACCTCGCGCAGGCCGCAGACCTCGCCGATGCGCTCGAAGTCGAGCGCCTCGACCACGGTGAGCGCCTCGTTGAGGCGCACCGTCTGGCCGCTCTGCAGCGTCTCCGTCTCGACCGCCGGCGACACCGCGACGCGCATGCGGCGCCCCGAGGTGAACACGTCGACGGTCTCGTCGGGGAAGCGGGCCAGGAAGACCCCGTATCCGCTCGGCGGCTGGGCCAGGCGGTCGACCTCCTCGCGCAGGGCGATGAGCTGCCCGCGCGCCTCCTTGAGCGTCTCGGTCAGCTTCTCGTTCCGTGCCGAGAGCTGCGCGAGGCGACTGGCCGACTCGGCCAGCCGCTGCTCGAGCACCCGGGCATGCCGGGGGGACTCGGTGAGCTTGCGACGAAGTAGCGCGACCTCTTCTTCGAGGAAGCGGATCTGGGCAGCGGCTTCAGCCGGATCGAGCTGACCACCTGAATCACGAGCGCCGGGACCGTCGTAGGGGTTCACGGCAGCCTCCCTCCGTGTTCCGTTTCCATACGGTACCTGTCATCCGGCTGAACAAGCGTGCGGCGATCCGGTGATCCACCACTCAACCGGACGGCACCTTGACGCAGAGCGATCGACCCGAACGGTGACGACCGCCGCGAGGCGGTTGCGCCGGACGGCCCTAGCGGCTGGTCGGTCTGCGCTGGGGGCGGGGCGGGACGACGCCCTCGGCCAGCCTGCGGGCCGTCACCAGGAACGCAGTGTGACCCTGCATGCGGTGGTCGGGCCGCACGGCGAGACCCACCACGTGCCACGGTCTGACCAGGCATTCCCACGCCTGCGGCTCCGTCCAGCACTGCATCTCGCGGAGGTCCTCGACCACGCGGGACAGCTGCGTGGTGGTGGCCACGTACCCCACCAGGACCCCGCCCGGGATGAGCGACTTCGCCACGACGTCGAGCTGTTCCCAGGGCGCCAGCATGTCCAGTACGACCCGATCGACCGGTTCGGCGGCACCGTCGTGAGTATGAAGATCAGCGATCCGCAAGGTCCAGTTGGGTGGGGTGTCGCCGAAGAAACCCCGCACGTTCTTCTCGGCGTGTTGGGCGTGGTCGTCGCGGATCTCGTAGGACAGGACGCTGCCGGTGGGCCCGACGGCCTGCAGCAGCGAACACGTCAGCGCACCGGACCCGGCCCCGGCCTCCATGACGCGGGCCCCGGGGAAGATGTCGCCCCACATGAGGATCTGCGCCGCGTCCTTCGGGTAGATGACCTGCGCGCCGCGCGGCATCGAGAGCACGTAGTCGGCCAGTCGCGGCCGCAGCGCCAGGTACGGCGTGCCCGACGGCGAGACGACGAGGCTGCCCTCGGGCTTGCCGATGAGGTCGTCGTGGCGCAGGCCCCCGCGGTGGGTGTGGTACTCCGCCCCCGCCTCCAGCGTGACGGTGTAGTGGCGGCCCTTGGGGTCGGTCAGCTGCACCCGGTCCCCCGCCCGGAACGGCCCGCCGCGCGCCCGCAGCGCCGTCCCGGTGTAGTCGGGGTCGGCGGGGAGGTCGTGGAGCGCGGCTGCTGACGGTTCGGACACGGGGGGTAACGCTAACGGCACGCGTCCGCGCCGATGCCGCGGGTGGCCGCGGTCCCGGAACTGTCGGTGGCCTCGCCTAGCCTCCCGGGTGTGAGTCAGGACGTCAGCCACCCGGAGGTCGCCGCCACGCCACGGCGCCGGCCCGCGCTGTCGCCGTCGCGGGCCGGGGATTTCAAGCAGTGCCCGCTGCTCTACCGGTTCCGGGCCATCGACCGGTTGCCCGAGCGCCACACCCGCGCCCAGATCCGCGGCACGCTCGTGCACGCCGTCCTGGAGCAGCTCTACGGGCTTCCGGCGGCCGAGCGCGTCCCGGCGGCGGCGCGGGCCCTGGTGGCGCCCGCGTGGGCGGCGCTCTGCGACGAGGCGCCCGACCTGGTCACCGAGCTGTTCACCGGCCCCGGCGATCCGGAGCTCGCACCGTGGCTGGAGTCGGTCGGGGTGCTGCTGGAGACCTACTTCGAGCTGGAGGACCCCCGCCGCCTCGAACCCGAGGCCCGGGAGCTGCTGGTGGAGACCGAGCTGGGTTCCGGGCTGCTGTTGCGCGGTTACGTCGACCGGCTCGACGTCGGCACGGGCGGGCAGCTGCGCGTGGTCGACTACAAGACCGGCGCGTCGCCGCGGCCGGTCGCGGAGGCCCGGGCCCTGTTCCAGATGAAGTTCTACGCGCTGGCGCTGCTGCACCTGCGCGGCGTGGTCCCCGCCCAGTTGCGGCTGCTCTACCTGGCCGACTCCGAGGCGCTCACCTACGCGCCCGAGGAGCAGGAGCTGCGCGCGTTCGAGCGCACCCTCGACGCGATCTGGGCCGCCATCCTCACCGCGGGCGCCTCCGGCGACTTCCGGCCCAACCCGAGCCGGATGTGCGAGTGGTGCAGCCACAAGGCGCTGTGCCCGGCCTGGGACGGCACGCCACCGGAGTACCCGGGCTGGCCCGCCGACGCGGCCGTCACCGACGAGACCGCCGACGCCCTCGCCGTCCATCCCGACTGAGCACCGTTGACCGCCACCGGTGGCGCCGGACGGTGTTCGCGTGAACCGGGCCCTCGCGCTGCTGACCCTCGTGGCGTTGCTCACGGTCGAGGTCACCGGCACCGACGACCCGGTGCCGGTCGTCGCGCTCGGCACCGGGTACGCGGTGCTGGCCGTCGCCGGCTACGCCCGGGCCGCCTCGCCGCGGCGGTCGGGACGGGCGCCGGCCACGTCGTGGTGCGGCTGGCGGGCTGCTCGGCCTGCGCGGCGTAGCGACCTGGCGCGCACCGGCGACCGAACCACGGCGCTGGTGGGGGTGAAGTACTCCGAGTACCCGTCCGACCACCTCGACCTGGCCGGGCCGGCCTGGCCGTGGCGCAGCACCGCCCTGCTCGTCGCGGCGGTCGGGCTCGCCGCCCGTGCGGGGCTGCTGCCCACCGCGGTCCGCCGCGCACGTCGCCGGGCATGATCGGGGCGTGACCGATCTCGAGCCGTACTTCCTGCCCCTGGACGGTGCGGGAGGGGAGCGCTTCTTCGCCACCTTCTCCACCACCGGCCCCTGGTTCGCCGACGCCCAGCACGTCGGGCCGCCCACGGCGTTGCTGGTCCGGGCCCTGGAGCGGTGCGACGCGCGACCGGGCACCCTGCTCTCGCGCGTCACCGTCGAGGTGCTCGGGCCGGTGCCGGCCGGCGAGGTCGCCGTCACCGCGGCCGTGGAGCGGCCGGGGCGGGCCATCGCCCTGCTCGCCGCCGAGATGACGGCGGGGGGCCGGGCCGTGCTGCGGGCCCGGGCGTGGCGGCTTGCGGAGGGCGACACCGCGGCCGTGGCCGTCGGCGAGGAGCCGGCCATGCCGGGCCGGGAGCACGGGGTCGAGCGGAACGAACGGCCGCCGGGCTGGCTGCCGGGCTTCATGGACACCCTGGACTGGCTCTTCGTGCACAACTGGTTCGGCGACGTGGGGCCGGGCAGCGCGTGGGCCCGCCAGAAGGTGCAGCTGGTGGCGGGCGAGACGCCCAGCCCGCTGCAGCGGCTCGCGGTGGTGGCCGACTCCGGCAACGGTGTCGCGTCCCCGCTCGACATCCGCCACTGGCTCTTCGTCAACACGGAGATCACGCTGCACCTGCACCGCGCACCCGCCGGTGAGTGGATGGGCGTGGACGCCCACACCGTGGTGGGTCCCACCGGCCTGGGCACGGTCTCGGGCCTGCTGTTCGACGAGCACGGCCACGTGGGCCGCAGTGCCCAGGGCCTGGTGGTGCGGCCCCGGTAGCTACCGGCCGTCCACCGCCCGGCACGAGCGGATCTCCGAGGTCAGGATCGCGCGGGCCCCCAGCGTGGCCAGATCGTCCATGATCTTGTTGGCGCAGGACTTGCGGACCATCGTCCGGACGCCGAACCAGCCCTCGTCGGTCAGCTTCGACACCGTCGGCGACTGCATGCCGGGCGCGATCTTCTTGGCCTGCTCCAGCACGTCGGCCGGGCAGTCGTAGTCGACCATCAGGTACTGGCGGGCGTAGACCACGCCGCGCAGGCGCTCGGTGAACACGACCTTCTCGGCCTTGGTCTCGACCGTCTCCTCGCGGTCGGGCCGCGGCTCGCGCTCGATGAGCGTGGCCTCCGACTCCGCGATGGGGTCGCCGAACGCGACGAGCCCGTGCTGGCGCAGCGTGCGCCCCGACGACACGACGTCGGCGATGGCGTCGGCCAGGCCCAGCTGCACCGAGATCTCCACCGCGCCGTCGAGCTTGATGATGTCGGCGCGGACCCGGCTGCGCGCGAGGTGGGCGCGCACGAGGCGCGGGTAGGAGGTGGCGATCTTCTTGCCCTCGAGGTCCTCGAGCTTCCAGTCGCGGCCGTCCGGCCCCGCGAGGGGCGCGGCGAACCGGAACTTCGACGCGCCGAAGCCCAGCGGGATGACCGTCTTGACCTGGCTGCCGGACTCGTCCATCAGGTCGGCACCGGTGATGCCCAGGTGCAGGTCGCCGGAGCCGACGTAGGTGGCGATGTCCTTGGGCCGCAGGTAGAAGAACTCGATCTCGTTCTCCTCGTCGAACATCGACAGGTCACGAGCGTCGGAGCGCTGGCGGTAACCGGCTTCACGCATCATCGTGGCGGCCGGCTCGGCCAGGGTGCCCTTGTTGGGCAGTGCGATGCGGAGCATCAGCTCTCCTCGGTAGTGCTGTTCACCTGTGTGTGACGGTACAACGACGAGCGGCGTGACTAGAGGAACTTGTAGACGTCCTCGAGAGTGATCTTGCGCCCGATCATGAGGACCTGCAGGCGGTAGAGGAGCTGGGAGATCTCCTCGGCGAGCGCGTCGTCGGCCTCGTGCTCGGCGGCCAGCCACACCTCGCCGGCCTCCTCGAGCACCTTCTTGCCCTGGGCGTGCACCCCGGCGTCGAGGGCCGCGACCGTGCCCGACCCGGCCGGGCGGGTGGCGGCCTTGTCCGTGAGCTCGGCGAACAGCTCGTCGAAGGTCTTCACCGCGTGTCTCCTATCACTAGCTCAGTGTCATATGTTGTGTGCGGCCAGGCGAATCGCAGCAGGAGTAGTGCTCCGCGCGGTCTGCGCGATGCGCCCGATGGCGGGTCGAACCGTTCGTCGGCAGGTGACGAGGCACGCCGAGCGGCCCCCCGGCGAGGACAAACGGTCTCACGGGCGCCGTCAGGCGGCGCGATCCGCCCTGGCCAGGGAATGGGCGCCCCGCACGTCCGACGGGGAGAGGCCGACCAGGGACTCCCGATGGACGCGCCCCGGACCGGTCGGCACCGGCACGTCGCACGGCACCACGAGCACCGACGCCCCCGCGCGGGCGGCCGCGAGCGTGCCCGTCGGCGAGTCCTCGACGGCCAGGCAGTCCTCCGCGTCGACGCCCAGCAGATCGGCCGCCCGCAGGTAGGGATCGGGGGCCGGCTTGCCGTGCGGCACCTCGTCGCCGCACACCGTGACGACGAACCGCTCGCGCCCGATGGCGTCGAGCGCCATCTCGGTGAGCGCCCGCTCGGTGTTGGTGACCAGCGCCATCGGCCACCCCGCGTCACGGACGGTGCCCAGCGCCTCCTGCGCCCCGGGCCGCCAGATGAGCCCCTCGGCGAACAGCTCGCCCGTGCGGATGGTGAGGAACGCGGCGGTCTCGGCCTTCCGGCCGGCGTCCTGCTCGAGGCCCAGGTCGTCGAACATGATCGTCAGGGTGCGGGCCATGTTCGACCCGACCACGTCGTCGCGGGCGGCCTGGCTCAGCTCTCCCCCGAGCCACCGCGCGGTGTCGGCGAGGGAGACCGTCCAGATCTTCTCCGAGTCGAGCAGCGTGCCGTCCATGTCCCAGAGGACCGCGGCAGGCCCGTCCCCGATGACAGCAAAGCCACTTTGCTGTCGGGTGGCGTCCGGAAGGTGGCTTTCCTGACCCGGGGGCGGGCCGTCAGTTCGCATTGAAGTACTTCGCCTCCGGGTGGTGGGCCACCATCGCGTCCGTGGACTGCTCCGGGTGCAGCTGCAGCTCCTCCGACAGCTCCACGCCGATGCGGCCCGGCTCCAGCAACGCGACGATCTTCGTCCGGTCCTCGAGGTTGGGGCAGGCGCCGTAGCCCAGCGAGTAGCGGGCGCCGCGGAAGCCGAGCTTGAAGAACTCCTCGATGTTCTCGGGGTCCTCCGCCGCCACCGCGTCGCCCGAGGGGAACGTCAGCTCCTCGCGGACGCGCCGGTGCCAGTACTCGGCCAGGGCCTCGGTGAGCTGCACCCCCAGGCCGTGGACCTCGAGGTAGTCGCGGTAGGCGTCCTTGGCGAACAGCTCGTTGGCGTAGTCGGCGATGGGCTGGCCCATCGTGACCAGGTGCATCGGGATGACGTCGACCTCGCCGCGCTCGATCGCCAGCTCCCGCGGGCGCCAGAAGTCGGCCAGGCACAGGTTGCGGTCGCGGCGCTGGCGCGGGAACGCGAACCGGAACCGCTCAGGGGCGTCGGGCCGCGGCTCGGTGAGGACGATCAGCTCGTCGCGCTCCGAGACGGCCGGGAAGTACCCGTAGACGAGCGACGCGCCGGCCAGCACGCCCTCGGTGGACATCCGGTCGAGCCAGTAGCGCAGCCGCGGCCGGCCCTCGGTCTCGACGAGCTCCTCGTAGGTGGGCCCGTCGCCCTTCTTGGCTCCGCGCAGGCCCCACTGGCCCAGGAACAGCGCACGCTCGTCGATCATGCCGGAGTACTCGGCCAGCGCGATGCCCTTGACCACGCGGGTGCCCCAGAACGGCGGCGTGGGCAGCGGGTTGTCGACGGTGACGTCCGACCGCTCCGGGATCGGCCCGGCGACGGCGGCCTCGGCGGCCTTCCGCTTGGCCGCGACGCGCTGCGACTTCTCGTGCCGCGCCTTGCGCTCGGCCTTCGCGGCCTCCTCCTCGGGCGTGGTCTCGGGGACCTCGCCGCGGCGGCGCGCCATCGTGGCGTCCATCTCGCGCAGGCCCTCGAACGCGTCGCGGGCGTAGGAGACGCGGCCCTCGTAGACCTCCTGCAGGTCGTTCTCCACGTAGGAGCGCGTGAGCGCCGCGCCGCCGAGCAGCACCGGGATCTTCGCCGCGACGCCGCGGGCGTTCATCTCCTGGAGGTTCTCCTTCATCACCACCGTGGACTTCACCAGCAGCCCCGACATCCCGACGGCGTCGGCGTTGTGCTCCTCGACGGCGCTCAGGATGGTGGAGATGGGCTGCTTGATGCCCAGGTTGACCACGGTGTAGCCGTTGTTGGTGAGGATGATGTCCACGAGGTTCTTGCCGATGTCGTGCACGTCGCCCTTGACCGTGGCCAGCACGATCGTGCCCTTGCCGGTGTCGTCCTCGGCCTTCTCCATGAACGGCTCGAGGAACGCGACGGCGGTCTTCATGACCTCGGCGGAGGCGAGCACGAACGGCAGCTGCATCTGGCCGGAGCCGAACAGCTCACCCACGGTCTTCATGCCCGACAACAGCGTGTCGTTGATGATCTCCAGGGCGGGCCGGTCCTCCAGCGCCTCGGCGAGGTCGGCCTCCAGGCCGTCGCGCTCGCCGTCGACGATGCGGCGCTCCAGGCGCTCGAACAGCGGCAGCCCGGCCAGCTCCTCGGCGCGGGTGGCCCGGGCCGAGCTCGCCGAGACGCCCTCGAACAGCTCCATGAACCGGTTGAGGGGGTCGTAGCCCTCGCGGCGGCGGTCGTAGACCAGGTCGAGCGCCACCGAGCGCTGCTCGTCGGCGATCTTGGCCATCGGCAGGATCTTCGCCGCGGAGACGATCGCCGTGTCCAGCCCGGCGTTGACGCACTCGTGCAGGAACACCGAGTTGAGCACCTGGCGGGCGGCGGGGTTGAGGCCGAAGGAGATGTTGGAGACACCCAGCGTGGTCTGCACGTCGGGCCAGCGGCGCTTGAGCTCGCGGATGGCCTCGATGGTCTCCAGCCCGTCGCGGCGCACCTCCTCCTGCCCGGTGGTGATCGGGAAGGTGAGGGTGTCGACCGCGATGTCCTCCACGTGCATGCCGTGGTTGGTGGTCAGGTCGCGGATGAGCCGGTCGGCCACCCGGACCTTCCACTCCGCGGTGCGGGCCTGGCCCTCCTCGTCGATGCACAGCGCCACGACCGCGGCCCCGTGCTCGCGGACGAGCGCCATGGCCTTCTGGAAGCGCGACTCGGGGCCGTCGCCGTCCTCGTAGTTGACGGAGTTGATGATCGAGCGGCCGCCGAGGCGCTCCAGGCCGGCCCGCAGCACCTCGGGCTCGGTGGAGTCGAGCATCACCGGCAGCGTGGACGCCGTGGCCAGCCGGCCGGCCAGCTCGGCCATGTCGGCGACGCCGTCGCGGCCGACGTAGTCGATGCAGAGGTCGATGAGGTGCGCGCCCTCGCGGGTCTGGTCGCGGGCGATGCCGACGCAGGCCTCCCAGTCCTCGGCGAGCATGGCGTCGCGGAACTTCTTGGAGCCGTTGGCGTTGGTGCGCTCGCCGATCATGAGCACCGAGGTGTCCTGGCGGAACGGCACCGAGGCGTAGAGCGAGCTCAGGCCCGGCTCCGGCCGCGGGTGCCGCTCCGGCGGCGTGATCGAGGAGACGGCGTTCGCCACGGCCGTGACGTGGGCCGGAGTGGTGCCGCAACAGCCGCCGACGAGCCGCAGGCCGTAGTCGCGCACGAACGTGGCCACCGCCTCGGCGAGGCCGTCGGCGTCCAGGGGGTACTCGGCGCCGTTCGGACCGAGGATCGGCAGCCCGGCGTTGGGCATCACCGACAGCGGGATGCGCGCGTGCTTCGACAGCGTGCGCAGGTGCTCGCTCATCTCGGCGGGGCCGGTGGAGCAGTTGAGGCCGATGAGGTCGATGCCCAGCGGCTCGAGCGCGGTGAGCGCGGCACCGATCTCGGAGCCGAGCAGCATGGTGCCGGTGGTCTCCATGGCGACCTGGACGATGATCGGGATGCGTCGCCCCTCCGCGACCATCGCCCGCTGCACACCCAGCACCGCCGCCTTGACCTGCAACAGGTCCTGGCACGTCTCGATGACGATCGCGTCGGCCCCACCGTCGAGCATGCCGCGGCCGGTCTCGACGTAGGCGTCGCGGAGGCTCGCGAACGTGGCGTGGCCGAGGGTCGGCAGCTTGGTGCCGGGGCCGACCGAGCCCAGCACGTAACGCGGCTTCTGCGCGGTCGACATGTCGTCGGCCACCTCGCGCGCGAGCTGCGTGGCCTTCAGCGACAGGTCGAAGATGCGGTCGGCGATGCCGTAGTCGGCGAGGTTGGGCAGGTTGGCCCCGAACGTGTTCGTCTCGACGGCGTCCGCGCCCGCTTCGAAGTAGGCCCGGTGGATGTGCCGGACCACGTCGGGGCGCGTCTCGTTGAGGATCTCGTTGCAGCCCTCGAGGCCGGCGAAGTCGTCGAGGGTGAGGTCGACGCCCTGGAGCATGGTGCCCATGGCCCCGTCGGCGATCACCACCCGCTCGGCGAGAGTGTCCATGAACGTGGTGTCGAACGTGTGCGGCTGCACGGTGTTCCTCTCGGGTGGCCTGCCAATCGGCCCCTACGATAGTCGTTCCCGGGGTGGCGGCCGTTGCACGAGCGGGTTCGGCCGTAGGCTGGGCCGATGACCGATCGTGGGCCGGAACCCGGAGCGGAGCCCGAACTCCCCCGCCTCGTCGACCCGGTGTTGATCGCCGCCTTCGAGGGATGGAACGACGCGGGCGAGGCCGCCAGCTCCGCACTGGAGCATCTCGAGCTCATGTGGGACGCCGAGCCGCTCGTCTCGATCGACCCGGAGGAGTACTACGACTTCCAGGTCACGCGCCCGCACGTGCGTCAGGCCGACGGCGTCACGCGCCGCATCGAGTGGCAGACCACCCGGCTCTCGGTGGCCACGCTCCCGGGCACCGACCGGCACGTCGTGCTGCTCAACGGCATCGAGCCGAACCTGCGCTGGAAGACGTTCTGCCGCGAGCTGCTGGGCTACATGGACACCCTGGGAGTGACCAAGGTCATCACCCTCGGCGCGTTGCTCACCGACACCCCGCACACCCGGCCCACGCCGGTCAGCGGCACGTCCTACGACAAGGCGTCGGCCAGCGCCATGGACGTCGAACCGTCCACCTACCAGGGCCCCACCGGCATCGTCGGGGTGTTCCAGCAGATGTGCATCGAGGCCGGCCTGCCGGCCGTGTCGTTCTGGGCGTCGGTGCCGCACTACGTCTCCCAGGCCCCGGTGCCGAAGGCGGCTGTGGCGCTGCTGCACCGCGTCGAGGAGGTGCTCGACGTCGAGGTGCCCCTGGGCGGGCTGCCCGAGCGCGCCGAGGAGTGGGAGCGCACCGTCTCGGAGATGGCCGAGGCCGACGACGAGGTGCGCGACTACGTCCGGCAGCTGGAGGAGCAGGCCGAGGCCGAGGACGAGGAGGTCCCGCTGGAGGAGGCCGACGGCGACGCCATCGCCGCGGACTTCGAGCGCTACCTCCGCAGGCGGGGCAGCGGCGGTGCCGGCTCCTAGGTGACGGATATCGAGACGGCGCGGCTGGTCCTGCACCCCGTCGACGAAGCGGAGGCCCGGCGGGTCACCGCGCAGGCCGCGGGTCCGGACGACCGGTGGGCCACCGACTACCCCTTCGGCGGCGACCTCGCCGCGATCGGCTCCTTCCTGCGTGCCACCGAGCAGTCGGGCGATCAGCGGCCGTTCGGCCACTACCGGATCAGCACCGCGGCAGACGGCGTGGTGGTGGGCGGCGTGGGGTTCAAGGGCCGACCCGACGGCGGACGGGTCGAGGTCGGCTACGGCCTGGCCCCGTCCGCCCGGGGACACGGCTACGCCGCCGAGGCACTGAGGGCGCGGCTCACCGTCGCGGCCGAGCACGGCGTGGAGACCGTCGTCGCCGACACCGCCGACGACAACGTCGCCTCCCAGCGCACGCTCGTCCGCGCGGGGTTCACCCGGATCGGCGCGGAGGCGGACCTCGAGTACTACGAGATCCGACTCGGCGCCTGAGCGTCTGCGCAGGACCAGCGTCCTCCGCGCAGAGGTTGCCGACCCTGCGCGGAGGACACGCGGCCTGCGAGGACGGCTACTTCGGGGGCATGCGGATCGCGCCGTCGAGGCGGATGGTCTCGCCGTTCATGTAGTCGTTGGTCAGGACCTCCACCGCCATGCTCGCGAACTCGCTCGCCTGACCCAGGCGGTTGGGGTAGACCACGCTCTCGCCGAGCTTCGCCTTGAACGCCTCGGCCTGCTCGCCGGTGCCGTAGATCGGGGTGTCGATCAGGCCGGGGGCGATGGTGTTGACGCGGATGCCATGCCGCGCGAGGTCGCGGGCCATCGGCAGCGTCATGCCCACCACGCCCCCCTTGGACGCCGAGTAGGGCGTCTGGCCGATCTGGCCGTCGAACGCGGCGGCGGAGGCGGTGTTGAGGATCGCGCCGCGGGAGGTGCCGTCGGCCAGCGGATCGGTCTTCGCCATGGCGGACGCGGCGAGACGGGCGCAGTTGTAGGTGCCCACCAGGTTCACGCGCAGCACGAACTCGAACTGCTCGAGCGGGATCGGGGTGAGGTCACGACCGATGATCCGACCCGCGCGGCCCAGGCCGGCGCTGTTCACCAGGATCCGCAGCGGTCCCTGCTCCGACGCGGCGTCCACGGCCGCCTGGACCTGCGCCTCGTCGGCGACGTCGGCCTTGACGAAGACACCGCCGATCTCGGCGGCGACGCCTCGCCCGAGCTCCTCCGCCACGTCGAGCACGACGACGTGCGCGCCGCGCTCCGCCAGCAGCCGGGCCGTGGCCTCGCCGAGCCCCGACGCGCCACCCGTGACGATGGCCGATGCACCTGTGATGTCCATGGAGGTCATCTATACATCACAGGGTGGCCAGCACCGCCCGCGCGTAGGCCCGTTCCGCGTCGACGTCGACGTGCCGCCCGCCGTCGGCCGTGGTGACGGCCCAGCCGTCCCCGACCGGCTCCAGGCGGCGGAACGCCGCGCCCAGCGACGACCGGAGCTGCCCCTCGTGCGGCAGCCAGACGACGTCGTCCTGCTCGATGCTGTCCAGCGCCCACTCGGTGGTGCCGTTGAAGTGGAACGCGCTGCCGCGCACCTCGACCGTCAGCTCGCTGACGACGAACACCTCGGCGTCCATGTCGCGGTGCGCGACGACGAACCGGTCGCCGGGCGCCGGCGTCCAGGGCAGCCCGGCCGCGCGCAGGCGCAGCGCCAGCTCAACCGAGATCAACGGCGTGTTTCTGCAGGTCGGCCAGGTCCACCCACTCCAGCGTGCGGGCGTGGGTGGCCTCCAGGACGACCGGCGGGGCCGCACCGGCGGCGTGGGCCTCGGCCCAGCGGTCGGCGCACAGGCACCACTGGTCGCCGGGCTGCAGGCCGGCGAACCCGTACTCGGGGCGCGGGGTGGACAGGTCGTTGCCCGCCCCCGCGCTGAACGCGAGGAAGTCGGCCGTGACCCGCGCGCACACCGTGTGCACCCCGGCGTCCTGCGCGTTCGTCTCGCAGCAGCCGTTGCGGGTGAAGCCGGTCATCGGGTCGGTGCTGCAGCTCTGCAGCTCACCGCCGAGCACGTTGCGGGCCATGACGCCTACAGTGCCACGGTCACAGGGCCACGCCGAGCAGGGCGTCGAGCGCGTCGCGGACGACCGCGGGCGCCGCGGTGTCGGTGCCGCGCCGCTCCAGGGCCTCCGCGGCCCAGGCGTCGACGGCGGCGATCGCGGCGGGCGTGTCGAGGTCGTCGGCCAGGTGGGTGCGCAGCCGGGCCACCAGGTCGTCGGCGGCCGGCGCCGCACCCAGGGCCACGGCCTCCCGCCAGCGCGCCAACCGGCTCTGGGCCTCGACGAGCAACGCGTCGGTCCAGGCCCGGTCGGTGCGGTAGTGGCCCGACAGCAGCGCGACGCGGATGGCGTTGGGGTCCACCTGCTCCGCGCGCAGCTTCGAGACGAAGACCAGGTTGCCGCGGGACTTCGACATCTTCTCGCCGTCGAGCCCGATCATCCCGGCGTGCGTGTAGTGCTTGGCGAACGGGTGGACGCCGGTGAACGCCTCCGCGTGCGCGGCGCCGCACTCGTGGTGGGGGAAGATCAGGTCCGAGCCGCCGCCGTTGAGGTCGATCTGGCTGCCGAGGCGGTTGAGCGCGATCGCGGCGCACTCCACGTGCCAGCCCGGACGCCCGGCGCCCAGGTCCGACTCCCACGACGGCTCGCCCTCGCGGGCCATGCGCCACAGCAGGGGGTCGAGCGCGTGGCGCTTGCCGGGCCGCTCGGGGTCGCCGCCGCGCTCGGCGGCGAACTTCAGCATCGTCTCCTCGTCGTAGTTCGACTCGTAGCCGAAGTGCCCCGTCACGCTGGAGTCGAAGTAGACGTCGGGGTACTCGGCGTCGTCCACGCGGTAGGCCGCGCCCTGCGCGAGCAGCTTCCCGACCAGCTCGGCGATCTCCCCCATCGCCTCGACGGCACCGATGTAGTGCTGCGGCGGGATCACCCGCAGCGCCTCCATGTCCTCGCGGAACAGGGCGATCTCGCGCATGCCGAGCACGACCCAGTCGTCGTGGTCGCGGGCGGCGCGCTCCAGCAGTGGGTCGTCGATGTCGGTGACGTTCTGGACGTAGTGCACGTCGTGGCCGAGATCGCGCCACACCCGGTTGACGATGTCGAACGCCAGGTAGGTGGCCGCGTGGCCGAGGTGGGTGGCGTCGTAGGGCGTGATGCCGCAGACGTACATCAGCGCGGTGGGGCCGGGCGCCGTAGGCCGCACCCGCTCGGTGGAGCGGTCGTAGAGGCGCAGGGGCGGGCCCTCGCCCGGGATCCGCGGGACGTCGACGGGTGCCCAGGTGTGCATGACCCACAACTTACGCGGTGATGACCACCGGATGCCCGGTCAGCTCCACCACTCCGGCGGCAGGCGGGCCTCGATGTCGCGCGCGTGGGCCCGGGCGCAGTCCGGGCACAGCCAGCGGTTCTCACCGCCCTCGCGGTCCAGGGCCCAGGCCGGGTCGTCGGTGTCGTCGACCGCGGCGCAGCGGAGACAGGTCCTCACGGCGCCGAGCACCCGTCCCCGAGCACCGCGAACGCCTCCTCGACGAGCGGCAGCAGGTGGGGCGAGCCCAGCGCCGGGCCGTCGTGGCGGGTCCGGTGCACCTGCACCGAGCTGCGCAGCGCCGACGTGGCCGCGCACGCGATGACGGTGGCGCGCAGGCGCAGGGCGGGTGCGTCGTCGCCCCAGCGTTGGACGAGGGTGTCGGTGATGCCCTGCTCCCAGCCGGCGAACAGGCGCAACAGCCCGACACCCGTGCTGGGCGGCTCCAGCCGATCGATCACGGTGCGCAGCGTGGCCAGGATCGACCGCAGCGGCGGCTCCGCGGCGGGCCGGGCGCGCAGGGTCTCCAGCATCTCGGGGAGCAGGTCGGCGGCATCGAGGCGGAGCAGGTCCTCCTTGCTGCCGAAGTAGCGGAAGAACGTGCGCCGGGAGACGTCGACGGCGTCGGTGATCTCCTCGACGGTGGTGGCGTCGAAGCCCCGCTCGGCGAACAGCCGCTGGGCGGCCTCGCGCAGGGCCGTCCGGGTCTCGGTCTTCTTGCGGTCGCGGCGGCCCTCCATGCGGCCAGTGTGTCAGCGTCCGGTAAATATGTCACTCGTGCCATCTGGCACGGTTGACACATCGTGGGGCGCTGAGGATCGTCGATCCCATGAGACTCACCGACCGCTGGATCGGACGCCCCCGGCTGCTGCTGCGTTCCCGGGCCGGGCGCCGCGCCGGCGACATGGGCCGCGTGCTGCGGGACCTCGCGGCCGGCGCCGACACCGGCGTCGGCGTCCGGCTCGGGAAGGGCCGGCGGATGCTGCTCCTGCTCGACCCGGCACTGGTCGGGGAGCTGCTCCGCGAGCGGGCCGGTGACGTCACGAAAGGCCCCGGCGTGCGGGTCACGCGCCCCCTGCTCGGCGACGGGCTGCTCACCACCGAGGGTGAGGTGCACCGCCGCGCCCGGCGGCTGGTGGCCCCGGCGTTCTCCCCGCGACGGCTGGCCGGCTACGTGGAGCAGTTCGCCTCCTCCGCGGCCGCGGTGGACTGGGAGGACGGCCAGCAGGTCGACCTGCACGCGGAGATGGCGGGGCTGACCCTCGACATCGTCGGACGCACCCTGCTCGGTGTGGACCTGGCCGATGCGCGGGGCATGCGCGCCACGCTGGAAGGGGCGCTCACCACGTTCGGGTCGGGGACGGGGCCGCGGATGTTCGGCCGCCAGGTGCCGCAACGGGACCCCGCCGCCACCGCCGAGATCCACCGCGTCGTCGACGAGATCATCGACGGGCGTCGGGAGCACCGCAGCAGCGACCGCGGTGACGTCGTCTCGGCGCTGCTCGACGCGGCCGACGAGCCGGACGGCCTCACGCCGCAGGAGGTCCACGACAACGTGATCACCCTGATGATGGCCGGGCACGAGACCACGGCCAACTCCCTGAGCTGGACGTTCCACCTGCTCGGCGACCGGCCCGACGTCGTGGACCGGATCCGCTCCGACGGCGAGCCCTACACCCGTGCCGTCGTCGCCGAGGCCATGCGCCTCTACCCGCCGGCGTGGATCATGACCCGGACGCCGTCGGTGGACATGACGCTGGGCCGGTGGGACGTGCCGGCGGGATCGACCGTGGCCGCGAGCCCACTGCTCCTGCACCACGACGCCCGCTGGTTCCCCGACCCCGAGCGGTTCGACCCCGACCGCTGGCTCGACGCGCGCAAGGACGCCGTGCCGCGCTTCGCCTACCTGCCGTTCGGCACCGGGCCCCGCGCGTGCATCGGGGAGCAGTTCGCGTGGGCGGAGGCCACGACGATCCTGGGGACGCTCGTCGACCGCTGGTCGGCCACCCCGGACCCGGCGCACGTCGTGCGCCCGGAGTACCGCGTGACGATGCGGCCCGGCGGTGGGCTGCCGGTGACCCTGCACGAGCGGGGCTGACGTGCGCAGGATGCTGGTGCTCGCCGCGGCCGTCGTCCTGCTGAACGGCTGCGAACCGTCCCTCTCGTCGACGCACACGATCCCCGTCGGCGGCACGGCACGCACCTACCACCTCTACCGCCCCGCCGGGTTGACCGGACCGTCCCCGCTGGTCGTGGTGCTGCACGGCGGGTTCGGCACGGGTGGCCAGGCCGAGTCCGACTACGGCTGGGACGCCCTCGCCGACGAGCACGGGTTCACCGTCGCGTACCCCGACGGGCTGGACCGCGCGTGGAACGTCGGCGGGGGCTGCTGCGGGCGACCGGGGGCCACCGGGGCGGACGACGTCGGGTTCGTCGCGGAGGTGGTCGCCGACATCCCGGACGTCGACCCGGCGAGGGTCTACGCCACCGGGATCTCCAACGGCGGCATGCTCGCCTACCGGCTGGCCTGTGACACCACGCTGTTCGCCGCGATCGGGCCCGACTCGGCGACGCAACTGGGCCCCTGCCCCTCCCCCGCCCCCGTCTCGGTGATCCACATCCACGGCACGGCCGACCACAACATCCCCTACGACGGCGGCCCCGGGCAGGGCGTCGCCCGCATCGACGGCCCGCCGGTCCCGGACGTGGTGGCGTCCTGGCGCGCGGTGGACGGCTGCCCGGCCCCGACCGCGACGACGGCCGGCGCCGTGACCACCGCCGTCGCGACCTGCCCGGGCGGCCGGGCCGTCGAGCTCGTCACGATCGCCGGGGCCGGGCACCAGTGGCCGGGCAGCGCGCCGAGGAAGCTCGGTGGCGTGCTCGGCCTCGACCCGCCGTCGACGGCCCTGGACGCGACCGCCGTGATCTGGGCGTTCTTCAGCGCGCACCCGAAGGCCGGTTGATGCGGTGCACCACGTGGCGCCGGTCGTCGACCGGGTTGTCGGGCTCCATCTCGCCCTCGGCCACGCGGGTGAGCCCGGCGCCCTCCAGCGCCCGCCAGGACGCGGCGTTCGCGGCCGAGACCGGCACGATGATGCAGCTCGCTGCGGGGTGCGCGGTCCACGTGTCGGCCACGATCGACGCGATCATGCGCGCACCCATCCCGCGGCCCACCAGGTCCGGATCGCCGATCAGGTAGTCGATGGACATCGCGTCGTCGGGGACGTCGACGATCGCCGCGAGCGGCTCGACGTACTCGGGGTAGGCGGCGATCCGGCTGCGCTGCACCAGCCCGAACGGGCGGCCGTCGAGCAGGGCGATGAGGTCCTCGTTGGGCTCCTCGCCGCGGAGCGTCGGACCGAAGTCCCGCTCGACCGCCTCGGGTGAGGTCTCGTGGTTCCACCAGCGCGCGACGTGGGGCTGGGCGAGCCAGGCGCCGAGCAGCGGGAAGTCGGCCTCGGTCACCGGCCGCCAGGTGATGTCACCGTCCACGGCCGGAAAAGTAGCGCCTACGGCCCGGTCGCGCGCACGAGTTCGGCGGAGACGGTCCACAGCCGGATCGCGAAGCCCGGGTCGAGCGCCCACGCCTTGACACCGTGGGGATGGTCGGCCATCTCGGCGTCGTCGGGCACGGTGTAGGCCTCCTGACCGTCGTCGAGGTAGTGGCCGCCCGAGTGGGCGAAAGCAGGGTCGACGGCGGCCACCAGGGTGGTGGCGGCGCCCTGGGGAACGGCCTTGTAGGTGAAGACGCCGGCTGCTTCGGCCGCGTCGAGGGACGCCCGCTGCCGGGGAGTGAAATGACGTTGCAGCCCGGTGGCGACGCCGCCGGGATTGACGGCGTTCGCGACGATGCCCTCGCCGGCCCATCGTCGGGTGGCTTCCACGGCGAACAGGCTGTTGGCCGTCTTCGACTGGGCGTAGGCGATCTGGGGGTCGTAGTCCCGGTGTGCGAAGTGGAGATCGTCGAAGTCGACACCCGCTCGCATGTGGGCGGTCGAGCTGACCGACACGACCCGTGCCCCGTCGCGCTGCGACGCCCCGAGGGCCAGGGCACCGTGGAGCCCGTCGGCCAGCGCGAAGTGGCCGAGGTGGTTGGTGGCCAGCTGCAGCTCCCATCCCTCCGGGGTCCGATCGAGACCCCCGGTCACGAGCCCCGCGTTGTTCACCAGCAGGTGCAGCGCGCCCTCCCACTGGGCGACGAAGCCCGCCACCGACCTCCGGTCGGCGAGGTCGAGCCGGCGGACGCGGACGGCGCTGCTGCCGGTGGAGGCACGGATGGCCTCCGCGGTGGCGTCGCCCGCGGCGACGTTCCGGACGGCGAGTGTCACCTCCGCACCGACCGAGGCGAGTGCGCGTGCGGTCTCGACCCCGATCCCGGACGACGCGCCGGTGACCACGGCCCTGAGCCCGTGGAGGTCGAGGCCGTGGACCACCTCGGCCGCCGTGCTGTGCTCCGTGAATCCGGTGGTGATCAGGTCGGTTGCCACGGCCCTACTGTACAGATTTTCACAATCTGTCTAGTGAGTACAGTTCTCGTGTGCACACCGACCGGAGAACGGCGGTCCTGCAGACCGCACTCGTGACCTTCGCCCGGTTCGGGTACCGCAAGACGACGATGGACCAGGTGGCCCAGGACGCGGGCATCTCCCGCCCCGGCCTCTACTTCCTGTTCTCCTCGAAGCAGGCCCTGTTCCGGGAGGCCGTGGAGCGGTCGCTGGGCGAGGACCTGGCCGCGGCCGAGCAGGCCCTCGCTGATACGTCCGACCCCCTCCAGCACCGGTTGCTGGAGGCCTTCGATCACTGGACGGGTCGCTACATCGGCCCGTTGACGCGCGACATCGCCGCAGTCGTGGCCGACAATCCCGACGTGCTCGGTCCGACAGCGACGACGGCACCGCAACGGTTCGCCCAGTTGATCACGACGGCGATCCCGGCGTCGGAGGACGAGCAGACGGCACGACGCGTGGCGCAGACCCTCATCAGCACGTCCATCGGCATCAAGCACCAGGTGGACGACCGGGCTGCCTACCTCGAACGACTCGCCGTCGCCATCGAACTGCTCCTGGCAGCTCGTGAGCGGATATCAGGGCCCCGACCCTGATATCCGCGCACGGGCCGCGTCAGCGGCGGGTCTTGAGGTAGTCCGCCACGACCTCGGCGCCCAGGCCGTCCAGCGTCGGGGCCACCACCCGCCCGCCGCATCGGCGGGCGATGCCGTCCATGAACACCGCCAGCCGGGGGTCGTCGCCGAGCACGAAGAACGTGAACGCCGCCTTGAGCCCCGTCAGCTTGTCGATCTCCGCCACCGTGGCCCGCAGGGTCTCCGGGCTGGTGGGGTAGTCGAACAGCGCGTGACCGTCGGGCTGCAGGTGCGCCGTCGGCTCCCCGTCGGTGACCACCAGGACCACCGGCTGCGCGTCGGTGTTGCGGCGCAGGTGCTGGCCGGCCAGGAGCATCGCGTGGTGCAGGTTGGTGCCCTGCTCGTACGCGCCGTCCAGGCCCACCAGCTCGCCGAGCTCCACCGACCGGGCGTGCCGGCCGAAGGTGATCAGCTTGAGGTCGTCGCCGCGGAACCGTGTGGAGATCAGCTGGTGCAGGGCCAGCGCCGTGCGCTTCATCGGCACCCAGCGCCCGTCCTGCACCATCGACCACGACGTGTCGACGCACAGTGCCACCACCGCGCGGGTCTTCTGCTCGGTCTCGACGATCTCCACGTCGGTGACGTCGAGCCGTCTGTCGTCGCCGCCGGCCTGCCGCAGCTGCGCGTTGAGCAGCGTGCGCGACACGTTCCACGCCTCGGTGTCGCCGAACGCCCACGGCCGGGTGGCACCGGTGGCCTCCCCCGCCGCGCCGGAGCGGTGGGTGTCGCGCTCGCCGCGCCGCGACCCGATCTTGTCGACGACGTCGCGCAGCGCCGACTCCCCCAGCCGCCGCAGCGCCTTGGGCGAGAGCTGCAGCGAGCCGTCGGGGGCGCGGTCGAACAGGCCCTGGCGTTCCAGCTCGCGCTGCAGCTCGGCCAGGGCTCGGGCGTCGACGCGGGCCCGGTCGCCCAGGTGCTTGCCGACCGAGTCGAGGTCGATGTCCTCCAGCCGCGCGCCGGGATAGCTCTGCGACAGCTGCTCGGCCAGGGCGTCGAGCTGTCCCAGCTCCTCCATCGCCCGGGTGGCCTCGCCCATGCCCATGGGGTTCTCCCCCCGGAACCGCCCCTGCCCGTCCCAGTCCTCACCCGGCCGCAGGCCCTGCAGCTGGGCGTCGAGCTGGGCCATGGCCTGGGCCAGCCGCGGGTCGCCGAACGCCTGCTGCGACAGCTCCATCAGCTGCTGCTGCTGTTCCGGCGTCATCGAGTTGAGCATCCGCTGGGCCGCCGCCGCCCGCTGCGCGAGCGTGTCGATCAGCTCCTCGGTGTTCTGGGGGTTCTCCGGGAAGAACTGCCCGTGCTTCTCCATGAACTGCTGGAACTGCTCGGTGGTGTCCTGCCCGGCGGCGTGGTTCGCCAGCAGGCCGTTGAGGTCGTCGAGCATCTCGCGGATGCGCTCGACGTCCTCGGGAGTGGCGTTCTCCATGGCCTGCTTCATGCCCTGGAAGCGCTGGTCGAGCATCTCCCGACCGAGCAGGTCGCGGATCTCCTCGTACGCCTCGCGCGCGTCGGAGGACTGCCAGTCGTAGTCGTTCAGCTCGCGGACCGCGCCGCCCGTGTCGGACGGCAGGGCGTCGAGCTGCATCTCGCGGAAGCGGGCGTCGTCGGTGTCCTGGCGGCCCAGTGAGTCGCGCTCGGCGTCCAGGGCGCGTCGCAGGAGCTCACGGACCTCCTGCAACGTGCCGTCGAGCCGGTTCTCCCGCTGGAGCTTGCTGCGTCGCTGGTAGACCTCGCGCGTGAGCTCGTCGAGCCCCCGGCGATTCTCCATGCCGCGGCGCAGCAGCTCCTGCAGCGCCGTGCGCGGGGAGGCCCCCTCCATGACGTCGCGTCCGATCTCGTCCATGGCGGCACGGAGGTCGAACGGCGGAGCGAGCGGATCGGGCCCGTCGGTGTAGGGCCCGTAGGCGTAACGCCGGTTGCGTCTAGCCATAGGACACCGTGTCACCGTCGTCGGACTCGTCCTTGGCCAGGCGCCTCGTCAGGAAGAGGAGCTCCAGCGCCAGCTCGGCCGCGCTCGCCATGGGGCCCGGGTCCTCGGTGCCGCCGGCGTCGAGCTTCTTCGCGATCGCCGTCAGGGCGGCGACCTTGGGCAGGGCCTTCACCACCTCGACGGCCGGGATGCGCTCGCCGGTGCGGACCGGGGAGCCGGAGACGGCCTCGGCCAGCGGGTTGAGGTCGATGCCGCGCAGGCGTGCGCGGGCCGTGTCGGCCGTGGCCCGGCGCAGCAGGTGCTCCAGGTGCTCGGTCTCGCGGCCCTCCTCGCCGGAGGCGAACTCCAGCTTGCCGCGCAGCACGGCGGGCACCGACTCGAGGTCGACGGGCCGGGCGAACGCGTGCTCCTCGCCCGTGATGGCGGCGCGGCGCAGGGCCGCGGCGGCCACGGTCTCGGCGGCGGCCACGGCGAACCGCGCCGAGACGCCGGAGCCCTGGTCGATCGCCGACGACTCGCGCAGCGCCCGCGTGAACCGGGCGATGACCTCCAGCAGGTGGCTGGGCACGTCGGCGACGAGGTCGGCCTCCTGCCGGACGAGGGCGATCTCGTCGCGGAGCTCGAGGGGGTAGTGCGTGCGGACCTCGGCGCCGAAGCGGTCCTTGAGCGGGGTGATGATGCGCCCGCGGTTGGTGTAGTCCTCGGGGTTCGCCGACGCGACGAGCAGGATGTCCAGGGGCAGGCGCAGCGTGTAGCCGCGGACCTGGATGTCGCGCTCCTCCATCACGTTGAGCAGCGAGACCTGGATGCGCTCGGCGAGGTCGGGCAGCTCGTTGATGGCGACGACGCCGCGGTGGCTGCGCGGCACGAGGCCGAAGTGGATGGTCTCGGGGTCGCCCAGCGAGCGGCCCTCGGAGACCTTGACGGGGTCGATGTCGCCGATGAGGTCGGCGACGGCCGTGTCCGGGGTGGCGAGCTTCTCGGTGTAGCGCTCGTCGCGGTGCTTCCAGGTCACGGGCAGGTCGTCGCCGAGCTCGGCGGCCCGGCGGATGGTGGCCGGGGCGATCGGGTCGTAGGGGTGCTCGCCGAGCTCGGAGCCCTCGATCACGGGCGTCCACTCGTCGAGCAGGTTGGTGATGGAGCGCAGCAGGCGCGTCTTGCCCTGCCCGCGCTCGCCGAGCAGCACGATGTCGTGGCCGGCGATGAGCGCACGCTCGAACTGCGGGAGCACGGTGGACTCGAACCCGACGATGCCGGGCCAGGGGTCACGCCCCTCGCGGAGGGCGGCGATCAGGTTGTCGCGGATCTCGGCCTTGACGCCGCGGAGCTCGTGGCCGGACGCGCGCAGGGCGCCCAGGGTGCTGGGAAGATCAACAGGAAGATCATGAGGCACGCCTTCCACGCTACGCCCGGAGACGCCGGTGGGCGCGCCCTCGGAGGTAACCACCGTGCGTCGACACGCCCGGAACCGGGGCCGATCCGTCAGCGGACGGGAGCGCTACCGCTCGGTGCCCGGCCACCACCCGACCTCCCGGACCCGGCCGTTGACGTCGGTGAGCCGGCCGAGCAGTCCCTGGTCGGCGAGGCGCCGACCCGCCGACGGGCCCGAGAGCAGCGCCCCGGCGCAGGCGGCGTTGGCGGCGGGGGTGTTGGCCGCGACCACCACCACGCCCGTCCAGTGGGTGCGCACCGTGCGGTCTCCCCCGGCCACCACGAGCGTGCGCGCGCCGCGACCCGGCCGGGTCAGGTCGGTCCAGGACACCGCGCCGCCGTCCATCGCGACCACCGCGGGCGCCGCGTGCCGGGCGCCGGGCAGCTCCACCCGCCAGCCGCCGGCCGGGGCCAGCCCGGACGTCGCCACGTCACCGCCGATGCAGACGAGCACGCCGCACGACGTGGCCTCGGCGACGGCCTCGGCGCAGCGCTGGGCCGTCCAGGCCCGCAGGGACGGCCCCAGACCGATCCGCAGCCGGCTGCCGCGCTGGACCCGCACCGGCATCGCGTCGTGCCGTTCGCGCTGCGCCGGCAGCGACAGGTGCACCGGCCCGTCCGGGGAGCCCCCGGTGATCCCGTACGGGAACGGGCCGATCGCCTGGCCGTCGGGCATGCGGGGCGTCCATCCGCCGTCGCGCAGGGCCCGGCGCGTGGCCCGCTGGGTGCGGAAGTTGCGGCCGAGCGCGGCGAGCTCCTGGCCCAGCACGGCCCGGGCGAGCTGCTCCGCCGCCGGGTCGGTGACGACGAGCCGGCCGCAGATGCCCCACGCCGTCCAGTCGAGGCCGACGGTGGCGGCCCGGGGTCCCGTGTGCAGCAGTGGTGTCGTCATCGGCAGTGCCTCGCAGACGGTCGTGGAGGTTCCGGTACCGAGGATGCGTCGCGCTCGCTGTGACGACGCTGAAACATCCTGGGCATCCCGTGGCTGCGCTGAGGACGGGCCGGCCCCACCCGGCGACGTCGCCGGCCTGTCCCGGCGGATCGCCGCAGCCGGGCAGACGGACCGCCGACCGGGCTGCTACGCGGTCCGCTTCGCCCCCGTCGGTGCCTCGACGGCCGGCACGGCGTACCACGGGACGAGGCTGGTGCGGTCCTGGGCGGAGGCGCCGCGACACCTCGACGCGCTCGGCGTCAGACGATGACCAGCAGCGCCGTGGGCAGCGCCACCAGCCCGAACGCGACGAGCCGGACGAGCACGGTGAGCGCGAGCGGCAGCGGCGTCGGTGGCGTGCTGATGCGCTCGAGGCGGTGGTCGAGCGCCGCGGTGAACGAGCTCAGGGCCGCGGCCGGCGCCGCGCTGCCCATCGAGCGCAGCGCCCCCGTGAGCTGGGCGGGAGCCACCCGGCAGGCCGCGACGTCGTCGGCGCGCATCTCGATCAGCGCCGCCACGGCCACCTGGGCGCACACCATCCCGCGCACGAACGGCGCCGTCGCACCCCACGCGACGAACGGCAGCACCACCAGGTCGTGGCGCTCCCGCAGGTGGGCGCGCTCGTGGGCGAGCACCGCCCACACACCGTCGGCGTCGAGCTGGTCGAGCACCCCCGCCGAGAGCACGAGCCGCGACCGCAGCCCGGGCAGGCAGTAGGCGACGGGCACGGGATGGTCGAGCACGTGGGCGCCGGGGACGGCGGGCCAGGGCGTGCCGAGCAGGTCGAGCAGGTCGCGGTGGCGGGCCCGCATCCTCACCGTCCGCAGCGACACGGCCACGAGCACCCCCACCAGGCGCAGGGCCAGGGCGAGGGCGAGCAGGAGCGCGATGACGTGGGCCACCCCGAGCCCGGCGGGCAGCCGGCCGGCGGCGAGCGCCCGCACCAGCACCGGTACCGCCTCGGTGAGCGACGACCCGAGCGGCGCCACCCCGTAGACCACCCCGGCCCCCAGCAGGGCGAGCCCGCCGGAGAGGCCGACGGCCTGCCAGACCAGCAGCCCGCCGACGGGGTCGCGGGCGGGCCAGCGGGCGCGTGCGAGCATGCGGCTGATCGGCTCGGCGAGGGCGACGCCGAGCACGAGCAGGCCCAGCGCCGTCAGTTCCATGACGCCAGAGTGTCTCAGTCGAGCATGTCGCGCAGGGACTCCCGCTCGTCAGGGGGGATGGAGCCCAGGAAACGCGCGAGCGCGGCCCCCCGGTCGGGAGCGGCGTCGAGGGCGTCGCGCATCAGCTCGGCGACGTGGTCCTCGCGGCTGGCGGTGGGGCGGTAGCGGTGCGCCCGGCCCTCCCGCTCGCGGCTGACCAGTCCCTTGCGCTCCAGGCGACCGAGCACGGTGAGCACGGTGGTGGTGGCCAGGTCCCGGCCGGCGAGGGCGTCCTGGACGTCTCGGGCCGTGACCGGCGCGGTGGCCGACCACAGGGTTTCCATGACGGCACGCTCGAGCTCACCCAGGGTTGGCACATGGCGATTCTACATGGAGTAGAACGGTGATGGCCACCACTCTGGTCAATCAATGGACCTGCACCTGGTCGCCGACCTGGAGGTAGCCGAACCAGGCCACGGCGTCGTCGTGCACGAGCTTCACGCAGCCACCGGAGTAGGTGTCCTGCCGGCCCTCGTGGAAGGCGATGCCGCCGGGAGCGAAGAACACCGAGTACGGCATCTGCGTGAGGTACTCGCGGCTCGTGTACTGCTCGGCCTTCCACTGGACCGTGAAGGTCCCGCGGGGCGTGGGGTCGTCCGGGTCGCCGGTGGAGACGCCGACCGGCCCGCGCGTCACCGCGCCGTTGTCGATCAGCCAGGCCACCTGCCGGGCGAGGTCGACGCAGGCCTTCGCCGTGGTGGTGCAGGGAGTGCCCGCGACGAGCGTGGCGGCGGGCTTGTCCCCCACCGCGGCGGCGGGAGCCGCGGGCGAGGCGGGTTGAGCCGCGTTCCCGACGCCGACGATCAGCGTCGTGGCCACGACGGCCAGCGCGGCACCGGCCAGAGCTGCACGCGGCCGGCGTCGTGCCCCGGCCCGGGCGTGTACTCCCACGTTCGTCTCTCCTTCTGCGAGCCCCCGCGTGCGCCAACGAGCAGCCCCGGCCGAGGTGACGACGGGTCAGTGATCCATCACCGTCCGTGGAACTGTGGGCTGCGTCGCTCCGTGCGCGCCCGCTGTCCCTCGACGAGGTCGGCGCTGCTCCAGCAGGCCTCGAACGCGCGGAGAAGCATCGGGTCGTCCACCGGGAGGTCGGTGCGGTCGGCGGTGAGCTTGTTGTAGGCCAGCGTCATCGGGGCCAGGGTGGCGAGCTCGGCGGCCAGCGCGAGCGCGTCGGCGGTGCCACCCAGCCGGTCGACGAGGCCGCGCGCGTGGGCCAGCCCGGCGTCCATCTGCGCGCACGCGATCAGCAGCGACCGCGCGGTGCCGCCACCGGCGAGCTGGGCGAGGCGGTGCACCGTCCACGGGTCGACGGCCAGCCCGATGCGGGCGGTGGGCACCCCGAACACCGCCTCCGGTGCCGCCACCCGCAGGTCGCAGGCGATGGCGAGCTGGGTGCCCCCGCCGATCGCCGGCCCGTTGACGGCCGCGACGACAGGTACCGGCGCGTCCGTCACGACGTGCAGGGCCGCGTACAGGGCGTCGCGGAAGCCGTCGGTGTAGACCTCGCCGAAGTCGGCCCCGGCGCAGAAGCTGCTGCCCGCACCCGTGACCACGATCGCCCGGGCGCCGTCGGCGAGCACCGACCCGACCGCGTCGACGATCGCGCGGCACAGGGCCACGTTCAGCGCGTTGCGCCGCTCGGGCCGGTTGAGTTCCAGCACCCCGACGCCGTCGGCGACCGACACGTTGATCAACTGCTCGTCCATGGGCACCGAGGTTACGGGCCCGGTCAGTAGCCCCACGGGGAGGACGGCGGCTGGGCGGCGAGACGCGCGCACGCGTCGCGGGCCATCCCGTCGACCACGGACGGTCCCTGCTTCCGCGCCGCGGCGACGATGGCCGCCAGGGCGTCGTTCTGCTGCGAGTCCAGGCCCATCTCCTGGTAGTCGTAGCCGCGGTCGGCGTCGCGCAGCTCCTCCCCCGCCCAGTGGACGAGCTGGCTGGTGCACGCGGTGACGGGATCGGGCAGCGGCGGGAAGGCGGGAGTGGCGGGACCAGCAGCGGGCGCCGCGGCGCAGCCGCCGACCGCGACGAGCAGGGCCGCCGCGCCCGCCCGCGTCCTCGCCGCCCACCTCCGCACCGCGGTGATTCTGCCCGCGTACGGTGCGCTCGTCACGCCCGTTCGGGCAGCGAGGAGGTGGGGCCGTGTCGCAGGCCGGTGGGCTGCGCACGGGCACCCCGGCCGGGCGGTGGGTCCTGCTCACCACGGTGCTGGGGTCCGGCATGGTCATGATCGACGGCACGGTGGTGAACGTCGCCCTGGAACGCATCGGCGACGACTTCCACGCCGGGTTCGGCGGCCTGCAGTGGACCGTCAACGCCTACACGCTCGCCCTCGCGTCGCTGATCCTGCTGGGCGGGTCGCTGGGCGACCGCCTGGGCCGCCGCCGGATCTTCCTGGTCGGCGTCGTGTGGTTCGCCGTGGCGTCGCTCGCGTGCGGGCTCGCGCCGGACATCGGGACGCTCATCGCCGCCCGGGCCCTCCAGGGTGTCGGTGGGGCGCTGCTCACCCCGGGCAGCCTCGCGCTGATCTCGGCGTCGTTCCACGGGGCCGACCGCGGCGCCGCCGTCGGGGCCTGGTCGGGGCTGGGCGGGATCGCCGGGGCGATCGGGCCGTTCCTGGGCGGGTTCCTCGTGGAATGGACGTGGCGGGCGGTGTTCCTCATCAACCTCCCGATCGCCGCGCTCGTCATCGTCGTCGCGCTCGAGCACGTGCCGGAGAGCCGCGACACCGGGTCCGCGCCCGGCCTCGACGTCACCGGGACGGTCCTGGCCGCGCTGGGCCTCGGCGCGCTGACCTACTCCCTGACGGGCCTGGGCTCGCGCGGCGCCGACCCGGCACTGCTGGTGACACTCGCCGTCGGAGTGCTGGCGCTCGTCGCCTTCGTGGCGGTGGAGCGGCGTTCACCGCACCCGCTCGTGCCGCCCGCCCTGTTCCGCAATGCGGTGTTCGGCGCCGCCAACGGGGCCACGCTGCTCATCTACGGTGCGCTCGGGGTGGTGTTCTTCCTGCTGGTCCTGCAGCTACAGACCGTGTCCGGGTTCAGCCCGCTCGCCGCCGGCACCTCGCTGCTGCCGCTGACCGCGATCATGCTGCTGTTCTCCGCCCGGGCCGGCGCGCTGGCCGGACGGATCGGCCCGCGGCTGCCGATGACGGTCGGCCCGCTGGTCAGCGCGTGCGGGCTGCTGCTGATGCTGCGGATCGGGGCGGACGCCACCTGGGTCACCGACGTCCTGCCGGCCGTGCTGGTGTTCGGCTCCGGCCTCACGCTGACCGTCTCCCCGCTCACGGCCACCGTGCTCGACGCCGCCCCCGACCGGTTCGCCGGCTCCGCGTCGGGCGTCAACAACGCCGTGGCCCGGGCCGCGGGACTGCTGTCCGTGGCGGTCATCCCGGGCATCGCCGGGATCGGCGGCGCCGACTACACGCAGCCCGCGACGTTCGCCGCGGGCTTCCATCTCGCGATGGTCACCAGCGCGGGCCTGCTGGTGGCGGCCGCACTGGTGTCGTTCGTGTTCGTCCGGCGTCCCGTGCAGGTGCACGAGAACCGGATCAAGGTGGAGGAGTGCCCCCACTGCGGCGTGACGGCCCCGCAGGTCCACCCCCACTGACCCGCGGGTCAGGAGAGCTTCAGCGCCCCGGCGAGCGCGCGCATCGCGGGCAGCGGGTCGCCGCCCTTCTCCGTCAGGATCTGCGCGCAGACGTGGTCGGCGCCCGCGTCCAGGTGCGCCGTGACGCCGGCCGCCACCGCCTCCGGGGTGCCGTGCACGGCCAGGGCGTCGATCAGACGGTCGCTGCCGCCGTCGGCGACGTCCTCGTCGGTGTAGCCCAGGCGCTTGAGGTTGGACACGTAGTTGCGCAGGTGCAGGTAGGGCCGGTCCACCGGCGGGCGGCCGATGGCGCGCGCCTTCTCGGGGTCGCTCTCCAGCACCACCTTCTGCTCCGGCACGACCAGCACGCCCGGACCGACGAGCTCGCGCGCCTGGCGGGTGTGCTCCGGCGTGGTCAGGTAGGGGATGGTGCCGGCGCTGCGCTCGGCCGAGAGCGCCAGCGCCTTGGGGCCCAGGGCGGCCAGGATCATGCCGTCCTTCGGCACGCCCGCGGCGTCGAGCGCGTCGAAGTAGTCGACGATCGTGGCCAGCGGGGTCTTGTACTCCTTGGTCGCCTCGGGGTGCCCGATGCCGACGCCGAGCAGGAACCGGCCCGGGTAGGCCTTCTCGAGGCGGTGGTAGGAGGGGGCGACCTCCTCGGCGGGGGTGCTCCACATGTTCACGATGCTCGTGCCGACGGCGATGTGGTCGGTGGCGGCGAGCAGCGACTCGGCCAGCTGGAGGTGCCCGGCGGGTGACCCGCCTATCCAGACCGTGCCGTAGCCGAGCGCCTCGATCTGCTGAGCGAGCTCCGGCGAGAGCCCGGTCTCGTGCCGCCAGATGCCGTACTTGCCGAGTTCGACAGTCATGATCGAGGCAACCAGGCGGCCCCGCGGCGCATTCCCTAGTGTCGGAGGGGTGAGCCGTGAACTGACCAGCCGTGCCGCCCCGGGGCGGATGCGGCCCCGGGTGCTGGTGCCCGCCGATCCGCGCCTGCCCCGCGACGTGCCCGCCGGCACCGAGGCCGTCGTGGTGGGCGGGGGCATCGCCGGCGTCAGCGCCGCGGTGGTGCTGGCCGAGCGGGGCGTCGCCGTCACGCTGCTGGAGGCCGCGCCGACGCTCGGCGGCCGGCTCGGCGCGTGGCCGCACACGCTGCCCGACGGCACCGAGCAGGTGGTCGAGCACGGTTTCCACGCGTTCTTCCGGCACTACTACACGTGGCGGTCGGTCCTGCGCCGCATCGATCCGGAGCTGTCGTTCCTGCGCCCCGTCGGCGGGTACCCGGTGATCTCCCGCGACTGGCCGCCGGAGGACCTGACGGGCCTGCCCGGCGCGCCGCCGCTCAACCTGCTGGCGCTGTTCGCGCGCTCCCCCAGCCTCGGGATCCGCGACCTGCTGACCTCCGACCAGGCGCTCGCCGCCCAGCTGCTGGCCTACGACCGCGACACCACGACGGCGGCCTTCGACGCGATGCCGGCGGCCGACTTCCTGAAGCAGCTGGGCATGTCCGACCGTGCGCAGGCGATGCTGTTCGAGGCGTTCGCCCGCTCGTTCTTCGCCTCTCCCGGGTCGCTGTCGGCCGGCGAGCTCGTCGCGATGTTCCACTACTACTTCCTGGGCAACCCCGAGGGCATCGGCTTCGACGCCCCCGACACCGACTACCTGACGTGCATCTGGGCGCCGTTCCAGGCGTACCTGGAGAAGCACGGGGCGCAGGTGCGCACGTCCACCCCGGCATTGGCGCTCGCACCGGAGAGCCACGGGTGGCGCGTGACGGTCCCCGCGGGCCCCCCGCTCTCCACCCGGCACCTCGTGCTCGCGACCGAGCCCGGGGCCCTGCGCTCGCTGGTGGCCGCCTCCCCGGACCTGGCCGCCGTCGCGCCGCGGCTGGCCCGCAAGGCCGCCGCCGTGCAGGTGGCGCCGCCGTTCGCGGTCACGCGGCTGTGGTTCGACCGCGACGTCGCACCGGACCGCCCGACGTTCAACGCGGTGAGCCGCGAGCCCACCCTCGACTCGATCACGGTGTACTCGCGGCTGGAGCGCCCGTCGGCGGAGTGGGCGGCGCGCACCGGCGGCTCGGTCGTGGAGCTGCACTCCTACGCCTGCACGGCCTCCGACGTCGACGAGGCCACGGCCCGGATGCGCGCCGAGCTCGCCGCGCTGTGGCCCGAGACGGCCGCCGCACAGGTCGTCCACCTGCAGCAGCGCATGGAGGCCACCGCTCCGACGTTCCCGCCGGGCAGCGCCGGCACCCGCCCCTCGGTCACCGGCGACGCCCGCGGCGTCCGGATCGCGGGCGACCACGTGGACCCGCCGTTCCTGTCCGGCCTGATGGAGCGCGCGTCGATGACGGGGGTGCTGGCGGCGAACGACGTGCTGGCGGAGGTGGGGTCGGCGCCGGAGAGGATCGACGGGGTCCCGCAGCGGGGCCTGCTCGCGGGCCTGCTCCCCCGCCGGACCTGATCCCCCTGCGACGAGCGGCACTCTCGTCGCCTAGGTTCCGACGGGAGTGCCGCTCGTCAGGAGGGGGCGTGGTGCGCATCGCGCTCGATCCCGGCTCCGCCGACCGCCCGCCGCGGGTGCAGCGGCTGCGGGACGACGGCTCCGTCGTCGTGCCACCCGAGGTCCTGCCGTCCCTGGGCCACGTCGCGGACCTGGAGCGGGACGGCTCTCCGCGGTGGGTGCTCGCCCGGCCCCGCGCCTACCGCCGCCTGATCGACGCCGGGGTGTCGGTCGCCCGCGCGCACGACGTCGAGCTCACCGAGGGACTGCTGGTGGGCGCGGACGGGCACTTCGGGGAGCCCCACGGCCTCGCCGCCGCCGTGGCGAGGCTCGAGGGCCGGGTCCCGGAGCCCGACCCGCCCCTCGACGACGACGGGCCGCCGACGCTGTTCCCGAGCGGGCGGGTGGGTGACGAGCTCGCCGACGTCGTCCGGGTCCACGCCGCGCAGCTGCGCCGGACCACCGACCCGCGGATGCGGCTGCTCGTCGCCGCCGAGTCGGCCGGCGGGCTCGTGGCGGAGGAGATGCGGGCCGACGGCCTGCCCTGGCGCACCGACGTCCACGACGCGCTGCTCACCGAGGCGCTCGGCGCCCGCCCGGTGCTCGGTGGCCGCCCGCCGACGCTCGCCGCGCTGGCCGCGGAGGTCGACGCGGCGTTCGGGCGGCACGTCAACGTCGACTCCCCGGCGGAGGTGCTGCGCGCCTTCGGCCGCGTCGGCGTCGAGCTGGAGACCACGCGCTCGTGGGAGCTGAAGAACGTCGACCATCCCGCGGTCGCCCCGCTGCTCGCCTACAAGGAGCTGGCCCGGCTGCACACCGCCCACGGCTGGGCCTGGCTGCGCACCTGGGTGCGGGACGGCCGCTTCCATCCGGAGTACGTCGTGGGCGGCGTCGTGTCGGGGCGCTGGGCCACCCGCGGCGGTGGGGCGCTGCAGATCCCGAAGCCCGTGCGGGCGGCGGTACGCGCGGACCCGGGCTGGAAGCTCGTGGTGGCCGACGCGTCACAGCTCGAGCCACGGGTGCTCGCCGCGCTCTCGGGTGACCACGCCCTGGCCCCGGGCGACGACGACCTCTACGCCGCGCTGGCGGCCCGCGAGTTCGACGGCGACCGCGCCACCGCGAAGCTCGCCCTCCTCTCGGCCATGTACGGGGCCGGGGCCGGGCGGGCCGCGCAGCTGATGGGCCGGCTGCGGAAGCGCTTCCCCGCGGCGATGGCCTACGTCGACGACGCGGCCCGCGCCGGCGAGGAGGGCCGGCTGGTGCGCTCGCACCTGGGCCGCACCTGCCCTCCCGCGCGCCCGGGCCAGGAGGAACCGGCCGCGGCGCGGGCCCGCGGGCGCTTCACCCGCAACTTCGTCGTCCAGGCCACGGCGGCCGAGTGGGCCCTGATCCTGCTGGCGGAGCTGCGCTCGTCCCTGCGCACCACCGGCAACCCGGCCCGCCTGGTGTTCTTCCAGCACGACGAGGTGGTGCTGCACGTCCCCGTCGACGCCGCGGCGGACACGGCGGCGGCGGTCCTGACCGCGGCGTCGACGGCGGGCCGCCGCCTGTTCGGTCCCACCCCGGTGAGCTTCCCGATGCAGCCCCGCATCGTCGACGGCTACGACGAACACTGATCCGCGAGTTCGCCGATCGGCCCGGGCGAGGTGGCGAACTCGCGGGGTGGGGGGAGTCAGTACAGGGCTGCGACCGTCGCCTTCGCCATCGCCGCCTCGCCCAGCGCGTTGGGGTGCACCGGGGCCGCCGGGGCCGTGGGGACCAGTCCCTCGATCCACTTCGTGCCGGGCAGTCGGCAGATGTCGTGCCCGATCGTCGGGGTGTAGGTGTCGACGTACTCCGCGCCCGCCTTCTCCGCCTGCTCGGCGAGCATCGCGTCGAGCTCCTTCTCCACCCCGCGCAGGTACGCCACGTCGCCGGCGCTGAACGGCACGACCGGGAAACAGCCGGGGCCCTTGTCGGGCAGGATCGCCGGGTAGCCGACCAGCACGATCTTCGCGTCGGGCGACCGCTTCCCGATCGCCTCCAGGGCGGCCTCGATCTTCGGCGCGGTCTCGCCGATCCGCGCCGCGAGCTGGTCGGTGCCGCCCGCGGTGAAGTAGTCCTTGCACGCGGCGCCCAGCGGCGCCAGCGGCGACCGCGTGGCGCACTCCCCGATGATCGAGGCGAAGCCGATGTCGTTGCCGCCCATGGTCATCGACACCAGCTCGGTGTCCGGGCCCAGCGCGTCGAGCTGGGGCGGGTTGACGCCGAGCGCGACGCTCTGCGGTGCGGTCAGGTCGTCGGTGGTGGCGCCGCTGCAGGTGACATCGCGGAAGTCGGTGATGTCCAGCGTGCGCGCGACCAGCGCCGGGTAGTCGTGGTCCGAGCGCAGGCAGCCCGGCGGCAGGCCGATCTGCGTCGGGATCAGCGGCCCGGCGGCGTAGGAGTCGCCCAGGGCCACGTAGCTCGTGTACGGGGTGTCGGCGGAGGCGGTGGCCGGGAGGACGGTGACGAGGAGGGCGGCGGCCGGGAGGACGAGCGCGAGGGCCCGGGAGCGGATCACATGTGATCAAACGACGGCTCCCGATCACCGTTACTGCACCCGCGTTCGCCCCAGCCGAACGTGGGGGTATCGCGCCGGCCACCCCGCTCCTAGCGTCCCGGAACCATGCAGCGCAGCTCGGAGCGGATCCTCACCACCCACGTCGGCAGCCTCGGACGGCCCCACGACCTGCTGGAGGTGATCCGCGAGAAGGAGCACGGCCGCCCCTACGACGCCGACGGCTACGCCAAGCGCGTGACCACCGCCGTCGCCGACGTCGTGTCCGAGCAGGTGCGCTGCGGCCTCGACGTGGTGACCGACGGTGAGATGAGCAAGGTCAGCTTCCTGACCTACGTGAAGGACCGCCTCGCCGGCTTCGACGCGACGCAGGGCGAGAAGCTCATGCCCCCGTCGTGGCAGGTGGAGATCGACGCGTTCCCCGACTACTACGCGGGCTACCTGGGCAAGTACAAGGACCAGGTCAGCCCCATGATGACGATGGTGTGCACCGGTCCGATCAGCTACGTCGGCCAGGCGCAGCTGCAGATCGACATCGACAACCTGCGCGCGGCGCTGGCCGGCCAGGACCGCGTCACCGAGGCGTTCCTGCCCTCCACCAGCCCGAGCGGGTTCGGCCGCAACGAGTACTACGCGAACTACCACGACTACCTCGCCGCGACGGCCGAGGCGCTGCGTGAGGAGTACCTGGCGATCGTCGAGGCCGGGTTCCTGCTGCAGATCGACGACCCGTGGCTGATCGAGTACCTCTCGGAGAACCCGGCCACCACCCCGGAGCAGCGCGTCGCCGACGCCGAGCAGCACATCGAGATCCTCAACCACGCCCTGCGCGGCATCCCGGCCGAGCGGATCCGGCTGCACACCTGCTACGGCCTCAACCACGGGCCGCGTATCCACGACCTCGAGTTCCGCGACATCGCCCCCTACATGCTGAAGATCAACGCAGGCGCGTACTCGTTCGAGGTGGCCAACCCCCGCCACCAGCACGAGTGGAAGATCTGGCGTGACGTGCGCCTGCCCGAGGGCAAGATCCTCATTCCCGGGCTGCTCGGCCACGCGAGCAACTACGTGGAGCACCCGGAGCTGATCGCCGACACCATCGAGCTCTACGCCGGGATCGTCGGCCGGGAGAACGTGATCGCGGGCGCCGACTGCGGTTTCTCCTCGCGCGCCTCGTTCCATCCCGAGGTGCACCCGACGGTGGTGTGGGAGAAGTTCCGGGCCCTGTCGGAGGGCGCGCGGCTGGCCAGCGAACGGCTCTGGCCCTAGATGACTGATACCGCGGTCGATGGTCGGTGGCCGTAGGCCCAGCTCACGGCGACAGGTTCTGGTTCGTGATCAGGACCTGGCGGTGGGGCGGCCCGTGGGTCCGCGGCCGGTCTTCGTGCCGGTCGGCCGGCCGCACGTGCCAGGTCGCGATCAGGCGTAGGCCCGGAAGGCCCGGAGTGGCCGCCGCCGTGGCCGTGCTCGGTCTCGGCGTATCCGGTGGGGGTCCGTGCGACGCGGTCGCCCGCGAGCGGCCGCATCCGACCGGTCCCACGTCAGCTGGTCCCCGCGCCGAACACTCAGATCATCCTGTCGTGCCCGGCCCTGTGCTCGGCACCAAC
>NZ_MKVV01000082.1 GCF_001899645.1 Pseudonocardia sp. 73-21 | reverse complement strand
CGACCCCGCTCCCGCGGTCGATCACGCCCTCAGCCGCACTCCATTTCCGGAAGAGCCCCTTCGGCAGCCAGGTCCGACCATCAACTGATTTGTAAGCGGCGCCGCCGTCGGGCTGTTCGCGGGGACGACGGCCCATGAAGCGCACCACGCCAATGACAACCGGAGTCAGGAGAAGTAGACAGCCTAGGATCACCAGTAGATCTGTCCTGACGACAAAGCCTAGGACGATCAGAAAGAAACTCAATTTTATAACGTTCGACAGCCTCACTTGGGACTCCGTAGTGTTGGTGAATGCTCCGTGTCGCTTGCGCAGCGGGCGAGCAGACGGGTGCGGCGGGCACCGTCCCATGGATGCTGCGTGAGTCTCCATGAAGGTCGCGTCTGCTGAGACAGCGTTACGGCTGATGTCGCGATCTGCCTTTCGCACTCACGACCGTCACTGATGGTCACCTTCGCATCGTCGGGATCGGCCCTGGTCCACGGACCGGCTGGTCGCTTGTGGGCCAGGAGCCGATCAACGATCGCGCTCAATAGGTCCCGTCCGCGCGATGATAATCGGCCCAACCAACAATGGTCGATGCCAATCTGGATCTCAAATCGGTTAGCGAGTATTCCGCGTACGGTTCGTTGCGCTGCGCGATGATCAGGTTCGGGACGGCGCGCTGGGCGAGATGCAGAGAAGGACGCGGAAGCATGACACTCATAAGATCGGCCACCGCAGGCTTTTCCTTACCTTTTTTGGTATAGTGTAACTTACACCGATAGAACCATCAGCCCGCTTAGACCTATCGTACAACAAATCCCAACCACTCATCCGGGCGTCAGAAAGCCATTCTGGCTCATCTCCGGGAGGAATCATTATTTGCCCATCAGTGGTCGGGCGTCCGTTCATCCGACTCGTCATTGATGGAAGACGTTCGACGATCAGGCCGCCCCTTGCTCCCCTCACGAGCAGGTTCGGCGTCCGCCAATGCACATCAAATGCCGGACCGAACGCGCATTGGAGCCAATTGACTAGCGCCTGCAAGTCCTGGACGTCCCGCGGCGAAGATCCATCTGGATTGACTAACTCCTTGACGCCATCTTGAATATAGACGCGATAGCAGTCGGGTGGTCCGATCTTCACAAAAGCGTCCGCCAGAGACTCTGAAAAAAACGATCGATTGCTAATCCTCGCCAGGAAGCCGGCCACTCTCAACCCCTCGATTCATGCTCATGTCGGTACCGCACCTCTCGGCGGCCCCGCCCTCAGTCAACCGTATCTCGCTCGCAGAAACCATAGCGTTACATCATCCACCTCTGATTCCTTCGCTCCGATTTAGGTGAAGAGCCCGATTCGCTGCAGGGATAGCCATCTTGTGGCGCAATTGGCGCGGACAAGGGCGCCCACTATTTTGACCGTGTCCGCTCGTCGCTTTGGTCCGCTGGTCGCTGGCTCGGGCTGCATTGAGTCCACCCGCGGAACTCCATTCTGGAGGGGCCTAAGCATGTCGTCGGGCTCGTGTCTCGGAGTGTGTATTGACCTCGGGGGGTCATTGGCGGTTTTCCAGGGTTTCCAGAATCTTAGCCTCGAGTACGGATGAGACGGGGTGCGGTGGACGTTCATTTCGACTGTGTTCTGCAGCATAAATGCTTGCCGCGGTCCAGGCTTGTACCTCTTGGGGAGGTTGTTCGAGTCGGTTGTCGCGCTGGTCGAGTGCTTGCCAGACGTCAACGACCCGGTTATTGAGGATTCCGCGGTCGTCTGCTCCGCGAGCGAACTCGGGCAGGAGTCCGGTGGCTGTGTGGACGTGTCGACACCGTGAGCGGAGTTCCTCGGCGAGGGCTGGGAAGCTGTGACGGTCGAGACCGTTGGCGATGTGCATGCTTTGCCACACCCAGGAGTTGCCGGTGTGGTAGCCGCCCGGCCAGAATCGGATCTCGTCGGCGTGCAGGCTTCGCACGCCGGAGCTGCAAAGCAGGCCCGGACTGAACAGTTGGCGGACAATGGCGTCGCGGTATTCCTGGAGGCCTTCGCCGTCCAAGAGTTCGCTGGTGAGGAGGTGGCCCATGTCGCTGGTTCTGGTCTGCAGTTGTCGCCGCGTTCCGGTAGGTGTGTAGTCCAGTGCGGCAGCGAAGAAGCCGTCGCCCCCGTGCTCGGTCCAGAAGCGGTTCAGCACCGCGGTGCGAAGTCGGTCCGCGCGTTCTCGCAGGGCGTTGGCCGTGGGGCCTCCGTGGTGACGGGCGGCGTTGAGCAGTGCGTCATAGGCGACGGCTTGGACATCCAACGCCGCGACAGGTTGCTCGAGGTTACAGAGGGTGCCGTCAGTGTGGCTGAGGGAGTCCCACGAATCGCGCCAGGTCTGGTTCTCGATTCCGCGGGGGTTGATCCGCCGGTAGGTCAGCAATCCGTCCGAGTCAGAATCAATGCGTCCGCACAGCCATGCGACTGACTCGTTGATGCAGGCGGTCAGGGTCGGACGGCTTCCGTCGCGCCGCTCAACGACCAGGTCTCCGGCGGCGCGATCGGCGCGGACGTGCCCCGTCGCGGCGATGACGAACAGTGGGGTCGCGTCGACGGAGCCGAAGTAGGGCCATCCCCAGCCGCTGTGTGCGGTGATCTCGCGCGCGACGGGATCGTCGGGGTCGCGCCACTCGTGGACGATCTTGCCGGGTTCCTCCTCGCTGGCGATGTCGTGCTGCACGCCCTGGCCGCGGGCGAGGGTCTCGACGGTCGCCCGGCGCAGCCGCGGGAACAATCCACCGATGAACTGGTCCACTCGCAGGGCGTCGCGGCCGAACACCGCCTCGAACTTGCGTAGCTCGGGATCGGCGGACGTGGGGTTGTCGGCTGTGGTGGCGGCATGGAGCGGGCCGGTCGAGCCGAGCTCGGCTATCTCGGAGACACGCCCCAGGGCTAGCAGGGCGCGGGTCGTGGATACAGGTGGGTTTGGACGATGTGATGCGACGGTCCGGCAGGCCAGGATCCGATCGTCGGACCCGAGGTGCGCCCGGATGTCGGCATCATCGGGGGTATCGATCCGGTTGCTCATGCGGGCGCCAGTCCTCCGTCGCGCATGCGGCGCATGGCGTCGTCGAGGTCGAAGGAACGCCTATCCGGTGAGTGGGCTGCGACGACGGCGTGGAGGTCGCTGAGAGCCCTCTCCGCCAGGAGCGCCCACATGTCGTAGAAGGCATCGCGGCCGTCCTCTGCTTCGTCGCTGAAGTTGGATCCTTCGGGTAGGTCGACGGGTAGAACCACGGTGCGCCGCTCCAGACGCTTGTTGCGCCGGAGGATCTCATCGATCTTGCGACGTTCCTCCCGCATGTTGTTGAGGTCGCCGGCCATAGTCTGCGTCGTCTGGTGCTTTTCGCGGTATCGGACGCCAGCCGTCCATGTCATCAGCTGGTCGGTCGCTCGGAGGTAGACCACATGTGGCTCGCTGACTAGGCGCGGGTCATCGAGCAGGTCGAAGGTGTGATGGCAGTTGTCCCCGCCGACAGCCCACACCCGCGGCCGGCCGAGGCGTTCCGCGCCGGCGACGTACGTCCGCGCAACCTGCTGTCGCTCGTAAGCGTTGACGTCGTGCTCTTTATGTAGGAGCCGGGCGTACGCCCGTGACGCCACGAACCCGACGTGGGCAAAGTCGAGATCGAACGCATACGCCAGCCAGCTGGCCACATCGGCCGAGCCTGCCCAGTGGCTGCCCACGACGCAGACCGATCGAGGACAGTTGGCCTGTGGTGAACCCGAACCGCGCCGGATCCCGTTCATGCGGGCCACCGCGATGACCGTTGCAGGATCGGGGGTCGGCAGGCCGAGTGAGGCCGCCGTTTCAGGAAAGCCGATGAACCCAGCCTGGAACCAGGCCATCTCGACCCGCACCAGCTCCTCGAGGTGGTCCCGGAGCCCGTCCGCTTCACGCCCGGCCAGCGGCTGCACTGCGATGAGGTCGTTGACGTGGCGGCGGAACCGACCGGTGCCGGTCATCAGCGGGGCGACTGTCACCCGGTAGCCCCCTGAAGCGACGATCTTGGCCGCGATGAACGCGGCGCCGTGTTGTTGGTCGAGTTCGACACTTCCGGCCGTATGCGCCATCCCAGAGGCGAGTTCCTCAAGATGCTCGTTGTACTCCTGGCGCTCCCACACCTGGTCGAGGTGGCCCAGCATGGTGAGCATCCGCGCCGTGGACAGGTCTAAAACGGGACACAGCTTGATCATGTCGTCCGCGGATGGTGCCTGGTGGTTGTTCATGATCCGTTGGACCTTGCCGAGGCCGAGACCCGTCCTCGTTGCGATCGCTCGGTGCGTGATCTTCTGCCGGTCCGCAGCATCGCGCAGGACCTGACACCACTCAGGGATTTCCTTGTTGCTGATCTTCATAGCGAGAGGTTAGATCCCGTACAACCGCGCCAGAGCAGGAACATTCGGAATCCGAACGTCGACATTCGGCGAGTGACGCGCTTCACAGCGGAGTGACCCCGCTTCCAAGGTCAACTGCTCGGAATCCGAGCGCCTGCGTTCGGCTGTTGGTCAACTTCTGGACGCTTGATCAGCGCCTATGGATCCTGGCTGCCCAGCGGCCGGTCCACGACCGCGACACCCAGGATGTCACGGAGGTACTCATGGCCAACATCATCCACATCAGGTCACGCCGCGAGGAGCGGAACCCTGCAGCTATACGGGACGGCGACGAGGCTGTCGGGGCTGGGCGCCGAACAAGGACGCCGAGAGACCGCAATCGTGGCCTGGTTCGGCCTGCTGGGCAGCGACGAACGATCGGTTGGGCGAGTGCCGCCGCCGGTGCCGTGCTCGTGGCCGGATGTAGCCTGCCGTCCGCTTCCGCCGCGCCAGCCGGGTCCACGCCCGGCGGCCCGATCGCTGTGTCGCGTACCGAGGTCGCCTGCATCGACGTGACGACCTCCGTGCCGGCCGAGTTCGCAGGCCGGGCGCAGGGCTGGTTCGCCGACCGGGTCACCCACTCGGTGACCGGGCCGATGCGGCCGGCGACCTACTACCTGCGCGCCACCGAGGCCGCGAGCTACTCCGACTCCGCCGGGCTAGTCACGGTGACCCTGCCGGAGGTACCGGCCCCGCCCGACCCGCCGGCCCTGCCGACGAGCCCGTACGAGACCGTCCGCAAGCAGGAGCTGCAGCGCTCCTACGCTGATCGGCTCGCCACCCAGCAGGCGCAGGTCGAGGCGGCACGCCAGCAGGCCGCCCAGCAGGCGGAGAAGATCCGAACGGCCGCGCTCCCACGAGACAACCGCGGCACCGACGTCCTCGGCTGCGAGATCAAGGCCGGCGATCTGCTGGGTGACAGTGGCGAGCGCACGCTCTTCGTCGCGACCGACCTGATCCCCAACGGTCAGCAGCAGGCGCTGCCGCCCGGCCTTCTCAAGGGCGTCGCGGTGGTTCTCACGCAGTGGTGCACCGATGACGCGGCAACCTGCCGTGCTCGGCGCGACGCGTTCGCGGCCGATGTCCACGGGGCGGGAGCCGCGTCCTTCGCCGTCATCGACCCTCAGCAACTGGGCTGAAGGAGATCGTGGTGAACACCCTGATGCTGATCTTCGGTGTGGTCGTCGTGCTGCTCCTGCTCGGCGGATGGCGGCTGCGGCTCTCCCGCCTGATCTGGGCGTTGTTCGGCGTTGTGGCCGGGATCGTCATCGCCGGCGCCGCGGTGCTCGTCTGCGCCCGGGCGTTCCTCGTCAGCGGAGTCGCCCGCACCCGGGCAGCGCTGGCTTTCCAATCGACCGGCGGTGTCGAGCACGCTCCGTCGGCGTGGGACGTGATCGGGCCCCTGGTCTACAGCCTGTTCGCGACCGCGATCCTGGCCGGCGACCTCGTGCTGGCCGGACTGCGGTTCGGCGCCCTACTCGGTATCCCGGTCGGTGACCTACCGATCAACGATCAGATCCTCGACCTGTTCGCCGGGGTGCTCTTCGTCGCCGTCGTGGGCACGTTCGGGCTGCTCCTGCTCGATGTTCTGCATGTCACCCCCACCGCGCGGCCGTTCGGCGTCGCGGGCAAGCGAGCCCACAGGCTCCTGCAGGGGATCGCCATCGGCGGCACGGCGTGTGCCGTACTGGCCGGCTCGTTGTTCCTGATCTGGGGGCAAGGCGCAATCGCGGGGTCCCCGAACGGCGACCTGGCGACCCTGTTCATCGCCAGCTTTGGTGCCCTGCTCGTGGTCGCCTCGATCATCGCCATCGCAGGTGCCCTCGCCCTGCCGCTAGTCGTATGGCTCGGTGTCCAGGCCGTGCTGCTCGCCGCGGTCGTCGCGACCGGCTGGCTGCTGCGGCTCACAGGCGCCATGGTCCGCGGCCTGCACGAGCTCGTCCAGGCGGCGCTGCTGGCCGCGGCCTGGCCCGGCGAGGCCCTGTGGAACTGGCTCGCCGGTCGCACCGGAGCCCGCATCGGGATCGTCCCGGTCGCGACGCCTGCACCGCTCCCTCCGCTGGGCCGACCCTGGCCCGCGGAACCCGGGCAGCTCATGCACCCGGCCATCGCACTCCCGTCGGCCCCTGCCGACGAACTCACGTCCCGTCCCGCTGTCTAACCCAAGGAGTTTCAATGACCGTGTCAAGCCGCGCTGACTGCCGGGGCTGGTGCCTCGGTGG
>NZ_MKVV01000081.1 GCF_001899645.1 Pseudonocardia sp. 73-21 | reverse complement strand
CACAGACGGCCTTGAGGGACCCTGACCGTCCCCAAGACTGCATACAGCGCTAATTCAGGAGCCTCCTAGATGGCTGCCCCCATCACGGAGGACCGCTACCGCTGGGTGGCCCTCGCCAACACCACCGCCGCCGTGTTCATGTCCGCGCTCGACGGCTCGATCGTCATCATCGCGCTGCCGGCGATCTTCGGCGGCATCCACCTGGATCCGCTGGCCCCCGGCAACGTCGGCTACCTGCTGTGGATGCTGATGGGCTACCGGCTGGTGCAGGCCGTGCTCGTGGTGACGCTCGGGCGCCTGGGCGACATGTTCGGCCGGGTCCGGATCTACAACTACGGCTTCGCGGTGTTCACCGTCGCGTCGATCCTGCTGTCCTTCGACCCCTTCGACGGCGGCCGCGCCGCGTTGTGGCTGGTCGGCTGGCGCGTCGTGCAGGCGGTGGGCGGGTCGATGCTCACCGCCAACTCGGCGGCGATCCTCACCGACGCCTTCCCCTCCGACCAGCGCGGCTTCGCGCTGGGCATCAACCAGGTGGCGGCGCTGGCCGGGCAGTTCATCGGCCTCACGGCGGGCGGCCTGCTGGCGGCGATCGACTGGCGCGCGGTGTTCTGGATCAACGTGCCGGTCGGCGTCTTCGGCACGGTCTGGGCCTACCGCAGGCTCCACGACGACGGCCGCCGCCGGCCCGCGCGCATCGACTGGTGGGGCAACATCACCTTCGCCGGAGGGCTGGGCGCGGTGCTGACCGGCATCACCGAGGGCCTGCAACCACACGGCGGCGACGCGATGGGCTGGACCAGCCCGCCGGTGGTAGCGCTGCTCGTCGGCGGGATGGCGCTGCTCGTGGCGTTCGTGAGGATCGAGACCAGGATCGCCGAACCCATGTTCCAACTCGGCCTGTTCCGCATCCGGGCGTTCACCGTGGGCAACGCGGCCACGCTCGCGTCGTCGATCGCGCGGGGCGGCCTGCAGTTCGTGCTGATCATCTGGCTGCAGGGGATCTGGCTGCCCCTGCACGGCTACGACTACGCCGACACCCCGTTCTGGGCCGGCATCTTCCTGCTGCCGCTCACCGCGGGGTTCCTCGTGTCCGGCCCCACCGCGGGCTGGCTGTCGGACCGGATCGGCTCCCGCGGGCTCGCCACCGGCGGGATGCTCGTGTTCGCCGCCAGCTTCGTCGGGCTCGCGCTGCTGCCGATCGACTTCCGCTACTGGGCGTTCGCGGCGTTGCTCGTCGTCAACGGGGTGGGGTCGGGCATGTTCGGCGCGCCCAACTCGTCGTCGATCATGAGCAGCGTGCCGTCCGAGCAGCGCGGTGTGGCGTCCGGGATGCGCTCGACGTTCCAGAACTCCGGCACGTCGCTGTCGATCGGCGTGTTCTTCTCGCTGATGATCATCGGTCTGGCCGGCACCCTCCCGCAGACGCTGACGGGCGGGTTGGTGGCGCAAGGTGTGCCGCTGGGCGTCGCGCAGCAGATCGGGACGCTGCCACCGGTGTCGTCGCTGTTCGCGGCGATCCTCGGGGTGAACCCGATCGAGCACCTGCTCACCACCTACGGCGCGCGGGTGCCGGCCGCGGGCATGCGGGTGCTCACCGGGCGCGAGTTCTTCCCGAACCTCATCTCGGGCCCGTTCCACCAGGGCCTGATCGTCGTGTTCACCGTGTCCGCCGGCCTGGCGGTGCTCGCCGCCGTGGCCTCCTACCTGAGGACGTCCGAGAGGACCGACCGATGACGACCCCGGACACGCGGCGGCGCTCGTGGTGATCGACCCGCAGAACGGGGTCACCCGGGTGGTGCCGACCGCCACCAGCGCCGGCGCGGAGTCCAGGTCCTCGCCCTCCTCGGCACACTGCACGTGTGACGATCTTCCTCACCACCGAACGGCTCACGCTGCGGCGCATCACCGCCGACGACGAGCAGCGGCTCCACGCACTGCACTCCGACCCCACGGTGATGCGCTACCTCGCCCGGCCCTCGACCCGCGAGGACATCCGCGACGATCCGCTGCCCTACTACCTCGGCCTCTACGAACGGTTTCCCGGGTTCTGCACACCGCCGCCTGGGGCCGGGGCTTCGCCACCGAGGGGGCACGGGCGCTGGTGGACAAGGGGTTCGGCGAGGTCTTCTACGAGCTCACCCGTTCCGAGTGGAGTCGTGCGCGGCCCGCAGCCGCGCCGGGGCGCGGTGGCGCCACGCGTCCTCGATGAGCTCGGCGAGCTGGTCGGGGGCGACCCGGTCCAGGTCGACGAGGATCGAGCCGTGGCCGTCGTAGTGCGGGCTGGTGAAGTACGCCGGGTCGCCGGAGGCGAGCAGCGCCTCCTTCTCGTCGAGGGGACACATCAGCACCAGCGCACCCCCGGCGTCACTGCGCAGCCGCGCGAACAGCTTCTTCCGCACCTTCAGCGCGGGCGTGCCGTAGGAGGTGGACACCTCCGCCTCGGGCAGCCCGCCGGCGATCGCGACCACGTCGTCCCAGGTCATGGGCTCAGGAAGTCGGCGATCCGCCGCTGCGCGGCGGGGAGCGCGTCGTCCTTCCAGCGCTCGACGTACGTGGCGCCCGGCACGCCGTCGGCGATCAGGCGCGACGCGCTGAGCGGGTGGTGGACGTCGTCGCCCTGCAGGACGAGCACGGGCGCGGTGACCGTCGGCAGGAAGGACGTGGGCACGCTGAACAGCGGGTGGTCGACGTCGTACATCGCCGAGCGGTAGGCGGCCCACGCGGCGGGCGACGCCTCCGGGTGGTCGGCCCCGATGCCCCCGGCCCACAGGTCGAACATCTCGTGGAACGTGTCGCGGTTGCCGTCGAGCCCGATCGACTGGATCACCACGGCCCGCGCCACGCGCTCCGGCGCCGCCTGCAGCAGGCCGAGGACGAACGGGCCGCCGATGCACATCCCGACGACCGCACACTCGTCGACGCCGAGGTGGTCGAGCAGGGCGAGCTGGTCGGCCGTGTAGGTGGCCCAGCTCTCGGTGCCCGTCACGGGGGCGGTGGACGCGCCGGCGTTGCGCTGGTCCATGACGATCACGCGGTGCGAGCCGGCGAGCTGCGTGACGGGGTGCCACGGGACCTGGTCCCAGAACCGGGCCGCCGAGCGCATCCCGCCGGGCGCGAGCGCGAGCACCGGGAAGCCGGTGCCGTGCTCGTCGTAGTGGAGGGTGGCGCCGTCGCGATCGAAGGTGGCCATCAGCGGACTCTCTTCCTGCGCGGTTCCACCGGTGTGCGGGCCAGCACCACCACCCCGGCGACCGCGATGACCAGGCCGACGACGAACGGCCAGTCCCAGCCCTCCCGGATGGGGTCACCCAGCAGCAGGATGCCGACGATACCGGGCAGCACCACCTCGGTCACCGAGAACACGGCGGTGACGGCGCCGACCTCGCCGCGGCCCAGTGCGGCCGAGTACCCGACCATGCCGATCGCCCAGAACCCGACGACGAGGTAGATCGACCACTGGCTCAGCAGGGCCATCGGGGAGAAGTCGGCGTTGATCTCCACGTGGGCCGCGCGCACGGCGAGCGCCGTGCCACCGAAACCGAGACCGGCGACCAGGGCGAGCGGCCACGCGGTGCGGTACTGGCGCAGGATCAGCACGGCCACCGACAGCACGAGAACCGACACCAGCAGCACGACGTTGACCAGCGTGGACCCCACCGGAGGGCGCCCGCTGCCCGCGGACGCCGCCACCAGGACGAGCCCGACCAGGCAGGCGATGACGGCGGACTTCGTGCGCCGGCTCAGGTGGGTGTCGTTGATCCGCGCTCCGACCACCGCCGTGACCGCGATCGAGCCGCCGATCACCGCCTGCACCGCGAACACCGGCAACGTGCGGAGCGCGACGACGGCGCACAGCCACGCCACGAGGTCCACGACGATGCCGCCGAGGTAGCGCGGCTGCACCGCGACGGGCCGGCTGCGGGTGGCACGGCGGGCGCCGTCGGCCTGCAGCAGCGCACCCGTGCTGTTCAGGATCATCGCGACGAAGGCGACGAGCAGTCCGATCAGCACCCGCCCAGCATGCCGGTAGATGCGTCCGGGCACGGGATGGGGCCGGTGTGATCAGTCCTACGGGGGGATCGGCAGGCGCATGACCGGCAGCGATCGGCCCAGCGGGGAGTCGGTTGCGCCGACCGTGGTGGCGCCCATGCGCTCGTAGAAGCCGACCGCGTACGGCTCCGCGTCCCACTCCAGCACCCGGGCCCCCGCCGCGGCCGCCAGTGCCACGGCGTGGTCGAACAGCAGCCGCCCGGAGCCGCGGCCGATCTCGTCGACGTCGAGCCACAGGTCGTCGAGGACGGCCCGCTCGCCGCGGTGCAGCACCGTGCAGAAGCCGCGGACCCGGCCGTCGCGCTCCAGGACGTGGACCTCGTTCGCGGCCACGACCTCGGGGGTGAGGCCGAGGCTGCGCGCGAAACGCTCCAGGAAGGCGGCGGGGTAGGGCCAGTGGCCCTTGGACCGGACCGCGAGGGCCGCGAGCTCGCCCGCCTCGTCGGGCCGGGCTCTGCGGATCACCGGCCTGCGGGCTCGAAGAAGCCGCTCATCAGGCCACCGGGCAGCGCCGCCTTCGGGTCGAAACGGGTGGCGCGGTGCTCCCGCAGCCGGCGGCGCGGTCCCTCCGAGAGCCGCAGCGCGACGACCAGGATCAGCGTGGCCACGAGCAACGGCGCCCCGATCAGCAGCACCGGCCAGCCGAACGCCCACAACGCCACCACGAGCGCGGCCACCTCCATGGCGACGAGCGCCGCCCACAACCGCACCTGCACCGGGAACTCCTTCGCGAAACGCCGTCATGAATCGATCGAGTAGAGGACCGGGACCGGTACGGGGCTCCCCTCCGTACCGGTCCCGGCCACCTCCGCCCCGAGGGGCAGAGGTGGATCAGGGGCCGCGGGTCAGACGCCCGCGGCCGTGGGCGGGGCGGCCGGGCTGGACGAGGGGGGCGGCGAGGCGACGGTGGTGCCGCCGCCGGTGGGGGTGCCGCCCGTGGTGCCGCCTTCGGTGGTGCCACCCGTCGGGATCGTGGTGCCCGTGCCGCCCGTGGTGCCGGTGCCCCCGGTCGTACCCGTGCCCTCGGCACCGGTGCCGCCCGTGGTGCCCGTGCCCCGGTCGTGCCCCCGGTCGTGCCCGTGGTGCCGGTCGCGCCCGTGGTGCCGGTCGTCCCGGTGGTGCCCGGGCTGGTCGGCGCGCTGGTCGTGCCACCGCCGGTGGTGGGCGCGGTGCCCGTGCTGCCGCCGGTGCCCGCGTTGGGCTTGGTGGTGGTCTTCGCGCCCCCGCCGGAACCACTGCCCGAGCCGTTGCCCGGGCCACTGCCCGACCCGTTGCCCGAGCCTCCGGACTTCGACGGCGCCGATCCTCCGCCGGAGCCGTTGTTCGCGGCGGGCGGCGCCGTGGTGACGGCCGGCGGGGCCGCGGGCTCCGTCGTCTCCGACGTGACCGAGCCTCCGCTCGCGGGGCTGAAGTTCGTCCCGAGCGGCGACGCCGAGTTGGACAGCACCACCACGACGATGACGACGGCCAGCACCGCGAGCAGCCCGCCGATGCCGACCAGCAGCCCGACGTTCGTGCGGCGCCGCGGCGCGGGCTCCTGCTCGTAGTTCCAGTCGGGCACGGGCTCGGGGTTGACGCGCGGCCGGTAACCGCTCGGCTGCGGCGGCCGGCTCCCGCCGGACATGAGGGCGTTCGCCGACTCGTGCGACGGCCCGACCGGCCCACGGGACGCGTAGGCGGCGGGCTGGACCGGGGGCACGCGGGCCGGGTCCGGTCCGCCCGGCATCGGCGGGCGCGGCGGCCGGACGGGCGCGGCCGCCGCGGCGGCGGCGATCCCGGCGCCGGCGAGGACGCCCGCGGCGATCCCCGCGGCGGGCACCGGTGCGATCGCCACCTCCGGCCACGAGGCCGTCGGCTTGGGGGAGATCGCCAGCGCCGCACCCTTGGCGATGGCGTTCTTGGGGTCGGCGTCGACCGCGACCGGACGGCCCAGCTGCTCGGAGACGAGCTGCGCCACCAGCGGGATCCGCGACGAGCCGCCGACGAGCAGCACGGTGGTGAGCTGCTCGGGCTCGCAGCCGGCGGACCGGACGGCCGTGCGCAGCGCCGTGACGGTCTCCTCGACCTGCGGCCGGATCATCGACTCGAACTCGCTGCGGTGCAGGCGCACCGAGCCGCGGGCCGCGGGCATCAGCACCGGGATCGACACCTCGGTGTCGGCCGAGAGCGCCTCCTTGGCCTCGGTGCAGTCGCGGCGCAGCCGGGCGACGGCCGACAGGACCGCCGGGTCGGTGTCGTCGAGGTCGGTGAACGCGGCGGGCATGCCCTCACGGACGTGCTCGAACACGACCTCGTCGAAATCGACGCCACCGAGGCGCTCGAGTCCCTCCGGGCGGCCCAGCAACCCGAAGCCGGCCGTGCCCGACGCGGCGGAGGCGGGGTCGGCCTTGCGCACGACGGCCGCGTCGAAGGTGCCGCCGCCCAGGTCGTAGACGGCGATGGTGGAGCCGGCGGGGATGCGCTCGTTGGCGGAGTAGTGCAGCGCGGCGGCCTGCGGCTCGGCGAGGAACGTGACGGTGAGGCCCTGCCCGGCCAGCGCGGCGGCGAGCAGCTCCTTCTTGTGCTGCCCCCAGGACGCGGGGTGCGTGACCGCGATGCCGGCGGCGGCACCGCCCTCGCGCTGCGCGACCTGGTCCACCACCCAGCGCACGATGCGCGCGGAGAGCTCCTCGGGCGCCCAGGCCGTGCCGGCGACCATGACGGGCGTGGGGTCGCCGATGCGGCGCTTGAACTCGCGGACGACGCGGTCGGGATCGGTGACGGCGCGGCGCTCGGCCGTCTCACCGACCAGCACGGACCCGTCCGGCGCGACGAACAGGACGGACGGCACGGTGGCGGTGCGGGTGCCGAGGGTGACCACCTCGGGCTCCACCCAGCGGCGGTCGTTGGAACGGCACACCGCAGCCGCGGTGTACGTCGTGCCCAAGTCGATCCCGAGCTGGTAGCTCATCGCTATCCCGCCATTCCCCTGATGAAAACCCGAAACCCCGACCCCGTTGCCGGCTTCGGCCCCTTCCTCGCCATCGGAGTATCGCGCTCGACCGTTAGCCACGATCGAGACCGTGTACCCGAACGGGGGGACGGGACGCGATTCCCCCAACGGTGCGTGTCCGGATCCCCGAACGGCCCGTACGACGACGGTGGCCGATCCCCGATGGCGCGCCGGCCCCCCGGACCTACCTTTCGGTCCACAGCGCCGGCCGAGGGGCCGGTCCGTTCCCCCGAGACGATGGAGCAGACATGGCCGAGCAGATGACCCTCATGCAGTTCATCCACGAGCTGCTGACCAACGCGGACTTCCGCAACTGGTTCGCCGCCGAGCCGCAGCAGGCGCTGACGTCGGTCGGGCTCGACCACGTCAGCCCGCACGACGTGCAGGACGCACTGACGCTGGTGCAGGACGACAGCCAGAGCGCCGACTTCAGCCGCCACTACGACACCGGCGACAACCACATCGGCGGTGGCGACTTCGGCAGCAGCCACAAGGGCGGCAACGAGCAGCACCACCCCGCTCCCGCTCCGCAGGGCCACGAGTCCGCCGCGGAGTACGTCAACCGCTACATCACCAACAACTACATCGACGACCGCCACACCACGGTGGACAACTCGACCAACCAGCAGATCGACACCCACGGCGGCAACTTCGACCAGAACATCGACGTCCACTCCGTCGTCGCGTCGGGCGACGGTGCCGTGGCCGCCGGCGGGGACATCTCCGGCTCCACCATCACCACCGGCAACGGCAACCAGGTCGGCGACGGCAACGTCAAGGGCGACGGCAACGTGGTCGGCGACCACAACCAGGCCGTGACCGGCAGCCACAACACCACGTCGTTCGGCTCGGGCAACGCCACCAGCACCGACGTGCACGGCGACGTCAACGTGGGTGACGGCGCGGCGTTCGCGTCCGGTGGCAGCGCGGCGGTGAACAACTCCGACAACTCGCAGCACGACGTGGGCAACCACTGGACCGACAGCTCCACCAACGACTCGTTCAACAACTCGAGTGACCACAGCGTCGACCACTCGAACAACTCGAGCCTCGACCTGAGCACCCACGACTCGGGCAACGACAACAGCGAGCACACGGCGACCACGACGCTCCACGACGAGAGCGACCACAGCATCGTCAACGACAACTCGGTCGACCACAGCTTCAACACCGTGCTGGGTCACTGATCCACGCCTGACGGGGGAGCCCCGCCGCACGCGGCGGGGCTCCCGGCTCCGCGGATCCCCTAACGGCCCCGGGGCGAACCCTGGGCGATCCCCGATGGCCCGCCGGGCGGGCTCGCCTACGTTCATGAGCAACACCCCGCACCGGGGACGATCCACCCGAGCAGACGGAGCAGAGCATGGCCGAGAGCATGTCCCTGATGGAGTTCCTCAGGCAGCTCACCAGCAACACGGGCCTGCGCGACTGGTTCACGCACGACCCGCAGGCCGCTCTGCACGAGTACGGCCTCGACCACCTGAGTCCCGCCGACGTCCACGACGCACTCGTGCTGGTCGAGGACAACCAGACCGCGGACTTCAGCCGGGACTACAGCACCAGCCACAACGCGATCCACCTGCCGCCGCCCCCGGTGCACCACGACTACGCGACGCCGGCCGAGTCGCACCACGCGGCGATGCAGTACCTGAACAGCTACGTCACCAGCAACTACGTCGACGACCGCCACACCACGGTCGACAACTCGACCAACCAGCAGATCGACACGCACGGCGGCGACTTCGACCAGGACATCGACGTGCACTCCACCGTCGCGTCCGGTGACGGCGCCGTGGCCGCGGGCGGCGACATCCGCGACTCGACGGTCACCACGGGCGACCACAACCAGGTCGGGGCCGGCAACGTCAGCGGGAACGGCGACGTCGTCGGCGACCGCAACCTGGCCGTCACCGGCGACCACGACACCACCGCGTTCGGCTCGGGCAACGCGGCGGGCACCACCGTGGGCCACGACCTCACCGTCGGCGACGGCGGCGCGTTCGCCTCGGGCGGCAGCGCCGCGGTCGACAACTCCGACCACTCGCTGCACGGCGTCGGCAACACCTGGACCGACAACTCCACGCACGGCTCGTTCAACGACTCGAGCGACCACAGCGTCCACGACTCGGGCAACGTTGGAGTCGACGCGAGCACCCACGACTCGTCCAACGACAACAGCGAGCACACCACCACCGGCTCGTTCACCGACGAGAGCGACCACAGCGTCGTGAACGACAACAGCGAGCACCACGTGGGCAACATCGACGTCCACTGATCCTCGCGCCGTCCGCGCCCCGTCCCGGTCACCCCGGGGCGGGGGCGTTCTCGTGTCGGGGGAGACCCGTCGCCCGTTCGAGCGAGCAGGGGGGCACCGCCAGGTCGGCGACCTGCGAGAACACCCCGATCGGGGGGTGTGCGCCCACCCCCGGACCCCCTAGCCTTCGTTCCCCCGAACCCCGTATCGCCGGCTGCGAGGACTCTGGACGATCCCCGATGGCCCGAACGGCGCAACGCCCTAACTTTCTCCTCAACGCCGGATCACACCGGCAGCCCGATCCGACGACATCCAGGAGCTGTGCGACATGACCGCCTCGACCTCGCTGATCGACATGATCCTGAACCTGCTGCGCAACCCGACCGAGCTGGCCGCCTTCCAGCAGAACCCGGAGGCGTACCTCGACGCGTGCGGCGCCGGCAACGTCACCCCGGCCGACCTGCACGACGCGCTGGTGCTCGCCGAGGACAACCAGCAGGGCGACTTCAGCCGCGACTACAACACCGGCGGCAACCACATCCAGCTGCCGCCCGCCCCGCCGGCGCCGCACCCGCAGCCGGGCGAGTCGGAGCACGAGGCGGCCGTGCGCTACCTCAACACCTACGTGACCAACAACTACGTGGACAGCCGCTCCACCGTCGTCGACAACTCGACGAACCAGCAGATCGACACGCACGGCGGCAACTTCGACCAGAACATCGACGTGCACTCCACCGTCGCGTCCGGTGACGGCGCCGTGGCCGCCGGCGGCGACATCCGCGACTCCACCGTCACCACCGGTCACGACAACCAGGTCGGCGACGGCAACATCAAGGGCGACGGCAACGTGGTCGGCAACGGCAACCAGGCCGTCACCGGTGACCACAACACCACCGCGTTCGGTTCGGGCAACGCCACCAGCACCGATGTGGGGCACGACCTCAACGTCGGCGACGGCGGCGCGTTCGCCTCGGGCGGCAGCGCCACGGTGAACAACTCCGACAACTCGCAGCACGACGTCGGCAACACCTCCACCGACAACTCGACCCACGGCTCGTTCAACGACTCGAGCGACCACAGCGTCCACGACTCGGGCAACTCGCTGACGGACACGAGCGTGCACGACTCGAACAACGACAACAGCCACACCGACACGACCACGACGGTCCACGACGAGAGCGACCACAGCGTCGTCAACGACAACTCGCTGCACGACGTGGCCAACCTCCACATCTGAGTCCAGCCGTTCCGCACGGAGTAGCCTTCCGGTGGAACCTGCCGGCCCCGCCACATCTTCGGGATAGCCCGGAGGCGTGGCGGGGCCGGTGTCGTTGTGGGACGTGAGGGAGACAGAGACGTCGTGGGGGTACCGGCAGCGATCGACCTCGTCGATCTCGCGCTGAAGGCGACCACCGCCTACCAGCGTCCTGACCTGGGAGCGCGGCTGGAACAGACGCGCAAGCGCCTCGCCGATCCCAACGTGCGGGTGCTCGTGGTGGGGGAGTTCAAGCAGGGCAAGAGCCAGCTGGTGAACGCGCTGGTCAACGCCCCGGTCTGCCCGGTCGACGACGACATCTCCACGGCCGTCCCCACGATCGTCCGGCACGCCGAGACCACCACGGTCACGCTGGTCCGCGAGCGCGGCGAGGGCTCGCCGCCCGAGCGCACCACCGTGCCGGCCAACCAGCTCGCGCAGTACGTCTCCGAGGCCGGCAACCCCGGCAACCGGGCGCTGCTGACCTACGCCGAGGTCGGGCTGCCCCGCAAGCTGCTCGCCGGCGGGCTCGTCCTCGTCGACACCCCCGGCGTCGGTGGGCTGGGCTCCGCCCACGGCGCGGCCACGATGTCGGCCCTGCCCAGCGCCGACGCCGTGCTGCTCGTCTCCGACGCCGCCCAGGAGTACACCGGCCCCGAGCTGGAGTTCCTCGGGGCGGCGCTGAAGCTCTGCCCCAACGTCGCCTGCGTGCTCACCAAGACCGACCTCTACCCGCACTGGCGCCGGATCATGGAGCTCGACCGCGTGCACCTCGGCGACGCCGGCGTGCGCTCGGAGATCCTCCCCGTCTCGTCGATGCTGCGGCTGCACGCCGCGCAGACGCAGGACGAGAAGCTGATGGACGAGTCGGGCTTCCGCGAGCTGGTGAACTTCCTGCTCAACCGCGTCGTCGCCCGGGCCGACGACCTCGACCGGCGCTCCACCGGCCAGGACGTCCTCGCCGTGTGCGACCAGCTGTCGGCCGGGATGAAGGCCGAGCTGTCGGCCCAGGAGAACCCCGAGCGCATCGAGGCCCTCGTCGGGGAGCTGACCAGGGCCAAGTCCCGCGCCGACGAGCTCAAGCAGCGCTCGTCGCGGTGGCAGATCACGCTCAACGACGGCGTCGGCGACCTGCAGTCCGACATCGACTACGACCTGCGCGACCGGCTGCGCACCATCCAGCGCGAGGCCGAGCAGCTCCTCGACGACGGCGACCCGGCCGTCATCTGGGACCAGTTCTCCGAGTGGTTCCACCAGCAGGTGTCCTCGGCGGCGTCGGCCAACTTCGTGTGGGCCGCGGAGCGGGCCCGCTACCTCGCGAGCCAGGTCGCCGAACACTTCGCCGAGGGCGCGGAGGTGGCGCTGCCCCAGCTGCGGTTCGACCAGTCCGACAGCATGGCCGGCAAGGTCAACGCCCTGGAACAGCCCGACTCCGAGGCCGAGGGCATCGGCGGCAAGCTGCTCACCGGCATGCGCGGCGGCTACGGCGGCATGCTGATGATCGGCATGGCCAGCACGCTCGCCGGCCTCGCGCTGCTCAACCCGTTCTCGATCGGCGCCGGTGTGCTGTTCGGCGCCAAGACCGTGCGCGACGAGAAGAAGCGCGAGCTCGCCCGGCGTCGCAGCGAGGCCAAGGTCGCGGTGCGCAAGCACATCGACGAGGTCACGTTCCAGGTCGGCAAGGACTCCCGCGACATGCTGCGGCGCACCCAGCGCGATCTGCGCGACCACTTCAGCGGGCTCGCCGAGGAGGTCTCCACGTCGCTGGCCGGGTCGGTGGCCGCCGCCCAGAGCGCGGTGCAGGCCACCGCCTCCGAGCGGGAGACGCGCATCCGCGACCTCAAGGCCGAGCTGGCCCGCATCGACGGGGTGGCGCAACGCGCCAGGGCCCTCATGGGCGAGGCGCCGTCGCAGCTGCTCGCCGTCCCCGCGGGATCGGCCAAGAGCCTGTGACCGCTCCTCCCCAGCTCGGCTCGGTCGTCCGGGTGCTGCTGCGGCGCACCATCGACACCTACCGCGACAGCCCCCAGGCCGTCGGCTGGCTGCAGCACAACCTCGACCGCTTCGACGAGCCGCTGCGCGTCGCCATCGCCGGGAAGGTCAAGGCGGGCAAGTCCACGCTGCTCAACGCGCTGGTCGGCGAGGAGATCGCCCCCACCGACGCGGGCGAGTGCACGCGCATCGTCACCTGGTACCAGGACGCCCAGGTGCCCCGGGTGACGATGTTCCCGCGCCACGCCTCCCCCCGGCAGCTGACGATCCACCGCAACCAGGGCGCGCTGTCGTTCGACCTGCAGGGCGTGCCCGTCGAACAGGTGGACAAGCTCCAGGTCGACTGGCCGAGCCAGAGCCTGCGCACGCAGACCCTCATCGACACCCCCGGGATCGCCTCGCTGTCGAAGGACACCTCCGCCCGCGCCGGAGCCTTCCTCGCGCCCGACGACTCCCCGAGCCAGGCCGACGCCGTCATCTACCTGATGCGTCACCTGCACGCCACCGACGTGCACTTCCTGGAGTCGTTCTACGACCAGGGCGTCGCCCGGGCCACCCCGATCAACACCATCGCGGTGCTCTCGCGCGCCGACGAGATCGGCGTCGGGCGCCTCGACGCGCTGAACTCCGCGCGGCGCATCGCGCGGCGCTACCGGGCCGACGACAAGATCCGCGGCCTGTGCCAGACCGTGGTGGCCGTGGCCGGCCTGCTCGCCCAGACCGGCCGCACGATGCGCCAGCACGAGTTCACCGCGCTCACCGCGCTGGCCGCGCTGCCCCGGCCCGACCTCGACTCCATGCTGCTGTCGGTGGACCGGTTCTCCCGCACCGAGCTCGCGGCACCGGACTCCGAGACGCGGGCCCGGCTGATGGAGCGGTTCGGGCTGTTCGGGGTGCGGTTGTCCACCACGCTGATCCGCCAGGGCATGACCGACCCCAACACGATCGCCACCGAGCTGGTGCGCCGCAGCGGCCTCGACGAGCTGCGCGGGGTGCTCTCCACCCAGTTCGCCGAGCGCCGCGACCTGCTCAAGGCCCGCTCGGCGCTGCTGGCCGTGGACCTCGTGCTCACCCGGGAGCCCCGGCCGTCGGCCGCGCCGCTGGCGCAGGAGGTGGAGCGCATCCTCGCGGGCGCCCACGAGTTCGCGGAGCTGCGGCTGCTGTCGACGATCCGCTCGGGCGTGGTGAAGCTGGCGCCGGAGGTGCTGGAGGAGGCCGAGCGGCTGCTCGGCGGCGACGGCGGCTCGGCCGCGGCCCGCCTGGGCCTGGAGCCGGGCGCCGGCCCCGACCAGCTGCGCGCCGCCGCCCTGGAGGCCGTCACCCGGTGGCAGCGGCGGGCGGAGAGCCCGATGTCGAGCCGGGCGGTGTCGGACGTGGCGCGGCTCGTCGTGCGCAGCTGCGAGGGTGTGCTGGCGGGCCTGCACTGAACTGGCTGCTCGTCCACCTCGTGGCGGTGGCGGTCCTCACCGGCGTCGGCTGGGTGGTGCAGATCGTCGTCTACCCGGCGTTCGCGCTGGTCGGCGGGGCGGAGTGGGCCGCTTACCACCGCCGCCACGGCTCGGCGATCGCCGTGGTCGTCCTGCTGCCGTGGCTGGTGCAGGGCGTCTCGACGGCGGCGCTGCTCCTCGAGGACCTCACGCCGGCGTCGGTCGCGCTGGCGGTCCTGGCCCTGGCGACAGTGGTCCTGACGGTCGCCGCCGCCGTCCCCGCCCACGGTCTCCTGAGCGCAACGCAGGACCCGGGGACGCTCCGGTGCCTCCTCCGGGCCAACCTCCTCCGCACCCTCTGCTGGACGGCCTCGACCCTCCTGGCCGCACTCACACTCTGACCCCCACCCCGCGAGTCGGGGTCTCCATGCCCGCGAGTCGGGGTCTGCGTGCGAGCGAGTCGCGCCCAGAGTGCGACGGCCGATCGCACTCAGAGCCCGTCTCGGACGCACGGAAACCCCGACTCGCGGGGTTAGTCGTGGGTGTGGCCGACGATCTGGCGGAGGTGGGCGAAGAGCTCGCCGCGGCTGCCGGAGCCCAGGCGCTGGCGCATCCGGGCGACGTGGTGCTCCACCGTCTTAGCCGAGATGAAGAGCTGCTCGCCGATCTGCTTGTAGGTCATGCCCTCCAGCACCAGGGCGGCCACCTCGCGCTCGCGGTCCGAGAGCGGGCCCTCACCGGGGTCGTCGGACTCGGGCTCCGGGTCGACCGCCGGCATGCCCTGGGGCGGGGTCTCGGGCTCGGGACGGGCGGTGGGGCCGGTGGCCTGCAGCGCGCGGGCGCAGCCGAGCAGGGCGCTCATCGCCTTGCGGTCGCGGGTGCGGATGGCGGCCTGCCCGGCGAGCTTGCCACCCTCCCACGCGAGCCCGACGGCGTGCAGGCCGCGGGCCGCCGCCTCCACCGCATCGGCGTCCACCTCGGCGTCGAGCATGCGGACCCAGTGCGGGGCGGCGGTGGCCAGCGCCGCGGCGTAGCGCCCGGCGCCCGCGCCCGCCTCCAGCGCGGCCGCGTGACGCGCGGCGGCCTCGCGGGACTCGGCGAGGATCGCAGCCTGCAGCGCCGACCAGTGCAGCGGCGCCGCCCACAGCGCGGGGTTGCCGAGGCGGTCCAGCAGCGCGGCGGCCTCGTCGAGGTGGGGCCGCACCCAGCTCGACTCGCGCAGCCGCGTGGCCGCGATCGACAGCTCCCCGAGCTGCTGCAGGACGAAGAGGTCGACGGGGTGCCGCACGATCGCCTCACGCGCGCGGCCCCACGCGGGCATGAGCGCGGCGAGGTCACCGGTGCGCCGGGCGAGCGCCACCTCCAGCGCCGCGGCGAGGAACTCGTCGCGCGGCTCCAGCACCCTCCCGGGCGGGGACGCGGCGGACAACGCCGACCGGGCGGCCGGCGTGGCCCCGCGGAACAGCGCGATCCAGCCGAGCAGCAGCCGGTGGCGGGTGGCCGCCCCGCGCCCACCCAGATGCACCCGGACGGCCCGCTCCAGCACCGACTGCGCGACGTCCAGCTCGCCGCAGTGCACGGCGACGAGCGCAGCCAGCGCGGCGGGGGTGTCGGGCAGCAGCGCGGCCCGGTGGCTGGACTCCAGCAGCGACGCCGCCCGCGTCAGCTCCGACAACGCCGCGGTGGGGGAACCCGCCACCGAGTCGTAGACGCCCTGCGCCATCAGCTCCTCGGCCCCGGCCAGCAGGGTCGGCGGCCGACGGGCCCCGGACGTGGCGGTGGGGTGGAGCACCTCGCGGGCCTCGTCGAGCGCGCCGGTGCCGATCAGCGCCGGCACCCCGAGCACGGCGCCGCGACCCAGACCCGACCCCATCCAGCGGTAGAGCTCCGCGCTGCGGGCGAGCATGCCGCGCCGCGCCAGGACGGCGGCGGCGACGCTACCGGCGCGCACCGCGTCGCCGGGCGGGGCGTCGTCGGGGGCGGAGAGGACCTGGTCGGCCTGGGTGAGTGCGAGATCGAGGTCGCCCTGCACGAGGGCCGCCTCGGCGCGGCGGGCCGCGAGCTCCAGGGGCGGGCTGCCCGCGAGCACGGCGGCGGCGTAGAGCTCCTCGGCCGCGGCGCCACCGGTGCGCAGCGCCTCCTCGCCGGCCGCGACGAACACCGCGGCCACCCGCGCACCACCGGCCCCGGTGCCCAGCAGCCCGCGGGCCGCAGCCAGCACGCTGCCGCCGCGGTTGAGCTCCAGCTCGGCCAGGGCGCGCCGCGTCTCCAACCGGGACGCCGGCGGCGTGCGGGCGAGCACCGCGGCCGACACGAGCGGCACCGCCCGGCCGTCGGCGGTGAGCAGCCCCTCGGCGCGGGCCGCCTCGACCAGCTCGTCGAGCGTGGGAGCGTCGTTCAGACCCAACAGGGGCAGGAGCACCTCCGGTTCCAACGGCGCCCCCAGTGCACACGCCCGCAGCAGGTCGCGCACGCCCACCGGCAGCCCCTGCACGACGTAACCGAGCTGGGCGAGCAACCCCGCGGGCGGGCGGGACGGGTCGAGCGGCCGGGTGCGGTCGGGCCCGGCCTGCTCGACGAGGGCGGCCAGCAGCCGGTCGACCAGCGCCGGCATCCCGCTCGTCTGGACGTGCACGACGTCCAGCACGGCGTCGGGAACGAGCTCGGCGCGCTCGCCGAGCAGCAGCGCCGCCCGCGCCGCGACGCCCGTGCGGTCGAGCACGTCGAGCACCACCGGGGGCCGCCGGGCCGCCAGCGCAGCACCGAGCGCACCCGACCCGGTGGGCCGGGGCCACGGGCGGTGGGCCACCACGAGGTGCCCGCCGTCGCCCGTCGCGAGCGCGGTGAGCCGCTGCAGGGCCGAGGTGGGCAGCAGGTGCACGTCGTCGAGGACCAGCGCCTCGGCCGGCCCGAGCGCCTCACCGTCGGCGGGGAGCTCGCGGCGGACCGTCGTGCCTCCGTCGCTCAGGACGGTGGCCAGGGCGTCGAGCAGCGTGGTCTTGCCGTGGCCACCCGGCCCCACCACGTCGACGCGACGCACGGCCGCGGGCGAGGAGGCGGCGTCGCGCAGCAGGCGGCGGGCGGCCGGGGACCCGGCCACCGCCGTGTCGGGACCGGCGACAGAGGGTGTCCGGGTGCTCACGAACCGCCCACCCCCGACATCGCCGACTCCGGTCACGAGTGAGGGTACTCACGACGACGGAGGGCCACGCCTACCCGCCGATGCCGTAGCGGAGTGCTCCGAACAGCCCCTGCGACACCGCCGACTCGCGCACCCGAAACCGCCGACTCGCGGGGTGGGTCAGCGGGGTGGGCCTGTCGGGTCCGACGACGGGGGGATCGGGGTGCCGCCCGTGCCCAGGAGGCGCTGCCAGTCGGGGGCCCGCACCACGTCGGGCACGGCCTCGGTGCCGCGTAGGGCCGCCAACGCCCGGACGGCCTCCTCCCCGTCGCCACCCTGCCCGCGGCGCACCGTGCGGGCCAGCCGCGGCCACGACTCGCCCCCCAGCAGCCCGTTGACGTCCTCGGCGCCCGTCATGACCTGGAAGCGGCGCACCGCGGCGTCCGTGGCCGCGTCGAAGTCCCCGTCCGGCGCGGCCGTCGTGACGCCGGCGTCGCGCAGGAGGTACTGCGCCGCGGTCACCTCCGGACCGTGGTCGCCCTCCCGCAACAGCGGCCAGGACGCCTTCCGCGCGACGACGCGGTCGACCCGTCGTCCCATCAGCCCGCCGACCTCGGTGCGCAACCGCGGCAGCATGCCGTAGAGGTGGTCGCCGGGGCAGGCGGTGTTCTTGAAGTCGCGGTGGCCGTAGATCTCGGTGGGGTTGATGCCGTACTGCCGGCACACGTAGGCGCACGTGGCGCGCAGCGTGTTCCACAGCGCCGCCGGCGGGTCGACGGTGGAGTAGGTGCCCTCGTTCTCGATGCCGATCGCCACGATGTTCTGCCCGGTGCAGTGCGCCCCCTCCACCTGGCGCTTGCCGATGCGCAGGACCTCGAGGCTCCGGTGGCGGCCCTCCATGAGGATCCCGCCGCGGCTGATGCTGAAGTGCTGGCCGGAGTCGAGCCAGCCGCGCACGTCCATGTGGAAGTTCTGGACGCTGCGGGCCACCGCGTAGGCCGCGGCCCGGCTGACGTCGGCCTGGTTCGCGCTGGCCATGTGGTGCACGAGGATCTTGACGGGCCGCTGGTTCCAGATCGGCACGACCGCGCTGTTGGGCCGCGCCCCCCAGCCCGCGCAGTCGACGATCGGCGGCCCGCCGTCGGCCCAGGCGGTGCCGGTGCCGAGCAGGCCGCCCGCTCCCACCAGCAACCCACCGACCAGCAGCTGACGACGACTGACCATGGGTGACACCTCCCCCGATCGGAACCTCACCGGCCTCATCCGTGCACAGGAGAACCATGGGCCCCGGACGCAGCGTGCACAACGGCCCGACCCGAACGTGTCATCCCCAACCGGGTTGCTCTGGTTACCCGTCAGTAATATGGTGGGGTTACCGGCGGGTACAAGACGGAGGAGTGAGGGCGGCCATGGGCCACTTCAGGAGCAATCTGCGTGATCTCGAGTTCAACCTGTTCGAGGTCTTCCGCGTCCAGGACCAGCTCGGCACCGCCCCGTTCGACGGGGTCGACGTGCAGACGGCGCGCGACACGCTCAAGGAGCTCAACAGCGTCGCCACCGGGCCGCTGGCCGAGTCCTTCACCGACGCCGACCGCAACCCGCCCGTGTTCGACCCGGCCACCCACTCCGTGACGCTGCCGCAGTCGCTCAAGGACGCCTACAAGGTGCTCTGGGACGGCGAGTGGTGGCGGCTGGGCCTGCCCGTGGAGCTGGGCGGCTACGGCATCCCGCCGTCGGTCCAGTGGGCCGCCGCGGAGCTCATCCTCGGCTCGAACCCGGCCGCGTTCATGTACATGGCGGGCCCCAACTTCGCCGCCGTCGTGCACGCCAACGGCAACGACGAGCAGAAGCACTGGGCCGAGCTGATGATCGACCGGGCCTGGGGCGCCACGATGGTGCTCACCGAGCCCGACGCCGGCTCCGACGTGGGCGCGGGCCGCACCAAGGCCACGGCGCAGGACGACGGCACCTGGCACATCGAGGGCGTGAAGCGCTTCATCACCTCGGCCGAGCAGGACATCAGCGAGAACATCATGCACCTCGTGCTGGCCCGCCCCGAGGGCGCGAAGCCGGGCACCAAGGGCCTCTCGCTGTTCCTAGTGCCGAAGTTCCACTTCGACCCGCAGACCGGGGAGCCGGGCGCGCGCAACGGCGCCTACGTCACAGGAGTCGAGCACAAGATGGGCCTCAAGGCCTCCACCACCTGCGAGCTGACGTTCGGCGCCACCGACGTCCCCGCGGTCGGCTGGCTGCTCGGCGACGTGCACGACGGCATCGCGCAGATGTTCCAGGTGATCGAGTACGCCCGGATGATGGTCGGCACGAAGGCCATCGGCACGCTGTCGGCCGGCTACCTCGCCGCACTGGACTACGCCAAGGAGCGCGTCCAGGGCGCCGACCTGCCGAAGATGACCGACAAGACCGCCCCGCGCGTCACCATCACCCACCACCCCGACGTGCGCCGCCTGCTCATGACCAACAAGGCCTACGCCGAGGGCCTGCGCGCCGTGTACACCTACACGGCCACGTTCCAGGACAAGGTGCGCATCGCCGAGGCCTCCGGCACCGAGGACAAGCTCGCCGTCGCCGTCAACGACCTGTTGCTGCCGATCGTCAAGGGCGTCGGGTCGGAGCGGGCGTCGGAGCAGCTGCTGCAGAGCCTCCAGGTGCTCGGCGGCTCGGGCTACCTGCAGGACTACCCGATCGAGCAGTACATCCGCGACTCCAAGATCGACTCGCTGTACGAGGGCACCACGGCGATCCAGTCGCTGGACTTCCTGTTCCGCAAGATCGTCCGCGACAACGGCCAGGCGCTGCTGCACGTGGCCGGCGAGGTGCAGGCGTTCCTGGACGCGGAGTCGGGCAACGGCCGCCTGAAGGAGGAGCGCGCCCTCCTGGCCACGGCGCTGGCCGACGTCCAGGGCATGCTCGGCTCGCTCACGGGCTACCTGTTCGCCTCGCAGGAGGACGTGTCCTCCATCTACAAGGTCGGGCAGCACAGCGTCCGGTTCCTGATGGCCGTGGGCGACCTGCTCATCGGCTGGCTGCTGCTGCGCCAGGCCGACGTGGCGCTCACCGCGCTCGGCGGCGAGGTCTCGGCGAAGGACAAGGCGTTCTACGAGGGCAAGGTCGGGGTCGCCCGCTTCTTCGCCAAGACCGCCCTTCCCCTCCTGACGGCGCACCGGACCATCGTGGAGAACACGGACAACGCGCTGATGGACCTGGCCGAGGCCAGCTTCTGAGCCGGGTCTGCAGGCGATTTTGTGCGTTCGCGCGCGAGATCGGGCACGCAAGGACGCAGAATCGCCTGCAAACCGGGGTGCTCAGCTCGCGATGTAGCTCTGGAGCTGTTCGCGTTCGCTCTCCAGCAGGTCGATGCGCGCCTTCACCAGGTCGCCGATGCTGACGATGCCGACCAGCTCCCCGTCCTCGACGACAGGGAGGTGGCGGAAGCGGCCCGCCGTCATGACGCGGGCCAGGTCGGTCACCGCGTCACCGGGGGCGCAGGTGGTGACGTCGGAGGTCATGATGTCGGCGACCCGGCCGTCGAGCAGGGCCGCCCCGCCGGCGTGCAGGCGCCGCACCACGTCGCGCTCGGACACGATGCCGACGAGCCTGCCGCCGTCGACCACGGGCATCGCGCCGACGTTGTAGCTGCTCAGCGTGGCGATCAGCTCCGCGACGGTGGCCGTGGGACCCACCGTGGCCACCGCTGTGCCCTTGCCTCGTAGTACGTCCGCGATCCGCATGACGAAACCCCGATCCCATCGCCGTTGATGGGACCGAGGGTACGAACGTGACCTGGGTTACGTAACCCCCGATCAGGTGCAGGTGACGATCGGTGACGGGTTGTACCGGACCGTCCGGGTCGGGTCGACGCGCACCTGGCCGGTCTTCACGTTCTTGAGCGTGCGGGTGTTGGTGATCGTGAACCCGGGCGCACCCTGGCTGGGCTTGCACCCGTCACCCGCGGGAAGCGTGATCCGCTTCGGCGACGTCGGGTTGGTGCGCGGACCCGACGTCGAGGTGACGTCCCAGACCTTGGTGCCGAAGATCTTCACGTTGAGCGACGACGGCGTCCACCCGGTCTGGATCATCACGGCGGTCGGGTTGTCGTTGCGGAACTTCAGGTCGATGACGTCGTCGAACACCGTCGCCTCGCGCCCGGCCGGGTACCGGCTGATGTAGAAGCTGTGCTCCTTGTGCTCGACGTTCGTCATGCCCGCGAAGTAGGCCGCGTTGTAGAGCGTGGTGGCCACCTGCGAGACGCCGCCGCCGATGCCGCGGGCGGAGTGGCCGTTCTCGATGATGCCGGCCTCCACGTAGCCGTGGGCCGCGTCACGGGGGTTGGTGACGGCGTTGAGGCTGAACGTCTCGCCGGGCTGCACGATCTTGCCGTTGATCTGCTCGGCCGCGCGCTTGATGTTCTGGCCCGAGTCGGAGGCGAAACCGCCCGTCTGGAACTCACCGATCACGCCGCTGATGCCCAGCGCGCCGAGCTGCTCGGTGGTGAGCTTGGCCGGCTGGTCGGCGTAGACGGCCGTGATCGAGCGCTCACCGCTGCCGGTGAGCACGGGCAGCAGGTCCTTGAGCGTGGCCGGGTAGTCGATGCCCCGTCCGTCCTGCGACGGGACGACCACCGCGGTGCCGGAGGAGAAGTCCAGCGCGGCGTCGCGCCCGGGCTTCTCCGACGCCGCGAGCTGCGGCTTCAGCGCGGCGGTGACGGCGTCCCGGTTGATCTGCGGGACCAGCCCGGTGGGGTCGGCGCGGAACGACAGCGACTTCGCGATGACCTCGGGCTCGAGCGTGCCCTTCGTGCCGTTCTCCCCGAGGACCGCGACAGGCGCCGAGACGGCCGGTGTGGCCACCTTCTGGATGGCCGTGGCGACCTGGTCCGGCGTGGTGACGGCCGGGAGCGTGGTGACCGGGAGCGTGACGGGGGAGCCGCTCGCCCAGTCGCGCTCGAGCACCGCGGCGGCCGCGGGGGCGTCGAGCTTCTGGCCGGGCACCGGGTCGACGGCCACCGGGGTGACGCCGTCGAAGCGGACCGTGCCCTCGACCGGCACCTTGTCGACGGCGGGCGCGAGCTGGGCCAGCGCGGTGTCGAGCGCGGTGCGGTCGGTGCTCGTGGCCACGCCCACCTCACGGGAGGTGAAGAACGACGTGATCCGCGTGATCGGGTTGAGCGGCTGGGAACCCGCGCGGTCCAGCGTGCCGGCCCAGTCGACGGTGAGCCCGGCGGCGCGCGGGTCGAGGTCGTTGCGGGCCTCGCCCGCGGTGACGGGCACCGTCTGCGTGGTGCGCGGCTCGATCTGCGTGCGCAGCGTCTGCTCGGCGTCGGCGAGGGAGAGCCCGCCCACCGGCACGCCCGCGACCGTGGTGCCACGGGGCACCGAGCCGGAGCTCAGCAGCAGGTCGCCGCCGTAGAGCAGCCCGACCAGCGCCACCGCGCCGGCCCCGATCAGCAGCCGCTTGCGGCCGCGACCCGAACCGGAGGTCTCGGCCGGGCCGTCGACCGGCGGCGGGGAGGCCGGACACGGGGAGGCGGGAAGCTGCATCTGCTCGGTGGGTGCGTCGATGCCGGGTGCCGGGCGGACGTCACGGGGGATGACCTGCGTGGACTCCGCGTCGGATGAGGCGAACCAGCTGCCCAGGCCGTCGGTGGTGAGGCGGGTGGCGACGGTCGGGTCGTCCCCGGACGGCGGACGCCCGGCCGACTCGGACCGCGGGCCGGGGGTCGGGGCGGCACCCTCCACCCCGTCGCCCTCCGGCGCAGGCTCGGCCGGTGCAGCACTCTCCGGTCCGGCGGGCTCGGGGGCAGGGCTGTCCGGGGAGGCGGCGTGGGGCGCGGTGACCTGCTCGGTCAGCACGGTGGCGTCGGCCACCGGCGCGTCCGCGGCCGGGGCCTCGCCCGGCTCGACCGGAGCGGGCTCGGCCGCATCGGGCTCGGCCTGCACCTGGTCGGCCACCTGGTCCGCGACCGACGGGGCCGTGACCGTGTCACCGTCCACCGGAACGCCCTGCGCCCCGGTGGTGCCGCCGAACTGCTCGTCGTCGGCGTCGCGCGTTGTGACCTCGCCGGACGAGGTCTGCCGGTCGGGCATGAAGTCCGTTCCCCTCAACCATCTCGGACGACCCCGCAGGGCCGGCACTCACAGGTACAGGCCGGTTCCGTGTTCGGTGCGCTCGGTGGCGACGGCGTGCAGCTCACGCTCCCGCAGGACGAGGTAGGTGACCCCCTGCACGTCGACCTCGTACTGCTCGTCCCGAGCGAACAGCACGCGGTCGCCGACCTTCACCGTGCGGACGTGGTTGCCCACGCCGAACACCTCTCCCCACACCAGACGCCTGGCGACCTCCGCGGTGGCCGGGATGACGATCCCCGCCCCGCTGCGCCGCTCGCCGTTGCCGTCGGCCTTCACCATCAGGCGGTCGTGCAGCATCTGGATCTCGAGCCTGGGGTCCTGCACGGCGTTGATGCTACGGACTTCGCATTTCGCCCTCCGACCGACCCGAAACGGGCCCGGACACGAAGAAACCCCGCGGTGCTGGCAGGTCGGGGGTCCGACAGCACCGCGGGGCTGTACTGGGAATCGGTCGGGCGGACCGATGTGTTACCTCTCAACTGATGATCTCGTCGATTCACTCGATCGGCGTAACAGTGTCACGCCTGGGCGAGCAGGTACCGCCCGAAATGGGGCACGGTGAACGCGATCTGGCCGCGCTGGGCCGAGAACACGAGCCCTTTCTTCATGAGGCTGTCCCGGGCGGGCGAGAGCGACGACGCCCGGCGCGCCAGGTGCTCGGCGATCCCGGAGGTACCCACCGGCTCGTCCCGGCCGTCGGTCAACTCGGCCATGGCGCGGAGGTACTCCCGCTCGGCGGGGGTGGCCCGCTCGAACCGGGATCCGAAGAAGCCCACGGCCAGCTCCGCCTCCGCCTCCGGGGCCGCCATCTTCACGTCCGCCGCCGTGATGGGGCTGCGCACCGCGGCGTCCCAGGCCGCCTTGCCGTACGCCTGGACGAAGTACGGGTAGCCCCCCGAGGCGTCGTAGAGCGCGTCGAGGGCGTCGGTGTCGAAGGCCGCGTCCTCCCGCTCGGCGGGGGCCAGCAGCGCGAAGTCGGCGTCGGCCCGGTCGAGCTGCCCGATGCGGACGTAGGTGAACAGCCGCTCGCTGTAGGACTTCGACGCCGAGAGCACCGCGGGCAGGTGCGGCAGGCCGGCCCCCACCACCACCAGCGGCGAGCGGGACTGCGACAGCTCGTGGCACGCGGCGCACAGCGCGGAGACGTCGTCGGGCCGCAGGTCCTGCATCTCGTCGATGAGGATCGCGACGCCGCTGCCGATGTCGGCGGCCAGGCTCGCGACCTCGGTGAACAGCTCGACGAGGTCGATCTCGATGTCGCCGGAGTCGGCCCGGCCGTTGCGCACGGGCACGTCGATGCCGGGCTGCCAGCGGTCGCGGAGCTTGGCCCCCTCGGGCGAGGAGCGCAGCGCGAACGCCTTGAGTACGCCGAGCACCTCGTCGACGCGGTCGGGGGAGTCGTGGCGCACGGCGAGGTCGCGGATGGCGCGGTGCAGAGCGGCCGAGAGGGGCCGGCGCAGGTCGGCGTCCGGCCGGGCCTCGATCTTGCCCGCACCCCAGCCCGCGTGCATGGCCATGGACCGGAGCTCGCCGAGCAGCACGGTCTTGCCGACGCCGCGCAGGCCGGTGAGCACCAGGCTGCGCTCGGGGCGGCCCCGCGCGACCCGTTCCAGCACGATCTCGAACGCGTCGACCTCCTTGTCGCGGCCGGCGAGCTCGGGGGGTCGCTGGCCTGCGCCGGGGGCGAAGGGATTGCGCACGGGGTCCACGCATCGGACGGTATCGGCGTTTCTTGCCGGAACCGTAGAAGCGGCTAGGAAGAGCTGGTGGGCGTGTCGGACAGTATGTGCCTGCCTCAAGCGGACGCTAGAGAGCCGTAGAGAGCCCGATCAAGCCCGCCGCGTACCCGCGTCCACGACGCAGTACACCCCGTATGCACCGAACCCGACGGCCACCACCACCAGCAACGACGTGCCGAGCGCGGTGGAGCCCAGCGCCCGCAGCGCGGCGTCGAGACCGCCGGCGCGGGCCGGGTCGGCCATGAACGCGGCGGTGCCGGCGAGCAGTCCCACCACGGCCAGGGCGAGCGCCCGCGCGAGGGTGCCCACCGCCCCGACCACCTCGATCGCCCGCCGCGTCGCACGGGGGAGGCGCCGCACGTCGAGATCGCCCATGAACGTCCGGCGCACGCCCGTGTAGACCATCCCGCCGGCGATCACCAGGATGATCACCGCGGCCAGGTCCAGCAGGATCCGACCGGCCGGTGCGGCGAGGACGGCGGCGGCCAGCGTATCGACGGTGACGCCACCGACCTGACCGGTGAGGTAGTCGATCACGATGACGGCCATCGCGATCACCGCGATCGACTTCGACACCGCGCCGAACCGCTTGCGGAACCGTTCCCCGCCGGAGACCCAGCGGAAGCCGATGGCCGCGGCGGTGAGCTGCCACAGGGCGAACGCGACGAGGCCGATCGCGACGATGACGAGGACGACGACCCCACCGGGGGACCGGCCGATCGCACCGACCGCGCCGTCGGTGTCGGCCGGCGCGGCCTGGTGCCCGCGGGCGATCTGCAGGGCGAGCCAGGCCACGAGCAGGTGGACCAGCCCGTAGCCCACGAGCCCGACCCGGCCCAGGGCGTCGACCAGCGGTCCGGGCGCGTCCGACGGCCCCTCCCGCACAAGGCGGCGGAGCAGGCGCATCGGCGTGGTCACCCGCAGAGCTAACCCTGGCCCGCACATCGCGCTCTCTTCGGCTCTCTCGAAGGAGAAGTAGATTCCGGTAGAGAGCCCGATCGTGCTTGGCCGCGGCATGGCCTGGGACCCCGATTCACCGGAGGTCGTGACGACCGGAGCCCGTGCCGTTCACCGCCCGATGTACGACGAGTGGGATTCTGATCACCTAGAGCGATCTTCTTACCCTGTTCGTCGCAATCTGTAACGTATTCGGCGTAGGCGCGAGTCCTCCGACGTGACATTCCGGGATCGACGCGCGTCGGCGTCGGCGCTGGCCCGCCCCACCGACCAGGCCCGCCGCGTGCTGCGGCTGGCCGAGTCGCTCCTGGCCGGGCTCGCCGTGGTGGTGGCCGTGGCCGTCGGGGTGGTCGCGACGCTCACCCGCCCCGCCACCGACCACGACCCCCAGCTCACGGGCACGCTCGTCGCCGTGTCGGTGCTGGTGCTCTGCTGGGCGCTGCTGGGCATCGCGGTGGCGTGCGGCAACCGGTACCTCGCGACGACGGACCGGCTGCGGTGGACCGCCGACTGGTCGCGGGTGGAGCCGGAGTGGACCGGGCGCCCTCAGCGGGCGTCGGGCCCGGACACGACCGACCCCTCGATGACGGGGTGATCACCGCCGCGCTGCGGGGTGGTGACGACGTCTCCGTCCAGGATGGTGCTGCCGGTGCGGATCCGCGCCGTGCGCAGACCCGGTGACCGCTCCTCCGCCGCCCGCACCAGGCGCTTGCGCACCACCGCCCGCACCGGCGGGACGAGCAGCAGGAGCCCCGCCAGGTCGGTGACCAGGCCCGGGACGAACAACAGCACGCCCGCACCGGCCACCAGCAGCCCGTCGGTGAGCTCCGAGTGCGCCCACTGGCGGTTCGTGACGGCCCGGGCGAGGGCCTGCGCGGCGCGCACGCCCTCGCGGCGCGCGAGCCACAGACCCACGACCGAGCTCGCGAGGAGCACGAGCAGCGTCCACCCGAGCCCGATCGCCGAACCCAGGGCGACGAGCGCGACGATCTCGACCACGAGGTACAGGAGCACGAACGGCATGCCCGTCTAACGAACGAGATGCCGTTCGTGCTCCCGAATCGGGTAACGGGTCGGTCACCAGGTGAGAGCGAGTCCCGGATCGGTCAGCAGCGCGCCGACGTCGGCCAGGAAACGCGAGCCCTGCTCGCCGTCGACGAGGCGGTGGTCGAACGACAGCGCGAGCTGGCAGACGGTGCGCACGGCCAGCTCGCCGTCCACCACCCACGGGGTCGGCTTGATCGCCCCGACGGCCAGGATCGCCGCCTCGCCCGGGTTGATGATCGGCGTGCCGGTGTCCACCCCGAACACCCCGACGTTGGTGATGGTGAACGTGCCGCCCATGAGGTCGGCCGGGGGAGTCTTCCCCGAGCGCGCCGTGGCCGTGAGTCCGCCGAGCGCGCCGGCGAGCTCGCGCAGGGTGAGCGTGTCGGCGTCGCGCACCTTCGGCACGATCAGCCCGCGCGGGGTGGCCGCGGCGATCCCGAGCTGGACGCGGTCGTAGTAGACGATCTCGCCCGCCGCCTCGTCCCAGTGCGCGTTGACCTCGGGCGTGCGCCGGGCGGCCAGGCACACCGCCTTGGCGACGAACGCGAGCGGCGTCAGCTTCACGTCGCTGTACTCGCGGGTGGCGCGCAGCCGTTCCCGGAGATCCATCGTGGCGGTGATGTCGACGGCGAGGAACTCGGTGACGTGCGGCGCGGTGAACGCGCTGCTCACCACGGCCGCGGCAGTGGCCTTGCGGACGCCGCGGATCGGCTCGCGCCGGACCCCACCGGACGCCACCGGGGCGGCGACGGGCTCGGGTGCGGCCACGTGGGCGTGCACGTCCTCGCGGGTGATCACGCCGCCGGCGCCGGACGGGACGACGGTGCGCAGGTCGACACCGAGATCGCGGGCGAGCTTGCGCACGGGCGGCTTGGCCAGCGGCACGAGCCCGTGATCACCGTTCGGGGACGCGGGACCGGACGGGGGACGGCTCGCGGTCCCGGAACGCTGGTCACCGCCCGGTGCGGCGGCGCCGACCCGGTCATGATCGACGGATGGGGACGCGGAATCGTGGGAGGCACGGTCGACGGTCCCCGAACGACGATCACCATCCGGCGCGACGGCGGCGGGCGCCATCTGCCCGTGATCACCGCCCGGGGACGCGGAGCCGGACGGGGCGCGGTCCGCGGTCCCCGACGCCTGATCCCCGGCTGCGGGCGCCGCCGCGCCCCGGCGGGGGCGACGCGTGACCGAGCCGGGGCGCGGACCGTAGCCGACCAGCGTGGCGATGCGGCCGTCCTTGCCCGCCTCGCCGATCTTGGCGCCCTTCTCGTCGTCGACCGGGGCGGCCGGGGCGGGCGCGGGCGCCGCCTCCGCCGTCTCGATCGCGATGATGGGGGAGCCGACGGCCACGGTCTCCCCCGTCTTGACCAGCAGGTCCACCACCGTGCCCGCGTACGGGCACGGCAGCTCGACGGCGGCCTTGGCCGTCTCGATCTCGCAGATGATCTGGTTGACGGTGACCGTGTCACCGGGGTTGACGTTCCACGTGACGACCTCGGCCTCGGTGAGACCCTCGCCGACGTCGGGCATGGCGAACTCGCGGAGCATCCCGATCACCAGCCCAGCGAACGGTCGACGGCGTCCAGCACCCGGTCGAGGTCGGGGAGGAAGTCCTCCTCGCACTTCGACGGCGGGTAGGGGGTGTCGAAGCCCGTGACCCGCAGCACCGGCGCCTCCAGCGAGTGGAAGCACTGCTCCTGCACGCGGGCGGCCACCTCGGCGGCCACCGACACCTCCGACGGCGCCTCGGCCACCACGACGAGGCGGCCGGTGCGGCGCACCGAGTCGAACACCGGGTCGAGGTCGAGCGGGGAGAGCGTGCGCAGGTCGATCACCTCGAGCTCGGTGCCGTCGGCGGCCGCGGCGGTGGCGGCCTCCAGGCACGTCTTGAGCACGGGGCCGTAGCCCACCAGCGTCAACGCGGAGCCGGGCCGGACGAGCCGGGAGGTGTGCAGCGGGGGCGGGGTGGCCGAGACGTCGACCTCGGCCTTGTCCCAGTAGCGCCGCTTGGGCTCGAAGAAGATCACCGGGTCGTCGCTCGCGATGGCCTGCTGGATCATCCAGTAGGCGTCGTCGGCGTTCGAGCACGCCACGACCTTCAGCCCCGCGACGTGCGCGAACAGCGCCTCGGGCGACTCGCTGTGGTGCTCGACGGCCCCGATGCCGCCGCCGAACGGGATGCGCACGACCACCGGCATCGGCACCTTACCCTGCGACCGGAAGTGCAGCTTCGCGAGCTGGGAGACGATCTGGTCGTAGCCGGGGAACACGAAGCCGTCGAACTGGATCTCGCACACCGGGCGGAACCCGCGGATCGCGAGCCCGACCGCGGTGCCGATGATGCCGCTCTCGGCGAGCGGGGTGTCGAGCACGCGCTGCTCGCCGAAGTCCTTCTGCAGGCCGTCGGTGACGCGGAAGACGCCGCCGAGCTTGCCGACGTCCTCGCCCATGACCAGGACCTTGGGGTCGCGCTCCATCGCGGCGCGCAGGCCGTCGTTGATCGCCTTCGCCATCGTCAGAACAGCCATGTCAGGCCCCCTCGAAGGAGGCATGGTACGCCAGGAACGCCTCGCGCTGGGCCTCCAGCGTGGGGGAGGGCTCGGCGTAGACCTTCGAGAACATCCGGTCGGGCGCCGGCGGCGGCATGTCCACGCAGAACTGCCGGAACCGGGCCGCGAGCTCGTCGGCCTCCGCCTGGATGCCGTCGAAGAACCCCTGCTCGACGCCGTGCTCGCGCACGAGGTTGACGCGCACCCGCTCGATGGGGTCCTTCAGCTTCCACAGCTCCAGCTCGTCGGCGAGGCGGTAGCGGGTGGGGTCGTCGGAGGTGGTGTGGGCGTCCATCCGGTAGGTGAACGCCTCGACGAGCACCGGCCCGTTGCCGGTGCGGCACTCCTCCAGCGCCCAGCGCGTGACGGCGAGGCAGGCGAGCACGTCGTTGCCGTCGACGCGGATGCCCGGGAAGCCGTAACCCTGCGCGCGCTTGTAGAGCGGAACGCGGGTCTGGCGCTCGGTGGGCTCGGAGATGGCCCACTGGTTGTTCTGGCAGTAGAAGACGACCGGCGCGTCGTAGACCGCGGCCCAGACGAAGCCCTCGTGGACGTCGCCCTGGCTGGTGGCGCCGTCGCCGAAGTAGCAGATGGTGGCCTCGGCGTCGGATCCGTCGCCGACCTTGCCCTCGAACTTCTGGCCCATCGCGTAGCCGGTGGCGTTGAGGCACTGGTTGCCGATGACGATCGTGTAGAGGTGGAACCGCTTCTCGATGGGGTCCCAGGTGCCGTGGTCGGTGCCGCGGAAGATGCCGAGCAGGTCGGTGGGGTCGACGCCGCGCGTCCACGCGACGCCGTGCTCGCGGTAGGACGGGAACGCCATGTCCTGGGGCGCGAGCGCGCGGCCGGAGCCGACCTGGGCGGCCTCCTGGCCGAGCAGCGGCACCCAGATGCCCAGCTGGCCCTGGCGTTGCAGCGCGTTGCCCTCGCGGTCGAACCGGCGCACCAGCACCATGTCGCGGTAGAGGTTCTTCAGGGTGTCCAGGTCGATGTCGGCGGCGTAGCGGTCGAACCGGGGATCGGTGACGCGCTCGCCCTCCGGCGTGAGCAGCTGGACGAGGTCGGCACCGCCCTCGTCGGTGGCCTTCAGCCCGGCGACGACCTGGTCGTGGGTGGGTACGGCGGTATCCGCCGACGTGACGGGTGTCCAGGACTGTGGGACGGACACTGGTGCCTCCTCGTGCTCGGCGTTCCCGCGCCGGTTCGTGGCCGGGGCGGGCGACTGCGTGGGCGACGCCCGGGTGGGGGCGTCTCACCCGCATCCTGGCACGCCGGAACCCGTCCGGACACAGCTCCGGCCCGCCTCCCGGGGGAAGCGGGCCGGAGGGGGATCAGTGCGCCGGGCCGGGCGAGGGCTTGCGCGGCGTGGGCTGACCGTAGACCGGCGCCCCACCGAGCTCGGACGCGGCGTCCGGGTGGAAGCCGTTGCCGGTGGCGCTGCCGAAGCCCGGCGTCTCGCGGATGCCGGCGGCGGACTTGGCCTTCTTCGCCACCCCGCTGATCTGCCCCGAGTACTTGCCCTTCGTCTGCTTGTCGACGAACTGGGCGGCCTGGTCGAGGTACTTGGCCGCCTTGTCCGGGTTCTTCTTGGCGTACCTGCGGGCGGCCTCGGCCGCGGTCGCGAGGGTGGCCAGCTTCTTGAACAGGGGCATTGCGGTCCTCCGTCGTGGGTGTGTTCACCGGTTCAACGCGTGGGTGTCGACCCGGAGTTCCCTGGAGTACCCACTCCCGCCACCGTTGTCACACGAACCTTCCGAGAACTCACGGAGGGTGACGTCATGCAACGGTGACCGCCGATCAGGTGTCACGCAACGGACTTGGTGGCAGCATCCGACCGTACTCACCGTTGCCACCAGGAGGTCCGCCCGTGCGTCCCCGCTTGCTCTCCAGTATCGCCGTCGTGGCCACAGCCGCCGTCGTCCTCGCCGGCTGCGGCGCAGGCGGTGACGGCAGCGGCAGCGGCAGCGGCAGCGGCAGCGGCAGCGGCAGCGGCAGCGGCGGAGCCTCCGCCAGCAGCACCGCCATCCCCGTGCCCGCGAAGGACGACGCGCTGGCCGCGATGGTGCCCGCGTCCGTCTCGGCGGACGGCAAGATCGTCGTCGGTACGGACGCCTCGTACGCGCCGAACGAGTTCACCGCCCCCGACGGCACCACGGTCATCGGCATGGACGTCGACCTCGGCACCGCGGTCGCCGAGAAGCTGGGCCTCAAGGCCGAGTTCCAGAACAGCAACTTCGACGGGATCATCCCGGGCATCACCGGCAAGCGCTACGAGCTGGGCATGTCGTCGTTCACGATCAACGACGAGCGCGTCAAGTCCGTCGACATGGTCAGCTACTTCAGCGCCGGCACCAGCCTCGCGGTGGCGAAGGGCAACCCCGACGGCATCACCGGCGCGGACGCGCTGTGCGGCAAGGCCGTCGGCGTGCAGACCGGCACCGTGCAGGCCGAGGACATCGTCAAGCGCAACACCGCGTGCACGGCGGCGGGCAAGCCCGCCATCGCCGTCACGCAACTGCAGGCCCAGAGCGACGTGACGCTGGCGCTGGCCTCGAAGCGGATCGTCGCGATGCTCGCCGACTCGCCCGTCGTCGCCTACGCGGTGACCACCACCGAGGGCGCGCTCGAGGTGGTCGGCACGCCGTACGACACCGCGCCGTACGGCATCGTGCTGGCCAAGAACCAGGGCGACTACGCGAAGGCCGTGCAGGGTGCCGTGCAGGCGCTGATCGGCGACGGCACCTACGCCGCGATCCTGAAGAAGTGGAACGTCGACGCCGGCGCCATCCCGACGTCCGAGGTCAAGAGCTGACGTGACCGGTCCCGCAGTCGGCACGACGAAGCACGAGCACCCGATCGAGGCGGTCCCGCTGCGGCACCCCGGGCGCTGGGTGGCCGTCGCGGTGCTCGCCGTGCTGGCGGCGATGCTCGTGCACACGGTCCTCACCAACGAGGGGTTCCGCTGGGACGTGGTGGGGCGGTACCTGTTCTCCACGCCGATCCTCAACGGCCTGGCCAACACGCTGCTGCTCACCGTCCTGTCGATGGTCATCGGCGTCGTGGGGGGGATCGGGCTCGCGGTGATGCGGCTGTCGCCCAACCCGGTCCTGACCGGCGCCGCGGCCGTGTACATCTGGTTGTTCCGCGGCACGCCGCTGATCGCCCAGCTGCTGTTCTGGAACTACCTCTCCGCGCTCTACCCGCGGCTCGGACTCGGCATCCCGTTCGGGCCGGTGTTCGTCTCGGCCGACGTCAACAGCCTGATCACGCCGTTCGCGGCGTGCCTGCTGGGCCTCGGGCTCAACGAGGCCGCGTACATGGCCGAAATCGTGCGCGGCGGGCTGCAGTCGGTGGACCGCGGGCAGAGCGAGGCGGCCGGAGCACTGGGACTCTCCCGGGTCCAGGCGCTGCGCCGGGTCGTGCTGCCCCAGGCCATGCGAGTGATCATCCCGCCCACGGGCAACGAGACCATCTCGATGCTCAAGACCACGTCACTGGTGGTCGTGATCGGGTACTTCGAGCTGCTCACCTCGGCGCAGCGGATCTACTCGACGAACTTCCAGACCATCCCGCTGCTCATCGTCGCCGCGGCCTGGTACCTGGCCCTGACCTCGGTGCTGTCGGTCGGCCAGGGGTTCATCGAGCGGAAGTACGGCCGCGGCTTCGACCCCACCCCGTCGGCGGGCGCGCGGATGTTCTTCCTGCGCCGGAACCCGGAGCAGGCGGCATGACCGAACCCATGGTCGAGGCCCTCGACATCTACAAGAGCTTCGGCAGCGTCGAGGTGCTGCGCGGGATCAACCTGACGGTGATGCCGGGCGAGGTCGCCTGCGTGATCGGGCCGTCGGGGTCGGGGAAGTCGACGTTCCTGCGCTGCGTCAACCACCTCGAGACCATCGACGCCGGCCGGATGCGGGTGGAGGGCGACCTCATCGGCTACCGCGAGTCCGGTGGGAAGCTCTACGAGCTGCGCGAGTCGGAGGTGGCGCACCAGCGTCGCGACATCGGGATGGTGTTCCAGCGGTTCAACCTCTTCCCGCACATGACGGCCGCCGAGAACGTGATGGAGGCGCCGCGCACGGTGCGGCGCGAGTCGAAGACCAAGGCCCGCGAACGGGCGGTGGCGCTGCTGGAGCGCGTCGGGCTCGTCGAGAAGTGCGACTCCTACCCCGCCCAGCTCTCCGGCGGTCAGCAGCAGCGCGTGGCGATCGCCCGGGCGCTGGCGATGGAGCCGAAGCTCATGCTCTTCGACGAGCCGACGTCCGCACTGGACCCGGAGCTCGTCGGCGAGGTCCTCGACGTGATGCGCGGCCTCGCGCGCGACGGCATGACCATGATCGTGGTGACCCACGAGATGGGCTTCGCCCGCGAGGTCGGCGACACCCTGGTCTTCATGGACGAGGGCCGGATCGTGGAGGCCGGCAACCCGCGCGACGTCCTGACCAACCCGCGGGAGGAACGTACGAAGGCGTTCCTGAGCAAGGTCCTCTGACCGGGTCGCACCGCCGAGCTGCTCCGCCCAGGAAGATCATCACGTTCCGGAACAACGGTCCCCGTCGGGGCGGTCGGGGATCGAGGCCGTTTCGTGCAGCACCGGGGTGAAGCCGTGGGACAGCGCCTGCACCGACGTCTGCGGGGTCAGCACCGTGAGCTCACCGGCGGGGCGCGGGACGGTGTCGGACCAGCCGCCGAAGGAGAACGCGAGGAGCCGCCCGCCCAGCACGAGCCGCGGGCCGTCGTGGAGCACCACGGCGCCGTCGGGCACCGACCGGGCCGTCCAGCGCCGGCCGCGTTCCGTGGCGAGCAACCGGTTCAGATCGCCCGCCCGCACCTGCTCCCCGCGCGCTTCGGACACGGCGTCGCGGTAGCGGCGGTAGGTGGCGTAGCGGCACTCCCCGCACGGACGGTGCCCGGCCGCGAGCGCCACCGCGTCGTCGAGGAAGAACACCGGCGTCCAGCGGCCGGGCCGCGCCAGCCCCACCCGCCGGCCGCGGAACTCCGTCACGCAGGTGATCCACAGGCGACCCCGGTGGTGCCGGACCACCCGCTCCCGGTCGTCGACGAGACAGCCGCGGTTGCCCGTGAACATCCCCCGCTCCGGGACGGCGTGCAGCTCCCCGAAGGGGTCGACGCGGTTGCGACGCGGCACTCCGGCGCCCCTCCATTCCGACGAACGGCACTCTCGTCGGACCCTAGGAGACGGGAGTCCCGTTCGTCGGGCGGGTCAGGCGATCAGGCAGCCGCAGGCGGCCACGTCCTGCTCCGGAGCACCGAAGTGCGCGCAGATCGGGGCGCCGGACAGGAGCAGCTCGAGCCGGGCCAGCGCGTCGATGCCGAAGTGCGCCTTCGCGATGGCCTCGTTGTGGTCGAGCAGCGACGGGTCGGATCGGCGAGGAACGACTTCAGCGTCGAGGGGTCCGACGCGTCGAACCAGCGGAAACCGAACGCCTCCAGCTCGCGCGCCACCGGGAAGTCGCCGACCGCGATGGGCTTGCGGTGCAGCGCCGACTCGATCAGGGGCAGCCCGAATCCCTCCCACGACGACGGCAGCGCGACGGCAGCGCGACGGCAGCGCGACGGCAGCGCACGCCGCGTACGCGCCGGGCATCTGGACGCCGAACGGCAGCCGCCGCCGCACGGGCACCCCGCCCGCACCGAGCACCGCGCGGAGCTCGGCCTGGTAGCCGTCCTCCGCGGGGCCGGTGAGCCAGTAGGTGCCGCCGACCGCGGCGGTGGCGGCCAGCCCGATCTCGATGCCCTTGCGCGCGATCGCCCGGGTCGGCTGCAGCACCAGCGGCTCGTCGCCCACCTTCAACCGGCGGCGGACGGCGTCACGCTGCTCGGGGCAGGGCCGCTCGTCGAAGCCGTGGTAGATCGTGGTGGCCGCGATGCCGCGGCGCTCCTCCAGCGCGTGGCGGGCCATCTCGTTGATCGTGACGTGCCGCCACGACGGGTCGTGCGGCGGCCAGGTCGTCAGGCCCGCGTACTTCTCCCGTTCCCAGGGCAGGTCGTGGTGGCGGAGCACCGCGGGGCGGCCCTGCAGGTACTCGGCCACCGCCTCCCCGACGCCCTGGTTCATCGGCAGCGAGCAGACGTTGTCGACCACCACCACGTCGACGTCGTCGAGCGCCGCCGCCAGCTCCCGGCGCCTCGGGGGCCGGCGCGACTCCAGCGCCAGACTCCTGATCAGGACGTCCGGCCGGCCGTCACCGGCGACCGTCCGCACCCGTACCCCCAGCCGGCGCAGCGCGCGGCCCCATTGGGCAGCCGTCACCGATACGCCGTCCGCCATACCGAGGCGGTAGGACAGGATCGCCGCCCGCCGCCCGAACAGGTTCGACATGGGCGAATGATCCGACGCCGATGTTGCGCCGGGATGAGCGGCGCGTTGCCGGAGCCGCCTCGTCGACGTTGATGATCCGGACCCCGGGAGCGCAACGGGCCGGGCCGTCGGGTCGGCAGGCGGCATGTGAACCGACTCCAGCTCACCGCCACCGCCGTCGCGGGCGCGCTCGTCCTCCTCGTCTCGGCCGTCGGCTGCGGATCGACGGAGCCGGGGCTGCCGACCGCGTCGGTCGCCGTCACGGCGCCTGCCCATGCCCCGACGACGGCGTCCACCGCCGCGCCGACGACGGCGCCGGTGACGACCACCGTCGCATCGCGGCCCGCCGCACGTCACGGCCCCGGAAGCGGTGCCGCAGTGCGGCCCGCGGCGATCATGGGCTCAGCGCGGCAGGCGGCCCATCAGGAAGAACTCCGGGTTGGGCCGCAGCGCCGTCAGGTGGGCGAGCCGGTTGGACATCGCGAACAGCGCCGTGATGGCGCCGACGTCCCAGATCTCCTCCTCCGACAGCCCGGCCAGGCGGGCGTCGTCCAGCTCGGCCTCGGTCAGCGCCGCGGAGTCGGTGGCGATGAGCAGCGCGAGGTCGACGATCGCGCGCTCCCGCGGGCTCAGCTCGACGCCGTAGGGGTTGGTGGCGACCCGGTCGGCGATCTCGGGGTCCTTCGTGCGCACGCGCAGGATCGCGCCGTGGGCCACGACGCAGTAGGTGCAGCTGTTGGCGCCGGACGTCGCGACGACGACCAGCTCCCGCTCGGCCTTGCTCAGTCCTTCGGAGGACTCCATGAGCGCGTCGTGGTAGTCCAGGAACGCGCGCAGCTCTGCGGGCCGCCGCGCCAGCGCCCGGAACACGTTGGGGACGAACCCCGACTTCTCCGCGACGACCCCGATGCGATCCCGCAGATCGATGGGCATGTCCTCGAGCTCGACGTGGCCGAAGCGGCTCACCGGGTGGTCGTTCATGACCTCACGCTAGGCCCTCAGGCCCCCGCCTGACCCACCGGTGCGATGTGCGGGCGGGAGGGGGTCTGCGTGATCGGGACGACGCGTCCGGGGCTCGCGGTGACCCGCCCGCGGATGACCAGCGCCGACGCCCGCTGGAGGACGCTGAGCAGGCTCGGGGAGCCCTCCGGCTGGTCGCCCGGCGCCACGACCGCGATCAGGCGCGGAGCCACGGCGGTGAGCAGCAACCGCTCCACCCCGAGCCGCGCGGCGCCCAGGACGATCACCGCGTCGGCGGCGTCGGCCTCCGGGACCGACGACAGGAGCCCGTCGATCGTCTGGAGGCAGGCCAGGCCCAGGGCGTTGCCGCCGAGGGTCTCCCACGCCTGGGCGAGGTGGGGCGCACCCTCACCGAGCCGGCGCAGGAGCTCGCCCTGGCGGGCCTCGTCCTGCGCCTCGCGGCGGGCGCCCCCGAGGGCCTCCAGCGCGGCGACGTAGCCCACGGCGTCCTGTGCGCGCAGCGCGGCGACCGCCCACCGGTGCTCCGGCGACATCGCGGACGCGGAGCACCGCATCTCCAGCTCCGAGGCCATCCGTTCGAGGTCGCGGCCCGCCTCCGCGGTGGAGCCGTGCTCGGCGTACTCCAGGATCGCCGCCGCGACCTGCTCCGCCGTGTCGACGTCGGGCACCGACAGGGGCGAGTTCGGGGCGATGAACAGCACGTCGTGCCGCAGCGCACCCACCGAACGCGCCGCCGCGGCCACGCGGACCAGGCCGTCGGCGAGCTCGCTGAGCTCGGCCTCGTTGCGCGGGGCGTGCATGCCGATCTGCGCGCAGTTGGCGTCGATGCGGGTGAGTCGCTCGCCGACCTCGAGGTGGTCGATGACGCGCTGGACGTCCTCGACGGACTCGGGGATGCGGCCGCCGACGCGCAGCATCCGCAGCACCGGCTGGACGTCACGCGCGACGGGCGGGCGGAAGTAGGACCGGACGCGACCGCCGGACGCGACGAGGAACTCGCGGTAGCGGCGCAGGGCGTCGGCCGACCCGGTGGGCAGCGGGGCGGCGACCTGGACGGCCGGGGCCGACCGGGTGCGGTCCAGCGCGGCCACGGACTGGGCCGCGTCCTCGATCATCTTGTCGAACACGCTGCGGTTGGTGCCGTAGATGAGGTCGGCCAGCAGCCGCCACGCCCACTCGCCGCCGACCCGCGGCGGCATCCCGCCGAGCGACCGGTTGACGCACCGCGCCACCGACGTGACGGCCTCGCGGCGTTCGGGGGCGAGATCGGCCAGCAGGGACGGGATGAGTCCCGCGGCGGCGCCGGGAGCGTCGGCACGCCCGGCCCGGTTGCACAGGGGCTCCACGTCGGCGGGCAATGGGAGCACCGACGGATCGGGCAGCACCTGCCCCGGACGGGCCCGACGCCCGGGGGTGGACATGGCCAGGAGCGTGCGGAGCTCGCGGACCTCACTCGGGGACAGCGCCGGCAGCTGGTCCACCACCCGGGCGACGACGTCGCTGGGCAGGCTGTGGCGCACCTCGGCGAGCTCGGCGACGGTGGAGCCCGTGACCAGGACGCGGCGTCCGTCGGCCACCAGCGCGGAGACCGCGTCGGCCACCGCGGCGGCATCGAAACCGTCGAGCACGACCAGGTTGTTGCTGCGCACCGCGGAGACCACGGAACCGGAGTCCTCGGTGGGGCGGCGCTGCGACGGCGGCAGCTCCGACACCGACGCCGCAAGCGACTCGGCCAGGCGGCGCAACCCCGGCGGTGAGTACCCCGCGCCGATGACCCGGCGGATCTGACGCTTCGCCAGCGTCGTGGGCCGGTCGGTCCCCGCGGCTGCGAGGCGGTCGACGAACACCGCGAGGTCGGAGTCGTCTGCGTCTCTGGCGCTCCCGCCGCTCTCGGCGGTAGCCGGTCCGACATGCAACAACGTGGTCACCTCCGCCAGCCGACGCCGGGCGGCGCCGGTCACCCTTCGTATCGCGGGCGCCCACAGGATGTTGCACCCCGATGTGGTGATCGGCAATCGCCGATTGCTCGAACGGTCACTCTCGGCGGCATCCGGTCACCCGTCCGAGGGAACACGTCCGTGAACATCCGATGGATCACGGGGAAAGGGCCCACGACACGCCGTCGTGGATCCTTCCCGCGCTGAGCGGTCGCCTCCGAGCGCCCGGCGGTCAGCCGTGGGTGAGCACTCCCGCCGGCGGCTTGATCCGGTCGGAGCCCTCGTCGGCGTGGTAATCGCCCGGGAGGGTCTCGTCGGCCCCTTCGGCGACCTTGGCCGCGCGCAGGATCGCCGTGACCACGACCGCCACCAGCAGGTTCACCACCAGCGCCACGAAGCCGACGTAGATCTGCACCGTGGACCCCGTGAACGGGTGCCAGCCGAAGACGGTCAGCTTGTCGAGCGCGAGTGCCGATCCGCCGAAGTGCAGCTTGCCGTTGGCGGGGTTGGGGATGATGTAGAGCAGATACAGCCCGTAACCCATGCCGACCGCCCAGCCGGCCACCAGACCCCAACGGTGCAACCAGCGCGTGTAGAGCGCGATCGCCACGGCCGGCAACGTCATCAGGATGATGACACCGCCGATGAGCTGCAGGTCGATGGAGAACTGCGGGTCGATGAGCAGCACGAACAGCACGGCGCCGAACTTCACCACCAGCGACGCCAGCTTCGCCTGCCGCGCCTCCTGCGCCGGGCTCGCGTCGCGGCGGATGTACTCCTTGTAGACGTTGCGGGTCCACAGGTTGGCCGCGGCGATCGACATGATGGCCGCGGGCACCAGCGCCCCGATGCCGATGGCCGCGAAGGCGATGCCGGCGAACAGCGAGCCGAACTGCGTCTCGAACAGCTGCGGGATGATCGTGTTGGTGTCGGGGCGGCCCGTGGCGTTGTTGGTGATGGGCTTGGTGCCCGCCGCGATCGCCACGTAGCCCAGCAGGGCCAGCAGGCCCAGCAGCAGCGAGTAGGCCGGCAACGCCATCATGTTGCGCTTGATCACGTTGCGGCCCCGCGAGGCCAGGATGCCCGTCACGGAGTGCGGGTACAGGAACAGCGCGAGCGCCGACCCGAGCGCCAGGGTGATGTACTGCAGTTGGTTGTTGGCATTGAGCAGCACGCCGTCGGCCGGACTCGGCGTGGCGTCGAACTTCGCCTGCGCCGCGCCGAAGATCGAGCCCCAGCCCCCCAGCTTCGCGGGCAGGTAGAGCACGGCCACCAGGATCACGATGTAGATCAGGATGTCCTTGGCGAACGCGATCAGCGCCGGCGCCCGCAGCCCCGACTGGTAGGTGTAGACCGCCAGCACCACGAACGCCACCAGCAGCGGCAGGTGCCCGAGGAGGCCACTCCCGTTGAGCCCCATCGTGCGCAGCACGGCCTCCAGGCCCACGAGCTGCAGCGCGATGTAGGGCATCGTCGCGACCAGGCCCGTGATGGCCACGAGGAACGCGAGCAGTGACGAGCCGTAGCGGCCACGCACGAAGTCGGCCGGCGTCACGTACCCGTGCACGCGCGACACCGACCACAGCCGCACCACCGGCAGGAACACCAGCGGGTAGAGCACCACCGTGTAGGGCAGCGCGTAGAAGCCGAGCGCGCCTGCACTGAACAGCAGCGCCGGGACGGCCACGAACGTGTAGGCGGTGTAGAGGTCACCGCCCACCAGGAACCACGTGATCCAGGAGCCGAACCGGCGCCCGCCCAGACCCCACTCGTCGAGGTTGTCCAGTCCCGACCCCCGCTGCCAGCGCGAGGCCACGAACCCCATCACGGTGACCGCCAGGAACAGCACGGCGAACACCACCAGCTCGGTCCACTTCACCGGAGGTTCCCTTCGTCGAGGTCGTCGACGTCGGACGGGGTGCCGGGCGCGACCGGCTCGTTCGGGTCGCGCGTCATGACGTAGACGACCGCGACGCAGATGACGCCGACGGGTACGAACGCGAACTGCACCCAGTACAGGTAGGGCAGGCCGAACAGGTGGGGCTCCTGGGAGTTGAACCAGGGGGTGACGAGCATGAGGAGGGGGACGAGCAGGAGCAGGTTCCACGCACTGAAGCGCAGTCCCTCCCCCTGGTCCCGGGATTCGTGTGTCGACTCTGACATGGGTGCTCCCGCTGGATCGCAGCGATCAAGGACTGGCCGGAATGGTAGGACGCGGGAGCCGAAATGTCCCCGATCGGAGGACACCATGTGGTCACGACGGTCCGGTGGCCGGCGGGTAGGGCGGCGGGCGGCGCCTCGTGATCGTCGTTCCGGGACGCGGAACCGTGTGCCCCACAGCTACCGGTCCCCGGACGACGATCCCGCCACCACCGCGTCCCGAGCCACCCGTGCGCGCACCGGGTCCGGACACGTCTCCGGCCCGCCGCGGGTGCGCGACGGGCCGGAGACGGACGTACGGGGCAGCTACATGCCGAGGCGGAGCTTCAGGGACTCGAGCTCGTCGCGCATCGAGGTGGGCAGCTTGTCGCCGACCTTCGCGAACCACTCCTCGATCAGCGGGATCTCGGCCTTCCACGCCTCGACGTCGACCGAGAGCACCTCGTCGATGTCGGCGACCGGGGTGTCGAGACCCTCGAGGTCCATCTGGTCGGACGTGGGCACGTAGCCGACGGCCGTCTCGGTGGCGGCGGCCTTGCCCTCGATCCGCTCGATGACCCACTTCAGCACGCGGGAGTTCTCACCGAACCCGGGCCACAGGAACCGGCCGTCGTCGCCGCGGCGGAACCAGTTGACGTAGAAGATCTTCGGCAGCTTGTCGGAGTCGGCGCCCTTGCCGACGTTCACCCAGTGCTGGAAGTAGTCGCCGACGTTGTAGCCGAGGAACGGCAGCATCGCCATCGGGTCGCGGCGGACCTCGCCGAGGCCGCCCTTCGCCGCCGCCGTCTTCTCCGACGACATGGTGGCGCCCATGAACGTGCCGTGCTGCCAGTCGCGCGACTCGGTGACGAGCGGGACCGTGGTCTTGCGGCGGCCGCCGAACAGGATCGCCGAGATCGGGACGCCCCGGGGGTCCTCCCACTCCGGCGCCACGACGGGGCACTGCGAGATCGGCGTGGTGTAGCGCGAGTTCGGGTGCGCGGCGTTGAAGTCCGAGTCCGGCGTCCAGTCCTGGCCGGTCCAGGACTTCAGGTGCTGCGGATCCCCCTCGAGCCCCTCCCACCAGATGTCACCGTCGTCGGTGAGCGCGACGTTCGTGAACAGGGAGTTGCCGTGGCTGATCGTCTTCATCGCGTTGGGGTTGGTCTTCCAGTTGGTGCCGGGCGCGACACCGAAGAAGCCGTACTCGGGGTTGACCGCGTAGAGCCGGCCGTCCTCGCCGAAACGCATCCAGGCGATGTCGTCACCGATGGTCTCGGCGCGCCAGCCGGGGATGGTCGGCTGCAGCATCGCGAGGTTGGTCTTGCCGCACGCCGACGGGAACGCCGCCGCGACGTAGTAGGCCTTCTCCTCCGGGGAGATCAGCTTGAGGACCAGCATGTGCTCGGCGAGCCAGCCCTCGTCGTGGGCCATGGCCGAGGCGATGCGCAGCGCGTAGCACTTCTTGCCCAGCAGCGCGTTGCCGCCGTAGCCGGAGCCGTAGCTCCAGATCTCGCGGGTCTCGGGGAAGTGCGAGATGTACTTGGTCTCGTTGCAGGGCCACGTGACGTCGGCCTGGCCGGGCTCGAGCGGGGCGCCGACGGAGTGCAGCGCCGGGACGAAGCGGTCGCCTGCGGGGCCGTCGAGCAGGGGGAGCACGGAGGCGCCCATGCGGGTCATGATCTTCATCGAGGCCACGACGTACTCGGAGTCGGTGATCTCCACGCCGAGGAAGGGCTGCTCGGCGTCCAGCGGGCCCATACAGAAGGGCACGACGTACATCGTCCGGCCGCGCATGCACCCGCGGTAGAGCTCCGACATCGTGGCCTTCATCTCGGCCGGGTCCATCCAGTTGTTGGTGGATCCGGCGTCCTGCTCGAGGACGGAGCAGATGAAGGTGCGCTCCTCGACACGGGCGACGTCGTCGGGGTCGGAGGCGGCCCAGAAGGAGTTGGGCTTCTTCTCCTCGTCGAGCTTGACGAACGTGCCGGCCTCGACGAGGTGGGACGTGACGCGGTCCCACTCCTCGTCGGAACCGTCGCACCAGACGATGCGGTCGGGGGTGGTCAGCTCAGCCACTTCACGAACCCAGGACAGCAACCGCGCATTCTCGGTCGGCGCTTCGTCCAGCCCTGGCACGGTTGCTGCAGTCATATCGTCCTCACTTCTGGCCGGCGCCCCGGCCGCGGGAAATGCTCCGCGCACCCGGACCATCGGGGGCCGGGTGTGCAGGTGAAAGATGAGATCCGACGGTACATGCGGCAGGTGGGTATCCCCACCGCTGGCTGCTGTCGATTGACTCACAAGACCGATCATGTAATCGATTCAGAAGGGACAGAAACGTTTTCGGATGCCCATTCAGATGATCTCTCCGCCGCCCGGTTGACCAGCGCCGGAACGATCTCCCCCCTTTGCGGTCCGGACACCGAGACCACCGACACACGTGACGCGCGCCGCACCTCGTGTCCGGCGGCCCGTCGTCCAGACCGGGAAATCGCCGGGCATCGGGCGTAGTGTTCCGCCGAAGGTCCGATGCCGGGAGGCCACGATGACTCCGACCACCCTCTACATCGCCCTGCTGGTCGTCGGGATCGCACTGACGTTCCTCGTCGGACGGCTGCTGGTCACCGCCGGGGAGCCGTTCCTCGAGGAGGTGTTCCGCGACCGCGCGGTCACCCGCTCGGTCAACCTGCTGCTCTCGGTGCTGTTCCACCTGATCACCCTCGGCGTGCTGGCGATCATCTCCGTCGTCGACTTCACCGCAGGCGATCCGCTGCAGACGTTCGTCGCGCGGCTGGGCGTGGTGCTGCTGATCCTCGGCGTGGCCTACGGCATCTCGATGCTGGTGCTGATCCGGGTGCGCGAGCGCCGGCGCGCCGACGACATCTCCGAGCAGGTCTCGGAACGCCTCGCCGACCGCGGCGTCGACACCCGCCCGCCGCCCCCGCGCCCCGAGACCACCACCCGCCCCGCCGACTGACGACGGCCCGCGTGGCCCTGCGGCTGCCGTCGCCGTGCCTGGTGGTGCTCGCCGGGCCGCCCGCGTCGGGCAAGTCGACGTGGGCGGCGGCCCACTTCCGGCCCGACGAGGTCGTGTCCAGCGACCGGTTGCGGGCGGTCGTCGGCTGCGGTGAGGACGACATCGCCGCGAGCGCCGACGCGTTCGCACTCCTGGAGGAGATCGTCGCGCGGCGGGTGGCCCGGGGGCTCACCACGGTGATCGACACGACGGGCCTCGGTGCCGCCGACCGGGCCCGTTGGCGCGCACTGGCCCGTACCCACCGGATGGCGTGCGTCGCCGTCGCCGTCGACACGCCCGCCGGGGAGTGTCGGGCCCGCAACCGGGCCCGCGCCCACCCGGTGCCCGCCACGGTGCTGACGGCCCAGCTGCGGGCGTGGCCTGCGGTCCGGGACGCGTTGCGGGGCGAGGGATTCGACGAGGTGCTGGCACCCGGGGCGGTCCGGGTCGTCCCACCCGCGTTCGCGACGGCGGGCGAGGCCGTGGCGCGCCAGCAGGAGCGGCCCGTCGGGATGCGGTTCGGGCTGCACCTCTCGGCGTTCCCCGGCGGCGCGGCCGTACTCGCGCCCCGGCTGCGGGAGATCGCCGCGGGCGCCGAGGCCGCGGGCTTCGACGCGATCTACGTCATGGACCACTTCCGCCAGATCCCCCAGGTCGGCCGCGCCTGGGACGACTTCCTGGAGAGCTTCACGACGCTGGCCTGGCTCGCGGCCTGCACCGACCGGGTGCGGCTGGGCCCGCTCGTCGCCGGCGTGACCTACCGCAACGTCGGGCACCTGGCCAAGATCGTCGCGACCCTGGACGTGCTGAGCGGCGGTCGGGCGGTGTGCGGGCTCGGGCTGGGCTGGTTCGAGGCCGAGCACCGCGCCTACGGCTGGCCGTTCCCGCCGGTGGGGGAGCGCTACGCGCTGCTGGAGGACGCGTTGCGGGCGCTGCCCGTGCTGTGGGGACCGGGCGCGAAACCCTTCCACGGCACCGTGATCGACCTCCCCGACACCGCCGGCTACCCGCGGCCGCTGCAGGAGCACGTACCGGTCGTGCTCGGCGGCGGCGGGGAACGCCGGACACTGCGGCTGGCCGCGCGGTACGCCGACGTCGCGAACGTGCTCGGCGACGCGGCGACCGTCGCGCGCAAGGCCGCCGTGCTGCGGGAGCACTGCGCGGACACCGGCCGCGACGTGGAGCTCTCCCACCTGACGACGGCGCTGGTCGGTGCGGACGGGGCCGAGGTGGACGCCCTGGTGGACCGGCTGCGCCCCCGCGGCGCCGATCCCGCCCGGTACGCCGCGGGCGTGCACGCGGGCACCGTCGAGGACCAGGTCGGGCGGTTCCGGGAGCTGGCCGATGCCGGAGTCGCCGAGGTGGTGGTGCGCCTGTGCGGCGAGGAGGCGCGGGCGCTGGAGCAGATGGCGACGGTGATCGCCGCCTTCCGCCCGTGACGCCGCCCCGCACCACCCACCACCTGGCGAACAGCAGTGTCGTCGCGACCTATGCGACGACGGTGCCGTCCGTCGGATGCGAAGGAGCGGCAGCGGCGGACGGGCCGCGGAGAGCGGGTCGGAGACCGATGATCACCGTCAGTGCCACCAGCACCAGCACCGCCGCGCCGGCCAGGGCCGTCACGCCGACGCCGTCGACGAACGCCGCGCGCGCGGAGGTGAGCAGGGCCTGGGCCGGGGGTCCGGTCAGGTCCCCGGCGGAGGCCACGGCGCCACCGAGCGTCTCGCGGGCGGCGTCGGCGGGCAGCGGACCGACCGACGACGGCACCACGACCGACGCGCGGTAGACCGCCGAGAGCACGCTGCCGAGCACCGCCGTACCGAGCACGGCCCCGATCTCGTAGGCCGTCTCCGACACCGCGGACGCCGAACCGGCGCGGTCCGCGGGCACGGCGGAGAGGATCGCGTCGTTCGTGATCGTCTCCGACAGGCCGATGCCGGTGCCGACCAGCACCGCCGCCAGGCCGAGGACGATCAGCGAGAAGTCCCCGTCCAGCGCCGTGCAGAGCAGGAACCCGGCCGCGGCCAGCAGCAGCCCGGACGGCACGAGCACCCGCAGGGAGAACCGGCGGGCCAGCCGCGCGGCCACCACGCCCGCCACCATCGTCATGACGAAGCCGGGCAGCAGGACCTCACCCGCGGCGAGCGGGGAGAGGCCCAGCACGAGCATCAGGTACTGCGCGGAGAAGAACAGCAGCCCGGTCAGCGCGAACATCGTGGAGGCGTTCGCGAGCGCGGACAGGCGCAGTACCGGCGACGCGAAGAGCGTGACGTCGAGCAGCGGTTCCTCGCCCGCGGCCAGCTTCGCGCGGGCACGCCGGACGAACAGCAGCCCGGCCCCGACCCCCACCAGCAGCGAGAGCGCCGCGGACGCGGTGGGACCGTCGTGGCCCAGCAGCTTGATCGCGAGCACCGTCGGCACCATCGCGAGCAGCGACAGGAGCACGCCGATCGGGTCGAGCCGGCCGGGGTTCGGCATGCGCGACTCCGGGAGCACGAGGGGCGCGAGCACCAGCAGCGCCACCATCACCGGCACGTTGAGCAGGAAGACCGAGCCCCACCAGAGGTGCTCGAGCAGCACCCCGCCGACGATCGGGCCGAGCGCCGCACCCGCGGCGAACCCGGTGGCCCAGACGGCCACGGCGAACCGGCGCTGGGCGCGGTCGACGAACAGCGTGCGCAGCAGCGCGAGGGTGGCGGGCATCAGCATCGCGCCGAAGAACCCGAGCAGGGCGCGCGCGGCCACGAGGTGCAGGGGATCGGTGGAGAACGCGGCCAGGAGCGACACCGCGCCGAAGCCGGCCACGCCGATCGTCAGCGTGCGGCGGCGACCGATCCGGTCGCCCAGCGTCCCCATCGTGACGAGCAGACCGGCCAGCACCAGCGGATAGATGTCGACGAGCCACAGCAGCTGCGCCGCCGACGGGGCGAGCGCCTGGCTGATGGCGGGCAGCGCGAAGCCCAGGACGGTGTTGTCGATCGCGACGATGAGCGTGGGGAGGAAGAGGACGGCGAGGCCGAACCACTCGCGGCGGCCGGCGCGAGGCGGGGTGGTGACGAACATGGGGGACTTCTCCTGAGCGACCCGTGAGGGCTCCGTGGTGTTCGCGCCGGAGCGCGTCAGCAGTGCGTATGTTTACCGTCTAGACGGTACAGAGCGCGTGCTCATTCCCGCCAGCCGGCCGAGGGTGTGCCGGGACACGCCCCCTAGAGTGGATCGATGACAGGCGCCCGCGACCGCGTGCTGGACGCGTACGAGACGGTGCTCATCGAGCACGGCCCCGGCTCCGCCACGCTCGACGCCGTCGCCGCGGCGGCCGAGGTCTCCAAGGGCGGGTTGCTCTACCACTTCTCCTCGAAGGACGCTCTGGCCACGGGCCTGCTCGACCGCCTGCGGGAGCGCAGCTCCGCCGACGCCGCGGCCATCCGGGCCGCCCCGGACGGAGCCGTGGCCTACTACATCCGCACCTCGGCGCCCGGCGGCGGCGTACCCGGCGGGGTCACCCGCACGTACCTCGCCGTTCTTCGCCTTGCCGACGGCACCGAGACCGGCCAGGCCGTGCGCGACGCGCTGGCGGTGGTGCACGCCGAGGAGTACGACGCCCTGCGTGCGGAGCTCACCGACCCGGTGCTCGCCTGGATCGCCCAGCTCGTGGGCGACGGCCTCTACCTGCGCACCCTGACCGGCACCCCACTGCCCCCGGGCCTGGGGGTGGAGGAGCTCCTGTCCACGATGCGCACCTACCTCCCGCCGCCGAGCGCGACCTGAGGGTGGTTCGCGCCCGGTCGAACCACCCTGGTGTCGTGGTCACCCCGGTGCCGCCGCCACGGACCCGGCCAGGGGCCTCCGTTCGACGCGGTCCCGGTCCCGCAGCCGGTAGCGGCGAACACCTACGCCACGCGCGTCGCGACCCCCGAGGCCTGCCGCGCGATCACCGGCACCGGCACGGGGAGCCGGTGGACCGTGACGTTCCAGTACCGCGACTCCGGCTCGGCCGCCCGCCAGGCGTTGGCGAGGCGGGCGGCGGCGTCGGCGTCCATCCGGCGACGGGGCCGCGGGCGCATCCCGCAGCGCTCCCGGATCACGCGGTCCAGCGCGCGCCACGCGTCGTCCGCCGTCGTGTGCACGCTGACCGTGGGCGGACCGTCGGCGTCGCCCACCAGCAGGGTGTACGCGCTGACCACCTCGTAGGACATGGCCGCCCTCTCTCCGTCACGATGCGAGCCCGCCCAGTCAACGGCAGCGGCCCGTCCGGGGTGCGGCGCCACGCCGGTGGTGCGACGGACGGACCGGAGGGAACGATCAGCGACCCCGACCTCGGCGACACCGACCTCAGCGACACCGACCTCAGCGACACCGACCTCAGCGACCCAGCGACACCGACGACATGGTGAACTCCGGCACCCGGACGGGAGGCATGGCGGCGCGGGTGAACCAGTCCTTCCACTCCCGCGGCAGCGTGCGCTCGGTGGCGCCGACCTCGGTGGCGCGGCGCAGGACGTCGAGCGGGGAGTGGTTGAAGCGGAAGTTGTGGTCCACCTCGCCCACCACCTCCCCGCCCTCCACGAGGTAGACGCCGTCGCGCGTCAGGCCCGTGAGCAGCAGCGTGGTGGGGTCGACGAGCCGGATGTACCACAGGCACGTGAGCAGCAGGCCGCGCTCGGTGGACGCCACCATGTCGGCGGTGGACGCGGCGGAGCCGCCGGTGAGCAGCAGGTTGTCGCCGCCCGGGGTGAAGGTGGTGCCGAACTCCGCGGCCTCCGCGCGGGAGTAGGCCAGCTCGGAGACGACGCCCTCGCGCACCCAGTCGACGCGACGGGTGGGCGCCCCGTTGTCGAACACGCTCAGGCCCTCGTGGGAGCGGGTGGTGATGAGGAACGGCTCGTACTCGAGCCCCGGCGCCGCGGGGTCGCAGGCCAGCGTCAGCGGCAGGTCGGTGAGCCGCTCGCCGACACGGGTGCCGTCGGCGCCGGCGAGGGCGCTGCGGCCCTCCTGCGCGGCGCGGCCCTCCATCGACCAGGCCAGGTAGATCATCAGGTCCGCCGTGGCCGAGGGCGGCAGCAGCGTCTCGTACTTCCCCGCCGGCAGCGTGACGCGGCGCTTGCCCCACTCCAGCCGCCGCGCGGCCTCGGCGGCGAGCGCGATCACGTCGACGTCGGTGAAGTCGCTGGTGGACACGCCCGCCCACGCGGAACCGGACAGGTCGGGGGTCTTCGCGTTGAGCTCGACCGAGCCGGTGGGCTGCACCCACCGCCGCCGCACGCCCGCGGACGTGCCGAGCCAGACGGTGGTGAGCTCGTGGCTCGCGAACCCGTACTGGCGCTGCGGGCCGGCGAGCACCTCCGCGAGGTCCGCGGCCAGCCGGCCGTAGACGCCGATGGACGTCTCCTCCGCGGGGAGGTCCCACGTGGGGTCACCGGGCGAAGCGCCGGCGGAGCGCGCATCAGCCCAGTCGCTCGAGGACGGCAGCGGCGACGCGTCGTCCGCGGGACCGGCGTCGCGGGCGGCCGCCTCGGCCGCCGCCACCAGCGTCGCGAGCTGGCTCGCGTCGGTGACCGTGACGCTGGAGCTGACCGTGCCCGCCGCGGTGCCGCCCTCCACCGCGACCATGGCGATCACCGTGACCTGGCCGGACGTGGTGTGGCCGTTGGTGGTCATCGTGGAGTTGGCCCAGCGCAGCACGGCCTCGCTGTTCTCACGGACGAGCACCACGCAGCCGGCGAGGTGGGTGGCGGCGGCCAGCGTCCGCTCGACGATCTCCTGGGGCCTCAGTGCGCTGATGCTCGAGCCCGACAAGCGACTCATCGGCCCTCCTCCTGCGTGTTGAGGACGTTGACCCCGCGGAACCGGGCCGACGGCGCGCCGTGGCTGACGGCCGCCACCTGACCCGGCTGGGCCTTGCCGCAGTTCATCGCGCCGTGCAGCACCCACGTGGACGGCCCGCCGACCGCGTCCATCGAGCCCCAGAAGTCGGTGGTGGTGGCCTGGTAGGCGACGTCGCGCAGCTGCCCGGCGAGCTTGCCACCGACGATCGAGAAGAACCGCTGGCCGGTGAACTGGAAGTTGTAGCGCTGCATGTCGATCGACCACGACTTGTCGCCGACGACGTAGATCCCGCGCTCGACGCCGGCGATCAGCTCGTCGGTGGTGGTGTCGCGCACCGGGTCGGGCTGCAGCGACACGTTGGCCATCCGCTGGATGGGCACGTGGTGCGGGGAGTCGGCGAACGCGCAGCCGTTGGAGCGCTCCAGGCCCAGCCGCGGCGCGAACGTGCGGTCCAGCTGGTAGCCGACGAGGACGCCGTCGCGCACGAGGTCCCACTCGCCCGTCGCGACGCCGTCGTCGTCGAAGCCGACGGTGGCCAGCCCGTGCTCCACCGTGCGGTCGCCCGTGACGTGCATGAGATCGGAGCCGTAACGCAGCGTGCCGAGCTGGTCGGGGGTGGCGAAGCTGGTGCCGGCGTAGGCGGCCTCGTAGCCGATGGCGCGGTCGTACTCGGTGGCGTGCCCGACCGACTCGTGGATGGTGAGCCACAGGTTGGTGGGGTCGATGACCAGGTCGTACGCGCCGGCCTGCACGCTCGGGGACTTCACCTTCTCGGCCAGCAGCTCGGGCACGACGGCGAGCTCGCCGTCCCAGTCCCAGCCGTCGCCGAGCAGGTACTCCCAGCCCCGGCCGACGGGCGGCGACAGCGAGCTCATCGTCTCGAAGCCGCCCGACGCCCGGTCGACGGCCGTGGCCGTGAACGACGGCGCGACGCGGACGCGCTGCTGGGTGGTGGAGGTGCCGGTGAGGTCGGCGTAGAACTTGCACTCCCGCACCTGCATGACCGACGCCTGGACGTGGTCGACGCCATCGGCGGCCAGCAGCCGCTGCGACCACTCGCCGAGCAGGCCGACCTTGTCGCGGGTGGGCACCTCGAAGGGGTCGGTGGTGTAGGCCGAGACCCAGACGGCGCCGGCGTGCACCGGCTCGTCCGCGCGCTCCACACGCTCGACCGCGACGGGCGCGAGCGTGCGCGCGACCTGCACGGCCCGCTCCGCGGTGGCCGCCGCGCGCTGCGGGGTGAGCTCGCCGTGCGAGGCGAACCCCCACACCCCGTCGACGATCACGCGGACCGCGAGCCCGACCTCGACGTCGTCGGAGACGCCGGTGACCGAGCCGTCGCGCAACGAGATGGTCTGGGTGCTGATCCGTTCCACGCGCAGGTCGGCGTGCTGGGCGCCCAGCTCCCGGGCGCGGGTGAGCGCGGCGTCGGCGAGCGCGGTGAGCGGCAGCGCCCGGAACGCGGGGTCGATGCGGTCGAGCGACATGGGTCCAACCTACTGGGAGCCCAGCTCGATGCCTCCCGACAAGCCGTCGAGGACCGCCTCGCCGGGGTGGTCGACCTGCGGGAACTCCAGCACCGCGGGCCGCACCACCCCGTCCGGGCCGACGCGCAGGACCTGGTCGGCCAGGCCGTCGCCGTCGAGGTCCGAGGACAGGACGAGGTCGCCGTGGTCCTCGCCGAGGACGGTGTCCGGGCGGCCGTCGCCGTCGGTGTCGAACCCGCCGGTCACGTCCAGACCCACGGGCACGTCGCCGGGCCGTCGGGGATCACGCATCCGCCACCTCCGCCTCGAGCGCCCGCCACTCGGACTCCACGGCGGCGCGGCGGCGGGCGACCGCGGCGTCGAGGTCGGCGCCCGCCGAGCGTTCGAGCTCCAGCAGGCGACGGGCCAGATCGGCGTCCAGGGCCGTGCACGCCGCGGCCAGCGTCTCCTCGACGCACCGGCGCAGCGCGGCCCGTTCCAGCGCGATCCGCCGCGACCGTACGGCGACGACCGCGGCCGCCACCCCGACGCCCACCGCGAGGGGTGCGAGCGCGGGACCACCCAGCGCCGGCAGGCCGAGCACGGGCAACGCGGCCAGCGGCAGCAGCACCAGCCGCCAGAGCGCCAGTCCGTCGACGGCGCCGCTGAGCGGCGAGGACCGTTCGGGGACCCGCGGGACCACCGGCAGCGGCCGGGCCGCGGGCAGCGCCGGCCACGCGGTGAGCGGGCCGACGTCGAGCGAGCGGGCGGCGGCGATCCGGCGCAGGCCCGGCCCGATCTCGGCGGCCCAGCGGGCGTGGACCGCGGCCGCCAGCGCGTCGAGCGCCGGACGGAGACGTGCGGGGAGGCCGCGGCGGACGGCCCGGTCGGGATGGTCGATGTGGGCCCGTGCCTCACGGCCGAGCCGGGCGCACGCGGCGGCCAGCGCATCGGACGTGGCGATCCGGCTCAGGGCCAGCTCGCTGCGCAGCTCGGTGCGGTGGGAGCCACCGAGCCGCCCGCGCTCCTCCACCAGCTCACGGCGGCGGGCGCGGACCGCGTCCCCGTAGCGATCGGGCATGCGACGAGCGTCCCAGCCCGGGTCCGATCCCGGGCCGGAACAGACCCTCGTCACCCGGGTGGCGCAGCGGCGTCCCGCTCGGCCTCCGCCACCAGCCGCGTGTAGCGGGTACCGGCCGCCAGCAGGACCAGCCCGGCCCCGAGGAACGCGCCGACACGGGCGAACCCGTCGAGCGCGACGAGGTCGAACAGCACCAGCTTCGCCACGGCCGCGGCCACCAGCACCAGCCCGGCGACGCGCAGCGCCGGTCGGCTGATGCCCCGCGCGAGCAGGACGAGCGCCGCGACCGTCCAGGAGACCGTGACCAGCGCGTGGCCGGCGGTGAAGCCGGTGCGGTCGGGCGAGACGAGCAGGGCCGGCTCGACGACGAGCCCGGCCGCGCCGTACAGCCCGACCAGCCCGATCGGCACCCACAGCGCCGCGGCGGACGCGTCCGGTCGGACCCAGCCGACCTTCCCACCGGAGACGAGCAGCGTGCCGGCGAGCACCAGCACCAGCGCCGAGACCGACGCGGCGGAGACCAGCCGGCCGGTGTCGGCGAGGCCGTCCACGATGTAGGGCGGGGCCGGGAACCGGACGAGGGCGCCGAGCGGCGCGGCGTCCACCAGCGCGGATATCACGGCGAGCCCGCCGAACACCATGCTCGTGACCAGCGCGAACCTGCTGCGGAGCACGGCCGCGAGCACGCCGGCCACGATCGCCTCCGCCAGCACGACGAGCGTGACGGTGGACCCGCGCCCGTCGAGCGCGGTGCCCGTCGCGACGAGGAGGCCGAGCACGGCGGCGGTGGCCGCGACGGTGCGCAGCCGCCGGTCCAGGCCCGGCAGGGCCGCGAAGCCCGCCATCACCAGGGCCCCGGCCGCGACGACGGCGGCACCGCCCCAGCCGGCGAGACCGACACCCACCACCAGCGTCGCCGACGACGCCGCGCCGACGAGCACCCCGACCGGTCCGACGGGCAGCCGCCGGGCGGCGGGCACGGCCGTGCCGGTCGCGACGGTCAGCACGGCCAGCGCCAGACCGATCGCGGTGGCCCGGTCACCGGCGCCCCCGCCCGTGTAGCCCGCCACCACGATCGAGCCGTAGAGGACCGGACCGGCCGCGGCCACCAGCATCAGCACGGGCCAGCTGCGGCGCAGCACCACCGCCACGGAGGCCACCTGGAGGACGAGCACGAGCGCCACCAGCAGCCAGTCGTGCGCCACCGCGGGGGCGAGCAGCGCGGCGCCGCCGGTGACCGCGGCCCCGAGCAGCTGGGAGCGCCAGCGGTCGGCGATCGCGAGACCGGCCCCGGCGACGAGCAGCGCGATCACCAGCGCCGGCACGGCCGGGAGGTACCCGTAGCCGGCCGTGGCGGCCGCGGTCACCAGGTAGAGCGTGGCGAAACCGGTGGCCGCCAACGCCAGCGCACCGGCGCGGGCCGTCTCGCGACGGTGCAACCAGGCACCGACGCCGACGAGAGCCGCGCCGAGCACCGCCCCGGCGATGAGCCGGACCTCGATCGAGAACCAGCCCCGCGACGCCGCCAGCACCAGCAGCATCACGACGCCGAGCAGGGTGACCGCGCCACCGACCCACGCCAGCAGCCGGGCTCCCGACAGGGCGCTGGACACGCGCTGCTTCGGCTGTGGCGCCGGTCCGGCCGGCGGCCCGTAGGGATTCGGCGCGAACGCGACCTGCGGATAGCCGGGCTGCGCGTAGCCCGGCTGCGGGTGGCCGGCGGGCGGGTACGGGCCAGCCGGATACGGGGGCGGGACCGGGCCGGCCCAGCCGGCCGCGGCCGGCGGCCCGCCGCGGTACGGGCCGGGCGCCCCGGGTGTGGCGCCCGTCACTGTCGCAGCCGGCCGCTCGGTCCCTTTCGTCCCGCCGACCTGGGCGGCACCCGTCGTCGCACCGGCCCCGTTCGCCCCGCCGTCCGAAACCGGATCGAGATCTGAGGCAACCCTCTCCCCGGCCGGGGCGTCTACCTGACGTGACCACGCTGCCGCTCCCGGCTCCGGTCCGGGCTCTGCCGGACCGGCCGGGCCCGCCTGTCCGGGCGAGTTCAACGCGAGCAGTTCCGTACCCATGCCGTCGAGTCGGCGACCGATCCGCCCCAGCTCCTCGGCGAGAGCCGCGATGGGGTCGGCGGTACCAGGCGGTGTGCGCATACCCGCGAGGATGGCGCCCCGGGGCGTCCGGGGGAATGCGTACGACTACCGCATATCGGTCACGGTTCGATCACGTGTCCCACCATCAGTGTTGCGTTCGTGTTCACCCGCATCTCCGCGGATGGGGCGTCGTTGCACCTGGTGAGCGGACCTGTCTGGAGGTTGTGTGAGCGCCGTACTGCCCGCCCGTCCGGCCGTTCCCGCGGTGCCGGCGCACTACGCGCCGTCCCACGAGACGGCCCCACGTGCGCTTCGCCGCCCGAGCCCCCGACCACACCAGGGGCGTTCCGCGTACCCGACCGTCAGCGTCGTGGTGCCCACCCGCAACGAGGCCCGCAACCTCGAGGTCATCCTGCCCGCGATCGCGGCCGTGCGCCCGGCGGTGCACGAGATCATCGTCGTCGACGGCAACTCCACCGACGGCTCGCTGGACGTCGCGCGCCGCGTGCTGCCGTCGGTGAAGACCATCACCCAGACCCGCAAGGGCAAGGGCAACGCCATGGCCTGCGGTTTCGCCGCGGTCACCGGCGACGTCGTCGTCATGTTCGACGCCGACGGCTCGGCCGACCCCGCCGAGATCCCGCGCTTCGTCGAGGCACTCGTGGCCGGCGCCGACTTCGCCAAGGGCAGCCGGTTCGCCACGGGCGGCGGCAGCGACGACATCACGCTGCTGCGCAAGACCGGGAACTTCGGCCTCAACGGCGTCGCCAACGCGCTGTTCGGCACGTCCTACACCGACCTCTGCTATGGCTACAACGCCTTCTGGGCCGACGTGCTGCCGTTGCTGGACCTGCCGCCCATCGACGCGCCGGCGCCCGCCGAGGGCATGCTCTGGGGCGACGGCTTCGAGATCGAGACGGTGCTCAACTGCCGGATCGCCACGGCCCGCCTGAAGATCACCGAGGTGCCGTCGATGGAACGGCAGCGGATGTTCGGCGAGACCAACCTCAGGACCTTCGTCGACGGCGCGCGGGTGCTCCGTACGCTCATGTCGGAGCACCGTCGCCAGTCCAGCCGCCGCTAGTCCCGCCGTTCCAGGAGAGTCCCGTGCCGACCGCCACCGTCGTGATCTGTGTCTACACCGAGAAACGATGGGACGACATCGTCGACGCCGTCGACTCGGTCGTGGCGCAGGACGTGCAGGCCGCCGAGATCATCGTGCTCGTCGACCACAACGCGGCGCTGCTCTCGCGCGCCCAGCAGGCGTTCGGCCCCCGCGGGGTTCGGGTGCTGCCCAACAGCAAGAAGCAGGGCCTCTCCGGCGCCCGCAACACGGCGGTCGAGGCGGCGTCCGGTGACGTCGTGGTGTTCCTCGACGACGACGCGGCGGCCCGGCCGGGCTGGCTCGCCGCGCTGCTGGAGCCCTACTCCGACCCCACGGTGATGGCCGTCGGCGGCGTCGCGCACCCGCGCTGGCCGGTGCGCCGCAGCACGGCGGGCGCCCGCATCGACGCGCGGCCCCGCGTGCTCCCCGGCTCCGCCCCCGCCGACGGCGACGCCACGGGCGAGCTGGACTGGATCGTCGGCTGCACCTACACCGGCCAGCCCACCGAGCAGGCCGAGGTGCGCAACCTCATGGGCTGCAACATGTCCTTCCGCCGCGAGGTGTTCGGGCGCGTCGGCGGCTTCGCCGAGGACATCGGCCGCATCGGCAAGAACCCCCTGGGCTGCGAGGAGACGGAGCTCTGCATCCGCGCCCGCCAGGTCTACGGCACCGCGGGGGAGAAGATCCGCATCGTGTTCGAGCCGGGCGCGGCCGTCGACCACCGCGTGAGCCCGGACCGCGTCGAGTGGGCCTACCTGCGCCGGCGGTGCTGGGCAGAGGGGCTGTCGAAGGCCGCGGTGTCGAAGCTCGTGGGCAGCGACGACGCACTGTCCACCGAGCGCGGCTACGTCGCGAGGATCCTGCCCGGCGCGGTGGTGCGCGAGCTGAAGCAGAAGCGGGTGACGTCGGCGGCGGCCGTCGTCGTCGCGCTCGGGTTCACCAGTGCCGGTTACCTGCGCGGCAAGCTCCCCGGGGCCACGGCGGGCGTGCGCCTGCCCGCCGCCGCTCCGCACGGGCGTGGCTGAGCACCCACCGATCACCAGCTTCGTCCACCACCGGGCCCGCCTCACCGAGGGGCAGCAGGCCGCGTGGGACCGCTGGTGGTCGGTGCGCGGCCGCGACGTCGTCGATCTGCCGTCGTGGGACCCGGCCGCCTGGTTCGGGCGCACCGCCCCGCTGATCCTGGAGATCGGCTCGGGCATGGGGGAGTCGACGGCCGCGATGGCCGCCGCGGCCCCCGAGGTGGACCACGTCGCCGTCGAGGTGTTCGAGCCCGGGCTCGCGCAGCTGCTGATGCGCGCCGACGACGCCGGGCTGACCAACCTCGCCCTCCTGCGGGGCGACGCCGTGGCCCTGCTGCGCGACCGCGTGCCGGAGGGCTCCCTCGACGGCGTCCGCATCTACTTCCCCGACCCGTGGCCCAAGCGCAAGCACCGCAAGCGGCGGCTCGTGCAGCCGGACGTCGTGGCCCTCGTCGCGTCCCGGTTGCGACCCGGGGGGACCCTGCACCTGGCCACCGACTGGGACGACTACGCCACCCAGATGCGTGCCGTCTGCACCGCGGAACCACTCCTCTGCAACACCGCATCGGACGAGTCCGAGGGCTGGATTGCGCGACCCGGGTGGCGGCCCGTCACCAAGTTCGAGCAGCGCGCCCGCGTCGAGGGCCGTGACGTGCATGACCTTCTGTTCCGCCGTGACACCAGCGGGCCACCTTCCGATCACAGACCGTGAGCGTGTAAGAAGTGCGTGGGTTCCCGGTGGGGGCCGGAGACAGGACGATGTGGAGGTTCGGGTGACCAGGTACGTGGGGTCACCGGGCGTCGTGTTGCCCGGCATCGTCCTGATGGGCGCCACCGAGGAGAGTGTGTGACGTCGCTCGTCGCCCGTCCGACCGCGCTGCCCGAACCCCGTTGCCCGGTCTCCGGTGCGGATCCGCAGCGCCCTCCTGCCCCCGGGTCCGTCGACCCGGCCGCGGCGCAGGAGTTCCTGGAGCAGTTCCAGGCCGAGACCTCCCCCGCGATCACGCTGGAGCGTCGGCTGCGCCAGGTCGCCGCCGAGATCGAGCGCACGGGCACCTACACCCACACGCTCGAGGAGCTGTCGTTCGGCGCCCGGGTCGCCTGGCGCAACTCGGCCCGCTGCATCGGCCGGCTCTACTGGAACAGCCTGCGGATCCGCGACCGACGGCACGTGAGCGCTCCCACCGACGTCGCCGTCGAGTGCGTGGAGCACCTGCGGGACAGCACCCGTGGCGGCGCGATCCGCTCCACCATCACGATCTTCGCCCCCGACCGTCCCGGTGAGCGCGGGCCGCGCATCCACAACGACCAGCTCGTCCGCTACGCCGGCCACCGCACCCCGGGCGGCGAGGTGCGCGGCGACGGCCGGTACGCCGCCTTCACCGACACGGCCGTCGCCCTCGGCTGGGAACGCCCCACCCCACCCGGCCGGTTCGACGTCCTGCCGCTGATGATCTCGGGTCCCACGGGCGGCCCCGAGCTGTTCGACGTGCCGCGCGATGCGGTGCTCGAGGTGGCGCTGAGCCACCCCGAGCACGCCTGGTTCGCCGACCTGCGGCTGCGCTGGCACGCGGTGCCGGCCATCAGCAACATGCCGCTGGAGGTCGGCGGCGTCACCTACCCCGCGGCGCCGTTCAACGGCTGGTACCTGGGCACCGAGATCGGCGCCCGCAACCTCGCCGACGCCGACCGCTACGACCTGCTGCCGGTCGTCGCGGAGCGCCTCGGTCTGGACATGACCTCCGAGCGCACGATGTGGCGCGACCGGGCGCTGGTGGAGATGGTGCGCGCCGTGCAGCATTCGTTCGACGAGGCCGGTGTGACGATGGCCGACCACCACACGGAGTCGGGCCGCTTCCTCACCCACGTGGCCCGGGAGGAGAAGGCCGGGCGCAGCTGCCCGGCCGACTGGAGCTGGATCGTGCCGCCGGTCTCGGGCGGCCTGACGCCGGTGTACCACCGGTACTACACCGAGCCCGACCCCGACACCCGCCCGGCGTACCTCCAGCCGTCCTGACCCGCGAGTCGCCGGTTTCCCGCCCGCGAGTCGCCGGTTTCCCGCGGGCGAGTCGGCGTCAGGTGGGGGGCTCGAGGCCGGGGACCTGGCGGGTGCGGCCACGGAACTCGGCCACGGCGACCCCGTCGACGCGCACCGTCACGTCGTACAGCCCGGACCGCCCGGTGCGGGCCCGCTCCACCGCGTCGGCGACGAGCTCGGCCCCCAGTAGCACCGGCCGCAGGAACGCGATGTCGGCGCCGGCCGCCACGGCGGAGATCCCGTAGCTGTTGCAGGCGTACGCCAGCGCGCAGTCGGCGAGCAGGAAGATGTAGCCGCCGTGGCAGATCCCGTGCCCGTTGACGTGCCGGGGCTCGACCGTCAGCGCCGTGCGGGCGTGCCCCGGTCCGACCTCCACCACCCGCACGCCGGCCCCGTTGCCCGCGGTGTCGGCGCGCTGCATCGCCTCGGCCGTGCGCAGGGCCGTCTCGTCACCGTTCACCGGCCGGATGCTAACCGCTGATCAGGAGATAGGGTTCGCCCCATGACGGCCCCGATCGCCCCGACGGGCCCCGCACCCCGCGTACTGCTGGTCTGGGACGCGCCCAACATGGACATGAGCCTCGGCTCGCTCCTCGGTGCCCGGCCCACGTCCGCCTTCCGCCCCCGTTTCGACGCGGTGGGCCGCTGGCTGCTGGACCTCGCGGGCCCCGACGCCGTCGCCGAGGCCACCGTCTTCACCAACGTCGTGCCCGGCAGCACCGAGGTCGTGCGGCCGTGGGTGGAGGCGCTGCGCAACGTCGGCTTCGCGGTGTTCGCCAAACCCAAGATCACCGAAGACTCCGACGTCGACGACGACATGCTGGCCCACATCCAGCTCCGCGCCGACGAGGGCCAGCTCGAGCACGTCGTCGTCGCCTCCGGGGACGGGCGGGCGTTCAAGGAGCCCCTCGAGGAGCTCCAGAAGCTCGGCACCTACGTCACGGTCATCGGGTTCCGGGAGCACGCCAGCTTCGCGGTCACCTCCGACGTGTTCGAGTTCGTGGACCTCGAGGACATCGACGGCGTGTTCCGCGAGCCGCTGCCGCGCATCACCCTCGACGCCCTGCCCGACACGGGTGCCTGGCTGCCGCCGTTCCGCTCGCTGCGGTCGCTGCTGGAGCCCCGGCGGTGAGGTTCACTGCTCCCGTCGTCCTCCCGTGCGACGAGGCCTGCTCGGTGCTGCGCGACGGTGTCGTGGATGTCGAGGACGGCCACATCACGTGGGTCGGGCCCGCCGCCGACGCCCCGCCGAGCGACGACACCGTCACCGCGCTGTCCGGGGCGCTGCTGCCCGGGCTGATCAACACCCACGCCCACACGCCGATGTCGCCGCTGCGCGGCATGGGCGGTGACCTGCCGCTGATGCGCTGGCTGATGGACGTCATGTGGCCGGCCGAGGGACGGCTCACCGGCCCCGACGTGCACGCAGGCATGACGGCGGGCTGCGTCGAGCTGCTGCGCACCGGATGCACCACCAGCGCGGAGATGTACTTCTTCCCCGACGCCGTGATCGACGCGGTCACGGCGGTCGGCTCGCGCGTCGTGCTCACCCCGGGCATCATCGCCGCGCCGGGCTGGGACCGGCTGGGCAGCTGGGAGGAGATGCGCGACGACATCTCCGCCCGCATCGACGACGTGGGGCTGCGCTCGGGTCCCGGCGGGCGCATCGAGCTCGGCTACGGCCCGCACTCCGCGTACACGCTGCCGCCGGAGGCGCTCGCGTCCATCGGCGAGCACGCGCAGGCCCGCGGTGCGCTGCTGCACGTCCACGTGGCCGAGGCCGCGGAGGAGGACGTGGCCCAGCGCGCCGAGCACGGCTCGGTGCCCGCGCTGCTGGAGAAGCTCGGCGTGCTGGACGGGCGGGTGCTCGCCGCCCACGCCGTCCAGCTCTCCGACGACGACATCGCACTACTCGCCTCCCGCGGCGCGGCCGTGGCGCACTGCCCCGGCTCCAACGCCAAGCTCGCGGCCGGCGTCGCCCGGGTCACCGCCCTGCGCCGCGCCGGGGTGCGCGTCGGGCTGGGCACGGACGGGCCCGCGTCCGGTGACGACCTCGACATCTGGGCCGAGGCCCGCCTCGCCGGCCTGCTCGCCCGTGTGACCAGCGCGGACGCGGCCGCACTCACGGCGGCGGAGCTGCTGTTGATGGCCACCAGGGAGGGCGCGGCGGCGCTGGGCCGCGACGACCTCGGCACACTGGCCGTCGGCACCGGCGCCGATCTGGTGCACATCGACCTGGACCACTCCACGTTCGTCGACCCGAGCGACGACGCGCAGCTGATCTCCAACCTGGTGTGGGCGGGCGGCTCCCGGCTCGTCCGCGACGTGTGGGTGGCCGGCGAGCAGGTGCTGGCCGGTGGCGAGCCGACCCGGGTGGACCGCGCCGAGGCCACGGCCGCCCTGCGCGCGGTGGCGGCGGGCCTGCGTTCCTGACGCCGCCGGTCACCCGACCCACCGCTCCCGGTGGCGACGCGGCCGCAGGGCCCTGCGGGCACGGTCACGCAGGTTGAGGCCGCGGGCCAGGAACGCCTCCTGCAGCTCGCGCTCCATCCGCGTGACCGAACCGAGGTCGGCCGCGGTGACCACGACGACGATCCAGCCACGGCGTTCGAGCTCCCCGACCCGGACGGCGTCCTTCTCCACCTGGTCGACGTGGGCGACATGGCCGTAGTACTCCACCGCGATCCGCAGTGCGGGCCAGCACAGATCGACGCGGAACACCGGGGTGCCGTCGAGGTTGCACACCCAGTGGTTGACCTCGGGGACCGGGAAGCCGAGATCGACGAGCGCCCACAGCAGCCAGCTCTCCGCGGGCGACTCCGCCTGTCCCGTGGCGAGGTCGAGCAGGGTGGCGGCGATCCGGGTTCCCCGCGGGTCGGGCCGTCGCCGGATCCGCTCGCCGAGACGGGCCCGGAAGGCCTCCCGGGCCGCGGCGGCGACCGCCGCCATCGCCTGGTCGGCAACGGCGAGGGCGCTCGCCGGGCCTGCGGTGCAGAGCACGTCGACCACCACGCGCTCGACGTCGAGCACCGGGAGCCCCGCGAGCCACACCGTGTCTGCGGCCAGGGACGGGCCGTTGTGGACGGCGACGCCAGGCCGCGTCCGCCTGCGGTTCCCGTAGGGGACCATGAGATGCACGGGCGTCGGGTCGGCGGCGTCGAACCCGTGGAGGAACGCCGCGCTCCGGCCGGCCACGACGGCATCGGGACCGGCCCAGCGCGTGGCCGCCGCGATGACCGTGACCGGTTCGGCGGCGCGCCGTGGATCGACCAGCACCCCGGGCAACGGGCTGCCGAACTCCCCGGACTCCACGGCGGACCTCACGCGGTGCTCGCCGAGCTCCCGGACCGCGTCCCGGCGCAGGCAGGTGCCGTGCGCGTCGAAGATTCTGGACGACATGACCCGACGGTGGCAGCTGGCGTCGCCGCGCGGGGCAGCATTCGCGATCCTGTGGACAACCACGACCCGATGTGGACAACTACCGCCGACTCACCCTCCCGAAACCGCCGACTCGCGCACGGGAAGACGCCGACTCGCGGGGTCGTCGTACGCAGAGGGCCGGCGGTCGGATGCTGTGGTCCCATCCGGCCGCCGGCCCCTGCCGTGCGTGGCGCGGCCCGCTCCCCAGCGGTCGCACCTCCCCGCCCCAGCGGGGATGTCCCTGGATCAGTGGGCGCTGCCCACCCGGTCGCGGTGGTGGCGGCCGCGGGAGTCCAGCCGCTCCTCGCCGTAGCGGTGCGCCGCCGTGCTGATCCGCTCCTGCGAGCGGGACGGGGCCGGCACCAGGACCTGCACCGGGATCGGCGCGGTGAGCGGGTCACGGCGGAACTCGTCCACCGGATCCCGCAGCGACTCGCGCGCCGGCTCGTGGTGCCGACGGCGCCGGATCCCCCGACGCAACGCGGCGAAGATCGGGGTCACCAGCGCGTCCTCGTCGATCGCATGCCGGCCCTCCACCGCTTCGAGCAGTTCGTCGGCGGTCTCCTGAACACGTGCCAGGTCGTTCACGCGTCTCCTCCTGGTCGTCGTGCGCCGGCGTGAATTACTTTCCGCCCGCACTCTGAACCCCACAACGGGTGACACCCGGGAGTGGAAACGATGGTTACAGCTTCTCGGCCCGACTCAACCCATTCGAGTGGCGATCGGCCCTTCAGGAAACTCTTTCGAGTATTCGTGCTGCACCCGCTGCAGCCGTCGTGGCCAGAATCCAGCCCACGACGACCAGCGCGCTGCCGATCCACTGCGACGCGCCGTCCAACCGCCAGTAGCCGTCCTGTCCCAGGTTGATGATGGGCAGCAGCGTGTCGGCCGAGAAGATCCAGGCGTTGAACGCGGGATGCTGGCCGTCGTCGACGGGCGTGGGCGCGTTCCCGAGGAACCGGACGCCGCCCGCCACCCAGAACAGGACGAGCCAGCAGGCCGCCAACCAGGGGCGATAGCCGAACCCGACGGTGTGGCGCCGCAGCGCGCCCCAGATCCGGCCGGCGATCCCTGCCTCGGCGTAGTGGCGGGTCCGGCGCGCGACGAGCACCCGCTCGGCCCGTTCGTCGTGCCCGGCGCGGCGGTAAGCGGCGGCCAGTTGGTCGTATGGTCCCGGTGCGTAATCGGGCATCACCTGTTCGAGCCAGTGCAGCCTCAACTGGCCGTCCACTACCTGGGTGTCATTCAACAATCCGTAGTCGAATTCGTCGACCGCTACTCCACCCCGGGCATTCCAGACCTTCTCGGAATCCGTGAACGAACCGACACGGGCCTGGGTCAGGCGCACCGCTCCGCCGGGCGGAACCGCGGGATGAACCCGGCGTTGCCCAGCAGGTCCTTGCCGACGGTCGACGCCCGCGCGTCCAGCGAGGGCCGGACGGTGCCCTCGGTGCTCAGCCCGTCGTCGAGCTCGAGGTTGCCGTCGACGTGGACGCGGTCGGCCACCGGGCACGCGGCCGGGTCGACGATGCCGCCCGGGACGACGGGCAGGCGGGTCGCCGCTGCCCCGGGAGGCGATGCGAGCGCCGGAGCACGTGAGGTCGCCGCCGATCCGCGCCCCGGTCGACGCGAGCCCGGCGAACTCGGCCATCCGCAGGTCGGGCGCGTGCGCGAACGGGCACCCCCGCAGCTCGACGGGCACGCCGACGCGCGCCCCGGTCATCCGCAGCACCCCGGTGACGGTGGCCCGGCGCAGGCGCAGCGCCGGAGCCCCGGGCGGCGGGGCTGCGGTGAGGACGGACACGAGCAGCGTGGCCGGGATCGCACCGCTGCCGAGATCCCACTCCTCACCCGTTGCCAGCGCGCGGGCGAGCTGCGCCGCCGGATCGTCCTCAGCCACGGCGTCCCCTTCGTGATCACGGCCTGTCTACCGGGGAGGAAACGTGGCCGCATGGTCGTCCGGAGCCGCTAGCCTGCGCTCGTGAGCGATGATCAGGCCCCACCGTCGGCCACGCCGACGGGGCCGCAGGTGGCCGGCGAGACGTCCGAGATCGGCCGGCCCACGCGCTCGCCCATCCCCACGCCGCTGCGCGTGATGTCCGAGGTGTGCGCCCGGGTGCTGGTGATCGCGGCGGCGCTGGCCCTGCTGATCTACCTCGTCACGCTGCTGCGGGTGGTCGTCATCCCGGTGGCGATCGCGATCCTGCTGACGGCGCTGCTGTCGCCCGCGGTGCACTGGCTGATCGCGCACAAGGTGCCCCGCGGCCCGTCGACGGCCCTGGTGCTCGTCGGCGGTCTCGCGGTGCTCGGCGGCCTGATGTCGTTCGTGGTCAACACGTTCATCAACGGCCTCCCCGGTCTGCAGACGCAGCTCCTCGCGAGCTTCACGCAGCTCGAACCGCTGCTGACCGGCGCGCCGTTCAACCTGCCGAAGACGTGGCTCCAGGACATCCCCACCGAGCTCGGCGCGCTGATCAGCCAGAACCGCGACGCCCTGACCTCCGGGGCGCTGACCACGGCCGCCACCGTAGGTGAGGTCGTGGCCGGGATCGCGCTCGCCCTGTTCTCCCTGATCTTCCTGCTCTACGACGGCCCGCACGTCTGGCAGTTCCTGCTCGGCGGCGCCCCGCGCCTGCGCCGCGACCGGGTGGACGTCGCCGGCCGGCGCGCGTTCGCGTCGCTGGTGGGCTACGTGCGGGCCACCGTCCTGGTCGCGGTCGTCGACGCGGTGGGCATCGGGATCGGGCTGGCCATCGTCGGGGTGCCACTCGTGGTGCCGCTGGCCGCCCTGGTCTTCCTCGGCGCGTTCATCCCCACGGTCGGTGCGGTGCTCACCGGCGGCGTCGCCGTCCTCATCGCGCTGGTGGCGAACGGGCCGATCGCCGGCCTGATCATCCTGGCCGTGGTGGTGGCGGTGCAGCAGCTGGAGGGCCACGTCCTGCAGCCCCTGCTGCTGGGCCGGGCCGTGAAGCTGCACCCGCTGGCCGTGGTGCTGTCGGTGGCGGCGGGCCTCGTGATCGCCGGGGTGGTGGGCGCGCTGCTCGCCGTGCCGCTGCTGGCCGTGCTCAACACGGCCGTCCGTTCGCTGGCGGCTCCCACCGAGCTCGCCCCCGAGACGGTGAACGCGGTGGACCCCCACCAGGCCCAGCCCGGCACCAACGAGAACCACCTGCCCGAGCCGGGCCGGATCGCGAAGTTCCTGCGCGGGCTGCGTACCGCGGCCTGACCCCGGCGCACACCGGGACCCCGACTCGCGGGGGGTGGGGTCAGGCAGCGGCGTCGAGCTTCTCCACCGACTCGGCGTCGAGTTCCAGCTCGGCGGCGCGGACGTTCTCCTCCGCGTGCGCGAGGCTGCTGGTGCCGGGGATGGGCAGCATCACCGACGAGCGGCGCAGCAGCCACGCCAGCGCCACCTGGGCCGCCGTCGCGTCGAACTTCTCCGCGATCTCGGCCACCGGACCACCGGGCTCCGCGAGCTCACCGGACGCGATGGGGAACCACGGCATGAAGCCGATGCCGTGCTCGGTGCAGTAGCGCAGGACGCCGTCGCTGCGGCGGTCCAGGAGGTTGTAGCGGTTCTGGACCGTGGCGACCTCGACGACGGTGCGGGCGCGCTCGATCTCCCCGATGCCCACCTCCGACAGGCCGACCTGGTCGATCTTGCCCTCGGCCCGCAGCGCGGCGAGTGCGCCGAACTGCTCGTCAGCGGGCACGGTCGGGTCGATGCGGTGCAGCTGGAACAGGTCGATGCGCTCCACGCCGAGGCGGCGCAGGGACAGCTCGCACTGCTGGCGCAGGTAGTCCGGGCGGCCGCACGGGTGCCACTGCCCGGGGCCGGTGCGCATCAGGCCGGCCTTCGTGGCGATGGTGATGCCGTCGTACGGATTGCCCCGCCCACCCCACAGGGCCTCGCGGAGGAGGTCCTCGGCCACCTCGGGGCCGTAGGAGTCGGCCGTGTCGAACAGGTCGACGCCGAGCTCGGCGGCCTTGCGCAGCACGGCGACGGCGCCGACGGGATCGGGCGAGGGGCCCCAGACCCCCGGGCCGGGGAACTGCATGGTGCCGAAGCCGATGCGGTTCACGCCACGCTCGCCGAGCGGGAACCGGCCGGCGGCGGTGGCGGGACGGACGTCCTGAGCGGTGTTCACATCGTCAGGGTTGCACCCGTGAGCGCTCACCCGCCGCCGATGGTGACCAGTGACTCGCTGCGCGTCACCGTGGGCCGCGATTGCCCGGCCCGCCCCGGCCCACTAGCTTCTCCGACGTGGCCAAGATCGTGCCGTTGCCGCAGGCGGTGTCGGAGTTCGTGCACGACGGGGACACCGTCGCGCTAGAGGGCTTCACCCACCTGATCCCCTTCGCCGCGGGCCACGAGATCATCCGGCAGGAACGCCGCGATCTCACGCTCGTGCGCATGACCCCCGACCTGGTCTACGACCAGATGATCGGCGCCGGCTGCGCGGCGAAGCTCGTCTTCTCCTGGGGTGGGAACCCCGGGGTCGGCTCGCTGCACCGCATGCGCGACGCCCTGTCCTCCGGGTGGCCCGCGCCGCTGGAGATCGAGGAGCACAGCCACGCCGGCATGGCCAACCGCTACGTCGCGGGCGCGTCCGGGCTGCCGTTCGCGGTGCTGCGCGGCTACGTCGGCACCGACCTGCCGCTGCACACGGCGTCGGTCGCCACGGTGAGGTGCCCGTTCACCGGCGAGGAGCTCGCGGCGGTGTCGGCGCTCAACCCCGACGTCACGATCGTCCACGCCCAGCGCGCCGACCGCGCCGGCAACGTGCAGCTGTGGGGCATCCCCGGCGTCCAGAAGGAGGCGGTGCTCGCGGCGACGCACGCGATCGTCACCGTCGAGGAGGTCGTGGACGTGCTGACGCCCGTGCCCGGCGCGGTGGTGCTGCCCACGTGGGTGCTCGCCGCCGTCTCGGTGGTGCCGGGCGGGGCCGCCCCGTCCTACGCGCACGGCTACTACGACCGCGACAACGCCGCCTACCGCGAGTGGGACGCGATCAGCCGCGACCGTGGCACGTTCACCGCGTGGCTCGAGAAGCTGAAGGGCGAGAAATCGTGAGCTGGACCGCTGACGAGATGATGAGCATCGCCGCCGCCCGCGCCCTGCGCGACGGCCAGGCGTGCTTCGTCGGGATCGGGCTGCCGTCGAAGGCCGCCAACCTCGCCCGTCGCCTGCACGCGCCCGGCCTCGTGCTGATCTACGAGTCCGGCACCATCGGCACCGAGCCCGACGAGCTGCCGCTCTCCATCGGCGACGGCATCCTCGCCGACTCGGCGCTCGCGGTCGTCAGCGTGCCGGAGATCTTCAACTACTGGTTGCAGCCCGGCCGGATCGACGTCGGGTTCCTCTCCGGTGCGCAGGTCGACCGCTTCGGCAACATCAACACCACCGTCATCGGTCCCTACGACGAGCCCGACGTCCGGCTGCCCGGCTCCGGCGGCGCCCCGGAGATCGCGGCCTCGTGCCGCGAAGTCATCATCGTCATGCGCCACACGCTGCGGGCGTTCGTCGAACGGGTGGACTTCGTGACGTCGCTCGGGCACGGTGACGGCCCCGACGACCGCCGCACGCTGGGCCTGCGCGGCGCCGGCCCCACCCGCGTGATCACCGACCTCGGCGTGCTGGAGCCCGACCCCGACACCGCCGAGCTCGTGTTGACGGCACTGCACCAGGGCGTCACCGTGGAGCAGGTGCGGGCGGAGACGGGGTGGCCGGTCGAGGTCTCGGCCGACCTGATGATCACCGCGGCGCCGAGCGAGCAGGAGCTGTCGACGCTGCGGGCGATGAGGACGGTGGGGGTGTGACCTCCGTCGAGCTGCACCACGTCGACGAGGGCCCGCGCGACGCGCCCGTGCTGGTGCTGTCCGGCTCGCTCGGGTCGACGCTGGAGATGTGGCGCCCCCAGGCGCAGCTGGCCGACGCCTTCCGGGTCATCCGGATCGACCACCGCGGCCACGGCGGCTCGCCGGTGCCACCCGGTCCCTACCGGATGGCCGACCTGGCCGGGGACGCGATCGCCCTGCTCGACGCGCTGGGCCTGGAGCGCGTCGCGTGGTGCGGGCTGTCGCTGGGCGGCATGGTCGGCATGTACCTGGGTTCCGAGGCGCCGCAGCGGCTCACGAGCCTGACCCTGTGCTGTACCACCGCGAACTTCCCGGACCTCACCCCGTGGCGCGACCGCATCGCCGCGGTGACGGCGAACGGCACCGCACCGATCGCCGAGGCCGTGGTCTCGCGCTGGTTCACCCCCGGCTTCGCCGAGCAGAACCCGGACGTGGTCGCCGAGGCGGAGGCCATGATGGCCGGCACCGACGACGCCGGTTACGCCGCGTGCTGCGAGGCCATCGTGGCGTGGGACCACCGCGACCGGCTGCCGGCCGTGGCCGTGCCGACCCTGGTGATCGGCGGTTCCGCCGACCTCGCGACGCCGGTCGACCCGCATTCCCGGACGCTGGCCGACACCATTCCCGGTGCCCGTCTCGCGGTGCTGGACGGGGCCCACCTGGCCACCGTCGAGCAGGCCGCCGAGGCGACGGCGCTGATCGCCGCGAACGCTGCGCCGTAGGGAGCAGCCGCATTCGGCTGATCGGTGGCGCCGGGCACCCTGCAGCGCGGCGGCGCCGAACGACGCCTACTCTCGTAGCTGACGCGTGGTGCCCGGGTCAACGGCGAGCTCGGGATCGGATCTCGAAGCTCACCGGAGGACGTACGTGCTCAGCGATCGTGAACGGCGGACACTGGCACGGATCGAGCGCGAGCTGGTCGCGTCCGACCCCGATCTGGTCAGGCTCTTCGCCGGTGCCGCCTCCCGCCGCCCCGAGCGCGACACGCCGATCTTCCTGCTGGTCACGGGCCTGGCCCTGCTGGTGTTCGGCAGCCTCATCGCGGTCGTCCCGGTCGCGGTCGTCGGCATGATCGTGTCGGTCGTCGCGCTCTTCACCGCCCGCGGCCGCACCTCGATGATCCGCCGCCCCGGCTTCGCATAGGACCGCGACACGACCCTGGTCCGGCGGATAGGGTCCACGCGGAAATCGAACAGCATCGGGGACACGACCCCGGGATAGTGGGCCCGTGAGCACCGTGGGGACCGTCCGCGTCTGGTACGCCGAGGACGGCTGGGGCGTGATCGACTCCGCCGACACGCCCGGCGGTTGCTGGACCCACTACAGCGCGCTCGAGATGCCCGGTTTGCGCAGTCTGGGCAACAGGCAGCAGGTGGAGCTGGAGTGGGAGGCCCCGGGGCAGGACGGCTTCGGCTTCCGCGCCCTGCGGGCCCGCCCCCTGGGTGAGCCGCCCCGCCTCCGCACGCTCACCGGTATCAACCGGTACCCGGTCAAGTCGTGCCGCGGCCACGCTCTCGACGAGGCCGTCGTCGAGCCGTGGGGGCTGGCCGGCGACCGGCGCTGGATGCTCGTCGACGACGAGGGGGTGGCCGTCACCGCCCGCAGGCACCCCCGGATGGTGCTGATCACCCCACACCTCCAGCCGGACGGACTGCTCGTCGAGGCCGCCGAGGTGGAGCCGCTGGCCGTGGACGTCCCCGCGGACGGGCCGACGATCGAGGTCAGGGTGTTCGCCTCGACCGCGCCGGGTGTGCCCGCCGCCGAGGGGGCGCACGCGTGGTTCAGCGGGGTGATCGGCACGTCGGTGCGGCTCGTCCACCTCGCCGACCCGACGCAGCGGCACACCGACCCGCTCTACGGCCTCGACAGCGACGTCGTGTCGTTCGCCGACGGCTACCCGCTCCTGCTGGCCACCCAGGAGTCGCTCGCCGCCCTGGACGCCCTGTGCCCCGAACCGCTGACGATCAGACGGTTCCGCCCCAACCTGGTGGTCGCCGGCTTCCCGGCCTGGGACGAGGACCGCTGGCGCCGGGTGCGCATCGGCGACGCGACGTTCCGGGTCGTCAAGTCGTGCGCGCGGTGCGTGCTCACCACCGTCGACCCGGAGACGGGGGAGAAGGGGCCCGAGCCGCTGCGGACGCTGGCCGGCCACCGGCGCTGGGACGGCAAGACGTGGTTCGGCGTGAACCTCGTGCCCGACACCCCCGGTGCCGTCCTGCGCGTCAGCGCTCCGGTGGAGGTCCTGGAGTCGGCGGAGCCGGAAGAGCCCCTTCGCTGACCTGCCGCTCGGTGATCCGCCGCCCGGCCTCCACGAAGACGGAGCGCAGCCACGCGTGTTCGGGATCGTGGTCGTGGGTGGGGTGCCACCACAGGGCCTCGGTGATCCGCAGCGCGTCCCAGGGGCAGTCGAGGGCGCGGATGTCACCCACCCTCGTGAGCCGGCCGGCCAGCTCGGCCTGCACGAGCGCGATGCGGTCGGTGCCCTCGATCAGCCACGGCAGGGCGAGGAACGACTCGGCCACCAGCTGCACCCGCGGCTCGACGCCGAGCATCTGCAGCTGCCGCGCGGCGGGGGTGAACGCGGCGGGGGCGTGCCAGGTCATCACCCAGGGCAGCTCGGCCAGCAGCTCCATGGTGAGCGCGGCGCCGACCCGCTCGTTGGAGTCGGCCACGAGGATCTTCCAGCCGTCGGAGTGCAGCACCTCGTAGGGCATGTCGTTGACGAAGCCGTGCGGCAGCACCAGGCCGTCGACGTCGCGGAGCACCTCGTGCGCGTTCTGCACCATGACACTGGAATGCCGTTCCAGCCGCAGCCGCATGTGGGGCGCGGTGTCGTCGAGGATGCGGCCGACGTGCTCGCCGAGCACCGCGATCGGGTAGTCCGACGCCAGCACCGTGAACGTCCGCTGCGACGTGGCCGGGTCGAACACGGCCTGGCTGGTGAACACCCGCTCGACCCCGGCGAGCGCCGTGGCGGTGCGGTTGCGCAGCTGGGTGGCCAGCGGCGTGAGCTGGTAGGAGTTGCCGACGCGGGTGAGCAGCTCGTCGCCGAAGTGGCGGCGCAGCCGGGCCAGCGACGCCGAGAGCGCGGGTTGGCTGAGCCCCATCCGGGCCGCGGCGCGGGTGACGCTCTGCTCGCGCAGGAGGTGGTCGAGCGAGACGAGCAGGTTGAGGTCGAGACTCGCGAGGTTCACCGATGGACCCCTATCAGCGCGATCGATGCTGCACATCATCGGTTTCGTCTTCCCTGATGTCCAGCCCCGGTCGACAGTGAGACGGTGACCACTGCACCGTTCACACTCGGCACCCTGTCCGCCCCGGGTGGGCCGACCTTCCCCGCTCTCGTGGTGGGCGACGAGATCGTCGACCTGCGGGCCCGCTGGCGCGACACCGCCGCGATCCTCGACGACTGGGCCGGCGCCCTTCCCGTCCTCCGCACCCTCGCGGCCGAGGGCGACCGGCAGCCGCTCGCCGGGCTCACCGTGCACGCCCCCGTGGCGCCCCGGCAGGTGCTGCAGGCCGGCGCCAACTACCGCACCCACGTTCTCGACCTGGCCGTGAAGCACGGTGGCGACCGCGCCGAGGCCGCCGCGATGATGGACCGCCGCATCGCGACGGGCGAGCCGTACTTCTTCCTCGGCCTCCCGACGGTGATCACCGGCCCGTACGACGACGTGGTGCTGCCCGCGTACTCGCAGCAGCACGACTGGGAGCTGGAGCTGGCCGCGGTGATCGGCCGCGGCGGGTACGGCATCGACCCGGCCGACGCGTTCGACCACGTGGCCGGCTACACGATCGTCAACGACCTCACCACCCGCGACCTGGTGTTCCGCAAGGACATGCCGGAGATCGGGTCGGACTGGTTCCGCGCCAAGAACGCCCCGGGCTTCCTGCCCACCGGGCCGTGGCTGGTGCCCGCGGAGTTCGTGCCCGAGCACCCGCAGATCACGTTGCGCCTCAACGGCGACGTGATGCAGGACGAGTCCACCAAGGACATGATCTTCGACGTCGCCACGCTGGTGGCGGTCGCGTCCCGGACGGCGCGGCTGCTGCCCGGTGACCTGATCCTCACCGGCAGCCCGGCCGGCAACGGCCTGCACCACGGCCGGCTGCTCCGCGCGGGCGACGTCATGGAGGGCACGATCACGACCCTCGGCACGCAGCGCACCCGGTGCGTGGCCCCGTGAGCCTCGACCGCGCGAACCCCGCGGCGGAGTCGCGTGTCCCGGCCACCGCGCCGGCCGGCGACGCGCCGCTGGACCGGACCAACCCGGAGGCCGCGATAGAGAAGGCGGCCGCCCTCTGCTCCAACACCGGCCGCTGGGGCGCCGACGACGTGCTCGGCACCCTCAACTTCCTCGACGACGCCACCCGCCTGCGGGCCGCCGCGGAGATCCGGCGGGGCACCGCGTTCTCGCTGTCCCAGAGCTTCGACATGGATGGCCCCCAGAAGGGCTGGCGGCGGCGCACCAACCCGGTGCACACCATGCTCGACACGGGCACCGACGCCGAGCACGGCGTGCAGGGCTTCCCACACGGCATCGGGGGCGCCGACGACGTGATCGCGATGCCGCTGCAGGCCTCCACCCAGTGGGACGGGCTGGGCCACATCTTCGACCACGGCACGGCCTACAACGGCCGCCGCGCCGGCGACGTCGTGACCAGCCTGGGCGACGGCGTCACCGGCATCGAGACGGCGGCCGGGATCATCGCCGGCCGCGGCGTGCTGCTCGACGTCGGGCAGGTGATCGGAGGGGGCGAGCTGCCGGACGGCTTCGCGATCACGGCCGCGCACCTCGACGCCACCGCCGCCGCGCACGGCGTCACGATCGGGCGTGGCGACATCCTCTGCGTCCGCACCGGCCAGCTCGCCCGCGCCCGCCGGGACGGGTGGGGCGACTACGCGGGCGGGCCGGCCCCGGGCCTGTCGTTCACCACCGCGGAGTGGTTGCACCGCAGCGAGATCGCCGCGATCGCCACCGACACGTGGGGGTTCGAGGTGCGGCCCAACGAGTTCGACGAGGCATTCCAGCCGCTGCACCAGGTGTGCATCCCCAACATGGGGCTGTTCCTGGGCGAGATGTGGGACCTCGACGCGCTCGCCGCCGACTGCCTCGCCGACGGCCGTTACACGTTCTTCCTGACCGCAGCGCCGCTGCCCGTCACCGGTGCCGTCGGGGCCCCGGTCAACCCGCTCGCCGTGAAATGAGAACCATGGACACCGTTCTGGTTGTGGGCGGCGGGGCCGCCGGCTGCGCCGCCGCGATCCTGCTGGCCGAGCGCGGCGTCGCCGTGGAGCTCGTGGAGATCAAGCCGGTCGCCACCGCGCTCGGGTCGGGGATCACGTTGCAGGGCAACGCGTTGCGCGTGCTCGCGCAGCTCGGGGTGTGGGACGAGGTGGAGGCGGCGGGCTACGGGTACAACGAGCTGGGCCTGCGCACGCCCGACGGCACGGTGCTCGCCGAGATCCCCGACGCCCGCACGGGTGACCCCGACCTGCCCGCCACGCTGGGCATGCCCCGCCCGGAGCTGGCCCGGATCCTGCTGGACCGCGCCGCGGCGCTGGGCGTCAGGATCCGGTTCGGGACGAGCGTGCGGACGCTCGACCAGGACGCCGACGGAGTGGAGGTCACCTTCTCCGACGGCGGCAGCGGTCGCTACGACCTCGTGGTCGGGGCCGACGGCGTGCGGTCGGCGACCCGCGCGCTGATCGGTGTCGAGCTGGCGGCGAAGCCGGTCGGCATGGGGATATGGCGCGCGTTCACACCACGCCCGGAGTCGGTCGTGCGCACCGACCTCACCTACGGCGGCCCCTGCTACATCGCCGGCTACTGCCCCACCGGCGAGAACAGCCTCTACGCCTACCTCGTGGAGGACGCGCAGGACCGGGGCGCACTCACGGCCGACGAGCGGCTGGAGGTCATGCGCGGGCTGGCGGGGAACTACGGCGGCCCGTGGCACGACATCCATCCGCTGCTCACCGACCCGTCCACGATCAACTACACACACTTCGAGAGCCAGATGCTCGACGGCCCGTGGCACCGCGGCCGGGTGGTGCTGATCGGCGACGCCGTGCACGCCTGCCCGCCCACGCTGGCCCAGGGTGCGGCGATGGCACTGGAGGACGCGGCGGTGCTGGCCGAGCTGCTGCTGGCGGCCGACCGCTTCGACGAGAAGATCCTCGACGCGCTGGTGGAGCGCCGCGCCGCCCGCGCCCGCGAGGTGGTGGAGGCGAGCGTCCAGCTGGCGCAGTGGCTGCTCGATCACGAGCAGGGCGACGTCCCCGGGCTGATGCACCGCATCGCCACGCTGGTGAGCGTGCCCGCGTGAGCGGCGCCTCCGGCGCCCGTGCGCGGATATCAGTGCCAGAGCACGGATATCCGCGCACGACCGTTGTGGACGTCCACGCCCATGCGATCCTCGGTGCCGTCGAGGCCCTCGTCGCGGCAGACCCGCGTCTGGCCGAGCACAAGGCGCTCGATCTCCTGCGCAACGGCGCCGAGTCCTCGGTCGTGTCGGAGCGGATGGTGGCCGAGCGGATCCCGCTGCTCACCCGGCTCGACGCGCGGCTGGCCGCGATGGACGCCGCCGGCGTCGATGTCCAGATCGTCTCGGCGTCGCCGTCGCAGTACCACTACTGGGCCGATCCTGAGCTCGCCCGCACCCTGTTCGGGAGGGCGCACCGGAGCCTCGCCGAGCTGGTGGGGCAGGCCCCCGATCGGCTTCGAGCGCTCGGGCTGGTGCCGCTGCAGCACCCGGACCTGCTGGTCGAGGCCCTCGACGACGCGCTCGCCCACGGCCACGCCGGCGTGGAGATCAGCTCGCACGCACCCGGCGTCGAGCTCTCCGACGAACGGCTGGAACCCTTCTGGGCCCGCGCCGCCGAGACCGGTGCGCTGGTGTTCCTGCACCCCTTCGGCTGCACGCTCGACGAGCGGCTCGACCGGTTCTACCTGGCCAACTCGGTCGGGCAGCCCGTCGAGAACGCGGTGGCCCTGAGCCACCTGATCTTCGCCGGGGTGCTCGACCGGCACCCCGGACTGCGGGTGCTCGCCGCGCACGGCGGCGGCTACCTGCCGACGTTCCTCGGCCGCTCGGACCACGCGTGGGAGGTGCGGCCGGAGGCCCGTGGCTGCGCCGAGCCGCCGAGCTGCTACCTGCGCCGGCTGTGGTTCGACTCGCTCGTGCACACCCCCGACGCCCTGCGTGCCCTCGTCGCCGCCGCGGGGGCCGACCGGGTGCTGCTCGGCTCGGACTTCCCGTTCGACATGGGCGTCACCGACCCGCTCGACGGGCTCGCGGCCGCCGGGCTGACCGCCGACGAGCAGCACGCCATCGCATCCGGCAACGCCGCCGCACTCGGGCTCCGGCCCGTCGTCCTCGAGGAGAGCTCATGAGGCTGATCACCCACCTCCGTCACATCGACCTGGCCGTGCCCGACCACGGCCTCCAGCACGCCTTCTACACCGGCCACTGGGGCCTGACGGAGGTCGCGTCCGACTCCGGCATCTCGTTCCTCGCCGCCGAGGGCTCGCCCGAGCAGTACGTCGTGCGGCTGCGCCAGGCCGCCGACAAGCGCGTGGACCTCATCGCCTTCGGCGCCGCCACCCCCGCCGACGTCGACACGCTCGCGCTGCGGCTCGGGCGGGCCGGTGTGCAGATCGTCAGCGAGCCCGGCGCGATCACCACCCCCGGCGGCGGCTACGGCTTCCGGTTCTTCGACAACGAGGGCCGCACCGTCGAGGTCTCCGCGGACGTCGCGTTGCGCGAGCACCGGAGGATCGAGGAGGCGGAGTCGATCCCGGTGCGCCTCTCGCACGTCGTGCTGAACTCCGCGGACCCGGAGGGCACGGTCGCGTTCTACGAGAAGCACCTGGCGTTCGCGACGTCGGACGTGCTGATGCACCCGCGCATGGGCACCATGATGTGGTTCCTGCGCTGCAACGACTGGCACCACAGCTTCGCCGTCGCCCGCGGCCCGCACCCGGCGCTGCACCACGCGAGCTTCGAGCTGCGCGGCATCGACGAGTACATGCGCGGGACCGGACGGCTGCTGCGCGCGGGCGTCGAGAAGATCTGGGGGCCGGGCCGGCACAAGGCGGGCAACAACACGTTCTCGTACTTCCTCGACCCCCAGGGCAACACGCTCGAGTACACGACCGAGCTGGAGCGCCTCGACGAGGACACCTGGCACCCGGGCCTGCACGACTTCTCCGACCCGGGCGTCTCCGACCAGTGGGGCACCGCCAACGCGATGGACGAGTTCGTGGCCGCGAAGTCGTTCAACGACGTGGACAAGGGCCTCTTCGTCGCACCGCCGGTATGAGGGTGCTGGGGGCCGGGCTCGGCGGGCTGACGCTCGCCGCCGGTCCCGCGCAGCGGGCGCAGGAGGTCGACGTCGTCGGGCTGCGGACCGACCCCGTGCTCGGCGTCGGCCTCGACGTGCCGGCCAACGCGCTCCTGACGCCGACGTCCGAGGACGACCTGCTCGTCCTCGGCATGCCGGGCGCCATGCGTCGCCCGGCCGAGCCCTACTGACCGGTGGAGGATTCCCCGATGAACGAGTTCGAGCAGCAGGTGCGGTGGCTCGTCGACCGCGCGCTGATCTCCGACCTGCTGGTGGAGTTCGCCCGCGCCCTGGACGAGCGCGACTGGGAGGCCTACGGCGCCACCTACACCGAGGACGGCGTCCTGGAGATCGGTGACGCCGTCCGGTTGGAGGGCCGCGCGGTGATCCAGGGTGCGACGGCGTCGGAGCGGGGGGTGGGCGGGTACGCCGGCACGTGGCACGGCTCGTCCAACCACGCGATCACGATCGACGGCGACACCGCCACCACCCGCTCCTACCTGCACGGCGTGCACCTGCTGGGCGGCAGCACGTTCCACCACGCCGACGGCTCGGGCTGGTACGACTGCACGTTGCGCCGCACTCCCGAAGGCTGGCGCTTCACCCGCGTCCGTATCCACGAGGTGTGGCACGCGGGGGAGCCGCTGCCGCACGTCGCCCCGTCGACGGGGTTGCCGGCATGAGGTTCGCGACCGTGGCCGGGCCGCGTGCGGGTGTCGTCGAGGGCGAGCTCCTGTACCGGCTGCCCGCCGGCGTCACCGTGCTCGACCTGCTCCGCTCCGGCACCCTGCTCGAGGCCGGCGCGGCGGCCCTGGCGGCGGGTGACGCGGTCCCCCTCGCCGGGCTGCGGCTGCTGCCGCCGGTGGAGGCGCCGACCGTGCGCGACTTCGTCGCCTTCGAGGAGCACGTCGAGGGCGTCGTCCGGTCGGTGTCGGGGGACGCGGGCGTGGCGCCGGAGTGGTACGAGGCGCCCACGTTCTACTTCACGAACCCCTACGCGCTGGTCGGCGCGCACGACGACGTCGCGGTGCCGCCGGGCTGTTCCTCGTTGGATTTCGAGCTGGAGGTCGCCGCGGTGATCGGGCGCGTGGGCGAGGACCTGGGTCCCGAGGACGCCCGCGACCGCATCGCCGGCTACACCGTCCTCAACGACTGGTCGGCCCGCGACCTGCAGCGCCGCGAGATGAAGGTGAACCTCGGGCCGTGCAAGGGCAAGGACTTCGCCTCCACGCTCGGCCCGGTGCTCGTCACGGCCGACGAGTTCGTGCCCGACGCCGACGGCTTCCTCGCGCTGGAGATGACGGTGGCCGTCAACGGCACCGGGATCGGCCGCGACCTGCTGTCCAACATGGGCTGGCCGTTCGACGAGCTGGTCGCCTACGCCTCGCGCGGCACGCAGGTCCGGCCCGGCGACGTGCTGGGCTCGGGCACCTGCGGCAACGGCGGCTGCCTCGCCGAGCTGTGGGGCCGCGGCCGTGACATCCCACCGTTGCGGCCCGGCGACGTCGTCACGATGACGGTCGAGGGCATCGGGACCATCGAGAACCGGATCGTGCCCGGCGTCGCGGCCACCCCGATCCGGCCCGCCCGGGTGCGGACGCGCGCCCGGTCGTAGTCAGGCCAGGGGCATCGTGGCCAGCTGGGTCTTCGCGCCGTCGTCGCCGAAGACCATGTCCGACCATGTCCCACGTCAACGACGTGCGGGCCATGTTCGCGACGCTCGCGACGTACCCGTCGGTGGCGTAGACCCCGTCGTGGATCGCCTTCGGCAGGGCCAGCTGCGCCGAGGTGATGACGTTCGTCGGGGCCGTCGCCTCGGCGAGGGACGTGTGGACCTCGAAGTGCACGTGCGGCCGGCGGCCGGAGTGGGCGGGCGGGAAGATGCTGGTGGACGTGACGTCCCCGGAGGCGTCGGCGGCCTGCACGCCGCGCAGGTGGTTCTGGTCCTCGACGTCGTCGAGCGAGTACCTGCCGGCGCGGTCGCAGTGCCACGCGTACACCGCGGCGCCGGGCATCGCCGCGCCCCGCGACGTCGGTGGCCGTCAGCCGGATCGTCAACGGCACGCCGGCCGCCGTGCCCGACGACGAGCCGAAGCCGGAGGTGATGTCGCTGCGGACGATGCCGCTCCCGGTGAGCACGTTCGGCCGTCGTGTTGCAGGCCGAGGTCGTGCTCCTGGTGGTGGGTCACGCTGCGCTCCGGGACTGTCGGGAGCCCGCCCCGACTCCGTGATCACGGGCAGATGGTCGCCTGTCGATCGACCTCGACGACCATGTGCCCGTGATCGGCGCAGGAGGCGGTCAGGCCTGCACGGCCGCCGCGTCCAGAGGTTCGTGGGAGCCGCGGAGGCCGACGAACGTCACCACCGCCATCACCAGCGCGGCCACCCCCAGCATGCCGATCGCGACCTGCAGCCCACCCACGGCCGCGCCGATCGCGGCGATGAGCAGCGGGCAGAGGAACTGACCGATGAACAGCGTGCCGGTCCAGATCCCGGTGCCGCGGCCGCGCTGGGCGAACGTCAGGCGGTTCATCGCCCACGTCAGCAGCGTGGGCAGCAGCATGCCGGTACCGAATCCGGTGAGCAGGGAGCCGATCACGACCATCGGCAGGGTGCTCGCGGTGGCGACGAAGGCGAGACCCACGGCGATCAGGACGAACTGGACGGGCAGCAGGATGCGCGGCCCGCGGGCGGCGGTGCGCGAGAAGACCACGGCGCCCGCCGCGGTGGCCAACGACATCGCGGCGGACACGGCGCCGATGGTGCCGGGATCGCCGATCCCGAGACCGGTGAGCACATAGGACAGCTCGACGATCAGCGTGTAGAACCACACACCGCCCAGGAACGTGACGGCGCACGGTCCGGCGAGCGCCTTCCACGGCACCGGCTCCATCTTCCGGCGACCGGCCACCTTCTCGGCGACGGGCCGCTCCGGCTGCCACAGCGAGAACGCCATCGGGACGACGATCACGAGCGCCACGGCGTAGAGCCAGAACGGGGTGCGCCAGCCGGACGCGCCGAGCAGGCCGCCGACGGCGAAGAAGACGGTGGCGGCGACCGCCGCGAGCAGCGTCTGCAGGCCCAGGTAGCGACTGCGCTGCGGGCCCGACCAGTAGTCACCGATCAGCGTGGTGCAGCAGGTCATGATCGCGGCCTCGCAGATCCCGACCCCCACGCGGGTGGCCACGATCGCCCCCAGCGAGTCCAGGTACAGCGGCGCCGTGCCCAGGATCGCGTAGACGACCATCGCGACGAGCAGCAGCCTCTTGCGGTCCACGGCGTCGACGATGATCCCGGCGAACGGCGCGGTGAGCCCGATCATCAGGGCCGGCGCGGTGAGGGCGATCGGCACGAGCAGTTCCACCCCGGGGGAACCCGCGAAGTGGGCGCCGATCTGCGGCAGGACCGGCGCGATCAGCACCGACCCGAGGACGGACATGCTGCTGCCCGCGAGCAGCAGGACGAGCTGCAGGGGCCCGGCGACGGGCGTTCCCCCGCCGACCCGGTGCGCGGTGGTCTCGGCCATGGAGGTTCCTCAACTGTGAGTGGGGTGATGCGTCTCACGATTCGAGCACCTCGGCGGGCATCCGGGAACGCGATTCTTCGGATGCCCGGCATCAGCCCGCCTGATAGCCGTCGTCCGTTCGGTGGCGCCGGGGAAGGATGGCCCGATGTCCTCGCTCCGGCTCCGCCCGCCGCGTCCCGACGACGAGCGAGCCGTCCGCGCGGCGCAGCTCGAGCTGGCCGCCGACGCGTTCGAGTTCGCGTTCGGCCTCACCGGGAACACGCCCTGGACGCACGTCCTGGCCGAGTGCGAACGCCAGCACCGGGGGACCGACCTCCCGCCCGACCGGGTCCCGGCCACCTACCTCCTCGCGACCGTCGGCGGCGAGGTCGTCGGGCGCACCTCGATCCGGCACACGCTCGACGACCGGCTGCTCGCCGAGGGTGGCCACATCGGCTACGCGGTGCGGCCGGCCCACCGCCGACGCGGATACGCCACCGAGATCCTCCGGCAGTCGCTGATCGTCGCGCGGGCGTTCGGCGTCGACGCCGCGCTGCTCACCTGCGACGACGGCAACGTCGCGTCGGCGACGGTGATCGAGCGGTGCGGCGGCGTCCGCGACCCCGACCGACCCGGCGAACCACCGTTCCGTCGCTACTGGATCGCCTGACCCGCACGTCCGAGGTACCCATGATCAGCGGTTCGGTGCGGAAACGGCCAGATCTGGCCGGAAACGCGCCGAACGCCGGATCATCGCCGGCCTCGACACGGCATCAGTGCAGTGCGGGTGCCTGGATCGCCGTCATCACGCGCCGGACCGTCCCGTCCTTCTCCCCGACCGGCGCCACGTAGTGGACGACGTCGCGCGCCGCGGCGTCGCCGAGCATGCGGCTGACCACCCAGGCGGCGAGGTACTGCGACGCAAGACACTCACCCGCCGTCGCGATGGGGCCCTCGGCGTGGAACGGCGCGTCCAGCACCGTGAACCCGCGCTCCTCGGCCCACGGCCGGGTCGTCGTGTCGGTGCACACCGGCATCGACCCGAGCAGGCCGAGCCGGGCCAGCACCAGCGCCCCCGAGCACTGGGAGCCGATGAGCTGGCGCGTGGGGTCGAGGGTCAGGGAGTCGAGCAGTCCGCGGTCGGCCACGACGTCACGGGTGCGGATGCCGCTCCCGACGAGCACCGCGTCCGCCTCGTGACGAACCCCAGCGGGCGCTGGCCCAGCACCTCGACGCCGTTCAGCGACGTCACCGTCCGGGTGGGCGTGGTGATGTACGCCGTCAGCCCGGGCGCACGGTTGATCATCGCGGAGGCGATGAAGCTGTCGAGCTCGTTGAACCCGTCGAACGTCACGATGGCGACCTGCATGGGATCACCCTGGACGCCGGCCCGCAGGCGGTCAGTGGCCAATCCGCCGGCGGTGGACTGCGCCGATCAGCCGTGAGCCAGGTCGGCGAAGCGGCTGTAGTGCAGCTGGTGCGCCACGACGATGGTGTCGGTGGGGCCGTTACGGTGCTTGGCCAGGATCAGGTCGGCCTCGCCGGCGCGCGGGTCGTCGCGCTCGAACGCGTCGGGGCGGTGCAGCAGGATCACCATGTCGGCGTCCTGCTCGATGGAGCCCGACTCACGCAGGTCCGACAGCATCGGGCGCTTGTCGGTGCGCTGCTCGGGACCGCGGTTGAGCTGGCTCATCGCCACCACCGGCACCTCGAGCTCCTTGGCCAGCAGCTTGATCTGGCGGGAGAACTCCGAGACCTCCTGCTGGCGGGACTCGACCTTGCGGCCCGACGTCATCAGCTGCAGGTAGTCGAGGATGATCAGCTTGAGGTCGTTGCGCTGCTTGAGCCGCCGCGCCTTGGCCCGGATCTCCATCAGCGTGAGGTTGGGGGAGTCGTCGATGAACAGCGGCGCCTCGGAGATCTCGCTCATCCGCCTTGCCATGCGCGTCCAGTCCTCGTCGCTCATGCGGCCCGCACGCATGTCGCCCAGGCGGATGCTCGCCTCGGCCGACAGCAGGCGCATGACGATCTCGGACTTGCTCATCTCCAGCGAGAACACCGCGCTGGTCATGCCGTGCTTGATGGAGCAGGAACGGGCGAAATCCAGACCCAGCGTGCTCTTCCCGAGCCCGGGTCGCGCGGCCACGACGATCATCTGGCCGGGGTGCATGCCGTTGGTGACGGTGTCGAGGTCGAGGAAGCCGGTGGGCACGCCCAGCGCCATACCGCCGCGGGAGCCGATGGCGTCGATCTCGTCCATCGTGGGCTGCAGCAGCTCCTCGAGGACGACGTAGTCCTCCGTGGTGGAGCGTTCGGTGACCTCGTAGATGGCGGCCTGGGCGCGGTCGACCACGTCGTTGACCTCGGCACCGTTGTCGCCGTGGTAGCCCAGCTGCACGATGCGCGTGCCGGCCTCCACGAGGCGGCGCAGGATGGCCTTCTCGGCCACGATCTCGGCGTAGTAGGCCGCGTTGGCCGCGGTGGGCACCGTGGCGATCAGCGTGTGCAGGTAGGGGGCGCCGCCGAGGCGGATCAGATCACCGCGACGCTGCAGCTCCGCCGAGACCGTGACGGCGTCGGCGGGCTCACCCCGGCTGTAGAGATCGAGGATGCACTCGTAGACCGTCTGGTGGGCCGGCCGGTAGAAGTCGTCGGCGTGGAGCACCTCCACGACGTCGGCGATGGCGTCCTTGCTCAGCAGCATGCCGCCGAGCACGGACTGCTCGGCGGTGAGGTCCTGCGGCGGCTGGCGGTCGAACGTGCCGCCTCCGCCGCTGTCGCCGCCCTGCTCGACCGGACGGCCCGCGCGCGGACGCGCCCCGAAGTCGGTGTTGCGACCATCGCCGTTGCGTGGATCGCCGTTGCGTGAATCCGCACTGCGCACATCAGATTGGGTCATACTCTGCGTCACCCCCTTTGCCAGTGTATCGAACAGAGGTTCGATATGCTCGCGCCACTTCGGAGCGACGCCCCGGTGAACGACCGATGTCACCCGGGCCGGGTCCTCGTGCCTCGCGCGGCGACGTTAGGGACCGCCGGAGGCGTTGTCGAACCGTCCTGTGCACCGACCTGGGGACGGATTGGGGACGGAGCACCTCCGCCCCAGGACAGGGGTGGGAGCAACCTGTGGACGGCATGGGGACAACCCCGTCCTGCGTGACGTTTCCGCTGGTCAGCACCATGGTTCGGGATGTGGACAACTTTGCTCGTCCGACACGCCGAGGACGGTTTCACGGGCGTGTCGCGCACCGCCGGACCGCTTGTCCACCGAGCGCATCCACAAGGTCACTCGGCGACGCCGGCGTCACCTCCGGCGTGTCACCCGAACGGGGAGCAGGGGTGACCCAGCGACCCCGGAACATGAACAGGGGCGGAACCGGGGCTTGAAGCCCTGGTCCCGCCCCTGTCACGGAACGTTGCTGCTGGATCGTCAGCTGGCGACGACGTCGATCGCGAACTCGGTGGTGACCTCGGGGTGCAGGCGAACCGTGACCGCGTGCTTTCCCACGGTCTTGATCTGCGAGGACACCTCGACGGCGTGCCGGTCGAGCAGCGGACCGCCGGCGGCGCGCACGGCGTCGACGACGGCCGCCGGGGTGACCGAGCCGAACAGGCGACCGGAGTCGCCCGCCGCCTTGGCCTTGATGACGACCTTGAGGTCACCCAGCGTGCCGGCGACCTCCTTGGCGTGGCCGAGGTCGCGGATCGAACGGGCCTTCTGGGCCCGCGTGATGGACGCGACCTGCTTCTCGGCGCCACGGGTGGCGACGATGGCCAGCTTGCGCGGCAGCAGGTAGTTACGGCCGTAGCCGTCCTTGACCTCGACGATGTCGCCGGGCGCACCCAGGTTGGGCACGTCGCCGGTGAGGATGAGCTTCATGTGTCCCAATCCCCTTATCGCGCGGTGGAGGTGTAGGGCAGCAGGGCGACCTCGCGGGAGTTCTTGACCGCGACCGCAACATCACGCTGGTGCTGGCGGCAGTTGCCGGTGACCCGGCGGGCCCGGATCTTGCCGCGGTCGGAGATGAACTTCCGCAGCAGACCGGTGTCCTTGTAGTCGATGTCCTGTCCCTTGTCCTTGCAGAACGCGCACACCTTCTTCTTGGGCTTGCGCAGGACGGGCTTGGCCATGATGGGTACTCCTGGTGAGAAAAGACGGGTGTGGGGTTAGAAGGGAGGCTCGTCGTCGACGGCGGGACCGCTGCCGGCCGCGGGAGCGGAGCCCCACGGGTCGTCGGCAGGTGCTCCGCCCGAGGAGGAGGCGCTGGAATTGCCGCCCCCGCCGCCGAAGCCGCCCCCGCCGCCGCCGAAGTCGCCGCCACCGCGGCTGACCTTGTTGACCTTGGCCGTGGCGTACTTCAGGGACGGGCCGACCTCGTCGACCTCGAGCTCGACGACGGTGCGCTTCTCACCCTCGCGGGTCTCGAAGGACCGCTGCTTGAGCCGCCCCGTGGCCATCACACGCATGCCGCGGGTGAGCGTCTCGGCGACGTTCTCCGCCGCCTGCCGCCACACGTTGCAGCGCATGAACAGGGCCTCGCCGTCCTTCCACTCGCCGGACTGGCGGTCGAAGGTGCGCGGGGTGGCCGCCACGGTGAAGTTGGCGACCGCCGCCCCGGACGGGGTGAACCGCAGCTCCGGGTCGGCGGTGAGGTTGCCGACCACGGTGATGACAGTTTCGCCGGCCATCGTCGCGACTCAGCCGGCAGCCGGTGCGGCGGCCGGAGCGGACGCCGCGGCGACCGCAGCCGTGGCCGACGTGGCCGTGCGCGGTGCGCCGGCGGGCGCGGACGCGGGGGGCGACGACGGGGCGGCCGCCTTCTGGGCGCGGGCCTTCTTGGGCTCCCGGCGCAGGACCTTGGTGCGCAGCACGGACTCGTTGAGCCCGAGCTGGCGGTCCAGCTCCGAGATGGTGGCCGGCTCGCAGGCGACCTCGATGACCGCGTAGATCCCCTCGGCGTGCTTGAGGATCTCGAAGGCAAGACGACGCTTGCCCCACACCTCGATCTTCTCGACCGTGCCACCGTCGTTCTTGACGACGGTGAGGAACTGCTCCAGTGACGGCGTCACAGTGCGCTCGTCCAGACTGGGGTCGAGGATGACCATCAGCTCGTAATGACGCATGAGAACCACTCACCTCCTATGGACTCGAATCGGCCGCGGAGTGTCCGCGGCAGGAGGTTCTCACCGCGCACCGACAGAATCGGACCACCCGGTGGAGCTGAGGGGTTCGACAGCGGCATCCAGGAGGACGCCGGTCGGTGCGCGAAGCGCCCAGGCTACCAGCGGGAACACCTCGCCCCGCAGGCGGGCGGCCGGAGCGGGGACGGGATCGGGAGTGTCGGTGCCCGCCACTACGCTGGCGGCATGCTCATCGGCGCCCACGTGCGGGAGGACGATCCGGTGGTGTCCGCGGCCGAACGCGGCGCCGACATCATCCAGATGTTCCTGTCCGATCCACAGGGGTGGAAGAAGCCGCCGTCGCACCCCCAGGCCCAGGAGCTCCGCGACAGCGACGTCACCGTCGTCGTGCATTCCCCCTACGTGGTGAACCTGGCGTCGCTCAACAACCGCATCCGCATCCCGTCGCGAAAGATCGTCGTGCAGCACGCGGAGGTAGCCGCCGAGGTCGGGGCCATCGGGCTCGTCGTGCACGGCGGCCACGTCACGCAGGGCGAGGACGACGCCAAGGGCTTCGACAACTGGCGCAAGTTCGTGGAGCGCCAGCAGGCCGAGGGCGGCTTCGCGGTGCCGATCTTCATCGAGAACACCGCGGGCGGCGAGAACGCGATGGCCCGCAGCTTCGAGCAGCTCGCCCGGCTGTGGGACGCCGTCGGCGAGTTCGGGGTGGGGTTCTGCCTCGACACCTGCCACGCGTTCGCCGCCGGCCTGGAGCTGGTCGACGTCGTCGAGCGGGCGAAGGCCATCACCGGGCGCATCGACCTGGTGCACCTCAACGACTCCCGCGACGAGTTCGGCTCCACCCGCGACCGGCACGCCAACATCGGCAAGGGCACCATCTCGCCCGACGAGCTCGCCGCGGTGTGCGCCGCGGCCGGGGCACCCGTCGTCGTCGAGACGCCGGCCGAGGGCCAGGCCGCCGACATCGCCTTCCTGCGTGAGCGGCTGGCATGAGATGTCGGTCGTGACGCGGGCGGCGACGCCCGAGGCCGATGGCACGCCCCCGCTGCCGCCCCCTCCCCGGCGCCGCTCCTCGCCCACGGCGCTGATGCTGGTGGCGATCGTGGTACTCACCGGGCTCACCCTGCTGCTGGGCTACGCCAACAAGGCGCGGTGCGTCGGGCCCGAGTTCGACGCGCAGGGCCGCAGCGGGCCCGACTACATCCTCCGCGTCGACCGCGACGTCTGCTACTCCGACATCCAGTACCTGTGGCTCGGCCGCGACATCGACAAGCACGTCTTCCCGTTCGTGTCCGGCTCCATCACCCCCGACGGCGTGCTCGAGGGCGGCACCGTCGAGTACCCGGTGCTCACCGGGCTGCTGATGTGGGCGGGCGCGCTGTTCGCCCACAACGACGGTGAGTTCCTGCTCTACTCGGCACTGCTCATGGCCCCGTTCGGGCTGCTCACGGGCTGGATGCTGGGCCGGCTGGCACGGTGGCGGGCCCTGCTGTGGGCGATCGGGCCGCCGCTGGTGCTCTACGCGTTCCACAACTGGGACCTGCCCGTCGTCGCCACCGCGGTGGGCGCCGTCTTCGTCATGAACGGGTGGCGCACCGACCGCCCGCTGGCCGATCGCGCCGTGCTCGCGTCGGTGCTGCTGGGCCTGGGCTTCGCGTTCAAGCTCTACCCGGGCGCGTTCGTCCTGCCGCTCGCGCTCTACGTGCTGACGATGTCGCGGCCGGGCCGGCTCCACTGGTGGGGAGCCGTGCGGGTGGCGCTGGCCGCCTCCGTCACGGTCGTGCTGGTCAACCTGCCGTTCGCGCTGGCCGGCTACCAGGGCTGGCGGGCGTCGTTCACGTTCCAGGAGCTGCGCAAGGTCGACCTCACCACCAACTCCATCTGGTTCTGGGGTTTCCGCCCCGACTCCGAGCCCGACAACGTCGCGTTCCAGCACTGGGTCAACTGGCTCTCGCCCACGCTCGTCGTGGCCTCGTTCCTCCTCGCGGCGGCGGTGGGCCTGTGGCGGTGGAAGCGCTCGGGCGTCTACCCGTGGGTCGCCGTCAGCGCGGCCATGCTGTGCGGGTTCCTGCTGCTGCACAAGGTGCACTCGCCGCAGTACACGTTGTGGCTGCTGCCGTTCTTCGTGCTGCTCGCGGTGCCGTGGCGCTGGGTCGTCGGCTACCTGATCGTCGACGCCGTGATGGGCATCGGCATCTTCCGCTGGTTCTACGCGCTCAAGACCGGCGCCGGCGCGTCCGACATCGCGGCCGGGCTGGCGGCGCAGTCCGTGGCCGTCGGGGTCTGGGGGCGGGCGGCGCTGCTGGTGGTGCTGTTCGTGGTGTTCCTCGGGCTGCCCGACCGCCTGGCGGAGAGGACACCGCAGCGGGTATGACCCCTGCTCGTCGGGCCGGTGCCGCCGTGCTGGCCGCCTACACGGGCGTGGCGCTGTACGTGACGTGGGCGTGGTGGACACCGCTCGGCGGGCGGATCAGCGCCGTGAACACGCCCGACTCGGTGCTGTTCTCCTGGTTGCTCAGCTCCACCCCGCACGCCCTGGGCGCCGGCGAGCTCCCGCTCTACTCCGGCCTGCTCAACGCGCCCACCGGCATCAACCTGATGTGGAACAACGGGATGGTGCTGCCCGGCGTGCTGTTCGCGCCGGTCACCACGGTGTTCGGCGGGCCGGGCGCGGTCACCGTGATCACCACGGTGGGTCTGGCCGGGTCGGCCGCCACCGCGTTCGGCTGCCTGCGGGCACTGGACGTGCGGGTGCTGCCGGCGGCGCTGGGCGGCGCGCTGTTCGGTTTCTCGCCCGCGATGCTCGCACAGGCCGTCGGAGGCCACCCCGACCTCGTGTTCAACCTCCTCGTGCCGGTGATCCTGCTGCTCGCGCTCCGCGTCATGACGGGCGAGGGCAACCGGGCGGCCGTGCTGCTCGGCGTCACGGCCGGGGCGCAGGTGCTGATCGGCGAGGAGGTGCTGTTCGACACGGGGGTGGTGGTGGCACTGCTCCTGGTGGTGCTGGTGCTCGGCCATCCGCGGCGCGCCCGGGCCCGGGCCCGTGGGGTCGCCGGGCGGGCGGCGACCGCACTCGGCGTCTTCGTGCTGGTGGGTGGCGGGCCGCTCGCGTTCCAGCTGTTCGGCCCGCTCCGCCAGAGCGGCAGCCCGTTCACCACCTCCTACTTCTCCACCGACCTGCGGGGCCACGTGGTGCCCACGCAGCTGCAGGCGTTCGCGTCGGCGGCGTCCGTCGCGGAGTCTGCTCAGTTCCCCGGCGGGATCGAGGAGCGCACCGCCTACCTCGGCTGGCCGCTGCTCGTGCTCGCCGCGGTGGCCCTGGTCGTGCTGCGCCGCAACGCCCGCGTGCGGACCGCTCTGCTCCTCGCGCTGCTGGTGGCCGTGCTGGCGCTCGGCGACGAGCTGACGGTCGACGGGAAGGGCACCGGCATCCCGCTGCCGTGGGCGCTGATCACGGAGCTGCCCGGGTTCGAGCACGTGCTGGCCGACCGGTTCGCGCTGTTCACCGCGGGTCTGCTGGGGGCGGCGCTGGCCTTCGCCCTGGACGCCGCGCATGCCCGGGTCCCGAGCGGTGTCGCGGTGGGCGCGGCGGTGCTGGCCCTGGTGCCGCTCGTGCCCGCACCGTTCCCCGGTGACGACGTGTCCCCGGCACCCGCGTTCTTCGCCCGCGGGGCGGCCTGCTCGGGCGGCACGCTGCTCGTGCTGCCCTTCCCCGGTCCACAGACCACGTCGACGATGCTGTGGCAGCAGGCGGCCGGGCTGTCGTTCGCGATGCCGGGTGGCTACTTCATCGGCCCCGCGTCCAACGGGCGCGCCTACGTCGGCGGGCAGCCCAGCGTCACGGGCCGGCTGTTCGACGCCGTGCGTGCCGACGGAGTGGTCCGGCCCGTCACGCCCGCCCTGCGCACGGCGTTCGCAGCCGACATGGACCGCTGGCGCCCCTGCGCGGTGGTGCTGGGGCCCAGCCGCAACCTCGACTCCCTGCGCGACCAGGCCACGGCGCTGCTCGGCCGCGAACCGGACGTGGTCGACGGTGTGTACCTGTGGCGGGACCAGGATCCGTCAGACACTCGCTAGTGTCCTGAGTCATTAGTTTGTGGTCGATTGCTAGCGTGTGGCATGGCCGAACGG
>NZ_MKVV01000080.1:59474-92762 GCF_001899645.1 Pseudonocardia sp. 73-21 | reverse complement strand
ACCGATCCTCCCAGCCCCGACCGTCCCGGCCAGGACCGACACGACCGGCTTTTTCAGGAGCGTCCTAGAGCCGGTGGGCCAGGCGCTCGACGAGTGGCGCCGCGTCCAGGAGCTGCTGCAGCTCGTCCGCGGTGAACCCCTCGGCGAGGACGGCGGCCAGGCTCTCGGTGCGCGCGGCCCGCCGGGCGCCGAGCACCGCCACCCCCTCGGCGGTGACGGAGAGGACCACGCGCCTGCCGTCGTCGGGATCGGGCCGCCGTTCGACGAGCCCCCGCGCCTCCAGCCCGCCCAGTGTCGCGCCCATCGACTGCGGGCTGATCTGTTCCTGCTTCGCCAGCGCGCTCGACGTGGCCGGCCCGCCGCGGTCGAGACGGGACAGCGCCGAGGTCTCCGGCAGCGTCAGCTCGGTGTCGTCGCGCACCTGGCGCAGGCGTCGCACGAGCAGGCCGATGCCGAAGCGCAGGGCCGCCGCGACGTCGTGGGGATCGGGGGTCACACGCGAAGGCTAAACTGATAAGTCTGGACTGAGCAATTCCTACCGGGAATCGTCGCGGAGCACCGCGTAGAGGACGCCGTCGTGGTACGCGCCGTCGCGCCACTGCGCCCCGCGTGTGACGCCCTCCCGCCGGAACCCCGAGGCCTCCAGTGCCCGCTGCTCGGCGACGTTCCCGACGTCGGTGTGCGCCTCGACGCGGTTCGCCGTCGTGTGCCGGAAGAACAGCTCCACGAGCGCCTTCTGCGCGGCGGTGCCGAGGCCGCGGCCGCGGAACTCCGGCCGCATCCAGATGCCGATCATCGGGCACCGCGACGCGCGGTTGGGCCCCCACTGCTGCCAGACCCAGCTGACGGTGCCCGCGACCTGCCCGTGCCCGTCGAGGACGGTGAGCCCGCCCTGCTCCTCCAGCTCGGCCCGTCGGGACTCCGCCCGGGGCGTCTCGGGACCGAACTCGTCGAAGGGGCTCTCACCGCCGCCGAGCAGCGGGAGGTCGGCGGCGTCCTGGGGTCGTAGGCTGATCATGGCGCCCAGTGTGCACGTTTGGCCTGGTCCCGGCCGGGCATCCGGTTGTGGTGACCATGCTGCTACGCGCACCCGGGGTGTACCGGGCCCAGGACGACACGTCCCTCCTCGTCGACGAGCTGAACCGCGGCGGCTTCGCACCCGGACGCGCCGTGCTCGACGTCGGCACCGGCAGCGGAGCGCTGGCCGTCGCGGCCGCCCGGGCCGGTGCGTCCGCTGTGACGGCCGTCGACCTGTCCCTGCGCTCGGTGCTGACCGCCCGCGCGAACGCCCGCCTGCACGGGGCCCGCGTGACCGTCCACCAGGGCGACCTGTTCGCCCCCGTCGCGGGGCAGCTGTTCGATCTCGTGCTCACCAACCCGCCGTACGTGCCGTCCCGCGGCGGGGTGCTGCCGCGGCACCGGATCGGCCGCAGCTGGGACGGCGGCCCCGACGGCCGGATGCTGCTCGACCGGATCTGCGCCGCCGTGCCCGCGCACCTGGCGCCGGGTGGCGTGGTGCTGCTGGTGCAGTCGGAGCTCTCGGGCGAGGACGCGACCCTGGACCGGCTCGCCGACGCCGGCCTCGATGCGACCGTCCGGACGCGGGCCCGTATCCCGCTGGGCCCGGTCCTGCGCCGGCGGCTGGCGGTCCTGCGCCGGGACGGCCTGATGGGTCCCGACCAGGACGACGAGGGGCTCGTCGTGATCGAGGCCCGCAGGCCGGGGTGACTCAGCCCCGCAGGCTGGACGCTCCCCGCGTCCAGCGTGCGAGGACCCGGTCGGCGAACCGGTCGGCGAGGAACTCGGCGGCCCGGATCCCGAACACGACGTCCGCCGCGAGGTGCGGCTCGGACGCCAGCAGCGGCGCGATCACGTTGCGCCGCACCACCTGCTCGTGCACCGCGTCGGCCTCCACGTGCTCGGCGTAGAACGCGATCGCCGCGTCCGGCAGCCCGAGGCGGCGGAACGCCCGCACGAGCCGGTCCGATCCGGGCGACGACGTGAGCTCGACGGCCGCGAACTGCCCGACCAGCGCCCCGCGCATCCCGCGGTGCAGCCCGCAGTAGGACATGAGGTTCACCTCGGCCAGCGTCTCGGCCGGGGCGGCGTCCAGGTGGGCGCCGTAGGCGGGATCGAGGTCGAGCGCGCGCATCATCTCCGCGAACAGCTCGCTGTGCATGCGACGGGCGTCGCCGGCGCCGTACTCGTCGTGCTCGACGGTCACCAGCCCGGCCTTCACCGCCCCGCTCAACCGGGGGATCACCCAGGCCTGGGGATCGGCCTCCTTGAGGTGGTAGAGCGAGCGGTGGGTCACGTACTCGCGCACCTGCCACGGCTCCCCCGTGGTGCGCAGGTACTGCGAGAGGCCCGCCGGCTCCACGGGTTCCACCAGCAGCGCGTCCAGCTCGGCGGTCACGTCGTCACCGGGCTCGACGTCGGCGCGCAACCGGTCGAGGAACGCGTGCTCCATCGCCGCGCGGATCGTCAGGACCGCGGGGTCCCACTCGCGCTCGTCGGGGACGCCGGCGAAGCCGCGGTAGTGCAGCTCGTAGAGGCAGTAGAGGGCGAGCTGGAGGTCCTCGCCGTAGGGATCGGCCCGCTCGACCGCGGGCAGCACCGTGACGCCGGAGCGCAACGCCTCGATCACGGCGTCGGACAGCGGGCCGCGCGGGGCGGGCAGGCGGGGGTCAGCGGACACGGCGGCGGTGGCTCGTGTCGCAGAACGGGGCGTTGCGGCTGCGACGGCAGACGCACAGGGCGGTGACGCTCCGGTCGGAGCGCACCACCGTGCCGTCGGGCAGCTCCACCTCGACCGGCCCGGCGACCAGCACGGGTCCGTCGCCGGTGAGGGTCACGCGGGTCGGTCGGGGCGTCATGTCAGCGGTCGATCCCGGCGGCGTCCTTGGCGACGGCCGCGTAGCGCGTCTGGGCGGCGGAGACGACGCCCGTGCGGTCCTTGTGCTTCTCCTCGAAGGCGAGCACGGCGTTGATGTCGTCGGGCTCGGACAGCTCGCGGATGGCGGCGATGGCGTTCTGCACCGTCAGCTCCTCGTAGTTCGCGATCGGCAGCTCCTCGACGGTGAGCGTGCCGAGGTTGCGGCGGGTGCCGTGGACGGCCCCCGCGACATCGTCGGCGCCGTCGCGGTTCGCGACCTGCTCGGCGCGCCGGAGCGCGGCGTTCCGGCCGGCCACGGCCACCTCGCGGGTGCCCTCGCCGATCCGCGTGACGGTGCCGGCCACGTCCTCGACGGTGCTGCGGGCGCTCTCGCCCGTGCGGACGACGGTGTGCACGGCGCGGTTGAACCCCGCGACGGCGACGCGGGTCGGCAGGCTCGCGGCGCGGGACACGCCGCCGGCGACGCGCTGCAGCGGCGTCGGGCGCAGCGCGGACGGGCCGCCGAGCGCCTCCTCGGCCAGCACGGTGGTGATCCACTCGACGGTGGCGGTGTGGGCGGTCACGAGGTCGTCGGCGAGGCGCCGGACGTCGCCGCGTCCCACGTGCTCGGCGACGGTGCGGACGTAGCGGGCGCGGTCGAGCAGCTGGTGCTCCAGCGCGAGGTCGTTGAACAGCGCCTCCTCGACGGGCTGCGACTGCTCGAGGGTGCTGGTGAACAGCGCGACGACGGCGGACACGGCCGGGCTGACGACGTCGGGCACCGCGTCGAGGGCCTGCAGCTGGGCGACGATGCGCTGGGTGCGGCGTACGCCATTGTCGGCGTTCTGCTCGAGCTCGCGGCGGACGGCGTCGGTCCGGGCCTGCGTCACGCGGACACGGCCGACCTTCACCTCGGTGCGGGTGAGCCGCTCCAGGGCCCGGAGCTGGGTGATGAGGGTCGCGGTGTTCAGGGACTGGGGTGTACGGGTTTCGGCCACGACAGTGGGTGCCCGGTGCGGGCGGAGCTACACGGGTATCCCGGAAAGGATCTCGCGGACGTGAGCCAGCCGACACCGTGCCCCCGGGGTGGCGGACGCGTACCTGCAGACCGGCGGCCCGGTCATCCGGCCGCTGCCGTCGAGCCGTCCGACGTACTGGATCTACCACGAGATCTGGTGTCTGCTCACCGAGCCGCGGAAGCTGAGCCGGCTGCGGACCATCCTGCGTGGCAAGGACGCGATACGCGCAGGACTGCGCCACGATCGACGGCTACGAGCACCACATCGCCTACGTCACGCCGGACGGCCGGTGGCGCTTCCCCACCGATCTGGGCGTGGACGCTCTCGCTGCGGCGGTGCCGATGGCGCCGGCCGACGGGATCGCGCACGTCGTGGGGCTGGGCGTCGACGTGATGGTGCCGCACATGTTCTGCGTTCCCGGCACGACCACCTACCGGGCGCAGTTCGACGTGCCGGGCATCCCGTACGTGGGCAGCACGCCCGCCGTCACGGCGAACAAGGCGTGGGCGAAGGCGATCGTCGCGGCCGCGGGCGTCGACGTCCCGCCCGGCGAGCTGCTCCGCCCCGGCGACCGGCCGACCCTCGCCCCTCCGGCCGTGGTGAAACCGGCGGACGCCGACAACTCGCTCGGTGTCGCGCTGGTGCGCAGCCGGGAGGACTACGGGCCGGCCCTGACGGAGGCCTTCACCCACTCCCCCTCCGCGCTCGTCGAGCGGTACGTCGAGCTGGGCCGGGAGGTGCGGTGCGGCGTCCTCGTCCGGGACGGGGGGCTGGTCTGCCTCCCGCTCGAGGAGTGCGCCGTCGACGACGTCCGGGACCACGCCCACAAGATCGAACGGACCGCCGACGGTGGCCTGAGGCTGGCCGCGAAGGACACCCCGAGGGCGGGGATCGTCGACCCGTCCGACCCGGTGACCGGCCCGGTGTGGGAGGCCGCGCGGCGCTGCCACGTGGCCCTGGGTGCGCGGCACTACAGCCTCTTCGACTTCCGCATCGACGCCGGGGGTCGCCCGTGGTTCCTGGAGGCGGGCATGTACTGCTCGTTCTCCCCGAAGAGCGTGATCGCGGTGATGGCGAAGGCCGCGGGCATCGGTGTGGACGAGCTGTTCCGGACGGCACTGGCTTCGGCCCTGGCGGCCGCGTAAACCTGTTGGCGACGGCACCGACGATCGCTACGGTCGGCATGCCGTGCGAGAGACCGAGGAGGTGGTACCCGTGAACGCAGTATCGACATGGGTGCTCCCCTCCGGGGCCACGGTCGGGCGATAGGTCGTCCGGGAGCGCCGCCTGCGAGCACTCCCGAAAGGCACGACCATGCGATTCACCACCGAACAGCGCCTCGACGACGGCGTCCTCGAGCGCCGGTTCACCCTCGGCGGGATCCCCGGAATCCTGTGGACGCCGGGTTCCGTGTCCGCGCCGGCCCCGCTGATCCTGCTCGGCCACCCCGGCGGTCTGGACCGGACGTACCCCCGCCTCAGCGCCCGGGCGCGGGCCTCTGCGGCGCAGGGCTGGGCCGCGGCCACCATCGAGCTCCCCGGGAGCGGTGACCGGCCGCGTCTCACCGCGGTCGAGGAGGCCCGCGCCGACATGCGCCGGGCGCTGCGGGCCGGCGAACCGGTCGACGACGAGACCGTGGACCGGCTCGTCCTCCCACTGGTCGACCAGGCGGTCCCGGAATGGCGATCCACCCTCGACGCCCTCGTCGCGCTGCCCGGGATCGGTGGCGCGGTCGGGTTCGCGGGAGGGGTGATCGCCATCGGCGTCCGGCTGGCGGTGCTCGAGCCACGCATCTCGGCCGCCGTCCTCTTCGCCGGAAGCTTCGTGCCCCGCGCCATCCTCGAGGAGGCCCGGCAGGTCACCATCCCGCTGCTGGTCCTGCTGCAGTGGGACGACGAGGGCAACGACCGGCAGATGGCCCTGGACCTGTTCGACGCCTTCGGAACCACGGAGAAGACGTTGCACGCCAACATGGGCGGCCACACCGGCGTCCCACAGTTCGAGGGGGACGACGGGAACCGCTTCTTCGCCCGCCACCTGACCTGAGGGGCGATCATGGGCCGGCACGCGAAACCCGTCCCGGGCCTCACGTGGTCCTCGGGTGTGGAGCGGATGACGGGAATCGAACCCGCATATTCAGCTTGGGAACCAGGTTGTCACGGTGGGCCAGGGGGTCTGACCTGCGCGCGGGCCCGGTCGGGCCAGGCCGTCGTTGACCGCTGTTGACCGGCCGGAATGGCCCGTGAATGGCCCGACGTGGCCCGCTGCTCGCGCTCGATGGCACGCCCACCCATCCCGGAGATCCGCCCGCCCGGCGAGGGCGATCTCTTTCGTAACGTGCTGATGATCGACGGCGACGTGCTGCACATGGGGCTTTGGATCAGCGTGCCGATCTTCCCAGGTATCCGAGTCGGGGGACGGGTGGGCGGCCGGACTCGGCGCCGTAAGAACAGCGAGCCTAGTGTTGGTGCTGTCCTCGTGCTGATCTTCGCTCTGATTCTCCTGGTGTACGCCGTCGTGAAGTTCTGGCAGGTCAGCCTGGTGGTTCTCGCGGCGTTGCTGCTGATCGCAGCCCCGTTCCTGATCGTCCAGCAGCGCAAGAGGACTGCTCCTGTCGCGTCGCCCACTCCCGTACCGCCTGCCCCGTCGGTCGATGACCTCGCTGCTCGTACTGCGTACTTCGTGGCTCAAGCCGAAGCTGCGCGGGAGCGGGCCCGGCAGGTCCGCGCAGCCCGACCGCAAGTCCCGCCACCAGCGTCAGAACTCGGGCCGTCCTATACGCCTCGTGGACTGATGGGGACCAAGAAGCGCCAGCGACCTGCGAATCCCAAATAGCGCGCACGCAGGCGGCACTGCCCGATGCAGTTGTCGGTGAACTGCGCCTGACCTGTGGCGATATTGTGTCCGACGCTCTGACCTGCCGGTTCGTGTCGTCTGGTGGTGGGCCTGATCGGCTCTGCCTTGTACCGGATTTGTACCGGTAGCTCTCTAGGGAGCTCGGTCAAGCCTGGCCAGGAATTCCGTTGTTAGGTCCTGCCACGCTTCGAGCGGAAGGTCACCGGCGATGACGCTCAGGACGAACTCAACGTCGGCCGGGTCCGTAAGGTCCAAGTCGTCAACGCTGGTGACAGTCCACCTGCCGTCAGCATCGGACCACCACACACCGGTGACCCTCTTACTGCTCGTCGCCCGCGTCGCGACACGTTGGCCGCCGGATCCATTTCGCATGTCGGTAGCGACCTGGGAGAAGGAACTCCGGTAGGCCCAGGATCGCCATGCGCCCTCGAACGCGAGGTCGACGGCAAACTTGTTGAGCGGCAGCTCAGACCGCCCGCGCAACAGAAGCCCAAGTGCGAGGCCCTGTGATACTGCGTTGCGTTGTTGGGTAGCGGTGAGCGGCATCGTGAGATCGTAGCGGCCGGCTCATGACGTTCACGGCCGTGTCTCGCTAAATCAAGATCGAGATAGGGACGTCGCGGAACTGGTTGGCGGTACCGCTTGTCTGCAGGTTAACCCAGGTGAAGCCCTGATCACGCAGGCCGTTGACCACGCCGCGGGTCGCGGGCTCGCCGACGTGAGTCCAGCCGTCCATGCCATTTGGCTGTGGCCGCGTCGCGCCACCCGTTGGCTTCCACGCGTTGTCGACCATGACGGTCTTGTTGGCGCTCGGCGGGAACTGTGCCTGCGCGCTCGCGAGTATCTGCAACCGCATGTGTAGAGAGGTTAGTCCTGCGTGACCGGCCCGTGCTGGGTAGTGCCGGGCGTCGTGATGCCTTCCTGCTGCCTTGCCGGCCGTTCTGATCTTGACCACGGCGGGACCGGAGCGTCATCTCCTCGACCTGGCAACGCCCGACCGCGCGGTGGTCCGGGCGCATCCTGCCCGCTGGTCGTGAGCCGATCTCGCCAAGCATGCGCCCGGGCCGCCGTGTGGTAGCCCTCCGGGAGGTCGAGGAGATGACGCGACCCGCACCCACCACCCTCACTGGGACGTGCGCCGCAGACCCTTCATCTCCGAGACCTGCCGCCCGGCGAGGGCAGACTGTGGACAGCTCTTGTAGCGCTGTGGATAACTCGAACGAGACTGTGGACAAGTCGTGCCTGCCTGTAGACAGGTCCACGAGCCACGGGTACAGTCGTTGCTGCGACCTCTGTCGACGAAAGAGCCCCGGGGCTCTGCTGCTTGCAGCTAGTTGACAGAGGTTTCGCTTTCTCTCGAGTTAATAATAATGATGTGTACCACTTCTGAATATGTCGAAGTCCCCACGTATTTTATTTGCGATCAGATTGTACGACCGTAGATCGTTCCGCTCATATTTGCGGGACACTGCCCATGTGCAATAGTCGGCGACCTGCAGGCAGGGATCGCTGGCGTTGGGCCAGAAAGCAAGGACGCGCGGAACCCGATAGCTGACACACTGACTCAGTACGTCATTCACCGACTGTCGAAAGACTGCCCTGCTCTTCTTGGTTCCGATCTCAGCAGCTGCAAGAAAGAGTGAGTCACCCTGGTGGATTTCGCGAGATGCGAGATGTCTAAGGTGGTAGAACCAGCAGTACTTGTAGAACATGTGTTCGCTGGTTCTTAGCTGGGGCTGAGCCTTGGACTTCTCGAACATGGTTGCGTAGAACGTGAAGTCATGGCGACCAATAACCTGGAAAACTTCATCACGCACGGCCTGCGCGTCACAGGTGGCATGGAAGTACGAGTCCAGGCCCTGGTTTCGCCAGGCTAGGGTGCGCCGGAGCTGGCCAAGCTCAGCTGAGAGGGCTTCCGGCTGATTGTCGCGGAGAACGATCGTGCCAACACCGAAATACTTGCTGGCGCCATTATTTCGCGAGAAATCAAAGTTGCCCGTCTCATCTGCGAAGACGTAGACGGTTGCCACTGCGACCTCCGTAGAGTCTGATCGATCCCCCCTGAAGATACACGTAAGGACCGAAGCGGTGAAACCGCAAGACGCTGCTGGGTAACTGGTCCTACATGCCCGTCGTGCGCGGACTAGACTCCGACTGCGCACGGAATTAATTGTCGGAGTCTAGTCCGCGCACGACGGGCGGTTCTCGCTCATCAGTGAACGACACACTGCTCTAATTAGGTGAAAGTTGAAGAGGTGCCGGGAGTCCTGCGGCGCCCTCGCGCGCAGCCGTGCGCCGCGCGGGGACCGGCCGGAGGCCGCATGCCCCGCGCGAGCGTTCGCGGCTGCATCAGGCAGAGCGCCGCGCGGCGCCGTCAGGCGCCGCCTTGAACAAGTATGGAAAGTCTGAACACGCAGGTGAGCGGCATGCGCGCCTAGGAAACGTAGGGGAGTTTTGACGCTCGGGTGATGTCGTCGAGGTGGGTGATGACGGCCTCGGGGTGCTGGGCCTGGAGGGCGCCGACCTTGCCGGGCTTGTTCGCGTAGGCGACGGCGGCGACTCCGGCGTGGTGTGCGGCGATGATGTCGGTGTCGGAGTCCCCGATGAGGATGCACTGCTCGGGCCTGGCCCGGTTGTCCGCGATGGCCTGATGGACCAGATGGGGGCTTGGTTTCAGGAGCGCGGGGTTTGGCTCGGCACGAGCGATCACACCCCGGATGAGGTCGTGCAGGCTGTGGGCAGTGATGAAGGCGTGGACGGCGGCGGTGGAGTTGTTGCTGACGACGGTGGTGCGGTGCGCGCTGTCTCGGAGTGCGGCGAGTGCGGCGTGTAGCCCGTCGGTGATCGGGGCTGTGGAGACGGCCTGTACCTCCTCGATGCGCAACAGGGCTTCAACGCGTGCCGCATCGTCTGGCCCGTTCTGGGCTGCCGCTTTGAGGACGTCGAACGGGTCGCCGGTTCCGTCGAGGTCGGCGCGGAGCTGCACACCTTGGCCGCGTGCGGCCTGGGTAAGTCGACGGGCGACCTCCGGTGCACTGAGCGTCCCGCCGAACACGGCGCACATGGGGCCGTCGAAGTCGAGCAGTACAACCGGGCGCTCTGCGAGCAGGGCGGCGAGGTTCACCGGGTGGGCTCGCGGGCGACGCTGTCCCAGATGCTGTCGAACCACATGGCCGACTGGGCGATGTACTGCGACGCCATGGAGTCGGGGTCGTTGTCGGCGCTGTGGTGGAACAGGGTGGCGTCCTTGCCCATGAGGTCCCACATCGCGGTGGGCTCGTTGTCGAGCTTCACCGTGTGCTCCTGCACGGGGTAGTAGCCGAAAAATGCTTCGGCGTTGTTGATCAGGTAGAGCTTGAACAGCGGTACCGCGGGCACCACGCGGATCTCGGCGTGCGCGTCGGCGATGAGGCCGAGCTCGCCGAGCTCGTTCACCGCATCGACGATCGCGTAGGTGTGACGCTCCATGATTCGACCGGCTCTCTTGCGGAACGCTGGGCTGTCGGTGAGGTCGTCCACTCGGGCGGGCAGGGTCCATGGATCGTGCGGGTCGGGTACAAGGATGCGGACGTGGATCGACTCCGGGCGTAGCCGGCCGGCGCGCACCTTGTCGATGGGCTCGGCGATCGCGCCGTGCAACGTCTCGCCGGAGAACCCGGCGAAGTCGATCGAAACCTTGGGCTCCTCGAAGGCTCGTTCGAGATGCGGCCGAAGGCCGACGGGGCGTTCGGTGCGCTCGCGGACGTAGACGCCGCTCCCCTGCCTCGACACGATCAGGCCCTCGTCGCGCAGGATGCGGATGGCCTGCTGCACGGTCATGCGCGCGACGCCGTAGCGCTTCGCCAGCTCGGGCCCCGACGGCAGCTTGTCCCCCGGCTTGAACGTGCGCGTCAGGATCGCAGCACGCAGAGCGTTCGCCACCTGCTGATAGGGCGGTCGGGGGTCGTCGGGGTCGAGATTTCGCATCCGGTCACTCTACGTGCATCTCGCATAGGATTGCTAGCCAACCTACGCAGGTTCGCGCACTCCCCTTCACATGGCTAGCCAAGCTGTGCTAGCTTGAACCTGCCTAGCCAAGCTAGAGCGGTTCCGATTGAAGGAGGAGAAGTCATGCGAGACATCCCGGTGGTGCTGGACGGCTACAAGCTCACGGTGGTGGAGCCCCCGGCGCCGAAGATGCGCGAGGACGCCAACGGCAACCTCGTGCCCGCGACCACCCGTGACGGCGTGACGCAGTTCGTGGTGTCGCTGTTCGCGAAGCTGCGCACGGCACCCGGTCAGCGGGCCCCGAAGGGCGAGGAGATCAAGGTGACCCTGGAGACCGACCCCGGCGACGGGTTCGGCGAGGACGTGCGGGTGGCGTTGGTGAGCCCGCGGATCAACGCCTACCAGATCGACAACGCCGACGGCCGCTCGATCTCCGGCATCTCGTTCAAGGCTGTCGGTCTGGCCCCTGCCGGTCCGGCTCCGGCGTCGCGGGGGGAGAAGTGAGCACCCCGCCCCGGCGTCTGTCGCTGACGGTGGATGCCCTGGTGTGCTCCGAGACGGTGATCAAGCCCCGCATCTATGCCGGGGAGAACCGGGTGGTGATGTCGCTGCACGGTGACGGGATGTGCGACCTGCACGTCTACACCGACCGCATCGAGCTGGTGCGGCTGCGCGATGCCCTCACCGCCGCGTTGGCCGACCTCGACACCGCCCGCGCCACCCTGGCCGACTCGCAGGACGCGGCGTAACCCGCTCCTGCCCGACTGCTCGCCCCGCCCGTTCCGGGCGGTGATCCGCCGCCGAATCTTCGGCCCGCGGTTGTTTCTTGACAATTCCACAGTTGCTACACCATGCCCGAAATCGGCCCCGACAACCGTCGCGGCCGATCGATATCGACTCATCCACACCGAGAGGTGATCCCCCATGTGGATATCTGAATGCGAGATGTGTTCCGGATCCGGGGCCTGCGATCCCTGCCAGGGGTACGGGGTCTTGTCGGACTCGTATCCGAATGCCGGTGACGGTCCGGACTGCGATGCCTGCGACGGAACCGGAACCTGCCCGAACTGCGCCGGGACCGGCGACGAGATCCACGACAACTCCACCACCAACGTCAACGGCTGCGCGGTCTCGGATGAGGCCGGCTGGAAGGCGAGTGCCTGATGACCACCACCACGACCCACCCCAACAAGACCCACCCCAAGACCCGCACCCACGGCGTGGCCCGGCTGGTCCGGCGCCTGGAGCGCGAACGCCGCCACTGGACCCGTCCCGCCCCGGACACCACCGAGATTCCGACGGAGATGGCGTGGCGGGCCGGGGTCGCCGAAGGGCTCCGCCTGGCCCAGACCGCGATCCGGAAGGGGGTCTGACCTCATGGCCACCATGACCTCCACCGCTGGTAGCGCGGTGCGCAGCACCCGTCAGTGGGCCAAGCAGCGCGCCGACAAGCGGGCCCTGGCCCGGTTCGGCGAGTTCTGGGCCGCCCTACAGCACGTGGGCGATGTCCTGGCCGAGGCGGAGAAGCTCGCGAAGAACGCCGACGACAACGCCTGGACCAACCGCAACACCCGGCACTGGAACATCGCCACCTCCGACGAGGTGAAGTCCGCGGTCAAAGGCTGCCGCTCGTCGCTGCGCATCATGTCCGCCCAGGCGAAGCGGTTCGAACCGGAACTGATCCTCAAAGACTGGAGACGCTGAGCCATGTCGAATGTCGACCGAATGATCGAAGACCTCGACTCCGCCATGCGTCAACTCCGCGAAGCAATGCGCGGAATCCCGATCCGGCGCGGCTCGTTCAAGCGCACCCACGACAACCTGGCCCGGGATATCGCGAAAGCGGCCACCATGATGGACGCCGCCCGACCAGTACTCCGCAAGAACTAGCACGGCTACACCCCGCTATTCCCGGGCCGGGACGCACGACTCCATTCGCTCTGCGTCCCGGCCCGTTCCATGCCCAAACCCGATCACTTTGCGAAGGAAATGCCATGTCTCTCATGACCTCGAAGAATCACCGCCACCCGCGCGGCGGGACCGTCGCCGCCCGACCCTCGACCCGCTCGACCGGCGCGGAGATCCGCGCGCTGGCGTGGCTGATGCGGCACCCGCTGTTCCTGCTCGCCCCGGTCGCGCTGCTGGTCGCCCTGCGGCTGTCCGGACCGATCACCCCGATGGCCACCGTGTGCGGGCTCGCCCTCGGCCTGATCGTGTGGTGGCGGGCGCACCCGGCCACCTTCGACCGGTGGATGGCCCCTCGGGTGCGGTCGGTGTGGCGGAGCTGGACGGCCTACCGCGGCCGCCGCTGGCGCGGCGTCCTCGACGACTGCGACCTGACCCGGGAGCAGCGCCGCACAGGCACCATCCTCACCCCGCGGGTGCTGCGGGTCCGCGCGGTCACCCCCTCGATCGACACGCTCAGCGTCCGGATGGTGCGCGGGCAGGATGCCGACACCTTCACCGAACGGGCCCCCGCGCTCGCCGACGCGCTCGGTGCGCATCGGGTGGCGGTGACCCGGGCCCGGCCCGGGGTGTTGTCGATGGTGGTGGAGCGGCGAATGCCGTTCCCGCACACGCTGCCCGCCACCCCGATCCCGGCGTCGTCGGATCTGGTCGACCTGCGCGCCCTGGACATCGGCGACAACGAACGCGGCGAGCCGTTCACCCTGTGCGTGCGACGCAAGCACCTCCTGGTCGTCGGCGCCTCCGGCTCCGGCAAGGGCTCGCTGCTACAGAACCAGCTCCGCGCGATGGGCCCGATGATCCGCGACGGCCTCGTGCGCATCTGGGTCATCGACTTGAAGGGCGGCACCGAGACCGACCGCGGTGCGGCGCTCTATCACCGCTGGGCCACCACCATGGACGCCGCCGTCGCCCTGTTGACCGACTTCCGGGACTCGATGATCGCCCGGCAAGCCTGGATGCGCGCGGAGAAGGTGCGCTCCTGTCCGGTCACCGCCGACACCCCGCTCGAGCTGCTGGTGATCGACGAGATGGCGATGCTCACCGCCTACGGCGACCGCACGGCTGTCCGCGAAGCCCTGCGCCTGCTCGCTGAGGTGCTGACGCAGGGCCGGGCCGCGGATCACACGGTGGCCGGCTACGTCCAGGAGCCCACCAAGGACGTCGTCGACGTGCGGGATCTGTTCACCACCCGCATCTGCCTCGGCGTCACCGCCGCCTCCCACGTCGACATGGCCCTCGGCGACGGCGCCCGGGACCGCGGGGCCCTGGCCGATCAGATCCCCGGGGATGAGGCGCACGCCGGGATCGGGTTCGTCATCGACCCCATCACCCGGCTCCCGATCCGGTTCCGCGCCGGGTTCGTCACCGACCACGACATCGACGAACTCGCCGCCCGCTGCGCCCCGTACCGGCCCACCGGGCAGGTCCTCGACTTCCCCCACCACCCCACCCACGACGAGACCGACGACGAGAACGGACAGGAGGACGCGTCATGAACACCCTCACCGACCACCGCACCCACGAAGTACGCCTGCTCACCGGCGTGATCACGGCCATCTGCGCCACCGCCTGCGCCACCTCGGTCCTGCCGGGGCTGGAGGACCTGATCACCCGGGCCCTGATCCTCGGCGCCGTCCTCGTCGCCCTGGGCGTGCTCGCCCGGCTCGCCCTCCGGTCGGTGCGGGAACGACGCGAGGACCGGGAGGACGCCCTCATCGCGGCGATCTGGCGGGCCGAGCACGCCGCCTCCCATGTCGCCCTACCGACCGCGGCTGACCGGGCCAGCGATGTGGCTTGGCTGCGGGAGGTGGCCTGATGTGGGACGTCACCGGATGGGCCGCCGCGACCTGGCTCAAAACCACCCTCGCCCTCGCCGTCCTCGTCGCCGGCTCCTGGCTGTGGCTCGGCGCCTCCTCCGGGCTGTTCGTGCTCATCTGCCTCGGCGCCGCCCTCACCGAGACCCACGTGACCCGCCAACTCGTCCGCGAGTGGACCCATGAAGCGTCACTGCGGTGGTGGTGGCGATGACCACCACCCACACCAGCACCGGCGACACCGGCGGGCAGCTCGACCTGTTCGGCAACCCGACCCCCGACGACCCTTCCCCTTCCTCGGGTTCGGGTCGGCGGGGCGGGCCGGAAACCAACGACGTCGACCTCGTGCGCCATGTCGCCGGGAACGCCACCCGGGGGCTGTACCTGCTCGTCGGACGCGGTGAACGGGTCTACGCCCGAGCCGACGGCCCCGACAGCGACCACGTGGTCCGCGTACCCCGCTACGAGGAAGACGCCGTCCACCAACTCCTCGCCCGGTCCTGGCTGACCCGCGGCGGTACCCACCCGGTCCGCTGCGGCGCCGCCTCGCTCCAAGGGACCGCGGTCCTGGCCCCGAAAGCCACCCGCACCCGCGTGGCCCGGTGGGAGCACCTGGCCCGACCCGCGAACTGGCACACCGACACCAGGAAGGCCCACCGATGACCACCACCCCCACGGCTGCGGTCGAGCTGGACGCCACCGCGCTGGCCGTGCTCCGCCGCGCCGCGCGCGCCGGCTACGCCCTGATCGGCCCGCACGACCGGGTCTGCCGCCTGGATATCTCGACCCCGTCCCGGCCGCTGACGGTCGAGATCGGCCACGACGAACACGACACCGTCCACGCCCTCACCGTCGCCGGGCTGCTGCACCTCGCCGACACCTTCCCGATCAGCGACCACGGCCAGACCCGCCGCGCCCACGGGCTGCGCCTGACCTGCCACGGCCGACGAGCCCTCGACACCCAGGAGCGCCGATGACCACCACCTCAACGTCTGACGATCTCGTCTCCGCCCGGCTGCGCTCCACCGGCTACCCGGCCTGGCGGGCCCAGGTCGAGGCCACCGGAGGATGCGCCGCACCGATCCACCTGCGCGGCGCCTCGGCCGTCCTCGACCGCGACGGCGCGATCCTGCTCGAACGCTCCGGGGACGTCCTGGCCCCGTGCGGCAACCGCCGAGAGTCGGTGTGTCCGGCCTGCTCGCAGCGCTACGCCGCCGACGCCTTCCACCTGCTGCGTGCCGGGCTCGCCGGGGACGACACCAAGGGCGTCCCGGCCACGGTGACTGACCGGCCACGGGCGTTCCTCACCCTCACCGCGCCCTCGTTCGGGCCCGTGCACGCCCGGAAGGTCACCCATCGCGGGTTCGTCGTCCCCTGCCGGTGTGCCGAGCGCCACCACGTCGACGACCCCCGCATCGGCACCGCGATCGACCCCGACACCTACGACTACGTCGGAGCGGTGCTCTGGCAGGCCCACGCCGGAGCGCTCTGGGCCCGGTTCACCACGTGTCTGCGTCGCGCCCTGGCCGCCGAGCTCGGCATCCGGGCGCGGGAGTTCCGCGACCATGCCCGGCTGTCCTACGCGAAGGTTGCGGAGTACCAGCGGCGCGGGCTCGTGCACTTCCACGCCATCATCCGCCTCGACGGCCCCGACGGCCCGGCTGATCCCGCACCGGCAGGGCTCGACCACACCACCCTGCGCGCGGCGATCACCCGGGCCGCCACCGCGGCGGTGCTGACCGTGGCCCGCCCGGACGGGACCGCGCTGGACCTCGCCTGGGGTGCGCAACTCGACCTGCGCGCGGTCACCCCGTCGGCGGCCGGGCAGGTCGAGAACGACCAGGGCGAGATGACCGACGCGGCGTTGGCCGGCTACATCGCCAAGTACGCCACCAAGGGCACCGGGGCCACCGACGGCGCGGACCGGCCGATCCGGGATCTCGACCACGTCCAGTACCTCGAGGTCACACCGCATCACCGACGCATGATCGAAACCGTCTGGCACCTCGGCGGCCTCGATCAGTACGACGAGCTGAACCTGCGCCGGTGGGCCCACATGCTCGGGTTCCGCGGGCACTTCCTGACCAAGTCCCAGCGCTACTCCACGACCTTCCGCGCCCTCCGGGCTGACCGACGGGCATGGCGGCTACGGGCCGAACTCGACGCCCTCGACACCGCCACCGACGACCCCGACCGGATCCCGATCGACCTCGACACGGTCACCGTGATCAACGACTGGGTGCCCGTCCACTTCGGGCACCGCGACGACGGCGAACGCGAACTGGCCGCCGCTGTCGCCGAACGCCACCAGCAACAGCGACGGAGCAAGATTGACACCAGGAGAGCAGCGTCATGACCACTCCTCTTCGCGCCTCCGGCTCCTACCTGACGGTCCCGGAGTCGGCCGCGTACCTCAACACGTCCCATCGGTTCGTCCGGCGCCTCGTCGCAGAACGGCGGATCGCCTTCCACAAGGTCGGCGCCCACGTCCGCATCGCGGTGGCGGACCTGGAGGCCTTCGTCCAGGCGGGCCGCGTCGAGGCCGTCACGGCGTCCTCGGTGCTGCGCGACCTGCAGGGGGTGGCGTAGATGGCCAACAAGCCCGGACACCGACGGTTCGGGAACGTGAGGCAGCGCGAGTCCGGCCGCTGGCAGGCTCGCTATCCGGGGCCGGACGGTCGGCTCCGCCCAGCGCCGATGACGTTCTCGACCAAGCGCGACGCCGAGCAGTGGCTCACCCTGGCCGAGGCGCGGATGATCCGCGGGGACTGGATCGACCCCCAGCGCTCGGCGGTGCCACTCGGCGCGTACGCCGAGAAGTGGATCCGGGAGCGCCCGTCGCTCCGGCCGAGGACGGTCGAGCTGTACGGGTGGCTGTTCCGCAAGCACCTGGAGCCCAAGCTCGGCGCGATCAAGGTCGGTGACCTCACGACGGCGCTGATCAGGGAATGGCGGTCCGATCTGCTCGCGGCGGGGGTCTCGCAGTCGGTGGCGGCCAAGTCCTATCGGCTGCTCCGGGCGATCCTCAACACGGCGGTGCAGGAGGACGGCCTCATCGCGCGCAACCCGTGCCGCGTTCGCGGGGCTGACCGTGAACACGCTGCCGAACGTCCGGTGCTCACCGTGGCGCAGGTCTTCCAGCTCGCCGACGCGATGCGCTACCAGCGGTTGCGCGTGATGATCCTGGTCGCGGCCTTCGCCACGCTGCGGTGGGGGGAGGTGACGGCACTCCGGCGCTGCGACGTGGCACCGGACGGCAGCTGGATCCGGGTCAACTTCGCCCACACGGAGGTGGTCGGCCGGGGGATCGTCGTCGGCCCGCCCAAGTCACGCGCCGGGGTGCGCACGATCGCGGTGCCCACGGCGATCCGCGGAGAGATCGTCAAGCACCTGATGGCCTACGTCGACTCGCGGCCGGATGCGCTCCTGTTCACCGGGCCCCAGCACGGGCGGGCCCTGCGCCGGGCGCACTTCAACAACCTGACGAAGTGGGTCGAGACGGTGCGGAAGCTCGGCGTTCCGGGGCTGCACTTCCACGACCTCCGGCACACCGGCAACCACTTCGCCGCCCAGACCGGGGCCAGCACCAAGGACCTGATGGCCCGGATGGGACACGACGACATGCGCGCCGCGCTCATCTACCAGCGCGCCACGAGCGAGGCGGACCAGCGCATCGCCGACCGGATGAGCGCGCTCGTCGACGGGAAAGAGGTGCGGCGGGACCGGCCCGATGATGATGACGACGGGGTGGCCGGCGTCCTCGTCCCGGCCCGCTGATTGGCCCGGCAATGGCCCGCAGGCATGAGGTGGCGGACAGCACGAAGGCCCAGCGCCGAGGGAAACATCCTCTGGCCTGGGCCTTCGTCGTGGAGCGGATGACGGGAATCGAACCCGCATATTCAGCTTGGGAAGCTGATGTTCTACCACTGAACTACATCCGCACGGCCGCTTGCGACGACCGGGAACGAGTTTAGCAGCCTGCCCTGCACGGGCGGTGGGTGCCGCTGTGCCGGCGCTCGACCGCGCCGCTGCGCAACCTGCACGACGACACAGGGCAGATCACCCTTCGTGTTTGATGTGATCGGTTGTGTACACCCATCAGGGTGGTTACTTGTCGATCGGTACCTGTATGTGGGAATCGGCCTCGACGGTCGTCCTTCCGGCGGTTCACACTGTCGAGGCCCCCACAAGGCCAGCTCCCCCGGCCGCTAAGGACCCGAGCATGACGGAGTTCGACCCAGACGAGGGGTCGCTCCCGGACCAGGACCACGACCACGACGTGCTCCTGATCGCCGGCAGTCGACCCGAAGTCGCACGACTCGCCCCCGTGGCCACCGCGTTCGCCAGCGCGGATCGCATCCGTGCGCTCACCGTCGCCACCGGGCCCGATCCGATGGCCGTCCACGAGGCCTTCGAGGCCCTGGGCGTGCCCGCCGACGTCACGCGCATGCCCGGCCCGATCACGGGTGGGCATCCGGCGGCGATCGGCTCCATGCTGATGACCAACCTCGACGGGCTGCTGGTCGACCTGGACCCGTCCGCGATCATGGTCTACGGCGGCGGCATGACGGCCGCGATCGCGGCGCAGGTGGCGTTCTGGCGGCAGATCCCGGTGGTGCACCTGCAGGCGGGTGTCGCGAGCGACGACCTGCTGTGCCCGTTCCCGCAGGAGGCCAACCGGCGCATCATCGGCCAGCTGGCCTCGCTGTTCCTCACCACCGGTGGTGCCGCGCTGGGCAGCCCGATCGGACCCAACGCCATCCCGGTCGGCGACACGATGGCCGCCAACCCGCAGCCCGCCGACCTGCGCTTCGCCCGGCTGCTGCGCCGCGTCCGCACCGACGGGCCACGGCTGGTGCTGGTGGGGCTCGACCGGCCCGACTCGCTCGGCGTGCTGGCCGGGCTGCCCGACCTGCTGGAGCGCGAGCCCGACATCGAGGTCGTCCTCTACGGCGAGCTCGCCGGCCACGGGGCGGCCGCGCCGATCGCCGACCACCCCCGTGCCACGGTGGTGCGCAACCTGCCGCTCGCCGAGCTGGTCGGCCTCATCGCTGCCAGCGCGGTGCTCGTGTCCGACGATCCGGAGCTGGTCACCGACGCGCCCGGCCTCGGCACCCCGGCGGTGCTCGTCGACGGGCCGCACATCCCCGAGCCCGGTGACTCCATCCGCAGCATCCTCAGCCCGGCCGTGATGACCACGATCCGCCAGGTCCTCGCGGCCCGCGTCTCGCCGCCCGCCGAGCCGTCGGACGGGCTGGAGGCGGCGCGCGTCGAGCAGGCGGTGGCGTGGATGTTCGGGCTGTCCAACTCCCCGACGCTGGGCGGTCCGCTGCCCGGGCAGGCCGAGGAGGCGTCCGAGACCGAGCACGAGGAACGACGCCAGTAGGGTCACAGGCGTGCTGCTGTCGGACGGTGACCTGCGCAAGGAACTCGAGACCGAACGTCTGGTCATCGAGCCGTGGGACCCTGCCATGCTCCAGCCCTCGAGCGTCGACGTGCGCCTGGACCGGTTCTTCCGGGTCTTCCAGAACTCGCGCTACACCCACATCGACCCCGCGGAGCAGCAGGACGAGCTGACGACCACGGTCGAGCCCGAGGACGACGACCCGTTCGTGCTGCACCCCGGCGAGTTCGTGCTGGGCTCGACGTTCGAGAAGCTGTCGCTGCCCGACGACCTGGCCGGGCGCCTCGAGGGGAAGTCGAGCCTGGGCCGGCTCGGTCTGCTCACCCACTCCACAGCGGGCTTCATCGACCCCGGCTTCACCGGCCACATCACGCTGGAGCTCTCCAACGTCGCCAACCTGCCGATCACCCTGTGGCCCGGGATGAAGATCGGGCAGCTGTGCCTGTTCCGGCTCTCCAGCCCGTCGGAGCGCCCGTACGGCAGCGAGGGCGTCGGCTCCCGCTACCAGGGGCAGCGAGGGCCGACGCCCTCGCGGGCCCACCTGAACTTCCACCGGGTCGACACCCGGCGCTGACGCTCCTACCGCCGCGGCTCCCACCGGAACCTCCGGACGGCGAGCCGGCCGAACACCACCGACCAGAGCACCAGCCCGACGACCGCGGGCACCACCAGCGGGATGCCGGCGAACCCGGGCGACCAGGTCTGCCCGGTCATCGACAGCTGCACCAGCTGTCCGACGGCCGCGCCGGGAACGAGCGCCAGTGCCTGGAACGGCGCGATGCTCAACGGGATCACCGACGTGGCGACGGCCCCACCCAGCAGCACGAACGTCAGCGGGAGCGTCGTGATCTGCGAGCGCTCCGGGGACGGCGTGAGCACCGCCGTGGCGATCGCCGCGGTGACGACGAGCACGATCCCGCCCACGACAGCCAGCACCAGCGGCACCGCGTCGACCGGGGCGGCGGTGCGGGTGATCGCACCGAACCCGGCGAAGATCACGAGCTGGGCGATCCCGAGCAGGACGCTCGGGGTCACCGTCGCGACGAGGAGCCCCCGATCGGACAGGCTGCTCGTGCGCATCCGCTTGAGCACCCCGTTGTGCCGGCGCGCGACCAGCACCTGCGTGGCCGTCACGTAGATCCCCATGCCCAGGACCACGCCGAGCTGCAACGCCAGGATGATCGCACCGCCGGACGGTGCGTCGTCGCCGCCGAACGAGAACGCCCAGAAGATGCCCAGGCCCAACGGCAGGAGCATGGACGAGACGGCCACCGTGCGGTTGCGCAGGACGAGCTTCGCCTCGGTGGAGGCGAGCGCGAGCACGCGACCGGTCGACGATGCGCTGGTCAGGGTGGTCATCGCTGCTCCTCCGTACGGATCGCGTGGTAGATGTCGGCGAGCGAGGCCGGGGCGGCCCTCAGGTCGGACAGCTGCACCCCTCGAGCAGCGGCCCAACCGAGGAACGCCGTCAGGTCGCCCTGCAGGTCGGTGGTGCGGACCCGGACGGCGTCCCCCTCGCGCTCGACGGTGCCCCCCAGCCACGGCAGGTCGGCGACCCCGGCGGGGAGCGTCGCGGAGAACCCCGACGGCTGCGCCGCGACGATCTCCGACAGCGTCCCCCGCACGGCCACCCGTCCGGCGTGCATGATCGCGACGCGGTCGGCGAGCGCCTCGGCCTCCTCCAGGTAGTGGGTGGTCAGCACGACCGTGCGGCCGGCCTCCTGCAGCTCGCGGATGGCATCCCAGGTGCGGCGGCGCGACTCCGGGTCCAGCCCCGTCGTCGGCTCGTCGAGGACGACGAGCTCGGGCGACCCCCACACCGCCATAGCGAGGTCGAGGCGCCGCTTCTCCCCGCCCGACAGCTTCCCGACGGGCGTGCCGCGCTTCCCGCCCAGCTCGAAGCGCTCCAGCAGCCGCTCGGGACGGTCCGGCCGCTCCACGAGCTTCTGCCACAGCTGCAGCGTCTCCAGCACCGTCAGCTCGTCGACGAAGCCGCCCTCCTGCAGCTGCACCCCCATGCGCGGCTGCAGGGCCGACCGTTCGGTCGCGGGGTCGAGCCCCAGCACCGAGACGGTTCCGCCGGTGCGGGTGCCGAACCCCTCCAGCACCTCCAGCGTCGTGGTCTTGCCCGCGCCGTTCGTGCCGAGCAGGGCGAAGACCTCCCCGCGCCGGACGTCGAGGTCGATGCCGGCGACGGCGGTGAACCCGCCGTAGCGGACCTGGAGCCCACGCACCTCGATCGCGAGCGACGTGTCCGTCCCGGGTGCGCCCGGCGGCCGGTCGGTGGTCGTCTGTGTCATGGGTCCACCGTGTTCGACGGGCCCGCGTGCGCAGTAGTCGCGGCGGTCACCGGTCCGCATGACAGCTGTCATCGGTGTCGGCCCGGCGGCACCGCGGTCGGATACCGTGCCGGTGTGGACGCATCGCCGCTGGTCGGGGCCGAGGAGCGCAAGGTCCGGGCCGCGCGCCGGTTCGGCCGCATCGGGCTGGCGATCACGATCTTCTGGCTGCTGGTGGTGCCCGCCTACGCGGTGCTGACCGGGGCCGACCTGGTGGCCCGGTGGCCGCTGACGGTGCTCTACCTGGTGGGGGTGGGCCTGCACCTGTGGCGGATCCGCTCCCACATGACGTCGCTCGGCAGGCGGGCCCCGCTCTGGTTCATGATCGTCGCACCGCTGGTCGGGCTGGCCATCACGCTGCTCGGGCTCTCGACCGGCTTGGCCGGCTTCATGTGGGCGCTGGTGGGCGGCGTGCTCGTCGGGGACGTCGTGGCGGGGCTGCGGGCGAAGTGGATCACCGTGTGGGTGCTGGCCGCCACCGCCGTCGTCCTGGGGCTCGGCTACGTGGTGAGCGCCGGCGTCGGCTACCCGCAACCGGGTCTGGTCTGGTTCGCGGCCGGGACGAGCGCCTGGTTCGTGGGCTCGATGTGGACCCTCGACGTCGAGCGGTTGTGGTGGCTCAAGGCCGTCGTCGACATGGACGACTCGCGCCGCGCCGCCGCCGAGCTCGCCACCGCCCGCGAACGGCTGCGCCTGGCCGACGACCTGCATGACATCCTCGGCCACGCGCTCGAGGTGGTGGCGTTCAAGAGCGAGCTGGCCACCCGCCTGCAGGCGGTCGACCCCGAACGCGCCCGCGCCGAGATGGACGAGGTGCAGCGCGTGGCCCGTGAGTCGCTCATCGAGGTCCGGGCGCTGGTCCGCGACACCCGCGCCACCGACCTCGTCACCGAGCTGGCCGGGGCGCGCGCGGTCCTCGGCTCCGCCGGCGTGGTGCTGCGCGTCGAGGGCGATCCCGCGACGGTCGGACGTACCGCCCGCAACGTCCTGGGGCGCGTCCTGCGCGAGGCCATGACCAACGTGCTGCGGCACGCCGAGCCCAGCCACTGCAGCATCGGGATCGAGGTGCGCGACGGGGCCGCGCGGCTGCGTGTGGTGAACGACGGCGCGCTCCCGGCCGACGGGTCCGACCCCGGCACCGGGCTGGCGGCACTGAGCCGTTACCTCGACGACCACTCCGGGCACCTCGACGCGGGTCCGGCCGCCGACGGCACCTTCCGGCTGGACGCGACGCTGCCGGTGGGTGCGCGGTGATCCGACTGGTGCTCGCGGACGACGAGTCCCTGACCCGGGGCGCCGTCGGTGCGCTGCTGGGGCTGGAGAGCGACCTCGTCGTGGTCGGCGAGGCCGCCACCGGCGACGAGGCCGTCGCCCGGGTGCAGGAGCACCACCCCGACGTCGCGGTGCTGGACGTCGAGATGCCCGGCCGCGACGGCGCGGAGGTGGCCCAGTGGATCGCGGCGCACGTGCCCTCCACCCGCTGCATCATCCTGACCCGCCACGCCCGGCCGGGGGTGCTGCGCCGGGCGCTCGCGGCGGGGGCCGCCGGCTTCGTGACGAAGAGCGCACCGGCGTCGGTGCTCGCGGACGTGATCCGGCGGGTACACCGCGGCGGCCGCTACGTCGACCCCGACCTCGCCGTGACGGCGCTGATGGCCGAGGACTGCCCGCTCACCGACCGCGAGCTGGAGGTGCTGCGGCACGTCGACACCTCGGGCACGGCCGCCGACATCGCCGGCCGGGTGCACCTCTCGGCGGGCACGGTCCGCAACTACCTGTCGTCGGCGATGCAGAAGCTGGGGGTCGGCACCCGCATGGACGCGGTGCAGCAGGCCCGCGACCACGGTTGGCTCTGAGCCGATTTCACCGCGGAACGGGGTGTCGACGAGTAGCCTCGGTCGGCGATGCAACCGCCTCGTGACTCCACGCCACCGTGGCTGCCCGCCACCCGTCCGCCCGTTCCGCCGCCCGCTCCACACGAGCCGGGCGCCGTCGTGCCCGTGCCGGTGCCCGCGGCCGGTCGCGGCGCCGGCGCCGACCCGTCGCCACCTCGGCCGACGCCGTTCGGCTGGCGACGGCTGACCCGTTCCCGGAGGGGAGCGGCCGGCCTGGTCATCGCCGTGGCGGCGCTGCTGCTCTGGCCGTTCTCCGGCTGGTCCTGGATCCCCTGGGCCGCCGGGATCGGGCTGCTGATCCTGCTCCGGCTGCTGCGCCTCGACGGCCTGCTGCGCGGCTGGGTGCTGCACCTCGGCGGCGTCGTCGTGGTGGTGGGGCTGATGTACAGCACGGGGCCGTGGGCCTGGGCCCTGGCGGGGAGCATCGGGATCCTGCTGGCCGGGCTCGCCCAGCTGCCGTGGTGGAAGCTCGCGGCGGTCGGGGCGGTGCTGTGCGTGCTCTCGGGTGTCGGGTTCGGGATCTCGAGCTACCGCACGGCGGAGGAGCAACGGGAGATCGAGTCTCACATGGGCGACCCGATGCGCACCGCCCTCGGTGAGGGGCAGCCCGGCCGGGTGCTGCCCGCTCTGCTGCAGGCCGTCACCCGCGACGACGTGGACCCGATGTGCCGGCTGCTCACCCAGTCCGCCGAGGACGCGGTGCTGGCGGCCACGAAGGCGCCGGACTGCACGTCGGCCGTCGGGGTCATGAACCAGCGCGTACCGGGAGTCGTCGTGAACGAGCGGACCCTGCCGCAGCCGACGGCCGTCGCGGGCGGGTGGCGGGTCGACGGCTGCGCCACGCCATGGGCCACGGCGGCGGGACGCGACCTCGGCGTGGTCCTCATCGCCCAGAGCGACCCGTCGGTCAAACGGTTCGTCGTCTCGGGGTTCGCACCCTGCCCGTGACATGCGACAGGGGCCGCACCGGAACTCCGGTGCGGCCCCTGCTGCGGTGATCGGCTAGCTGGTGGCGTCCTCCTGCTCGGACTCCGTCGATGCGGGGGCCGAGCCGTTGCCGCCTGCGCCGTTGCTGTGCGGGTCGCCGCGCTTGACGGCGGCCAGCAGCATCTGCGACACGTCCTGGACCTCGACGTTCTCGCCGGCGCCCTCGCCCTGGGCCTGGGTGAGGCCGTCGGAGATCATGGTCTTGCAGAACGGGCAGCCGACGGCGATCGTGCCTGCCGCGGCCCCGTCACCACCGGCGGCGCCGGCGATGGTGGCGATCGCCTCCTCGGTGCGGTTGGCGTTCACCCGCTGCCCGATGCGCTCCTCCATCCACATCTGCGCGCCACCGGCGCCACAGCACATGGAACGGTCGGCGTGCCGCGGCATCTCGGTCAGCGTGGCAACCGCGCCGACCAGCTCGCGCGGCTCCTCGTAGACCTCGTTGTGGCGGCCGAGGTAGCACGGGTCGTGGTAGGTGACCGGCGCTTTCTTGTCCTCGTCCGGAGCGGCGACGGGCACGAGCTTGCCCTCGCGCACCAGCTTGTTGAGCAGCTGCGTGTGGTGGACCACCTCGTAGTGCCCGTCGAGCTGCGGGTACTCACGGCCCAGGGTGTTGAGGCAGTGCGGGCACGTTGTGATGATCTTGCGGGTGCCTGGCTCACGGCCCTCGAACACCGAGTTCAGCATCTCGACGTTCTGCTGCGCGAGCATCTGGAAGAGGAACTCGTTGCCCGAGCGGCGCGCCGGATCGCCCGTGCAGGTCTCCTCCGGGCCGAGCACCGTGTAGTTGACGCCGGCGCGGTGCAGCAGCTCCGCGGTGGCCTGCACGGTCTTCTTCGCACCGTCGTCGAACGCGCCGGCGCAGCCGATCCAGAACAGGTACTCGGTCTCGGGGGCCAGCTCGCCGTCGAACACGTTGACGGTGAAGCCGAGCTTCTTCGTCCAGTCCAGGCGCTCCTTGGCGTTCTGGCCCCAGGGGTTGCCCTTGTTCTCGAGGTTCTTGAACAGCGTGCCGAGCTCGGACGGGAACTCCGACTCGATGAGCACCTGATGGCGGCGCATGTCGACGATGTGGTCGACGTGCTCGATGTCCACCGGGCACTGCTCGACGCACGCGCCGCACGTGGTGCAGGACCACAGGACGTCGGGGTCGATGACGCCGCCCTGCTCCAGAGTGCCGACGAGCGGCCGCCCTGCCTGCTCGGGGCCGGAGCCGCGGACGCGCTCGAAACCGGACTCCGGGACGCCGTGGCCGGGGTGCGCCGTGAGACCCGCGGAGAAGTCGATGGCGCCCTCTTCGGGCATGTCCTTGCCGCCGATGATGTACGGCGCCTTCGCGAACAGGTGGTCGCGCAGGTCCATGATCACGAGCTTCGGCGAGAGCGGCTTGCCGGTGTTCCAGGCCGGGCACTGGCTCTGGCAGCGACCGCACTCGGTGCAGGTCGCGAAGTCGAGCATGCCCTTCCACGTGAAGTCCTCGACCTTGCCGCGGCCGAAGATGTCGTCCTCGCCCGGGTCCTCGAAGTCGATGAGCTTGCCGTGGCTCTCCATCGGCAGCAGCGGGCCCAGCGCCTTCGGCAGCCGCTTGGCGGCCACGTTGACCGGGGCCAGCGCGATGTGCAGGTGCTTGCTGTAGGCCACGATCACCAGGAACGCGCAGATGACCACGATGTTGAGCAGGATGAACGTGGTCTCGATGATCTCGTTGGCGTGCACGCCCAGCGGGCTGAGCGCCAGGGAGATCAGGTGCGACGCGAACGGCCAGCGCGACTGCCCGTACGGGAAGACGCCGGTGTTGACCTGCGCGCCGCGGTAGACCAGCAGCGTGACCAGCACCGCGGAGATCATCCCGAGCACGACCCAGGCCGCACGGGTGTGCGAGCCGTAGAACCGCGATCCCCGCTGCTTGCGCTCGGGCGCCTGCTGGACGCGCATCACCGCGAACACGGCGAGCGACAGCAGGATCGCGACCGCGAAGAAGTCCTCGAGGAAGCCGAGCAGCCGGCCGTGGCCGATCCACGGGAACGCGTAGTCGGCGACGAACAGCGCGCCCCACGTCTCGACGATGGTGAAGCCGAGGATGAGGAAGCCCCAGAAGGTCAGCGCGTGCGCGACGCCCGGTACGGACCACTTGAGCAGCTTGCGCTGCCCGATGACCTCCGCCAGCTGTGTCCGCAGGCGCGCGGGGATGTTCTCGTCACGGTCGCCGTTGTTGGTCGCCTGGCCCGAGCGGATGAGGGTGTAGAGCCACCAGCCGCGCCGCCCGGCGATGGCCAGGGCGATCACGGTGACCCCCAGGCCGATGATCAATCTCAGAACCACGGATGTCCTCCCAGGACTGGCCCGTGTGTGGTGGGACGCGGGCCGTTCCGCAGCAGACTAGCTGCCGCTCCTGTTCACTACCGGGGGCGTTCCGGCAGATCAGACCACAACTTACCCGCGGGTAACCGGGTTCGCGCTGTGGCGTGCCTGGAGGACGTACTACTCAATCGGTCCAGAGTATGGAAGATGTCACACGAGGGGCGTCGGTGAGTGATCAGTTGCTCTCCGTGCTGCGCCGTACGGCCGGCCGGGCGACCCTCTATGCTCGCACCGGTCAGTAATGGTCTACTCGAAGCCGAACGGCAGAGCAGACCAGATCGGGTGATCGGCCAGCCCGAGGGAGTCGGGACGCGGCAGCCTCGAGGCGGGCGACGCCTACGAGGAGGAGCCGTCATGTCCGCACCCGAGTTCCTCGTGGTCTACGCGCAGGGCCTGAGCACCAACGGTCTGCAAGGCTGGATCACCAACAACGTGGTGCCGCTCGTTCTGCTCGGCATCGCCGTCATCCTGCTGTGGATCGGTGGCCGGGGGGACAACGCCGGGGTGGCCCGGCGCAGCGTCGGTCTCATCATCGGGCTCGTCGCACTCGGTATCGCGGTGTCCGGCAACGGTCCGAAGATCGGCTCCTTCCTCGCCGGTCTCCTGACCGGGTGATCGGAGTGCTCGTCCGTACCGACGACGAGGTCTACCGCGTCGACTCCGTCTGGCTCGGCCCACCACGGGCCACGTTTCCCTGGCGCGCCAGGTACGTCAGCTACGGCGTCGGACTGCTGGTCATGATCATCGTGATGTTCGTGCAGCGGCGCATCGGCATCGGCCTGGACTTCTTCTCGGTGGCCTGGGCCCTCGTCCTGACCGTCGTCGTCACGCGGTTCCTCGGCCAGCGCATCGACTACGAGCGCCCCCTGGGGCAGGTGCTGGCCCACTTCCGGCTGGAGCTCACCGGTCCCCGTGCGCGCACGGCGGTGGGCGGTGGGGCCGTCCGGTCGGGGCACGTCCGGGTCGGTGTGCCGGCGCGGCCGAAGCCGGCCAGGCAGGCGAAGGCGGCCGCGGACGCCTGGGGGAAGCCCGCTGCGCGGGGTGCGAAGGGGCGCCGGCGTGCCACGACGTGACACCGCCGACGCTCCTGGTGGGGAGCCGCGCGGCGGTCGTCGCGGGCGCTCGCTCGCCGGGGAGTCCGGCCTGCCCAGGTACGTCCCCGACATCGCCCTGCGCTCCATCGAGGGCCACATCACCCGCACGGGCACCCAGGTCATGGCCTGGTACCGGATGGCCGCGCAGGCGTGGAGCTTCCGCAGCGACTCCCAGCGCGAGGTGCTGATCCGGCAGATCGCCGCGCAGCTCGGCGAGCTGCAGGGCCGCTGGATCCACCTGCGGGTCACCACCCGGCCCTACCCCGTGCACATGTGGGCGGAGTCGTTCGACAACAACGCGCTGGGCCGCATGCCCGACGTCGCCGGCGCGCTAGGCTGGGACGGTTTCCTGGAGGGTGAGCAACGCCACCTGATGGGCCTGTCGATGTCGGACAAGGAGGTCTTCCTCGGCATCGAGGTCTCCGGCCGCAGCATGGTCGACCGCTGGGTGGACGCCGCGGCGCCCGTCCTCGGCAGGTTCGCCCCCGCGGCCGTCCGCGCCGAGCTGGCCGCGCTGTCGTCGGAGGTGGCGCACCTCGACGAGCTGGTGGCGGGCAGCGGACTCGACGCCGTGCCGGCCGCCGTCGACGACATCGCGTGGCTCATGCACCGCTCCTGCGCGCTGGGGCTGCCCGCGCCGCGCACGCTGTCGATGGTGCCGGGCTCGGTCACCCGCTGGGAGACCGAGGACCTCGCCGCGTTCACCGACGGCGTGGAGATGTACCAGGAGCCCTACGCGCCCACCGTCAAGGTGGTCGGGCGGATCCGGTCGCAGACCGTGTCGCGCAACGTCGCCGTGCTGTCGGTGGGGCTGATGGAGGGCCTGCGCATCCCCGAGGTCGACGACCCCTGGATGCAGCACTCCGACCGGCTCCCGTTCCCGGTCGAGTGGTCCGCGCGCATGTACATCCGCCGGCCCGAGGAGGTGGCGGGCGAGCTGCAGCGCCAGATGGGCAAGGTGCGCAGCCAGATCCGGCACTACACGCACGACCACGACCTCGACCCCCCGATGTCGCTGGCGCGGCAGGCCGACCGCGTTCTGGAGGTCGAGGACGAGCTGACCTCCGGGCTCACCCAGCTCAACACCCGCCTCTACGGCTGGTGGCGCATCGCCGTCTCGGGCAAGGACGAGGCCGAGGCCATCAGCCGGGCCCAGCAGCTGCTCGACGTCTACCGGCCGAAGGTGCGGATCGAGCACCCGGAGGCGCAGTACCGCTACGCACGCGAGTTCATCCCGGGCGAGCCGCTGGCCACCACCGCCTACCGCCGTCGCGGCTCGGTCACCTGGGCCGCCGCGGCCGTCCCCGCCGCCACCGCGAGCGTGGGCGACCGACGCGGCATCATGATCGGCGAGACCTGCACGGCCACCCGTCGCCCCGTCGCCTGGGACCCCTGGCTGGCCCAGGAGGTGCGGCGCGCGTCGGGCCTGACGGCCGTCGTCGGTGGGCTGGGATCGGGCAAGTCGTTCCTCACCGGTCTCATCGTCTACAAGACGCTGCGGTCGGGTGCCCGCTGGACCGTGCTCGACCCGTCCGGCCCGCTCGCCGAGCTGACGCGCCTGCCCGAGCTGGCGCCGTTCTCGCGGCACATCAACCTGCTGCGCGCCGACCCCGGCATCCTCAACCCCTACCGGGTGGTGGCCGAGCCGCGTCCCGAGCACTTCCTCGACGAGGAGGAGCCCGAACGGGCCTGGAGGCGTGAGCGCTCGCTGGCTGCGGCCACCCGCCGCCGGCTCGTGCTCGACGTCCTGACCGGCCTGCTGCCCTACGACATCGCCAAGATCCCGCACACGCGCATCGTGCTGCTGCGCGCCGTGCGCGAGGTGGGCGGTGCCGCCGACCGCCACCCCGGCATGGTCATCGACGTGCTGCGCCGCCACGCCCGCGACGGTGAGGAGCACGCCGGCGTCGTCGCGGACTTCCTGGAGGAGCGTCGCGAGCTGCCCCAGGCCGCGCTGCTGTTCCCCGACACCACCCGCGACGACCCGTGGGAGGCCGACCGCGACTACCGGTTGACCGTGCTGACGATGCAGGGCATGACCCTGCCGCGGCCGGGCAGCCCGCGCGACGAGTGGACCGACGGCGAGTCGCTGGCCGTCGAGCTGCTGAACCTGGCGTCGTGGCTGACGCAGCGCACGATCTACGACGCCGACCGCAACCAGCGCAAGGGCGTGGCGCTCGACGAGACCCACTTCCTCTCGCAGGTGCCCACCGGCAAGGTCCTCATCGACCGCCTCGCCCGTGACTCCCGCAAGTTCAACGTCCGCGCGCTGTTCGCCTCGCAGCTCGCGGGCGACCTGCTGCGGGTGTCCGGGTTCGCGTCGCTGGTCAACGCGGTGTTCGTCGGCCGCACCGACGACGACGAGGCCCAGTCCGACGCGCTGCGCCTGCTCAAGGTGCCCACCGGTGTCGGGTACGAGCAGATGCTCGGCACGCTCTCCCCCCGCCCGCGCCACGACGACCGCCCTGACGACACGCCGCGCCAGTTCGTGTTCGCCGACGGTCACGGCGGGGTCGAGAAGATCCGCATCGACCTCGAGGGCCCGCACCTGGAGCACGTCCGCGCGGCGCTGGACACCAACCCCGACGCCAGCCGCATCTCGGTCCGCGGGGTGCCCGCGGCTCCGGCGTCGGCGGCCGTCCGCGCACCGGACGAGCCGGCCCCGCGCAGCGCCGTGCCGATGGCGAAGGCGCCCCGCGTGGAGCGGTTCGTCGAGCTGGCCGAGGACCTCGACGAGGACGGGTTCGACGATCTCGACGACCCCGACGGCCTGCTGCGCGCACCGGTGGCGCACAACGGCAACGGCCATGGAGACGGCAACGGCAACGGGCACCTGCCGGCGGGCGCCGAGCTGCTCGACGACGAGGAGCTCGACCTCCTCGGCGACCTCGACGGCGACCTCGACGGCGACCTCGACGGCGACCTCGACCTCGACGGTGACGACCGGGCACGCGCATCCGGAGGGTCTGGTCGGTGACGGTCGAGGGCGTGCCGGCGGGGGCCGGTTGGCTGCCGGCGGTCCTGGTGCTGACGGCGGCCGTGCTGGTGGCGCTCCGGCGACGCCGGCGCCGTGACCAGGCACGTCCCCGCCGCCGTACCGCGGTGCTCGTCGTCCTCGCCCTGGTCGGCGGCTCCGTCATGCTCGGCCAGCCCGCGATGGCGCAGCCCTTCGACTGCAAGGAGGCCCCGTCGCCGGACCGCCCCGGCACCGGGCTGGTCGGCTCTCTGGATCCGCCGCGCGCCTCGGGCGGTGAGGAGGGCAGCGTCTACCGGGAGGTCGGTTACGCCGGTCTGGTGTGGTTCAACTACGACCTCGGCTGCGCGGGTGCCGCGTTCAACCCCGCCAGCACCACCGACACCTGGCTGGGCAACCAGACGCTGAACGTCGCCAAGTTCGCCGTCGGCGGCGTCAACTGGTCGCACTACCTGATCGCCGACGGCGGCGACATCCTCGCACCCCTGGACAAGATCATTTCTGAGGGTACGAAGGCCATGTACACGGCCGTCTTCACCACGTGGATCGGTCCGGCCCTCCTGCTCCTCGCCGTGTTCATGCTGGTGCTGGCGCTGCGCGGGGACCTGGCGAGACAGACGCAGCGGGCCGCGTTCGCCGTGGTCGCGCTCGTGGTCGGGTCCGCGGCCTACCTGGCCCCGGTGGACTGGTCGAAGGCCGCCGATCCGCTGCTGCTCGACGGCGTCACGCAGATGCAGGACGGGTTCCTCGGGCAGATCGGTCTGGGCAACCGCGACACCCTGCCCACCGTGCTCGTCGACCAGGTGATCTACCGGAACTGGCTGCGCGGCGAGTTCGGGGCGCCCGACGTGCCGCAGGCGCAGGAGCTCGGCCGGGACCTGCTGCGCGCGCAGACCTTCACCATCGACGAGGTCGACCAGAAGAAGGACACCTCCGCCCTCGCCGACCAGAAGAAGGCCGACTTCACGGCCATCGCCGGCAAGATGGGCGACCGCTATCCGTACTTCCAGGGCAAGTCCGGCAGCCGCGTGGGGGCCGGGGTGCTGGCGCTGGTCGAGGCCATGTGCATCGCGCTGTTCCAGCTCCTGTCCAAGGTGCTGGTGCTGGTCGCGATGCTCATGCTGCGGCTGCTGGTGATGACCGCGCCCGCCGTGGCGGTCGTCGCGGTGCTGAAGCCCGACATCCTCCCGGCACTGCTGCGCGTGGCCGGGGCGGCGATCGTGAACACGCTGGTGGTGGGCGCGCTGGCCGGTCTGCACGCGCTGCTCGTCGTCTCGCTGTTCCGGCCCGGCTCCGGCATCGACCTGTGGCTCGCCCTGCTCGTCACCGGGGTGGTCACGGTGGTGCTGTGGGCCGTGGCGCGCCCGTTCCGACGGCTCGTGTCGATGGTCTCGCTCACCCGCGAGCAGTTCGGCGGGATCGTGCCCGGCGCGGGCACCGGCCCGATGTCGCGGGTGTGGCAGCGGATGCGTGGTGGGCCCACCGAGGACCGCCAGTCCCGCTGGTGGGACGAGCGGGCCGGCGCGGCCGCGGGCACCGACTACTCGGGTGGCGCCCGCCCGGAGTCCGAGCCCACCACCCGCGTCCAGGCCACCGCGACCCGCATCCCGCGGCAGCGGGCCGAGGTCGAGGTGCCCACCACTCCCGCGGTGTCCCAGGCGCGGCGGCAGGCGCTCCCGGCCGGCCCGAGTGGCGTCGGCGGGGGCGGGGCCCGG
>NZ_MKVV01000080.1:47273-59466 GCF_001899645.1 Pseudonocardia sp. 73-21 | reverse complement strand
GCCGGGCTGGGCCGAACCCGGCGAGGTCGACGACCGCGCCATCTACCGCCGCTCCGACGACGTGCCGCTGCGGCCGGGCGGGGCCCGCCCGGTGCAGGCCGAGATCGTCGACGGCGTCCCCGTCTACCGTATTTATCGGCCACGTCCGACCCAGCCGGCGTACGGCCCGCGTGGTGGGGGCAGCTGATGACGCTCAGGCGTCTGCACCCGCGTCCGACCCAGCCGGCGTACGGCCCGCGTGGCGGGGGTAGCTGATGCCCATCCGGACCACGCGCGGCCGCGCCGCCGCCTACCGCTCGATCTGGCAGTGGCCGTTGCGGTCGCCCGCCCGGCTCGTGATCACCGTCGTCGGCGTGGTCGCGGTGGCGGTGCTGGCCGGGGCGGGCGCGGCCGCGGTCGGTGGCGGCTCGAACAACGGCGGGCTGCTCGCGTCACCCGGCCCGACCACCGTGGCCGTGGCGCCCCCGTCCGCCTCCGACCCGTCGTTCCCGTCGGGGACCTCGACCACCCCCTTCCCGACCGCGCTGCCGCCGGTGCCGGCGCTCACCCCTACCACGCTGCCGCTCGCCGAGGCCCCCGCCGCCGCGTTGCAGGTGGCGGGCCGCTGGGCCGCGGCCTGGGTCCGCCCGCCGGCCGGCACCACCCAGCAGCAGTGGCTGCAGGGGCTCAGCGCCACCACCACCGCCGAGTACCTCGGGATCCTCAACACCGTGGATCCGTCCAACATCCCGGCGACGCGGGTCACGGGCGCACCGACCGCGCTCCGCGTCTCGCCGAGGTCGGTCCAGGTCGAGGTGCCCACCGACACGGTGAAACTGCTGGTCACCGTCGTGATCTCGGACGCGGGCGACTGGCGGGTCTCCGACAGCGACCGGGCGTGACCCGTGAGAGCCCTCCGACCGCTGCGGCTGCTGCTGCCGTTCGTGGCGATCGTCGCGGCGCTGGCCCTGTTCATCGGGGTCGCGTTCGTCGCGTTCAGCGCCAGCGGCGGCACCAGCGGCGGGGCGTCCACGCTCGGAGCCTGTGACGCGTCGTCGTCCGGCGGGCTCGCGGGCGGGCATGCCGGGGTCCGGATCGGCGACCTCAGTCAGGAGCAGCGGGACAACGCCGCCACGATCATCGGCGTGGCCAAGAGCATGGGGGCGCCGCCGCGCGCGTGGCTCGTCGCACTGGCCACGGCCATGCAGGAGTCGACCCTGCGCAACGTCAACTACGGCGACCGCGACTCCCTCGGTCTGTTCCAGCAGCGGCCGTCGCAGGGCTGGGGATCGCCGGCCCAGGTCACCGACCCCGTCTACAGCACCACGATCTTCCTGCGACGGCTGATGGCGATCCCCGGCTGGGAGACCCTCCCGGTCACGGTGGCCGCCCAGGCCGTGCAGCGCTCCGGCTTCCCCGACGCCTACGCGAAGTGGGAGGGGCTGGCGTCGCAGCTGGTGTCCCAGCTGGCCGACGTCGCCGCCGTCGGCACGTCGTGCGGCACGGCCGTGCTCGCCCAGGGTGTGGCCGGAGCGGCCATCGGTTTCGCCCTCCACGAGGTGGGCAAGCCCTACGTGTGGGGCGCGACGGGCCCGAACTCCTACGACTGCTCGGGCCTGATGCTGCAGGCGTTCGCCTCGGCCGGCATCACCCTGCCCCGGGTGGCGTGGCAGCAGTACAAGGCGGGCGGGCACGTGCCCGTGCGCCAGGCCCAGGCCGGTGACCTGCTGTTCCTCGCCACCGATCCCACCGATCCGAACACCATCCACCACGTCATGCTCTACATGGGCGACAACAAGATCGTCGAGGCGCCGTACACCGGCGCCTCGGTCCGGGTGGTTCCCGCGCCGTGGAACGATCCGGAGCTGGTGCCGCTCGCCACGCGGGCCGGCACCACGCCCAACAGCGCCGCGTGAACGCAGGAGAACCGATGCCGTCCGAAACGTCCGTGCCCGCGTCGACGACGCCGGTGCAGGACTACGCCGACCGTCCCGCCCCCGGGGCCACCACCGACCACCTGGTGATCCCCCGGTCACTGGCGCAGTCGATGCCCCTGCGGTGGCAGCAGGTGTTCGTCGGGCTGCTCGCGGACCTGCACGACGCCTACGGGCACCTGCCGTGGCCGGACTACGCCGTGGTCCCGAGCCGCTGGGAGTACCTCGTCGACCTCGACGAGGAGCAGCTCGCCGCGCTGGGCTTCCACGCCGACCTCGGCCCCGACGGCGACCTCGAGTACCGCGACGGCGCTGAACGCCTGGTGGACGCGCCGGAGCGGCACCGCGTCCTGGCCCCCGTCGACGACCCGCTGCCGCCGGCGTCGGCCGGCCGCGTCGAGCCCCGGCCGAAGAAACCTCTCTGAGCCACCCGTCGTGGACGGCGGTGCCGTCCGCGAGGCGGGCCACCGGCAGGTAGGTGGGCTGGGCCGCTGATCACGATGCGGCGGCGGGCCATGATCGGTGGTTCGGGACCGACGACCGTGCTGTGCAGGGCTGCGCGTCCCCGATCGATGATCACCGGATCCGCCCCGCCGGCCCGACGCGATCGCCCTCCTCCTGTCAGCCCGACCCGCGGCGCTGCGGGGAGCGCGGATCGGCCGGGAACACATGGCCGGGGTCGCGCGTTGGGCAGGACAGATACAAGTTGAGCGGGGCACGCTCAAGGCCGGGCGAACGGCCGGAGCGGCTCCGTGCAAGACTTGAGTCGAGCAAGCGCAACACCCACAGATCTTCACGGAGGAACCACCATGGCTCGTGCGGTCGGTATCGACCTCGGAACCACCAACTCGGTCGTCGCCGTCCTCGAGGGCGGCGAGCCGACGGTCATCGCCAACTCGGAGGGTGCGCGCACCACTCCGTCGGTGGTGGCCTTCGCCCGCAACGGCGAGGTCCTCGTCGGGCAGTCGGCGAAGAACCAGGCCGTCACCAACGTCGACCGCACCATCCGCTCGGTCAAGCGCCACATCGGCACGGGCTGGAGCACGGACGACATCGACGGCAAGAAGTACTCGTCCCAGGAGATCAGCGCGCGCGTGCTGCAGAAGCTCAAGCGCGACGCCGAGGCGTACCTGGGCGAGGAGATCACGGAGGCCGTGATCACCGTTCCCGCCTACTTCGAGGACTCCCAGCGTCAGGCCACCAAGGAGGCCGGCCAGATCGCGGGCCTCAACGTGCTGCGCATCGTCAACGAGCCCACCGCGGCCGCACTCGCGTACGGCCTCGACAAGGGTGACAAGGACCAGACCATCCTCGTGTTCGACCTCGGTGGCGGCACGTTCGACGTGTCCCTGCTGGAGATCGGCGAGGGCGTCGTGGAGGTCAAGGCCACCAACGGCGACAACCACCTCGGTGGCGACGACTGGGACGAGCGGATCATCACGTGGCTCGTCGACAAGTTCAAGGCCAGCCAGGGCATCGACCTGACCAAGGACAAGATGGCCGGTCAGCGCCTGCGTGAGGCCGCGGAGAAGGCGAAGATCGAGCTGTCCTCGCAGAACAGCGCCACGATCAACCTCCCGTACATCACGGTCGACCAGGACAAGAACCCGCTGTTCCTCGACGAGACGCTGTCGCGCGCGGAGTTCCAGAAGATCACGTCCGATCTGCTCGACCGCACGCGCAACCCGTTCAACCAGGTCGTGAAGGACGCCGGCATCTCCGTCGGCCAGATCGACCACGTGGTGCTCGTCGGCGGTTCCACCCGCATGCCGGCCGTCACCGAGCTCGTCAAGGAGCTCACCGGCGGCAAGGAGCCCAACAAGGGCGTCAACCCGGACGAGGTCGTCGCCATCGGTGCCGCCCTGCAGGCCGGTGTCCTCAAGGGTGAGGTCAAGGACGTCCTGCTGCTCGACGTCACCCCGCTGTCGCTGGGCATCGAGACCAAGGGCGGCGTGATGACCAAGCTCATCGAGCGCAACACCACGATCCCCACCAAGCGGTCGGAGATCTTCACCACGGCCGACGACAACCAGCCGTCCGTGCAGATCCAGGTGTTCCAGGGTGAGCGCGAGATCGCGGCCTACAACAAGAAGCTCGGCATGTTCGAGCTGACGGGCCTGCCGCCCGCCCCCCGTGGTGTGCCGCAGATCGAGGTCTCGTTCGACATCGACGCCAACGGCATCGTCAACGTCTCGGCCAAGGACATGGGCACCGGCAAGAGCCAGGCCATGACCATCACCGGCGGATCCGGCCTGAGCAAGGACGAGATCGACCGGATGATGAAGGAGGCGGAGGCCCACGCGGACGAGGACAAGAAGCGCCGCGAGGACGCCGAGGTCCGCAACCAGGCCGAGTCGCTCGTCTACCAGACGGAGAAGTTCGTCAAGGACAACGACGATAAGCTCCCGGCCGACGTCAAGGACGGCGTGAACTCCGCGCTGACCGAGGCGCAGGAGGCCCTGAAGGGCACCGACTCCGACGCGATCAAGGCGTCCATGGAGAAGCTGGCCACCGAGTCCCAGAAGATGGGTTCGGCGCTCTACCAGCAGCCCGGTGCCGAGGGTGCCCCCACCGCCGACGCCGGTGGGCCCACCGCTGACGCGGGTGCCGACGACGTCGTCGACGCCGAGATCGTCGACGAGGAGAAGGACAAGAAGTGAGCGACCACGACAAGCACGCCGAGAACGGTGACGGCGAGCCGGTCGTGGTCCGGGACCGGCGCCGGATCGATCCGGACACCGGTGAGGTGCGTTCTCCGTCCGACGTGGAGTCGGACGGGGGCGCCGCCCCGGCCGAGCCGGCCGGCGACCCCCGGGTCGACGCGCTCACGGCCGAGGTGGCCGAGCGCACCGCCGATCTGCAGCGGGTCTCCGCGGAGTACGCCAACTACCGGCGCCGCGTCGACCGCGACCGCGAGTCGGTGCTGGTGGGGGCCCGCGTCTCGTTCGTGTCCGAGCTCCTCACGGTGCTCGACGACCTCGACCGCGCCGAGTCCCACGGCGACCTGACCGGCGCCTTCAAGGCCGTCGCCGACAAGGTCACCTCCGTGGTGCAGAAGCTCGGCCTGGAGTCGTTCGGGCTGGAGGGCGAGCCCTTCGACCCGTCGGTGCACGAGGCCGTGCAGCACGACACGTCCGAGGCGAGCGGCAGCACCGTCGCCGTGCTGTCGGCGGTGCTCCGCCGCGGCTACCGCATCGGCGACCGCGTCCTGCGGCCGGCGATGGTCACGGTGGTCGACCGTGCCGATGCCCCCGGCTACGAGGACGCACCTGCCGACGCCACCGAGGCCTGAACCAGAAAGGAGGCGGGATGACCCAGCGCGACTGGATCGAGAAGGACTTCTACCGTGAACTGGGCGTCGCCTCCGGCGCCACCGGTGAGGAGATCAAGAAGGCGTACCGGAAGCTCGCCCGCGAGCTGCACCCGGACGCCAACCCCGGCGACCCCAAGGCCGAGGCCCGCTTCAAGTCGGTCTCCGAGGCCTACGGCGTCCTGTCCGACGACAAGAAGCGCAAGGAGTACGACGAGACGCGTGCCCTGTTCGCCGGTGGCGGCGGTGGCGGCGGCTTCGGCGGCGCCCAGGGCTTCCCGGGTGGGTTCGGGTCCGGTGCCGGCGGGCAGGGCTTCGGCGGGGGCTCGCAGGGGTTCGACATCAACGACCTGCTCGGTGGGCTGTTCGGTGGCGGCGGTGGCCGGGGCACCGCGGGGCCGAGCGCCCCGCGGTCCCAGCGCGGCGCCGACGTCGAGAGCGAGCTGCGCATCGACTTCGTCGACGCGGTCCGCGGCGCCGAGGTGCCGATCCGGCTCTCCTCGCCCGGCCGCTGTGAACGCTGCGGCGGCACGGGGTCCAAGCCGGGCACCCAGCCCCGGTCCTGCCCCACGTGCAACGGGGTCGGGCTCGTCAGCTCCAGCCAGGGGGCGTTCGCGTTCTCCGAGCCGTGCCGCGACTGCCGCGGCACGGGCCGGATCATCGACGACCCCTGCCCCGAGTGCGGCGGCGACGGCGTGAGCACGCGGATCCGCTCGCTCACCGTCCGCGTCCCGGCCGGGGTGGCCGACGGCAACAAGGTGCGTCTCAAGGGCCAGGGCGAGCCCGGCCGTGGCGGCGCACCCGCGGGGGACCTGTACGTCAGGGTCCACGTCACGCCGCACCCGCTGTTCGGTCGCTCGGAGCGCAACTCCGACGACCTGACGCTCACGGTGCCCGTCACGTTCCCGGAGCTGGCGCTGGGCACCACCCTCACGGTGCCCACGCTCGACGCGAACGTCACGCTCAAGATCCCGGCGGGCACCACGAGCGGGCGCACCTTCCGGGTGCGCGGGCGCGGTGTGCCGAAGAAGGCGAAGGCGGGTGACCTGCTCGTCACCGTCGAGGTGGCGGTGCCGGCCACGCTGGACGACGCGGCCACCGAGGCGCTGCAGGCCTACGCCGAGGCCACCAAGGGTGACGACCCGCGCGCCGACCTCCTCGGCAGCCCCCGATGACCGGCCCGTCGCTGCCGCCGGGGGCCACCTCCGACAGCCCGATCTTCGTGATCTCGGTGGCGGCGGAGCTGGCCGGGCTGCACGCGCAGACGCTGCGCAGCTACGACCGGCTGGGGCTCGTGAGCCCCGGCCGGTCGGCCGGCGGTGGGCGTCGCTACTCGGCCCGCGACATCGCCCTGCTGCGCGAGGTGCAGCGCCTCTCCCAGGAGGAGGGCGTCAACCTCGCCGGCATCAAACGCATCATCGAGCTGGAGCAGCTCGTCGACGAGCTGCGCAACCGGCTCGAGGAGATGGCGCAGGAGCTGCTGGCGTCCCGGGCCGCGGCCGAGCAGGCCACGGCCTCGGTGCACGCCTCCTACCGCCGCGACCTCGTGCCGGTCGACCGCCGCTCGGCGCTGGTGGTCTGGCGACCGAAACCGCGGGAGAGGTAGCGGCCCCGGAGAACCGCAGCTCAGTGCCGCAGGCCGGCCTGCTTGAGCAGCGGCATGACCTTCTCACCGAAGTACTTGAGCTCCTCGTTGAAGTCGATGAGCCCGAAGATCATGCCCTCCATGCCGGCCGCGTTGAGCTTGCCCAGCTCCTCGGTCACCTGCTCCGGCGTGCCGACGATCGGGTAGCCGCCCCAGCCGGCGATGAAGCGCTCCTGCATCTCCTTGACGGCGTGGTCGAACGACTGGCTCGCGCCCGAGCCGGCGATCTTGATGACGTTGCCGGCCGCGCCCCAGTCGCCCTCGTCGACGACCTGCTGGAAGGCCCGCTTCGCCTCCTCCTCGGTGTCCCGGCAGACGACGAGGCCGTAGGTCATCGCGTGGATCTCGCGCTGGTACTCCTCGCGCGCCTTCGCCTTCAGCTTCGTCGTGTAGCCCTTGATGTTCTCCAGCGTGTCCAGCGAGGCGAAGTTGAAGTCGACGTTCCGCGCGGAGAACTCGATGCCCGACGGCGAGTTGCCCGCGTTGATCAGGGCGGGCCGCGGGCCCTGGTGCGGCTTCGGGTAGGCCTCGAGCAGCTCGGCGTCGAAGTACTTCGAGTGGATGCCGAACGTGCCCTGCTCGGTCCAGAGCCTGTTGACGAAGTCGAGCCACTCCTGGCCGTAGGCGTAGCGCTCGTCGTGCTCGCGCTGCTCGGAGCCGAACATCTCCATCTCCGGCGGCACCCAGCCCATCACCATGTTCAGGGCGAAGCGGCCCCCGGAGATCCGGTCGACGGTGGTGGCCTGCTTGGCCGCGACGATCGGGTGCATCGTCGGCAGGTGCGAGGTGGCGGCGACCGCGATCCGCTCGGTGGCCTCGGCGACCCCGGCGGCCCAGGTGTAGGTCTCGAAGCAGTTGCCGTTGAAGTTCGTGGACCCGCCGAAGCCCTTCCAGCGGGCGACGGGCACCAGCACGTCGAACCCGAGCCGGTCGGCGCGCTGCGCGATCTCCTTGGTGTGCTCCCAGGTGATCTCGAAGCTGCTCGGGGCGTGGCTCATGATCAGCCCGTAGGAGCAGTTGGTGCCGAACAGGCCCAGCTTCATCTTCTGGTCGCCGAACAGCGGGTTGGTCTCGGTGCGGTCGGCCGCGGGCTGCGTCTCCGCGGCCGGGCGGGGGTCGGTGGGGGCGAGGCCGAGGCGCTCGTTGGCGGTGACGGTCATGGTGATCTCCTCTAGGTAGCTCAGCCGAGCTGGAACGGGTCGCGCGTGCCGCCGGTGAGCTCCACGAACACCGACTTGTTCTCCGTGTACTCGGCCAGCGCGTCGACGCCGTTCTCGCGGCCGATGCCGCTGGCGCCGAAGCCGCCGAAGGGCATGTTCGGCGCGATCACGCGGTAGGCGTTGATCCACACGGTGCCGGCGCGGAGCTTCCCGGCCACGCGGTGGGCGCGGTGCACGTCCTTCGTCCAGACGGCGCCGGCCAGGCCGTAGGGGGTGTCGTTCGCGAGCTTGAGCGCCTCGTCCTCGTCGGTGAAGGTGTACGCGGCGAGCACCGGCCCGAACACCTCCTCGCGGACGATCGTGTTCTCCGGCCCGACCCCGGTGACCACCGTGGGCCGCACGAACAGGCCACCGCGCTCGGCGTCGGGCTCGCCGCCGCAGGCGAACGTGGCGCCCTCGGCCGCCGCGCCCTGCAGGTAGCCGAGCACCTTCTCGTACTGCGGCCGGTTCGCGACCGGGCCCATCTCGGTCTCGGCCTCGTTGGGGTCGCCCAGCTTGATGCTGTTGGCCCGCGCCACGACCTTCTCGATCAGCTCGTCGTGCACGTCGGCGTGCACGATCAGCCGCGAGCCGGCCATGCACGTCTGGCCCGTCGCGGCGAACACGCCCGCGATCAGCCCATTCGCGGCGGCGTCGAGGTCGGCGTCGGGGAAGACGATCTGCGGGCTCTTCCCGCCGAGCTCCAGCGTCACGCGGTTGAAGTTGGCCACCGCGGCCTGGGCGACCTTCGCCCCGGTCGCGGACGAGCCCGTGAACGCGATCTTGTCGACGCCCTGGTGCGTGGCCAGCGCCTCGCCGGTGGAGCGGTCCCAGCCGGTGACGACGTTGAGCACGCCCGCGGGCAGGCCCGCCTCGTGCAGGATCTCGGCGAACGCGACGGTGGACGCCGGCGCGTGCTCGGACGGTTTGACCACCATCGTGCAGCCCGCGGCCAGCGCCGGGGCGAGCTTGAACGTCAGCAGCAGCAGCGGGGAGTTCCACGGCGTGATGGCCCCGACGACGCCCACCGGCTCGCGCGTGGTGAACCCGAAGTAGTTGGGGTTCACCGGCGGCACGGTGCGGCCCTCGACCTTGTCGGCCAGCCCGGAGAAGTAGTAGTACCAGTTCGGCAGCGCGTTGAGCTGCCCGATCATCTCCCGGTAGAGCTTCCCGGAGTCGTTCACCTCGAGCCGGGCCAGCCGCTCGGCGTTGGCGGCGATCGCGTCGCCGCACCTGCGGATGATCGCGGCCCGTTGGAAGCCGGTCATGGCCCCCCACTCGCCCTCGAAGGCGGAACGGGCCGAGGCCACCGCCTCGTCGATGTCCTCGGGGCCGCCGTCGGCGAGCCGGGCCCACGCCGAGCCGGTGTAGGGGTTCTGGGACTCGAACGTCCGGCCGGACCGCGCGTCGACCGACTTCCCGTGGATGAAGAGCCTGAGTTCCTCGAGCTGTGCGGGTGGCGTCATCGCCCTCTCCCTCGTCGGAATCGTTGCTGCGGGCGACGCTAGGGACGGCGGCCGGACGCCGATATCCGGCGACGGCGGGCCTCGATCCGCTGAGTGCAGCGCCACGGCGTGACCACGCACGTCTGCACGCAGCGGATAGCGCGTTGCGCTCAGAGGCTGGTAGCCCGCCCCCCGGCCTGCTTAGGCTCGGGGGAGCTACCTGACACGAGGAGGTGTCGCGACGAGATGGAGGGCACACCCGATCTCGCCCGCTTCCCGGTGCTGGGCACCACGAGCCTCGACGAGGCCCGCGACGCGGTCACACGCGTCTACCTCGACCACGAGCTGACCGCGCCGAGCGACTCCATGCGCATGACGCTCAACGCCGTCTCGGACCGCCACTTCACGCTCGGGTACCTGGCCTACGGTGCGAACGCGAAGCTCGTGATGCCGCCGACGGAGGACTGCTACCACGTCAACCTCACGCTCGGCGGCCGCACCGACGCCGACCGCACCGACGGTGCCCGCGCCAGCACGCACGCGCGGCGCAGCGGGATCGTCCTCTCGCCGGAGCAGCGCAACACCGTGCGCTGGTCACCGGACGCCGAGCAGCTGATCCTCAAGATCCCCCGCACCAGCCTGGAGGGCCACCTCGGCGACCTGCTGGGCCGCCGCGTGCACGAGGTGATCGAGTTCGACTACGGCCTCGACCTGAGCACCGGGCGGGGCGGCACCCTGCTCGCGTCGGTGGAGTTCCTGGCACGCGAGCTCGACCGTCCCGGCGGGCTCGCCGACATGCCGATCGCCCGTGAGCAGCTCGAGGCGTTCGTGATGACGCAGCTGCTGCACGCCGGGCGCCACCAGTTCGCCGACGACCTGCTCGCGCCGGTCGAGCCCGTGCGGCACGGCCGGCTCGCGCCGGTGCTGGACTACATGGAGCAGCACGCCGACGAACCGCTCACCCCGCAGGAGCTCGCCCGGGCCGGGTGCATGAGCGTCCGGACGCTGCACGCCACGTTCCAGCAGGCGCTGGGCGAGTCGCCGATGAGCTACCTGCGGCGGATCCGCCTCGACCACGTGCGGGCCGAGCTGCAGCGCAGCGACCCCACGCTCGTGCGGGTCACCGACGTGGCGATCCGCTGGGGTTTCCTGCACCAGAGCCGCTTCGCGCAGCAGTACCGCGAGCGCTTCGGCGAGCTGCCGCGCGAGACCCTGCGCGGCTACTCGGCGGCGGCCACGGGATAGCGGCCCGCCCACCGGGTTCCTATCGTCGGTGCTGTGACCCCTGCCCCCGCAACCCCTGCGCTGACCGGTGTCCGCGTCCTGGAGCTCGGCACCCTGATCGCGGGCCCGTTCTGCGGTCGGCTGCTCGCCGACCAGGGCGCCGACGTGATCAAGATCGAGGCGCCCGACCGGCCGGACCCCCTGCGTGACTGGGGCCAGGCCGAGGTCGATGGCCACCACTTCTTCTGGACCGTGCACGCCCGCAACAAGCGCTGCATCACCCTCGACCTGCGCAGCGACCGCGGACGCGAGCTGCTGCTCGAGCTCGTCGACACCGCCGACGTGGTGCTCGAGAGCTTCCGGCCCGGCACGCTGGAGAAGTGGGGCATCGGCCCGGACGTGCTGCGCGCCCGCAACCCGCGCCTCGTCGTGGCCCGCGTGTCGGGCTACGGGCAGACCGGTCCGCACAGCAGGCGCCCCGGCTACGCGTCGGTGGCCGAGGCCGTCAGCGGGATGCGCCACCTCAACGGGTTCCCGGACGGTCCGCCGCCGCGCACGGCGCTGTCGATCGGCGACTCGCTGGCCGGCATGTTCGCGATGCAGGGGGTGCTGACCGCCCTGTTCGCCCGGGACCGCGACGGCGGGCTCGGGCAGGTCGTGGACGTCTCCCTCGCCGAGTCCTGCCTGGCCCTGCTGGAGTCCACGATCCCCGACTACTCCGCCACCGGCCTCGTCCGCGGCCCGGGCGGCACCCGCCTGGAGGGGCTCGCCCCGTCCAACCTCTACCGCTGCGCCGACAACCGCTGGCTGATCATCGCGGCCAACCAGGACACGGTGTTCGCGCGCCTGTGCGCCGCGATGGGACGCGGGGAGCTCGTCGACGACCCGCGCTTCGCCACCCACACCGCGCGGGGCCGCCACCAGGACGAGATCGACGCCGTCGTGGGCGAGTGGGCCGCGCAGCACGACGCCGACGCGCTCACCGACATCCTGGAGACGGCGGGTGTGGTGGTCGGGCCGGTGAACACCGTGGCCGAGGTGGTGCAGGACCCGCAGTTCCTGGCCCGCGACATGCTCGTGGCCCACCACGACGAGGCCCTCGACGCCGACGTCCTCGGGCCGGGCGTGATACCGAAGCTGGACCGCACACCCGGCAGCGTGCGCTGGGCCGGTTCGCCGCGTCCCGGCACCCACAACACCGAGGTCTACACCGGCCTGCTCGGCTTGAGCGACGACGAGCTCGGGAAGCTCGTCGCCGACCGGATCGTCTGAGAGGGAGCAATGATCGACGTACGTGAGGTCGGCCTGCGCGACGGTCTCCAGCTGGAGCGCCCCGTCCCGCTGGAGACCAAGCTGGAGATCCTCGACGCCGTGGCCCGCACCGGCGTGCGCCGCGTCGAGGTCACCTCGTTCGTCTCGCCGACCGCGGTGCCGGCCCTGGCCGACGCCGAGCAGGT
>NZ_MKVV01000080.1:0-47236 GCF_001899645.1 Pseudonocardia sp. 73-21 | reverse complement strand
TGCCGCACCTCGAGTACGTCATCTCCGCCTCCGACGGCCACAGCCTCGCCAACGCCCGCCGCACCACCGACGAGGCGGTGGCGGCCACCGCCGACATCGCGAAGCTCGCCCACGACGCCGGCGGGCGCTGCGAAGCGATCATCGCGGTGGCGTGGGACTGCCCGTTCGACGGCCGTACCCCGGTCGAGCGCACGGTCGAGGTCGCGCGCCGGGCCGTCGAGCTCGGAGCCGACCAGCTCTGCCTCGGCGACACGATCGGCACCACCGTGCCCGGCCGGGTGGTGGAGCTGGTGGAGGCCGTCCGCGCGGCCTGCCCCGGCGTCGAGGTCGGCGTGCACTTCCACGACACGCGCGGCTCCGGCATCGCCTGCGTGCTGGCCGCCGTCCAGATCGGCGTCACGCAGATCGACGCGTCGGTCGGCGGCCTCGGCGGCTGCCCGTTCGCGCCCGGGGCCAGCGGGAACATCGCCACCGAGGAGGTCGTGTACCTGCTGGAGGAATCGGGCGTGCCCACCGGGCTCGATCTCGGCCGCGTCCTGGAGGCCGCGGCGGTCGTCGAGCGGGCGGTCGGACATCCGCTGGGGAGCAGCCTCTACCGGGCGGGCGGACCGTCCCGTCCGCTCCCCCGACCGGTCTGACCTGGGGCGACGCCGTACGCGCCGCGGTGGAACAGCAACGGGAGCCGCGCCCCGTCGGCGTCGAGGTCGTGCACGCGTCCGAGGACGATGGTGTGGTCCCCGCCGTCGTACTCCTCGGCCAGCGAGCAGTCGACCCAGGCGCACGCGCCGTCCAGGACGGGCGCCCCGGACGGGCCTGCCGCCCACGCGACCCCCGCGAACTTGTCGGTGCCCGAGCGGGCGAACGCGGCGGACAGGTCCTCGTGGTGGTCGGCCAGCACGTTCACGCAGAAGCGCCCGACCTCGCGGATCCGCGGCCACGTCGACGACGTCCGCGCGGGCGCGAAGCTGACCAGCGGCGGATCGAGGGACAGCGACGCGAAGGACTGGCACGTGAACCCGATCGGCCCGTCCGGCGTCGCCGCAGTGACCACGACGATCCCGCTGGCGAAGTGGCCCAGCACCTCCCGCATCCGCGCCGGCCCGACCGTCGCGTCCAGTGTCGCGTCATCCATGCCGACCGACGGTAGGAGCGCGTCCGGCCCTGCGATATCCGCTGCTCGCAGCGCTGCTCCGCAGCCTGCGGATAGCTCGGGGGCCGCGGCGGATCGTAGCGTCCGACCATGACAGAGCCCGGTGACATCAGCCGCCTCCCCGCCACGCGGTCCGTCCAGCAGGCCGTCGCGGCGATCGCGGCCGGCGCGATGGTCGTCGTCGTCGACGACGCCGACCGCGAGGACGAGGGCGACCTGATCCTGGCCGCCGCGACGGTCACCACCGAGCAGGTGGCGTTCGTCGTCCGACACACCACGGGCATCCTGTGCGCGCCGATGTCGGCCGAGCGTGCCGACGCGCTGCGCCTGCCGCCGATGGTCGCCGAGCGCGACAACGCCGACGCCCACGGCACGGCGTTCACCGTCACCGTCGACCACCGCGACAGCGGCACCGGTGTGGCGGCCGCCGACCGGGCGCGCACCCTGCGCGCGCTCGCCGACCCGGCCACGACCCCCGAGGAGCTGCGACGTCCGGGGCACGTCTTCCCGCTCCGGGGCCGGGACGGCGGCGTCCTGGTGCGGGCCGGGCACACCGAGGCCGCCCTGGACCTGATGGCCCTCGCCGGCCGGGGACCGGTGGCCGTCATCGGTGAGATCGTCGCCCCCGACGGATCGATGTCCCGGGGCGAGCAGCTCCGGGCGTTCGCCGCCGAGCACGGGCTGCCCGTCCTCGCCATCGCGGACCTGGTCCGCTACCGGCGCGCGACGGAGTGCCTGGTCGAGCACGTCGCCACGTCGCACATGCCCACGGTGTTCGGCGACTTCCGGGCCGTGGCCTACCGCTCCACCCTCGACGGCACCGAGCACCTCGCCATCGTCCTCGGGGACCTCGCCGCGGCGGGCGACTCCGAGCGCGGGGCTCTCGTGCGGGTGCACAGCGAGTGCCTGACCGGCGACATCCTGGGTTCGCTGCGCTGCGACTGTGGCGGCCAGCTCGAGCAGGCCCTGAAGGCGATCGCGGACGAGGGCTGCGGAGCGGTCGTGTACCTGCGGGGGCACGAGGGGCGCGGGATCGGACTGGCCCACAAGATCCGCGCGTACGCCCTGCAGGAGCAGGGCCTCGACACGGTCGACGCCAACACCGCGCAGGGCCTGCCCGTCGACTCCCGCAGCTACGGCACCGGCGCGCAGATCCTCGCCGACCTGGGCGTGCGCCGGATCCGGCTGATCACCAACAACCCCGCGAAGTACGGCGGGCTCGGCGGGCACGGGCTCCACATCGTGGACCGGGTGGCGATGCCGGCCGTCGAGAACCCGCACAACCTCCGGTACCTGCGGACCAAGCAGGACCGGATGGGCCACCAGGCCCCGGGTCAGTCCATCGTGAACGGGTCGTAGCGGATGCGGTCGAGCGGCGTGCCCGCCACCAGCATCCGGCTCACCGTGGCGCGGATCATCGACGGTGAGCCGCAGACCAGCACGTCGTGGTCGGCCCACGCCCCGTACCGGGTGACGACGTCGGCGAGGGTGCCGCGCTCGGCGCCGGACGCCGACTCGTCCTTCTCCACCACCGGGATGACGTCGAGCCACGTGTTGCTGTAGGAGAGCTTGCGCAGCGCGCCGAAGTCGTAGAGGTCCTCCCACGTGCGCCCGCCGACGAAGACCTGCGTCCTGGGCGGGTTCGGGCGGTTGGTGAGGTCCTCCAGCAGCGCCTTGACGGGCGCCGTTCCGGTGCCGCCGGCCACCATCAGCACCTCGCGGTCGGACGCGGGGTCGATGTGCATGCGGCCCATGGGCGGCCCGATCCGCCAGGTGTCACCGACGCGGGAGTGGGCCACCAGCGCCCGGCTGACCCAGCCGCTGTCGACGGCGCGGACGTGGAACTCCAGCACGCCGTCGGGGCGGGGGGCGTTGGCCGGCGACAGGTAGCGCCACAGGCGCGGGCGCTGCGGAGTCTCGACGCTGACGTACTGCCCGGCCCGGTACGGGATCGGCTCACTGGCCTGGACGGTGATGGTGGCGAGGTCCCAGCTCAGGCGCTGGTGGCCGACCACCCGGCCGAGCCACGAGGCCGGGCCGCGCTCGGCCTGGGCCGCGGTGCGCATAGCGCTGGCGACCACGCCGTACGCGTAGGTCCATGCCCCCTTGACCTCGGGGGTCCACGCGTCGCCCGAGAAGTGGCCGATGGCGGCGATCAGGGCGCCGCCGACGGCGTCGTAGTGCTGGGAGAGGACGCCGAACTTGCGGTGGTCGCGGCCCAGCTGCCGAAGGAACGGGACGAGCTCCTCGCGCTGGTCGACCATCTGCACGACGTGGACGAGCGCCCGGAGCAGCCGGCTGCGCTGTACCTCCATGTTGACGGGGAACAGGTCCCGCGTCTCCGGCGCCGTGCTGAACAGCGTGGCGTAGAAGTGCCGTCCGAGCTCCTCCGACTGCGGCTCCACGAGGGCGAAGCTGGTGCGGATGATCTCGACCAGCCCGGACGCCTTACCGCGGGACTCACCGACATCGGGAAGGTCGGCGGTGAGCAACTGTTCAGCGGTCATCGACGGCCGACTCTCTCTCCTCGGGGCGCGTGCAGGGCTCACCCAACGGGGAAGGGGCGGCCCTGACCGGTGAGCTTAGCGCGCGCCGTCGCCCCCCATGGCCACCCGGGCGTCCGGATGGCACGGTAGGGGTGTGGCCCTCCGTCGTTCCTCGCACGTCCCAGCCCCTGTCGGAGCCCGTGGTGCCGTTCGTCGCACCGTTCCCCTCGCGGCCGGTGCCGAGCCCCGTCGCTGCTCCGAACGGGTGCAACCCGGTTCGTCCGGTGAACACACTCTGCAGTGTTCATTCGGCTCAGTGGATCGCGCGAACCGTTTCTACGCCGATCAGGTCCGGGATCGGATACTCCCTGCCATGATCGAGTTCGTGGCGAGGATGGAGATGGTGTTCGTGGCGTCCTCCGACGCGCACGGCGAGTGCGACGCGTCCCTGCGGGCCGGTCCCCCCGGGTTCCTGCAGGTCGTCGACGAGCGGACGCTCGCCTATCCCGAGTACCGCGGCAACGGGGTGCACGCGAGCCTCGGCAACATCTCGGAGAACGGCCACGTCGGGCTCCTGATGGTCGACTTCGTGGACGACCTGATCGGCCTGCACGTCAACGGCGCGGCGCGGATCGTCACCGACGAGGCGTTCCGGGCCGCCCACCGCGGTCGGCGCGTCGACGCCGTGGCGGGACCGCGGGCGGAGCGCTGGGTCGTGGTCGACGTCGAGGAGGCCTACATCCACTGCCGCAAGCACATCCCGCGCATGCAGCGGGTCACGCAGCGGCGGGCCTGGGGCACCGACGACCCCCGCCGCAAGGGCGGCGACTACTTCGCCGCCAAGGGCACGCCGCCGAGCGTGCCGCGGGCGCGTCGCCGGTTCCCCAGCACCACCCATCTCGGCGCGGGCCTCTCGTCGCGCACGCTGCGCTGAGACCCAGGACCGTCACGTCCGCGTTACGTCCGCGTCACGTCCATGCGCACCCCCTACCCCCGCCGGCGCGCGGAGCGGACGATCCGCACCCCGAGCGTGAGCCAGCCGAGCAGGGCCAGGGCGAGCCAGACGATCACCACGAGCACCCGCAGCCCGGTCACCGCGACCACGGCGTACACCGCCAGGCACACGCCGGTGGCGATCCAGGTGAACCGCAGTGGCCCGTCGGTGCGCAGGGCGGCCCGCACCACCGGCCGCGTCCCGGCCGGCAGGTCGCGCACGGTCAACCAGGCCAGCGCGGCGCTGGCCAGCAGGATCGCGGCGGCGGTGATGCGAGCGGACCAGGACGGTTCCGTGCCCGAACCGCTGAAGACCGCGATGACGGTGGCGACGGCCAGCCACATCCGCAGCCGCCACGACAGCTGCCACAGCACGGCGGTGACGGTCTGCAGCACCTGCGGCATCGACGGGTCCATCGTGCCCGCGTCGACGAGCCCCGCCAACGCGCGGGCGGGCCGGTGCGACCGGGCGTCGAGGACGGCGAGGTCGTGCCGGGCGGCGGCGTGCTGCGGGTCGAGCCGCAGCACCTCGGCGTAGGACGCGCGGGCCGTCCGCCTGTCCCCGAGATCGCTGGCGACGTCGGCCAGCAGGAAGTGGGACGCGGCGGAGTTCGGGGCGAGCGCCACGAGCCGGTGCGCCACCGTCATGGCGTCGGTGAGGCGCCCGGCCCGCTGCAGCACCCGCGCGTAACCGGTGGCGGCGTAGGGCTCCTCCGGCGCGAGCGACACCGCGGTGTAGCCGGCCTGCACGGCCTCGTGATGGCGGCCCATGTAGGACAGCAGCAGCCCGCGGAGCCGGTGGACGCGCTCGTCCTGCGGCGCGGCGGCCGTGGCGGCGTCCGCGGCGGCGAGGCCCTCGGCGTGGCGCCCGGCGCCCAGCAGCACCGCCGCCAGCGCCACGAGCAGCGTCGCGTCCTGTGGCTCGGCCGCGAGGGCCGTACGGGCCTCCCGCTCGGCGTCGTCGAAGCGCCCGAGCTCGCGCAGGTACTCGACGCGCTGCGCGGCCGTACTCACAACTTCTTGTTCTTCCGCAGGTAGGCGGCCAGGTCGTCGTAGCTCCCGTCGGCGTTGCCGAACGCCGTGACGGTGCGGGCGGTGCTGAACCACGGCCCGGTGCTCGGCCGGATCTCGCGCACGGCCGCCTCCAGGTCGGCCGTGGTCAGCGGGCGCAGCTGCCCCGCCCGCATCGACGCTGCGAGCCCGCGTTCGGCGGCGGTGGTGCAGACGTGGGCGAGATCGGCGCCCGAGAAATGCTCCGTGGCCCGCACGATCTTGTCGACGTCGATCTGCGCCACCGGCCGGTCGCGCAGGTGGTAGCGCAGGATCGACGCGCGCGCCGCGGCGTCGGGCGGCAGCACGAGCAGCATCCGGTCGAACCGGCCCGGGCGGCGCAGCGCGTTGTCGACGTCCCACGGATGGTTGGTGGCGCCCAGCACGAACACGCCGTCTCCTGCGCCGCCGAGGGAGTCCATCTCACTGAGCAGCTGGTTGACGACGTTGCGCATGCTGGTGGAGTGCGCGAGGTGCGAGCGCTTCTGGCCCAGCGCGTCGATCTCGTCGAGGAACAGCACGCAGGGGGCGTTGCGGCGGGCGGCGTCGAAGATCTGGGAGAGGTTGCGCTCGCTGGCGCCGACGTACATGTCGAGGACGTCGGAGATGCCGACGTTGTAGAACCGTGCGCCGAGCTCGCCGGCCACGGCGCGGGCGAGGAACGTCTTGCCGCACCCGGGCGGCCCGTACAGCAGCAGGCCGCCGGCCAGGGTCTTCCCGAACGCCTTCGCCAGTTGCGGGTTGCGCATCGGGCCGAGGAACGCCAGCTCCAGGCGCTCCTTGACCTGCTCCATGCCCCCGACGTCGGCGAGCGTGACGGTGGGCCGCTCGATGTCCTCGATGGTGGGCGCGGGCGCGGGATCCTCGACGTGGGCGAACTCGGGCGGCTCGATGTCCGCCACCTGCTCCTCGGCGCTCGTCCAGTCGAACACCGGCGGCTCGGGAGTGGAGATCGCCGAGGTCAGCCGATGGAGCAGCGCCAGCGCGGCCGGGTTCGCTGCATCATGGGTGATGGCCTGCGTGCAGTGCGCCAGGGCCTCGGGGAGGCGGCCGCGGTCGGCGAGCAGCTCCGCCACGTGCAGCCGGAGAGGCACGTCGCCGGGGGCCGCCTCGACGGCCGAGAGCAGGCTGGTGAGCAGCGCGTCGTCAGGCATCGGGTCCAGTATCCCGATCCGGTGAGATTCGGCCAGCTTGAGCGGAACACACTCAACTTTACTGACGTTGGTACGGGCAGAGAGCACGATGGAGCTCGAGAGACAACGCAGGAGGACCCACCGGTGGACTCGTTCAACCCCACCACGAAGACCCAGCAGGCCATCTCCGCCGCCGTGCAGGCGGCGGCCCTGGCCGGCAACCCCGACGTCGGGCCCACCCACCTTCTGGGAGCCCTGCTGGCCCAGGGCGACGGCATCGCCGCGCCCCTGCTGGCCGCCGTCGGCGCCGACGCGTCCGCCGTCCGCGCCGACCTGACGCAGCTGGGCAACCGGCTGCCCTCCGCCGCCGGTGCCACGGTCGGTGCCCCCCAGCTGTCCCGCGAGTCCCTCACCGCCATCCAGTCCGCCCAGCAGCTCGCCACCGAGATGGGCGACGAGTACGTCTCCACCGAGCACCTGCTCGTCGGTCTGGCGTCCGCGCCCGGTCCGGTGGCCGATCTCCTCAAGCGCCACGGCGCCACGCCCGACACGCTGCGTGAGGCGTTCAGCAAGGTCCGGGGGTCGAGCCGGGTCACGAGCCCGGATCCCGAGGGCACCTACCAGGCGCTGGAGAAGTACGGCGTCGACCTCACCGAGCGCGCGCGCAAGGGCGAGCTCGACCCCGTCATCGGGCGCGACACCGAGATCCGTCGCGTCGTGCAAGTGCTCTCGCGCCGCACGAAGAACAACCCGGTGCTGATCGGCGAGCCCGGCGTCGGCAAGACCGCCATCGTCGAGGGGCTCGCCCAGCGGGTGATCGCGGGTGACGTGCCCGAGTCGTTGCGCGGCAAGCGCGTGATCTCCCTCGACCTCGGGTCGATGGTGGCCGGCGCCAAGTACCGCGGCGAGTTCGAGGAGCGGCTCAAGGCCGTGCTCAAGGACATCACCGACTCCGAAGGCCAGGTCATCACGTTCATCGACGAGCTGCACACCATCGTCGGCGCGGGCGCGTCCGGCGAGGGTGCGATGGACGCCGGCAACATGATCAAGCCGATGCTGGCCCGCGGTGAGCTGCGGCTCGTCGGCGCCACCACGCTCGACGAGTACCGCCAGCGCATCGAGAAGGACCCCGCGCTGGAGCGCCGTTTCCAGCAGGTCTACGTGGGCGAGCCGTCCGTCGAGGACACGATCGGCATCCTGCGCGGGCTCAAGGAGCGCTACGAGGTGCACCACGGCGTCCGCATCACCGACGCCGCGTTGGTCGCCGCCGCCACGTTGTCCGACCGTTACATCACCGCGCGCTTCCTGCCCGACAAGGCCATCGACCTCGTCGACGAGGCCGGCTCGCGGCTGCGCATGGAGATCGACTCGCGGCCCGTCGAGATCGACACCGTCGAGCGTTCCGTGCGCCGGCTGGAGATCGAGGAGATGGCGCTGGCCAAGGAGTCCGACGCCGCGTCGGTCGACCGGCTGGCCGCCCTGCGCGCCGAGCTGGCCGAGAAGAAGGAGGAGCTCTCCGCGCTCACGGCCCGCTGGCAGAACGAGCGGGGCGCGATCGAGGGCGTCCGCGAGCTGAAGGAGCAGCTGGAGAACCTGCGCGGGGAGTCCGAGCGCGCCGAGCGCGACGGCGACCTGGGCAAGGCCGCCGAGCTGCGCTACGGCCGCATCCCGGAGCTGGAGAAGAAGCTCGCGGCCGCGCCGTCGTCCACGGGCGAGGACCTCATGCTCAAGGAGGAAGTCGGCCCCGACGACGTCGCCGACGTCGTCAGCGCGTGGACCGGCATCCCCGCCGGCCGCATGCTCGAGGGCGAGACGGCCAAGCTCCTGCGCATGGAGGACGAGCTCGGCAAGCGCGTCGTCGGCCAGAGCGAGGCCGTGCGGGCCGTCTCCGACGCCGTGCGCCGCGCCCGGGCGGGCATCGCCGACGAGAACCGGCCGACGGGCTCGTTCCTGTTCCTCGGCCCCACCGGCGTCGGCAAGACCGAGCTGGCCAAGGCGCTGGCGGGGTTCCTGTTCGACGACGAGCGCGCGATGGTGCGCATCGACATGAGCGAGTACTCCGAGAAGCACTCGGTCGCTCGGCTCGTCGGTGCCCCTCCCGGTTACGTCGGCTACGACCAGGGCGGCCAGCTCACCGAGGCCGTGCGGCGCCGCCCGTACACGGTGGTGCTGTTCGACGAGGTGGAGAAGGCCCACCCCGACGTCTTCGACACGCTGCTGCAGGTGCTCGACGACGGCCGGCTCACCGACGGCCAGGGCCGCACGGTCGACTTCCGCAACACGATCCTGGTGCTGACGTCGAACCTCGGCTCGCAGTCGATCACCGACCCGAGCCTGGACGACCGCGGCCGCCGCGACGCGGTGATGGCGATCGTGCAGCGGCACTTCAAGCCGGAGTTCCTCAACCGGCTCGACGACGTGGTGGTGTTCCACGCACTGTCCACGAGCGAGCTGACGCACATCGTTGACATCCAGCTCGACGTCCTGCGAGCGAGGCTCGCCAAGCGGCGCCTGACGCTGCAGGTCTCCGACGCGGGCCGCGAGTGGCTGGCGATGAACGGGTTCGACCCGGTCTACGGGGCGCGCCCGCTGCGCCGGCTGGTGCAGTCCTCCATCGGCGACCAGCTCGCCAAGGAGCTGCTGTCCGGTGACGTCCGCGAGGGCGACACGGTGCGGGTCGACCTCGATCCGAACGCGGGCGGCGGCATGGGTGGCCTGATCGTGGGCCGGGCCCTCCCGGTCACGCTGTAGCCCCAAGCCCCGCGAGTCGGGGTCTCCATGCCCGCGAGTCGGGGTCTCCGTGCGATCGAGTCGCGGTCCTGGTGCGACGTCTCTCCCGAGGCGGTTCGCATCCAGGCCGCGACTCGGTCGCATCCAGACCCCGACTCGCGCACGTTCAGGCCCCGACTCGCGGGATTGATCGTTCGGGTGATCGTGGCGTTCCCCGTGATCGGGGTGCTCCGGGTCTAGGCTCCCGCCCGTGGGCCTCTCGTCGACGACCTGGTTCGTCATCGCGGTCATCGCGCTGCTGCTCGGCGCTGCGCTGCTGTTCTTCGACCGTTCGCGCGGTGGGGGTGGCAGCTCGGTCAAGGACCGGCGCCGGTGGGCCGCCATGCGCGGATGGGAGTTCCTCGACACCGATCCGGTCCTGCCCAGCCGCTGGCGCTACGGCACCATCCACCAGGGCGGCCCGGGCGTGGCCCGCAACCTGATCAGCGGCGACGTCCCCACCCCGGACGGCCCGCGCCAGGCCTACGTGTTCGACCACGAGCAGGCGGGCCGGCTGAACTCCGTCCTCGTCGCCGTGCAGGTGCAGGGCCAGCTGCCCGCAGCCGTCGAGCTGCGGCTGCCGTCGGCCCCGCTGCCCGACGACGCCGGGCTCGACCTGCTGGAGCCCGTCGGTGAGCGCTACGCGTTCGTCTCCGACGCCGAGGCGGTCCGCCCGCTGCTCACCCCGCGACTGGCCGACGCCAGCGACGCGGTCGGCGACGACGTCGAGCTGCTGTGGGCCGAGGAGTCCTGGGTGCTGGCCACGGCCCCGCTCGACTCCACGCCCGAGCGCCTGCAGGACCTCCTCGCCGACCTCGCCGAGGTGGCCACCGCGCTGGAGCAGGGCCAGAACGCCCGCCACCGCCTGGACAAGTGAACCCGATCCCCCGCGAGCGACCGCTCCGACCCGGGCACTGCCCGCGCCGCCCGTCCGCACGGCTCATTAAGGTCTAGCGATGCCCACCGCCCTGATCACCGGAGCCACCGCGGGCATCGGTGCCGCCTTCGTCCGCCGTCTCGCCGCCGACGGCCGCGATCTCGTGCTCGTCGCCCGCAACCGTGAGCGGCTCGACGCCATGGCCGCGGAGGCGCGCCGGCGCGGGGTCGACGTCGAGGTCATCTCCGCCGACCTCGCCGACCCCGGGGACCGCGCGCGGGTGGCGGCGCGGCTGTCCGACCCCGACGTCGCCCCCGTCGACCTGCTCGTCAACAACGCGGGGCTCGCGACGCACGGTGAGTTCCTCGAGATCGCCCCGGACGCACTGGCCCACCAGCTCGACGTCAACGTCGCGGCGGTGCTGCAGCTGACGAGGGCGGTGCTGCCGGGCATGGTCGACCGCGGCCGGGGGGCCGTCGTCAACGTGTCCAGCGTCGCCGGGTTCCTCCCGGGGCGCGGGTCCACCTACTCGGCGGACAAGGCGTGGGTCACCACGTTCACCGAGGGGATCGCCGCATCGCTGGCGGGCACCGGCGTGCGCGCGATGGCGCTGTGCCCCGGTTACGTCCGTACGGAGTTCCACGAGCGTGCCGGCATCGACGTCGGTGGGCGGACCGGACCGCTGTGGCTCGACGCCGCACGCCTGGTCGACGACTGCCTGGCCGACCTGGCCAAGGGAAGGACGGTGTCGGTGCCGAGCCTGCAGTACAAGGCGATCGTCGCGGTGGCGGACCTGCTGCCCCGCGCGCTGCTGCGACGGCTCGCGGCACTCGGCGGACGGGAGCGGACATGAGCGCGCACGGGGACCGCGAGGAGCTCGCGGCGCTGGTCCGGGAGCTCGGCGTGGTGCACGGCAAGGTCACGCTCTCCTCGGGGGCCGATGCCGACTACTACGTGGACCTGCGCCGCGTCACGCTGGAGCACCGGGCCGCGCCCCTGCTCGGACGCCTGCTGCGGGTGCTCACCGCCGACTGGGACTACGACGCCGTCGGCGGCCTGACGCTCGGCGCCGACCCGGTGGCCGCGGCCGTCCTGCACGCGGCGGCCGCCGAGGGCCCGGACGCCCCCCCGGTGGACGCCTTCGTGGTCCGCAAGGCCACCAAGCAGCACGGGATGCAGCGGCTCATCGAGGGCCCGGACATCAGCGGACGCCGGGTGCTGGTCGTCGAGGACACCTCCACGACCGGGGCGTCCCCGCTCACGGCCGTCCGGGCCGCACGCGACGCCGGCGCCACCGTCGTCGGCGTGGCCACCGTGGTGGACCGCGAGACCGGAGCCCGCGAGGTGATCGAGAACGAGGGCGTCCCGTACCGCGCGTTGCTCGGACTGGCGGACCTGGGATTGGGCTGATCGCCCGAGTCCGGCGCCCCCCGTCGAGACGAAACCTGCTCGCAACCGATTTGGCCCATTCCCGACGCTGGTCCGTACCGCATACTCGACCATCACGGACCGGTCACGGCGGGAGGTCGGATGGCGCTCCGAGCTGGCGGTGCACGCATCTCCACGTGGTGGGGGCTGGCGGTCGTCGCCGTCCTCCTCGCCGGGTGCGGAGCCGCACCCGAGTACACCTACGTCACGAACTCCAGTGCGCAGACGTACGTGAAGGTCCCCCGGACCTGGCAGCCGATCGACAACAAGGCCCTCGAGGGGGCGTTCGGTCTCGACCCGGCCTTCTCCGCCGCTGACCAGGGGTTCTGGATCGCCGGCTACGACGCCGACGCCGCCCCGTCGGCGGCGCACCTGCTCGGCATCGACGCCGCCGTCCCCGCGGTGCTGGTCGCGGTGAAGGACAACCCCGCGAGCACGCAGGGCCAGTTCTCGCTCGACAAGATGCGGGACCTGTTCTTCCCCGTCTCCCCCATGGGACGCCAGCAGGCCGCGGCCGATCCGACGTCCTCGGCGCTGAGCGACTTCTCGTTGTTCACCGACGACGTGCTCACCCCGGGCAAGGGCGTGCACGGCGTGCACGTCGTCTACCGGTACAGCTTCGCCGGCGGGCCGCCGCAGATGCTCGACCAGACCGTCTACGTCAACGACGACGCCAGCAAGCTCTACATGTTCTTGGTGCGGTGCTCCACGGAGTGCTACATGCAGCGCCAGAAGGAGATCAGCACCGTGGTCTCCTCCTTCACCGTGCGGGAGAAGTGATGACCACTGCGGTCGAGAGCACCCCAGCGCCCGAAGGCCTGACCCCGCCGGACGAGCCGCCCCACGGCAAGAAGGAGGCCACGCGCAAGCCCATGTCGATCTGGGCGCGCGGCCGGCTGGTCGCGCTGTTCGTGCTCGCGTGGTTCGTGATCGTCTGGGCCTCGATGGCCGACGACCCGATCCTGCCGTTCCGCGACGCCGCGATCATCCAGCTCTACGACTCGCAGTGGCTGCTGTGGCTCACCGGCGCCGAGGTCCTGCGGCAGATCCACTTCTTCGTCAGCGAGAAGTCGGCCGGCTACCACGGCTTCTGGACGCGACGGGTGTTCGGCGGCACCGACCGGGCGCTGCGCAGACGGTTCTCCGACTGGACACGCTTCCGGCTGGCCCGCGTGATCAAGGTCGTGCTCGTCCTGGTGCTGGTGGCCGTGGTCGCCGGGCAGATCCTCGAGACCTCGCCGGTGCTCGCGATCTTCCAGGCGCCCGCGCTGCTCTACCAGGCGCTGCCGATGATCGCGCAGCTCGCGTTCGCGTTCTTCTTCGTGGCGTTCCAGTTCATCGGGCTGTTCTGGCTGCTGTCCCGGGGTGGCGTGGACACCTACTACCCCGACGACATCACCACCCGCTTCAAGGACGTCTGGGGCCAGGACCACGTCGTGGACCGGGTGAAGGAGAACATCGTCTTCCTGGAGAACCCCGACGAGATCGAGGCCAAGGGCGGCTACGTGCCGTCGGGTCTACTGCTGTGGGGCCCGCCCGGCACCGGCAAGACGCTGATGGCCGAGGCCGTGGCCGGGGAGACCGGCAAGCCCTACGTGTTCGTCGACCCCGGCGCGTTCACGAACATGTTCATGGGTGTGGGCATCCTCAAGGTCAAGTCGCTGTTCCGGAAGCTGCGCAAGCTCGCGCTGCGCTACGGCGGCGTGATCGTCTTCTTCGACGAGGCCGACGCGCTCGGCAACCGCGGCGCGCTGGCCCAGACCGGGCCGGGCGGTGGCCCGCGCGGCATGGCGGCACCGTTCCAGAGCGCCGGCTGCCACGGCTTCTCCTACCTCTCCGGCGACACCCGATCCCTGTTGACGCGCGAGGCGATGCAGCAGGACGGCTTCGTCATGGGCGGCGGGATGAACGGCGGCGGCGGTGGCGGCATGGGCACCCTGCAGGCGCTGCTCACCGAGCTGTCGGGCCTGAAGAAGCCCCGCGGCATCGTCAACCGCATCGGACGACGGATCATCGGGATGCGGCCGAAGCCGCCGCCCAAGTACCGGATCCTGGTCATGATGGCCACGAACATGCCCGAGGCCCTCGACGAGGCGCTGCTGCGCCCGGGCCGCATCGACCGGATCTACCGCGTCGGCTACCCGAGCAAGGCCGGCCGCGTCCGCACCTACGAGGGCTACTTCGACAAGGTCGAGCACGAGCTCGACGACGAGCAGCTCGACAAGCTCGCCACGATCACGCCCTACGCCACCGGCGCCACGATCAAGGACCTCGTCAACGAGGCGCTGATCATCGCCATCCGCGACGGGCGGGAGATCATCACGTGGAAGGACGTGATGAAGGCGAAGCAGCTCAAGGACCTCGGCCCGCCCGAGGACGTCGAGTACATCGAGCGCGAGCGGCACGCCGTGGCCGTGCACGAGGCCTGCCACGCCGTGGTCGCGTTCCGCACGCGCCGGCACATGGAGATCGACCTCGCCACCATCGAGAAGGGCAGCGACTACCTCGGCATGGTGGCCAGCATCCCGCCGGAGGACCAGTTCACGCGCTGGCGCTCGGAGTACGAGGCCGACATCCTCGTCTCGCTCGCGTCGCTGGCCGGCGAGCGGATGTTCTTCGACGGCGACTCCTCGTCCGGTGTCTCGGGCGACCTCGAGTCGGCCACCGCGGTGGCGTCGTTCATGGAGGGCTACTGGGGCATGGGCTCCACCGTGTCGTCCTACTCGACCGCGCGGCGGCTCGAGGTCGGCAGCCCGGGCGGGGGCCGGGGAGGTCCGCCGAAGGGCGAGAGCACGGAGAAGGTGCTGAAGGCGGCGCTCGCCGACCGCATCGAGGAGCAGCTCTCGATCCTCCTGGGCCGGGCCGAGGCGATCCTGCACGACAACCGGGCCGGTGTGCTTGCCATCGCGCACGCGCTGGAGACGCACAAGACGCTGACCGGTGACGACATCGAGGCGGTGCTGGAGGGCCGCGAGGGCCTGACGGTGGACGGCTCCGCGTACAACGACCCGGCGTTCGTCGCGAGCCTGGAGGAGTACCACGCCGCGGCCGTCGGGGCGCACCGTGGCCACTCGCCGGTCTCGTTGTCCCTGCCGTCGGGCGGGCACCTACGTCGGGAGGCCGATGTGGCCGCGGCCTCGGTGCCGCAGGATTCCGAGGGGGTGCACGGCCCGGCGTGACGTACGGGAGCGCCCTGACGGGGGCGGCGGTTCCGTGCGGTCGACGGTGATCACGGGTGGTCGGGCCGACCGGTGATCGGCGCTCGCCGCACGTCCGCGCCCTGTCGAGGGCCGGGACGTGCGGTCCGTAGGGATCTCGGGCGGCAGGGCATCATCGCGACGTGAGCGGCGACGAACACGACGCGGACGACAACGGCGCGGATGGCACGGGCGCCGACGGGACGGGCGCGGGTCGGTCGGACCCGGACGGCGAGCCGCCGGCCGGACCCAGTGAGTGGGCCGTGCCCGGGCAGGTGGGCGTCGGGCCGTGGGTCGGGCCCCGGCCCGACGACGCCCGCTACGACCCCGACCTGCTCGACCACGGCGACACCCGCAACGTGGTGGACGCCTACCGCTACTGGCGCCGGGAGGCGGTGGCCGCCGATCTGGCCGCCCGCGCGCATCCGTTCCACGTGGCCATCGAGAACTTCGGCCACGACCACAACATCGGCACGGTGGTGCGCACGGCCAACGCGTTCGGGGCGGCGGGTGTGCACATCGTGGGACGGCGGCGCTGGAACCGGCGCGGCGCGATGGTGACCGACCGCTACCTCGACGTGCGCCACCACGACGACGTGACGGCCCTGTTCGTGTTCGCCGCCGAGCGCGGCCTCGCGGTGGTGGCCGTGGACAACACCCCGGGTGCGCGGCCGCTGGAGACCGCGGCGCTGCCCCGGGAGTGCGTGCTGCTGTTCGGGCAGGAGGGCCCCGGGGTGACCGGGGAGGCCCGGGCGGCCGCAGCCATGACCGTGTCGATCGCGCAGTTCGGCTCCACCCGCTCGATCAACGCCGGCGTCGCGGCGGGGATCGCCATGCACGCGTGGATCCGGCTGCACGCCGACCTCTCGACGGCCTGGTGATCAGCTGCAGAAGGCGCAGGGGCGATCCTCCCCGGGCGTGACCACCAGGTCCTCGTCGGGCACCACCAGCAACGCCGGCACCGGCGGCCGGTCGGGCATCCGGTAGAGGTCGTTGGCCGCGAACAGCCAGTGCTCCGACTCCGGGAACGCGAGCAGGTGCACCTCGCCGCTGGGGATGCGGACCTTCTCGCCCGCGCGCAGCCGCCGGCCCGAGCGCACCACCTCGCCCAGGTCGTTGAGCACCGTGGCCGCCGTGGCCTGCGACGTGGCGAACAGGATGAGCTCCGGGTGGGCGAACCCCGAGAGCCCGACGGTGTAGACGAACGGCGGCGCCTCGCCATCGCCGTCGATGTCATAGGTGCCGAGCACGGCCTGCAGCGCCCAGCCGTGGCGGCGGATGGTCTCCCGCTGCCAGGCGTCGTACTGGTCGACCTGGTGGGTGAAACGTTCGGGGCTCTCCATGGCCCGCACGTTATGGGGAGGCACCGACAGTTTCGCGCTCCTAGAGTCCGGGCTGTGGATCGACAGACGCTCGTGTTCGACGCCGACGACACCCTCTGGGAGAACAACGTCCTGTTCGAACGGGTGGTCGAGAGCTATCTCGACTGGCTCGCCCACCCCACCCTCGACCGTTCGGCGATCCGCGCGGTCCTCGACGACGTGGAGCGGGCCAACGTCCCCGTCCACGGCTACGGCAGCGCGAGCTTCCTGCGCAGCCTGCACGACGCGTTCGAGAAGCTCAGCGAGCGCCCGGCCACCGAGGCGGAGCGGGCCGAGATCACGGATCTGGCGTCCGCGCTGGTGAACCACGAGGTGGAGCTGGTGCCGGGCGTTGCGGAGACGCTCGCCGAGCTCGGCACCCGCCACGACCTCCTGCTCCTGACGAAGGGTGCGCAGAAGGAGCAGCAGCGCAAGATCGACGCCTCGAACCTCGCCCACCACTTCCGCAGCGTCCACATCGTGGCGGAGAAGCGGGTACCGACCTACCGCTCCCTCATCACCGAGCAGGGCCTGACGCCCGCGTCGACGTGGATGATCGGCAACTCGCCGGCGTCGGACATCGTGCCCGCCCGCGCGGTCGGCATGGGCGCCGTCTTCATCCCCAACGCCCACACGTGGGTGCTGGAGCACGACGAGGTTCCCGCGGACGTGCTCACGTTGGAGCGCTTCCCGGACCTCCTCCACCACTTCTGACGACTCGCGCACGCGAAACCGCCGACTCGCGCGCGTGGAACCGCCGACTCGCGCGCGTGGAACCGCCGACTCGCGGGGTCAGCTGCGGGCGAGGCGGTACTCCGCCAGCCGCTCCATCACGTCCGCACCCACCTTGCTCGGGTGGCCGGCGTCGAAGGGCGGCTGGGGGTCGTACTCGACGAACACCTGCGCGGCCTGGGCCGCGAGGTCGTCCACCAGCAGCGACACGAGCCGGATGGCCATGTCGATGCCCGAGGACACCCCGGCCGCGGTGATGATCCGTTCGTCCAGGTGCTCCACCACCCGCTCGCTCACGGGCGTCGCGCCGAGCTTCTCCAGCGCGTCGAACGCGCCCCAGTGGGTGGTGGCGGTGAGGCCGTCGAGCAGGCCCGCGGCGGCCAGCACGAGGGAGCCGGTGCAGACCGACGTGGTGAACCGCGTGGTCGGGTGGGCCGTGCGGACCCAGCGCACCAGCGGGGTGTCGTCCAGCAGGGCCCGGGTGCCGATGCCGCCCGGCACCACCACGACGTCCGGGGCAGGCAGATCGTCGAACGTGGCGTCGACGGTGAGCCCGAGCATGCCGTTCTCGGTGCGGATCTGGCCGCGCTCGGCGCCCACGAACGTCACGTCGATCGACGGGATGCGCTGCAGCACCTCGTAGGGCCCGATCGCGTCGAGCGCGGTCATGCGGGGGAACAGCGGGATGGCGACCTGCACGGTCATGTCCTTCCGGTGGTGGAGAAGTGGCGGCGGTAGTGGTCGGGGGCGATGCCGAGGCGGCGCAGGAACGCGCGGCGCAGGGTCTCCGCGGTGCCGAAGCCGACGCGGGTCGCGGCGACGGACACCAGCACGGGCTCCGACTCGAGCAGTCGCCGGGCGGCGTCCACGCGCACCTGCTCGACGTAGTCGCCGGGCGGGGTGCCGAGCAGGCGGGTGAACTCGCGGCTGAAGTGCCGCTCGCTCATGCCGACGGCGGCGGCGAGTACGGGAACGCGCAGGTCGGCGGCGGGGTCGGCGTGGATGAGGTCCTGCGCCGCGCGGACGGACGGCCGGGGTGCCGGCTGGACACCCACCGCAGGCCCGGCGAACTGGCTCTGCCCTCCCGGCCTGCGTAGCAGGACCACGAGCTCGCGGGCCACGAGCTGGGCGGTGGCGGCGTCGTGGTCGGCCTCGACGAGGGCGAGCGCCAGGTCGATGCCCGCCGTGACGCCCGCGGAGCTCCAGAACCGGCCTGCCGCAGGTGGATGGAGTCGGGTCGCACGTCGACGGCGGGGAACTCCCGTGCGAGCTCGGCGGCGTACCGCCAGTGGGTGGTGGCGGCCAGGTCGTCGAGCAGGCCGGTGGCGGCCAGCGGGAACGCCCCGGTGCACACCGACGCGACCCGCCCGGCCCGTACGGCCGCGCGGCGCAGCCAGCCGACGAACTCGGCGTCGTGGGCGATCCGCCGGGCGCCCGCCCCGCCCGGGACGAGCAGGGTGTCGATCGTCCCGGACTCGGGCAGGGCGGTGTCCGCGACGAGCTGCAGACCGCTGGTGGCCCGGACGGCCCCGGGGGCGGCGGCGACGGTCGTCATCCGGTAGCCCGGGCCGCTGACCAGCGCGGACGCGGTGGCGAACACCTCGTGCGGCCCGACCGCGTCGAGCGGCTGGATGCCTTCGAAGATCGGCATGACGACGTGGTGGGTCACGACGTCCAGCCTGGTGACGCGGGGGTTTGGCGTCAATGACGGGTGTCCCACGGATTCAGCCACGCCCGAGTGTTGGCAGACTGTCCCGGTGGCTGCCGCGGACATCGACTGGTCGGCGCGCGCGGGTATCGCCGAGCACGCCGTCCTGCGACGTCATCTCCGTCGGATCGGCGGCGTCGTACCGGGCACCCGCATCGCCCGGGTCCGCTGGCCGCGCCGCGTGCCGGTGTTGCCCTACCCGTGGCACTACTGGTGGCAGGCGCATCTTCTGGACTGCCTCGTGGACGCGCAGCGGCGCGATCCGTCCGACCGCCGAGCGAAGATCATCGGCGCCGCCGTGCGCAGCATGCGGCTGCGCAACCTGGGTTCGTGGACCAACCGCTACTACGACGACGTCGCGTGGCTGGGGCTCACGCTGCAGCGAGCGGGCGGGCTCGCCCGCGGCAGCCACGGGCCGGCGCTCGCGGCCATCACCGAGCAGCTGCACGACGGCTGGACCGAGGAGGCCGGTGGCGGGATCTGGTGGCGTCGCGGCGACGTGGTGAAGAACGCCCCCGCCAACGGCCCGGCCGCCATCCTGCTGGCCCGTGACGGCCAGGTCGAATTCGCCGCGGCCGTCACCGACTGGATCACCGACACGCTGGTGGACCCCGACACGGGCCTCGTCCGCGACGGCATCCGGGTCGGCCCGGACGGCGGCGTCGCCGAGGTGGACAAGCGGATCTTCACCTACTGCCAGGGCGTGTACCTGGGTGCGTGCGTGGAGCTGGCCACCCGTGACGGGCACGTCCGGTGGGGCGACCAGGCCGTCGCGCTCGTGGACGCCGTGACCCAGCGGCTGGCCCGCGCGGACGGGGTGCTGCCGGGCTGCGGGGGCGGCGACGGCGGCCTGTTCGCGGGGATCCTGGCCCGCTACCTGACCGAGGCGGCGCTGCGCAGGCCCGAGCTCACCGACGCCGCGTCGCGGCTGGTCATCGCGAGCGCCGAGGCGGCGTGGAGCGGGCGCGCCGAGGTGCGGGGCGGCCCGGTGTTCTCGGCCGACTGGGGTCGGCCCGCCGCCGAGCCGCGGAAGGGCACGCCGGAGGCCGACCTGTCGGTGCAGCTGTCGGGCTGGATGCTGCTGGAGGCCGCGGCCACCCTGCAGCGCGCGCGTTAGGCGGTGTGCGCGCCCGGCTTACGGCGGGCCCGCACGAGCTCGATGATGATCGGCAGGATCGAGACGAGCACCACGAGGATCAGGATCAGCTCGATGTTGTTCTTCACGAAGTCGAACTGGCCGAGCACCGCGCCGAGCAGGGTGACCCCGGAGGCCCAGGCCACGCCGCCGATCAGCGAGTAGGTGAGGTAGCGCTTGGCGTCCATCTGGCCCACGCCCGCCATCACGGTGATGAACGTGCGGACCACCGGCACGAACCGGCCGAGCGCGATGGCCCGGTTGCCGTACTTGTCGAAGAAGCCCTGCGTCTTCGCTACGTGCTGCGGCTTGAACAGCCGGGACCTCGGCTTGTCGAAGATCGCCGGTCCGGCGGCACGTCCGATGTAGTAGCCGCAGACGTTGCCCGCGAAAGCCGCGACCGTCAGCACGATGCAGACCAGCCACAGCGGCGCGCCGATGCCGGTGGAGACGGCGAACAGGCCCGCCGTGAACAGCAGGGAGTCGCCGGGGAGGAAGAACCCGAGCAGCAGCCCGCACTCGGCGAAGATGATGAGAGCCAGGCCGACGAGGGCCCACGGCCCCAGCCAGTCGATGATGACGGAGGGGTTGAGCCACTCCGGGCCGAGTGCGAGGGTGGTCGTCACGGTCAGCCACGGTACCGGGCAGGTCTGTGAGCCGGCTGAGCGCAGTCAGCCGAGCGGCGGCAGCAGCCCCGGCACCAGCAGGGACAGCAACGCGAGCAGCAGCCCGAGGACCACACCCGCCAGCAGCGCGGTGAGCAGCGCGGACCGGACGGACATGCCGCCGGGAGCGCTCGTGGTGACCGGCCCCGGACGCCCGGCCCCGGTGGCGCGCGCCCGCAGCGCCTCGGCCACCCGCCGCTCCGACTCGTCCGCGCTCATCTCGCCTCCGCGTAAGTGAGGACGTCGGCGGTGCTCATCGGCCGGCACCCGGGTTCATGACCCGGCCGACCGCGTCGAGCGCGCGGCTGGCCGTGGACTTCACCGTGCCGCGCGTGATGCCGGTGGCCTCGGCGATCTCGGCCTCCGACAGCCCCCCGTAGTAGCGCAGCACCAGCACCTCGCGCTGGCGCGGTGGCAGGGTGGCCAGCGCGTCGACGACGGCCTGGTGCTCGGCCGTGAGCATGGCCAGCGACTCGGCGGAACGGGCGTTGACCTGGTGCGGGGGCACGTAGTCGCGGGCCGTGCGCCGGCGCCGCAGCACCGAGCGCGACCCGTTGACGACGGCCGCGCGGAGGTAGCCGATGGCGGCCTCCTCGTCACGCAGCCCCGACCAGTGGCGGTGCAGGCCGGCGAACGCCTCCTGCACGACGTCCTCGGCCGTGTTGGGGTCGTCCACCAGCAGGACGGCGAGGCGGACCATGCGCATCCGGTGGTCGCGGTAGAGGTCGGCCAGGGTGCGCGGGGCCGCCGCCACGGCGGGCGCCGGGCGCGCGTCGAGGGCCCTGAGCTTCGTCAGGGTCTGCTCCACGGCGCCACCGGCGTCGGTGCTGTCCCCCACGTCACCGGCCATGGGGCGATCGTATCGGGGTCCCGGTACGGGATACTGACGGGCGCCAGTCCGCCAAAGGAGGGTCAGACCGTGCCGATCGCCACGCCCGAGATCTACAACGAGATGCTGGACAAGGCCAAGAGCGGTGAGTTCGCCTACCCGGCGATCAACGTGACGGGCACCGAGTCCCTCAACGCCGCGCTGCGCGGCTTCGCCGAGGCGGGGAGCGACGGCATCGTCCAGGTCTCCACCGGTGGGGCGGAGTTCCTGTCGGGCACGCGCGTCAAGGACATGGTCACCGGCGCCTCGGCGCTGGCGGAGTTCGCGCACGTCGTGGCGGCGAAGTACCCGGTCAACATCGCGCTGCACACCGACCACTGCCCCAAGGACAAGCTCGACAGCTACGTGCGCCCGCTGATCGCGATCAGCCAGGAGCGCGTGGACCGCGGTGAGAACCCGCTGTTCCAGTCGCACATGTGGGACGGCTCCGCCACCGAGCTGCACGAGAACCTGGGCATCGCGGCCGAGCTGCTCGACCTCGCCGTCAAGGCGAAGATCGTGCTGGAGATCGAGATCGGCGTCGTCGGCGGCGAGGAGGACGGCGTCGACAACGAGATCAACGACAAGCTCTACACCTCGGCCGGCGACTACGAGGCCACCGTCGAGGCACTCGGCGCCGGCGAGAAGGGCCGCTACCTGCTCGCGGCCACGTTCGGCAACGTGCACGGCGTCTACAAGCCGGGCAACGTCAAGCTGCGCCCGGAGATCCTCAAGCAGGGCCAGGAGGTCGCCTCGTCGAAGCTCGGGCTGGCCGCCGGTTCGAAGCCGTTCGACCTGGTGTTCCACGGTGGCTCGGGCTCGCTGATCGAGGAGATCCACGAGGCGCTGGGCTACGGCGTCGTGAAGATGAACGTCGACACCGACACGCAGTACGCCTTCACCCGGCCGATTGCGGCACACATGTTCACCAACTACGACGGTGTGCTCAAGGTGGACGGTGAGGTCGGCAACAAGAAGACCTACGACCCCCGCTCCTACCTCAAGGCCGCCGAGCTGGGCATGGCCGAGCGCGTGACGCTGGCCTGCGAGAACCTGAAGTCGACGGGCACCAGCCTCGGCGCCTGACGGCACCCGTGCGCGGATATCGGTGCTGGAGCACCGATATCCGCGCACGACCCGTCACGTGCTGGACGCTGCGTAGATCTCGCCGACGGCCCGGTCGAGCAGGGCGTCGAACTCCCCGGCGCTCTGCTCGGCGCGCAGGCCCTCGGTGAGCGCGCGGGAGAAGCTGGCGATCACGCCGGGGTTGCGGGCCAGGCGTTCGTCGGCCTCGGCGCGGCTGTAGCCGCCCGACAGCGCCACCACCCGCAGCACCTTCGGGTGCTCGACGAAACCCCGGTAGAAGCCGTCCTCGGTGGGGATGGAGAGCTTGAGCATCACCTGCCGGCCATCGGGCAGCCGGTCGAGGTGCCCGGCGATCGCGTCGCGCAGCAGGTGCTCGGCCTCGGCCTTGTCGTCGGCGGTGATGTCCACCTCGGGCTCGAGGATCGGCACCAGCCCGGCGTCGAGGATCTGGTCGCCGATGGCGAACTGCTGCTCGACGACCGCCTCGACGCCGGCCCTGTCGGCCTTCTTCACGAACGAGCGCATCTTGGTGCCGAACATCCCCTTCGCGACGCCCGTGGCCAGCAGGGCGTCGAGATCGGGGATGGGCTTCATGAGCTGCGCGCCGTCGGCCTCGTCGGCCAGGCCCTTGTCGACCTTCAGGAACGGCACGATCCCCTTGACGGTCCAGAGGTAGTCGCCGGTGGGGCGGCCCTCGACCTCGCGGTTCATCGTGTCCTCGAACAGGATCGCGCCGAGCACCCGCTCGCCGGTGAACGCCGGACTGGTGATGATCCGCGTGCGCATGGCGTGGACCTGGTCGAACATGGCGTCGCCCTCGGCGGCCTCGACGCCGTACGCGGCCAGGGCCTTCGGTGTGCTCCCACCACTCTGGTCCAGCGCGGCGAAGAAGCCCTTCCCGGAACGGACGCGCTGGAGCTGCTCGCTGTTCATGACGTCATTGTTCCCCCACACCGCTCTCCGCACACGCAGGCGGCAGGATGGGGGCATGACCTCGTTCGGCAACCTGCTCGGCCCCGATCCCACCCTGCTGCCCGTCGACCCGGCCGCCGCGCTGCTGGACGGGGGCAAGGACCCCGCCGAGGTGGCGGCCGCGCACCCGACGTCCAGCATCGCCTGGGCGGTGCTGGCGGAGAACGCGCTCGAAGCGGGGCAGACGATCACCGGCTACGCCTACGCCCGCACCGGCTACCACCGCAGCCTGGACCAGCTGCGCCGCAACGGGTGGAAGGGCTTCGGGCCGGTCCCGTTCGCGCACGAGCCCAACCGGGGCTTCCTGCGCGCGGTCGCCGCCCTGCACAAGGCGGCCGTGGCCATCGGCGAGACCGACGAGGCCGAGCGCACCCTGAACCTCCTCGACGACTCCGACCCAGCGGCCCGCGCCGCTCTCGGCCTGGCCTGAGCCCCGGGCCCCCCGGCCGGCGGCTGGCCGCCCCGCTCCGGTCGCGGGTCACGCGGCTCCGGGGTTTCCGCACTGCCCACCGCCCGGTGCGCGGTGGCGACCGGTCTCGCCTGGTACGTCGCCGGTGACCTCGTCGGGCCCGCCCGGCCGTTCTTCGCCCCGATCGCGGCAGTCATCTCGCTGGGCGGGTCGCTGACGAGCCGGTTGCGCCGGGCGGCCTCGCGGCGATGCGCTCGGTTTCCCGAGCCCTCAGCTCAGCGAGGCGAAGAACCGGCGGATGTCGCCCACCAGCAGGTCGGTGTCCTCGTGCGCGGCGTAGTGGCCCGCGGCGTCGGCGGGTGGGCCGGCGGGCCGGCCCGCGTCGTAGGCGTTCCAGCTCACGATGCCGGCGTGGTCGCGGTCGGCGAACGCCCGGATCGACCGGAAGTCGCCCGCGAACATCGCGACGCCCAGGGGCGCGGTGGTGGGGCCGGTCGGCTGGTCGGTGGCGTGCGCGTCCTCGTAGTAGAAGCGGGCGGCCGACGCCACGGTGCCGGTGAACCAGGAGATCGCGACGTTGGTCAGCACGAACTCGGGGTCGAGGCTCTCGCCGAAGAGCTGTGCGTGCCAGCCGAGCAGGCCGACCGGCGAGTCGGAGAGCGCGTAGGCGAGGGTCTGCGGCTGCTGGCTCTGCAGGACGTTGAACGCGGACTTGTGGTCCATGAACCACTGCAGGTGCTCCAGCGCGGCGTGGTCGTCGGCGGTGAGCTTCTCGAACTCCGCCGGGTCGCCCGACGGGAACGAGTACACCTGCGTGACGTGCACGCCGACGACGTGCCCGGCGTCGAACCGGCCGATCTCGGGGGCGAGCATCGAGCCGGCGTCGTTGCCCACGGCGCCGTAGCGGTCGTAGCCCAACCGGGCCATCAGCTCGGCCCAGGCACGCGCGGTGCGCCAGCGGTTCCAGCCCGTGCTGCGCGTCGGGCCGGAGAAGCCGAAACCGGGCAGCGACGGGATCACCACGTGGAACGCGGGCTCGTCGGCGGCGGGCTCGGTGAGCGGCCCGATGACGTCCAGGTACTCGACGAACGTGCCCGGCCAGCCGTGGGTGAGCACCAGCGGCGTCGCGTCCGGCCGTGACGAGCGGACGTGCACGAAGTGGATGTCCTCGCCGTCGATCTCCGTGACGAACTGGGGGAGCGCGTTGAGCCAGGCCTCCACCGCCCGCCAGTCGAACTCCTCGCCCCAGTAGCGCGCCAGCTCGCGGACGCGGGTTCCGGGCACGCCGTAGGAGTCGCCGACGCCGGGGAGCTCCGACGGCCAGACGGTGCGGTCGAGGCGGCCGGTGAGGTCGTCGAGCGCGGTCTGGGGGACGTCGATGCGGAACGGGCGGATCGCGGGCATGAGAGCCTCCGTTGAACGGAACGATGTGTTCCGTTCCAAGTTAGCAGAGCGGAACGATCCGTTCCAGTGCTAGATTCACGCCGTGGTGGACACCAGCGCGCTCTCCGGCCGGCGCCGCCAGGCCGCGGCCAACGACGAGGTGATCCTCTCCGCGGCGCGGGAGGTGTTCCTGGAGGATGCGCGGGCCCCGATCGCGGCCGTGGCCCAGCGCGCCGGCGTCGGGATCAGCGCGCTCTACCGCCGGTACCCGGGCAAGGACGACCTGCTGCGCCGCCTCTGCCGCGACGGGCTGCTGCACTTCGTCGCCGAGGCGGAACGCGCGCTGGCCGAGCCGGACGGGACCGCCGCCCTCGTGGGGTTCCTGGAGCGGGTCGTCGACGCCGACGTCCACTCGCTCACCGTCCACCTCGCGGGCACGTTCACCCCGACCGTGGAGATGGACGACGACGCCCGTCGGGCCGACGCGCTGCTGACCGAGGTGGTCGGGCGGGCCCGGCCGGGGCTGCGACCCGGCGCGGTGGCGCAGGACATCGTGCTGCTGCTGGAGGCGTGTGCCGCCGTCCGCGTCCCGGACGCCGGGCGCACCCGTGAGCTGCGACGGCGGGTGCTCGCGCTCGTGCTGGACGGCCTGCTCGACCCGACGTCCGGCGCGGAGCTGCCGGGCCCCGCGCCCGCGCCGGGCGAGCTGGCCTGGCGGTGGCACGCTTGACTTCGAGTGCGCTCGAAGGCCTAGCGTCGAATCCGTGACCACAGCAGCACAGCACAGGATCGGCAGCGGCTTCGGCGCCACCACCACGGCGGCCGAGGTGCTGGCCGGCGTCGACCTGACCGGCAGGCTGGCCGTCGTCACCGGCGGTTACTCCGGCCTCGGTCTGGAAACCACGAAGGCGCTGGCCGCGGCGGGCGCGCACGTCGTCGTCCCGGCCCGGCGCCCGGACGTCGCCAAGGAGGCGCTCGACGGGATCGACGGCGTCGAGACCGACGAGCTGGACCTCGCCGACCTCGACAGCGTCGCCGCGTTCGCGCAGCGGTTCCTCGCCTCCGGCCGCGACATCCACATCACGATCGACAGCGCCGCCGTCATGGCCTGCCCGGAGACCCGTGTCGGGCCCGGGTGGGAGGCGCAGTTCGCCACCAACCACCTCGGCCACTTCGCGCTGGTCAACCGGCTGTGGCCGGCGATCGCCCGTGGGCGGGGCCGCGTGGCGTCCGTGTCGTCGCGGGGCCACCACCGCTCCGCCATCCGCTGGGACGACGTGCAGTTCGCGACCGGTTACGAGAAGTGGCAGGCCTATGGGCAGGCGAAGACGGCCAACGCCCTGTTCGCCGTCCAGCTCGACGCGCTCGGCCGGGACTCCGGTGTGCGCGCGTTCTCGCTCCACCCGGGCGGCATCCTGACGCCTCTCCAGCGGCACCTCCCGAAGGAGGAGCAGGTGGCGATGGGCTGGATCGACGAGTCCGGCAACCCGGTGAACCCGGCCGGCTTCAAGACCCCGGAGGCCGGTGCCGCGACCCAGACCTGGGCGGTCACCTCGCCGCAGCTCGACGGCATGGGCGGGCTCTACCTGGAGGACTGCGACGTGGCCGAGCCCGCGGCCGAGGCCGGCGCGAGAGGCGTGCGTCCCTACGCGGTCGACCCGGAGCAGGCCGCCCGCCTCTGGACGCTCTCGGCCGAGCTGACGGGCGTGAACGCGTTCGCCTGACCCCCTGTGAGCGGAAATCAGTGCTGGAGCACTGATTTCCGCTCACGGGCGGCGGAGCCGCAGCTCCCGGCCGTCCCAGCGGCGACGCAACCACCGGTCGTGGCTGGCCACCACCACCGCGCCGGGGCTGGACGTCAGCGCCGCCTCCAGCTCCTCGACCAGCGCCGGCGACAGGTGGTTGGTCGGCTCGTCGAGCAGCAGGAGCTGGGGCGCGGCGGCCACCAGCATCGCCAGCTCCAGCCGCCTGCGCTGCCCCACCGACAGCTCGGTGACGGGCCGGTCGACGTCGCGCGGCGCGATCAGGCCCAGGTCGACGAGCGGCACCGTCGCCGGCCCGACGCGGTCGGCGTAGACCTGCCGGGCGGTGCGCTCGGGCCGTTCGATCGCGATGTCCTGGGCCAACAGCCCGACGCGCAGCCCGCGTCGCAGGTGGACGGTGCCCCCGGCCGCCAGCCGTCCGGCCAGCACCGCGAGCAGCGTCGACTTGCCGGCGCCGTTCGCGCCCGTGACCAGCAGGCGGTCGTGGGCGCCGATGTCGAGGCGGTCGAGGGCGAGACGGCCCGGTACCCGGACGTCGCGCAGCGCGGCGGCGGGGCCCGGAGCGGCGTCGCCGAGGGTCGCGGTGAACGTCAGCGGCGTCGGCGGCTTGCGGACCTGGTCGCGCTCCAGCTCGTCGAGGCGCTGCCGGGCGTTGCGGACCCGCCGGGACACCTGGCTCTCCACGCGCCCGCCCTTGAAGCCGTAGAACAGCTTCGGCTCGTTCCCGCGGGGCTTGTTGTGGGAGACCGTCCGCGCCGTGACCGCCACCGAGTGCCGCAACACGCGGAGCTCGTCCTGCTCGTCGGCGTAGCGCTGCTCCCAGCGGGCGCGTTCGGCCCGCCGGGTGGCGAGGTAGTCGGTGTACCCGCCGCCGTAGCGCGTCGGGCCGTCGACCGCGGGATCGAGGTCGACGAGGTCGGTGCACACCGCGTCGAGGAAGGCCCGGTCGTGGCTGGCCACGACCACCACCCCGGGCAGCTTCCGCAGCTGCTCCTCCAGGAACGCGGCCGCGTCGTCGTCGAGGTGGTTGGTCGGCTCGTCCAGCAGCAGCGCCGACGGGCGGCGCATCAGCAGCGCCGCGAGCCCGAGCCGGCCGCGCTGGCCGCCGGACAGCGTGCTCAGCGGGCGCGCGTGGTCCAGATCCAGGCCCAGCCCGGCCAGCACCAGCTCGGCGCGGCGGTCGGCGTCCCAGGCCTCGAGGTCGAGGTACCGGTCGACGGCGGACGTGTCACCGGACTCCACCGCGTCGACGGCGGCGCGGGCCTCGCGCAGCGCGTCGTCGAGGACGTCGGCCACCGTGGCATCGGCCGGGAACGCCAGCTCCTGGTGGCCGTAGCCGAGATCGGCCGGCCGTTCGACCTGCCCCGCATCGGGTTCCTCGACGCCCGCGAGCAGCCGCAGCAGCGTCGACTTGCCGGCGCCGTTCTCCCCGATCAGGCCGATGCGGCGGCCGGGCGTCGCGGTGAGCGAGACGCCGTCGAGGACGGTGCGGTCGCGGTAGGACCTGACGAGGTCATGGGCGAGAAGGGCTGCAGGCATGCACACCACCGGGAGAGCGCAGTTCGCTCCCACGGGGCGTGGCCTCGGCGTGGGGGCGTGGCGTGCTCAGATCCACATGATGATCAGCAGAATGCCCTGCCGTCATGGAGCGCGCAACTCGATGAACGGCGCCCCCAACGGCGGGATCCACGGGGCAGCGTCACGGCGGGGGTGAGATCGTGCTGCGTGCCCGCGAGCAGGTTCGCCGGGAACCGCGGCTCACCGCTCTGCCGCGGCCCGGATCCCGTCGTTGTGGTCGTACACGGCTGCGCCGGCGGTGGTCGCCAGCGCGCGGGCGAAGCGCACCGCGTCCCGGCCGCCCCGCTGCCCTACCCAGCGCGTGCCGGGCTCCGTCGCCTTCGCGCGTGAGGTCGAAGGAGTGCTCGCCACCGCGGCGGCCGACGATCCCGCCGGTGAGTCTGACGCCGCCATCCGGGTGGATGCACATCCGGGCGGGAACAGGACAAGCGTGCGCGCCGTTGTCGGCCCGTGCATCTGCTCGTGCGCTGGTTGCTGGCCCCGCTCGCCCGATTGCTCTACCGCCCTGACGTGCACGGTGCCGACAACGTTCCGCGGCACGGGCCGGTGATCATCGCGTCGAACCACCGCGCGGCCGTCGACACCGCCGTGATCGCGCTGACGGCCGGGCGTCCGGTGTCGTTCCTCGGCAAGGCCGAGTACTTCGTGGGCCAGAGCCTCAAGGGGAGAGCGCTGGCGGCGTTCCTCTCCGCGCTCGGGTACGTGCCGGTCGACCGCACCAACGCCAAGGCCGGGCTGGCCGCGCTGCACGCCGCGCGCACCGTGCTGGAGGCCGACGGCGCGTTCGCGATCTATCCCGAGGGCACCCGCTCGCTCGACGGCCGGCTGCACCGCGGCCACACCGGCGTCGCCACGCTGGCGCTCGACACCGGGGCCGTCGTCGTGCCGGTGGCGCTGGTCGGCACCGAGCGGGTGCAGCCGGTGGGGGCGCGGTTCCCGCGGCTGCGCCGGGTCACCGTCCGCTACGGCGAGCCGCTGGACTTCTCCCGCTACGACGGGCTGGGCGGCTCCAACGTGATCCGGCGGGCCGTCACCGACGAGATCATGTACGCCATCGCGTCGTTGTCGGAGCAGGAGTACGTCGACAAGTACCACCAGCGCCCCGCCGCCTGATCACCAGCGGATCGCGCCGAAGAGGGCCCGGAGCGGCGCCTCCCGGGCCGGGCGGCCGGTGGCGACCCCGGCGATCCGGCCGGGCACGCGGTCGCGGAACGCCGGATGGGCGCTGCGGTTCTGCACGTCGGGGCCGGTGCGGGCGCAGTTGTGCAGCAGCGCGCGCAGGGCGTCGAACCCGGTGCGCGGTGCGGCCGCACGGTGGTTGACGACCAGCCCCGTGACGTGGCCGAAGAACCCCTCCAGGTCCAGGCGCACCACCATCCAGCCGCCAAACGCCGCGAGTCGGCGGTTTCGGGTGGCCGAGTCGGCACTTTCGGGGGTGCGGCCGCGCACGCGGAACCGCCGACTCGCGCACGCGGAACCGTCGACTCGCGCACGCGGAACCGTCGACTCGCGCACGCGGAACCGTCGACTCGCGCACGCGGAACCGTCGACTCGTGGGGCGGGGCGGGCGTTCTACGGGCGGACCAGGAGCCAGTCGGTCGTGTGGCGGTACCAGGTCCAGCGGCGGACCTCCCTCGGATGCGCCACTCCGTCGGTCACCACCGTCATCGGCTCGCCGCCCAACTGCGCCGTGCGGCCGACCGCCTCGCCCCGTCCGCTCCTGGCCCGGAGGTCGACGGCGCGCGTCCGCCCGTCGGGCAGGCGGCCCGTCCGGCCGGCGCGGACGCCCACCCCGCCGGGCCCCGGCGCCGCCACCAGCCGGGGTGCGGTGCCGCGCAGCACCAGCACGTCGTCGCAGTAGCACTCGCCGCGCATCCCGCGGACCTCCCCGCGCCCGACGAGGACGCCGCCCGAGTCGTCGCGCACCAGCGGGACCGGCGAGGCCTTCCCGTCGAACGCCAGGTCGACATCGGACGGCAGGCCCCAGGCCTTCGCGGCGTCCGAGCCGCGGGTGGGCAGGTGGGCCAGCTCGACGTCGAGACGGTCGCTGCGCAGCAGCCGCTGCAGGACGGCGGCGAGGTCGGCGTCGTCGCCCGCCACCACCAGCCGCCGGGGGTTCGCGGCGAGCACCGGGTCGAGATCGGCCTTGCCCGGCCGGGCGGGCAGCGCGACCGTGGGCACCCCGGACGGGGTCGGGAGGCGCCGACTACCGTGGGAGCCGCAGGTCAGCAGCACCTGTTCCAGGTCGATCGAGCCCACCGGATCGGTTACCCTCCCGCCGCTGCGTTTGTACCTGCGCGTGTCCCACTGTCGTTCAGACTGGAGTCTTACATGCCCGCGATCGTGCTGATCGGAGCCCAGTGGGGCGACGAGGGCAAGGGCAAGGCCACCGACATCCTGGGCGACCAGGTGCAGTGGGTCGTGCGTTACCAGGGCGGCAACAACGCCGGCCACACCGTGGTGCTCCCCGACGGCCAGAACTTCGCGCTGCACCTGATCCCGTCCGGCATCCTCACCCCGGGCGCGAAGAACGTGATCGGCAACGGCGTGGTCATCGACCCGGGCGTGCTGCTCGACGAGCTGCAGGGCCTCGAGGACCGCGGGGTGGACACGTCCGGCCTGATGATCAGCGCCGACGCGCACTTGATCATGCCGTACCACGTGGAGATCGACAAGGTCACCGAGCGGTTCCTGGGCAAGTCCAAGATCGGCACCACCGGCCGCGGGATCGGGCCCGCCTACCAGGACAAGGTCGCCCGCGTCGGCGTCCGGGTGGCCGACGTCCTGGACGAGAAGATCCTGCACCAGAAGGTGGAGGCCGCGCTGGCGTTCAAGAACCAGGTGCTGGTCAAGGTCTACAACCGCCGCGCGCTGGAGGTCGACGAGGTCGTCGACACCGTGCTGGCCCACGCGCAGAAGTTCTCCGATCGCATCGCCGACACCCGGCTGCTGCTCAACAAGGCGCTCGAGGCCGGCGAGACGATCCTGCTGGAGGGCTCGCAGGGCACGCTGCTCGACGTCGACCACGGCACGTATCCGTTCGTCACCAGCTCGAACCCGACGGCGGGCGGCGCGGCCGTCGGCTCCGGCATCGGCCCCACCAAGATCACGCGGGTGATCGGCATCCTCAAGGCCTACACCACGCGTGTCGGTTCCGGCCCGTTCCCCACCGAGCTCCTCGACGCGATGGGCGAGCACCTGCGCAAGGCCGGCGGCGAGGTCGGCGTCACCACCGGGCGCCCGCGTCGCTGCGGCTGGTTCGACGCCGTGATCGGCCGCTACGCGGTGCGCGTCAACGGCATCACCGACTTCTTCCTCACCAAGCTCGACGTGCTGTCAGGCCTCGAGAAGGTGCCGGTCTGCGTGGGCTACGAGGTCGACGGCCGGCGCATCGACGACATGCCGATGACCCAGACCGACGTCCACCACGCGGTGCCCGTCTACGAGGAGATGCCCGGCTGGTTCGAGGACCTCTCGCCATACCGGAGCTATCCAGAACTCCCCGCCAACGCCCGGGCCTATGTGGAGCGAATCGAGGAGCTCACCGGTGCGCCCGTCAGCGCGATCGGCGTCGGGCCGGGCCGCGAGCAGACGATCACGCGCGACGTCTGACCCCCATCGGGGCAGCGCCACCAGCACGAGCAGCGACACCACCAGGAGGGCGGCGGCCGCCGCCGTTCCGGCGGGTCCGAGCGCGCCGAGGCCGAGCGGCCGGTCGAGCAGCAGTGCACCCGCCAGGGCGGCGAGTGCCCCGGTCAGCACCGGGAGCAGTGACGGGTAGTGGTCCATGTCGGTCGGAGGCGCACGCCTCCGACCGTGATACCTACGACGCGCAGGCGCCCGTGTCCACCTCGCGCGTGAGCCCGGGGGCGGCCTGCACCGCGCGTGACACCTGGTCGACGGTGAGCACGAAGCCCGTCTCGCTGTCGTCCAGTGCGGCGCCGAACACCACCCCGATCACGCGACCGGACGGGTCGATCATCGGCCCGCCGGAGTTGCCCGAGCGCACGGTGGCCCGGATCGTGTAGACGTCGCGGGTGATGTCGCCCTTCTCGTAGATGTCCGGGCCCTTGAGCTTGATCTCCTGGCGGACCCGGGCCGGGGTGACGGTGAAGCTACCGTCGAGCGGGTAGCCCAGCACGATGGCGTCGTCCTGAGGCGAGGCCGGCTGCGGCTCGAAGACCAGCGGCTTCTCGTCGAGGTCGGGCACGCGCAGCACCGCGACGTCGACCTCGGGATCGTAGAGCACCACCCGGGCGTCGAGGTCGACCGGGCCGCGGCGGCCCGCCACCTCCACCTGGGTGGACGACGTGCCCGCGACGACGTGGGCGTTGGTGAGCACCAGCTGCGGGCCGATGACGAACCCGCTGCCCTCCAGCATCCGCTGACAGGAGGGGGCCCGGCCACGGATCTTCAGCACGCTGGACCGGACGTCCTTGATCACGGCGTCGTTGCTCAGGGACGCGTTCGGCGGGCCGGCCTCGGTGATGGGGGTCTGCGAGAACGGGTTGGTGACGTCCGGGAAGCCCGAGTTGTTGAGCAGCTGGCGCAGCTCGTCGGGCAGGGCCTTGGCGCCGTCGGGCATCACCGAGTTGACGGCGCGCAGCACCTCGGAGCCGCGGATGCCGGCGGCCACCGTGGGGAAGCTGGCCGAGGCCAGCGGCAGCGCCACCAGCCACGCGGCGATCACCACGGTGACGGCCTGGAGCACCGACCCCAGCCCGGAGTCGATCTTCAGAGACCGCTCCCCGCGGATGTGGTCGCGGATGCGGCGGCCGAAGAACACCCCGGTGGTCTCCCCGAGAGCCACGAGCAGCACGACGACCACGATGCTGACGATCACCCGGCTGCTGGGGCTGGCGATGCCCGAGGCCAGCAGGGGGGCCAGGCGCACCCCGAGGATGGCCCCGCCCAGCACGCCGACGAACGACAGCAGTGCCACGGCCATGCCGTGTCGCCACCCCGAGACGGCGGCGATCAGGGCGAGGACGACGACCACCAGGTCGACCCAACTCACCGGCCACGCCCCCCGAACTTCACGATCCTGCGACCTCCTGCCGAGCGGCCCGAGCCGCGGATTCCAGGTCCTCGACCCGCGAGGTGTCCCAGGGACGTGCCCATCCACCGAGATCCAACAGCGCGGACAATAAGCCCCCCGTGAACCCCCACACGAGCAGGCCCGCCACCGTGAAGGCCGGCCCGGTCAACCCGGACGGATGCCCGACCTGGAACCGGTTGGCGGGATCGGCGAGCTGCTCCAGCGGCACCCGGACCACGGCCGCGGTCTCACCCGGGTCCACGGCGTGCACGGCCGTGGGGCGGGCCCAGTGGGCGAGCACCGGCGTGACCGCGAACCCCGACGGCGGGATGAACAGCTCGGGCAGCAACGTCAGGGGCACGACGCCCGACGGGTCGAGCCCGGTCTCCTCCTCGGCCTCGCGCAGCGCCGCGGCGATGGGGCCGGCGTCGTCGGGATCGGTGCTGCCGCCGGGGAACGCCACCTGGCCCGCGTGGTTGCGCAGGGTGCCGGCGCGCTCCACGAGCAGCACGTCCGGGCCGTGCGCGGGATCGTCGGCGAAGGCCATCAGGACCGCGGCGCGGCGGGCGTCCGGCCGGGCGCGGATCCGGTGCCGCGTCAACGCGGTGGCGTCGACGTCAGCCACTTCCCCGAGCAGCGGCCGGAGCCACGCCGGGGCGAGATCGGGCCGGAGCGCGGGCTCCTCCGGCTGCGCCGCCGAGCTCACGACAACCTCGTGACGGCGGCCGCCACCTCGTCGGCGGACGTGAACGGTACAGGTGGGTCCACCCGCGTCACGCGGCCGTCCGGCCGCACCACGTACGACATCGGCAGGCCGGGCGGGATGTCCAGCGCCTTGCGCAGGGCGTTGTCGGGGTCGGTGACCGACGGCAGCGTCACACCGAGGTCGGTGAGCAGGCCCAGGGCGGGGCGGGGATCGTCGGCGAAGTCGACGCCGAGCACGGGCACGGCGTCGGGCCGGGCGGCGTAGGACGCGAGCACGGGCAGCTCGGCGCGGCACGGCGCGCACCACGATGCCCAGACGTTGATCAGCACGGTCTGCCCGGCCAGGGCCCGGCCGAGGTCGACCGAGCCGGGCGCTCCGAGGCACGGCACCACGACGCCGGCCAGCGGGCCCGCCCCCGCGGAGCCGGTGCCCTCGGGATCGACCGCCGCCGGGCACGGTTCGAGGCGGGCCGCGGCCCGGGGTGCGGCGAGCTCGGCGTCGGGGACGGAGACGGCGGCGTGCCCGGGGTCCTGTGCCGCGGGTACCGCGGAGACGGACGTGGCCGCGTCCCGCGGCCAGAGTGCGTAGACGCCTGCCGCGGCGAGCAGCACGACCACGACGAACGAGATGATCTCCGCGCGGCCCAGTCTCGTCACGGCGCGTCCTGGTCCTCGGTGCCCGTGGGTGCGGGGGCCTCGTCGGCTGTACCGATCGCCGCCTCCACGGGAGGGACCACGTCGGCGGGCAACCCCACGAGCTCCAGCAGCCGCGGCCGCGACGGGCCCTTGAGCAGGGCCGCGGCGAGCATCGGGTCGGTGGGGCCGGTGCCGTAGGACGGGCAGTCGGCCGCGAGCGTGCACGCGCCGCAGGCGGGCTTCTTGGCGTGGCACACGCGCCGGCCGTGGAAGATCACGCGGTGGGACGCCATCGTCCAGTCGCGCTTGGGCACCAGCTCGCCGACCGCGTGCTCGACCTTGACCGGATCCTCCAGCCCGGTCCAGCCCCAGCGGCGCACGAGCCTGCCGAAGTGGGTGTCGACCGTGATGCCCGGCACGTCGAAGGCGTTGCCGAGGATGACGTTGGCGGTCTTGCGGCCGATGCCGGGCAGTTTCACCAGCTCGTCGAGGGTGTGCGGCAGCGTGCCGTCGTGCTTCTCGACGACGGCCGCGCCCAGGCCGATCAGCGAGCTGGCCTTGTTCCGGAAGAACCCGGTGCTGTGGATCATCTCCTCGAGCTCGGCGCGATCGGCCTTGGCGTAGTCGAGCGCCGTGGGGTAGCGCGCGAACAGCGCCGGCGTGACGGTGTTGACGAGCTTGTCGGTGCTCTGCGCCGACAGCACCGTGGCCACGGCCAGCTCCAGGGGCGTGCGGAAATCGAGCTCGCAGTGCGCGTCGACGTGGGTGTCGGCCAGCGTGCGCAGCATCCGGCCGACGCGACGCGCGCGGCCCAGGGACGGCTCACCGGCGGCGACCCGTTTGGCGAGACGCGCCGCGTTGCGGGTGAGGTCGAGCTGCGTGGTCACGCTCAAGAGCGTACGGCGGAGTCCCGACAGTCCTGGATCCCGTTCCATCCGCTCACGCAGAGTGGCTGATCAGGTCACGAAAACATATCGAGACGGCGGCGCACCGACCCCCGCCGTGCCGCGGCCAGGGCGGATGCGAGACGATTCCCCCGACATGACTGCCTGGTTGTCCGTCCTCGTGCCGCTGCTGGTGATGTTCTTCGCGCTCGGTATGGAGCGTGTGGAGTCCAAGCTGCGGGAGTCCACCGTGCGTACCGACGAGCTCGACGAGCTGCTCGACAAACCACGTCCGGACGAGGTGCGTGCGCTGTTCCGGCAGGGCACCGGTCGCGCACTGGAGCTCTTCCGGCTGCGGAGCCGCAGCCCGCGTGGGAGTCGTCCGGTCAAACGGAGCAATGCTGCCTGAGCCTGTTATGGCCCGAGTGGGGCTGAAGCGCCCTCGAATCCGCCGTTCGTGACCGCGAAACGGCCCTTGCGATGTAACACAGCGTTGGTGTTGCCCCTAGACTGCGTGCCGGTGATCCGCCGCGGGGCAGCGGCCGGGACGAGGAGCGGTAGTGGACGAGATTCTGATCCGCGCAGGGATCTTCCAGGGAGTCGAGCCGCATGCGGCCGACGCCCTGGCCCAGGCGCTGGAGAGCGCGGAGTTCCCCCGCGGGCACGTGATCTTCGCCGAGGGTGAGCCGGGCGACCGTCTCTACATCGTCGGCAACGGCAAGGTCAAGATCGGCCGGAAGTCGCCGGACGGGCGGGAGAACCTGCTCATGGTGGCCGGGCCGTCCGACATGTTCGGCGAGCTGTCGATCTTCGACCCGGGACCGCGCACGTCGTCGGCCACGGCCGTCACGGAGGTCCGCGCCTACACGATGGACCGCGCCGCGCTCCGCGAGTGGATCGGCAAGCGGCCGGAGATCGCGGAGCAGCTGCTGCGGGTGCTGGCCCGCAGGCTGCGCCGCACCAACAACATGCTCGCCGACCTGATCTTCACCGACGTGCCGGGGCGGGTGGCCAAGTCGCTGCTGCAGCTCGCGCGCCAGTTCGGGTCGCAGGAGTCGGGCCTGCTGCGCGTCACGCACGACCTGACGCAGGAGGAGATCGCCCAGCTGGTCGGCGCGTCGCGTGAGACGGTCAACAAGGCGCTCGCCGACTTCGCCCACCGCGGCTGGCTGCGGCTGGAGGGCAAGAGCGTGCTGATCCTGGAGCCCGAGCGACTGGCCCGCCGGGCCCGCTAGAACGAGCTCGTCGAAGGGCACCTCCCGCACCCGGCAGGTGCCTTTCGTCGCTCCTGGGCAATAAAGTGGTACGTCCGTACCAATCTGTGCGACCCTGGTCGACGTGTCCTCCTCGTCCGCCACCCTGTCCGACTACCGTGCCGCCCTGACCTCGCCCGGAGCGCTCGTCCCCGCGCTCGCCTCGGCGCTCGGCCGGTTCCCGATCGCCATGGTCGGGCTCGCGACGCTGCTCTACGTCCAGCGGGTGACGGGGTCGTTCGCGGCGGCCGGGCTGGTGTCGGCGGGCACGCTGGCCGGGGTGTCGCTGGGCTCGGTGGCGCAGGGCCGGCTGATGGACCGCGTCGGGCCCACCCGGCCGCTGCTGGTGGCCGCGGTGCTGTTCGGCCTGGCCGAGACGGGGCTGGTCCTGGCCGTGCAGTCGCGGGCGGCGCTGCCGCTGCTCGTCCTGCTCGCGCTGGTGGGCGGGCTCGTGCAGCCGGCGCTGCCCGGCGCGTCGCGGTCGCTGTGGGGCGTGCTGGTGCCCGCCGGCCCCCGGCGCGACGCGGCCTTCAGCTACGAGGCCATCAGCCTGGAGGTCTTCTTCATCCTGGGCCCGGCCGCCGCCGCGTTCCTGGTGGCGGCGCCCTGGCCCGGCACCGGTGTCGCCGTCGCCGTGTCGGCGATGGTGATCGGCTCCGTCGGGTTCGCGCTGAGCCGTCCCGTGCGCATCCAGGAGCCGGCCCCCCGCGGGCCGTCGATCGGGATTCTCGGTGCCCTGGCCCGGCCCGGCATGCGCACGGTGGCGCTCGCGTCGCTCGGGTTCGGGCTGGTCATCGGCACGGTGGAGGTCGGCGTGCCGGCGGTCACGGCCGAGGCCGGGTCGCCCGCGATGGGCGGCGTGCTGCTCTCGGCGTGGTCGGTGGCGTCGGTGCTCGCGGGCGTCCTGTACTCGCTGCGGCCCTGGCCCCGCCCGCTGCACCTGCGGCTGCCGGTGCTGCTCGCGGTGTTCGGGGTGTGCGTCGCGGCCATGGCCCTGACGGGTCCGCTCGGCTCCATCCCGGTGCTGGTGGTGGCGATGCTGTTCGCCGGCGCGACCATCACCCCGCAGGTCACGGCCCAGTCGCTCGGCGTCGAGGCCGTCGCCCCGGTCGGGACGGCCACGGAGGCGTTCGGCTGGGTGGTCACGGCGGCCACGCTGGGGCTCTCGGCCGGGCAGTCGGTGGCCGGCGTCATCGTCGACGCGAGCGGCCCGGCGGGCGCGTTCCTGGCCGGCGGTGTCGCGGGACTGGTCGTGGCGGTCGTCATCTGGCTGCGCCGCGGAAGCTTCAACGCCCCGGCGCCGGCCCGCCGGATGGCCCTCGTGAGCGGATAACGGTGTTCCCGCACTGATTTCCGCGCACGGGGGGCGTCAGCCGCGGAGGTACTCCAGCTGGGCCAGGACCGAGAGCTCGGCTGCCGGCCACAACGACTCGTCGACGTCCGCGTACACCGTCTCCACCACCTGCCTCGCCGACGCGGCGGGGCCGAGGGCGTCCAATGCGGCACGGACCTGGTCCAGGCGCTGTTCGCGGTGGGCGAGGTAGGCCTGGGCCACCGTGGGCGCGTCCGGGAGCTCCTGGCCGTGTCCCGGGAGCACCGCGGTGCCCGGTGCGAGGTCGGCGAGCCGGCGCAGCGACTCCAGGTAGGGGCCCAGCACGCCGTCGGGGTGGGCGATGACGGTGGTGCCGCGGCCCAGGACGGTGTCGCCGGTGAGCACCGTCGGCGGCGCGTCCGGACCGCTGAGCAGGAACGACAGCGAGTCCGACGTGTGGCCCGGCGTGGCCACCACCCGCAGCTCGACGCCCGCCGCGGCCACCACGTCACCGTCGCCGAGGGCCTCGGAGCCGAGCACCAGCGAGCGGTCCAGCGCCCGGACGGGCGCACCGGTCAGCTCGGCGAAGCGGGCGGCGCCGCCGGCGTGGTCGTGGTGGCGGTGGGTGAGCAGCACCAGCGCCACGGGCCCCTGCTCGGCCACGCGCTCCAGGTGCTCGTCGTCCTCGTCACCGGGGTCGACCACCACGCACTCCTCGACGCCCGGAGCCCGCAGCACCCAGGAGTTGGTGCCCTCCAGCGTCATGGCCGACGGGTTGCGGGCGAGCAGCACCGACGCCAGCGGCGTGACGGAGCGGAGCTCCCCGTACAGGGGATGGGTCATCCGGGGCTCCCGGGCGTCAGGTGCATCTCGGCGGTCTCGAACCCGGGGTCGCCGGGCAGCACGACCACCACCTGGTCGCCCTCGCGGCGCACCATCGGGATGATCGGCGTGATGACGCGTTGCGTGGCCGCGGCCAGCACCGACGCGGCGTCGGGGTGCTCCGCGATCTCCCGCAGCGACGTGAACGTGGGCGCGAGCAGCTGCATGTCGCCGCGCTCCCAGTGCTCGAGCGCGGTGGCCGGGTGCCACCACGTGGCCTCGACGGCCTCGGTGGTGTGGGCGTCGGCCTCCTGGCCCTCGGGCACCCGCGCGACGAAGAACGCCGTGTCGTAGCGCTTCGGCGACTGCTCGGGCGTGATCCACCGCGACCACGCCGCCAGCAGCTCCGAGTGCAGGGTCAGCTGCGCCCCGGCCAGGACCTCACCGAGCGTGCGGCGGTGGGCCACCAGCGCCTCCCGCTCGTGGTGGGGCGACGGGCCGGGCCCGGCCAGCAGGACGCCGCACTCCTCGAACGTCTCCCGCACCGCAGCGTGGACGAGCGCCCCGGCCATCTCCGCGTCACACGCCAGCCGTTCGCCCCACTGCGCCGGTGACGGGCCGCTCCACCGCGCCGGATCGGGCCGGTCGGAGGGATCGACGCCGCCGCCGGGGAACACCGTCATGCCGCCCGCGAAGGCCATGCCGGCCACCCGGCGCTGCAGGAAGACCTGGAGCGGAGCGCGGCCGGGCGGGGGGTTCGGATCGTCGCGCAGCAGCAGCACGGTGGCCGCCGGTTTCGGGACGACGGTCTCGGTGGGCACAGTCGGACCCTAACTCCCCGCGAGGCAGGATGGCGGTCGTGGATCACATGCGCGTCGGGCTGGTGGGGGGCGGGCCGTGGGCCCGCGGAGTGCACGGACCGGCGATCGTGGCGCATCCCGCCACCACGCTGACGGGCGTGTGGACGCGTCGCCCCGAGCAGGCCACGGAGCTCGCCGCGTCGCTCGGGAGCACGGCCTACGCCGATCTCGACGCCCTGATCGCCGACGTCGACGTGGTGGCGCTGGCCGTGCCACCGCTGGTCCAGGGCGCGCTGGTGGTGCGCGCCGCGGCGGCCGGGCGCCACCTGATCTGCGAGAAGCCGCTCGCGGAGACGCTCGACGGGGCCCGGGAGGTGGTCGAGGCCGTCACGCGGGCGGGCGTCCACTCGTCGATCGTGCTGACGCTGCGCCACGCCCCCGACGTGCAGAGCTGGCTGGCGGGGATCCCGTCGACGCCGGGGGTCGACACGACGGGCTCGGCGCGGTGGCTGTCGGGTGCGCTGCTCGGTGGGCCCTTCGCGGCGTCGCCGTGGCGGGCGGAGCAGGGCGCGCTGCTCGACGTGGGCCCGCACCTCGTCGACCTGCTCGTCGCCGCGCTCGGGCCCGTCACGGGGGTCGACTGGGCCCACCGCACGGATCCCGATCTCTGGCGCTTCGGCCTCACCCACGCCGGGGGCGCCACGAGCACCGTGATCACGTCCCTGGCGCTGCCCGTGGACCCGACGGAGAGCGAGTTCACCGTGTTCGGCGGCGCCGGGGTCCACCGGCTGCCCGGCCGGGTCTGGGACGCCGCGTCCAGCTACGCCCACCTGCTCGACGAGCTCGTGGCGGCGGTCCGCGGCACCGGTCCGGCCCCGGCGCTGGACGCGGCGCACGGACTGCGCCTGCAGGAGATCCTCGACGAGGTCCGGGCCGTCGTGGGCTGATCCGTCAGCCGGCGAGGTCGGGCGGGTCGTGGCGCCCCGGGCCGTTCCCGTTCGTCCCGTTCCCGTTCGTCCCCGTGCGGCTCTGCCCGTTCCCGTTCGGGGCGGCCACGCCGGCCCGACGCGAGGTGCGCGGCCGGGTGCCGGAGCCGAGCTCGGCCTGCAGCCGGGCGAGCAGCTCGCGGTCGGCGTCGCTCAGCCGGGCCACCGGGTCGGGCCGGAGGCCCGGACCCTCGGCGGCCTGCTCCTCACGGGCCGGTTCCGGGGCGGCCGGTGCCCGATCGGGGCCGGACGACCGGGGCGAGTTCGGCGCCGGCGATCCGAGCTGTGACCGGGGAGCGGCGGGAGTCGGTGGGCCGGTCGGGGGCCGTGACGTCGGGGGCGACACCGCGGCGGGGGGCTGCGGAGCGGCGGCAGCCGGCGGGACCGCGGACGCCGCCGGGCCGGTCGGAGGCAGCGCGACGATCGGGGACTCCGCCGTGAACCGCGATGCGAGCGGCGACAGTGGAATCGGGGGCGCGGACGCCGGGGGGGCCTCGGCGAGGCCGTGGGCGGCCCGGTGCCGCGGCGCGTCGATCTCGTCCACGTCGGACCCGGGATCGGACCCGGGCTCGTCCTCGACCGTCCGGGCCGACCGGTCCGGACCCGACCGGTCCGGACCCGACCGGTCCAGATCCGACGGCGACACGGCCCAGTCCCCCGACGCCCACTCGTTCGCCCACCGGTCCTCGGCGGGCGCGGGCGCGGTGACGCCGATCGGGCGGTCGGGGGCCAGCGGGCTGATGCCGTGGAGGCCGAACGGGTCGTCGTCCTCGTCCTCGACGGGTGTGCCGTGCTCGTCGAAGGGGGTGGGGTCCAGCAGCGGGGCGAGCAGCGGCGCGTTGAGCGGCCCGCTGAGGGGGTCCTGCATCGAGCGGAACATCGGGGTGTCGGCGAGCGCCGGGATCTGCCCCTGTTCGAGGGACGAGTAGGCGTCGCCGCCGTCGGGGCGCACGGTCCGCTGCGGGTCGGTCGCCTCCGCTCCGGACGTGTCCCCGGCGGTGTCCACCGGCGTCTCGTCGTGCACAGGCACCAGCGGGCGCACCCTCGTGCCGTCACGGCGGGCCAGCGGAACGGGGCTCGGCAGCGAGGACCGCGTCAGCGGCGTGACGGTGGTGCGGCGGCGTTCGAACGGGCGGGGGGCGGGACGGGACTCGGGCCCGGCCGGGGCGGCGTCCCGCGCGGGACGCAGGGGCAGCGGCCGGGAGGCGGGGGTGATGGGGGTGATGTCGCCGACCACGGTGCCCGTCGGGTCGGTGGCCGCCGCGTCGGGCCCCGACGGCTCGCCGGGCACTGCGAACGGTCCCTCGGCGGCCCACAGGTCGGCGTACCCGGGTTCCGGCCGCGGCTCGGGCGCAGTGGCCTCGTCGACGGGCTCGACGACGGGCTCGACGACGGGCTCGCCCGGCGGCGCCGCAGGCGGCGCGACGACGGGCGGCGCCGTGGCCGATGCCTCGTGGATCCGCTGCGCCGCACGGCGGGCGGCGGCGTGGTACTCCGAGAGCGGGTTCCCGCTGGTCAGCACCTCCACCGACGCCACGACCCCGGACCGGTCCAGGGCCACGGACAGCTGGTAGGCCAGGACGTCGGCCGGGCGGCCACCCGCCTCGACCTCGACCAGCACGACCGGGTGCGGCAGCGGCCCGGGCGCGGACCCGGCCGGCGTCAGCCGCCAGGCCAGCCGCACCTCGGCGCCGTCGAGCAGCCGCGGCGGGAGGGCGCCCACGGCCGCGGCGACGCGGTCGTCGCCACCCGGGGGGGCGGCGGCGAAGCGGTGGTCGAGCGCGGAGTCGGACGCCTCGGGGAGGGCGCTGCCGGCGTCGAGATCGGTGTGCGCCGCGCGGGCCGCCGCGACCAGCGTCGCCCGGAGGGCGGCCCGCAGGGAGGTGCGGTCGGCGGTGACGCCGGCCGTGACCAGTGCGATGGCCCGGGTGTTCTCACCCACCGCCACCAGCTCCCGCGCCCAGGCCAGCAGGTCGTCGTCCACCTGGCCGGCCATCGCGAGCAGCAGGTCGTGTGTGGATGATCCCGATGTCTCGGCCACGTGCCCTCCTCCGGTGCCCCTCATCACGCTCCTGCCGACGCCGCCGTCGCCATCTCCGGTGACCGCCACAGCGGGGCCGATCCGATGATGGCCGCCTGGTGGTAGGCGGGGGGTTCGTCGTGCGGCGGGAGAACCTCCACGCACGGTGTGCGGTCGCCGTGGGCGCGCAGCACGCGCTGGAGCGTGCCGGCCAGCTGCCACGGCCGCTCGCCGCCGTGCACGAGGACGATGCGCTGTTCGCGACGGGTCCCGGCCCGCCACGCCTGGCGCAGCTCGATGCAGCCCGGGTGGCCGCGGACCACGGCCAGCACGCTCAGCGCGGCCTGGTCGACGTCGGGTTCCGAGCGGAACTCCGCCGTGGTGACCTCGGGCGCCGGCAGCGGCAGCACGGCGTCCATGAGGCGGGCCGACGCCCCCCACGTCCCGGCCGAGGCCACCAGCAGATCACGCTCGTGGTCGTCGAGGGCGACGCGGTGGCGCAGCAGCTCGCGCGGCAGCATCGCGGTGATGGAGGAGTGGGCGTCGACGGCGAGCCAGTCGCGCAGGCGCCAGAGCAGCTCGTCGGGCAGCCGCCCGGCGAGCCGGACCAGCAGCTCGTGGCACGCCTGGGCGGGTGCCGATTGCGCCTCCGCGGGGAAGAGCGCGTCGGCGGTGCTCACCCCGCGACCTCGACGATCAGCTCCACTTCCACCGGCGCACCGATGGGCAGCTCCGCCACGCCGACGGCCGAGCGGGCGTGCTTCCCGGCGTCGCCGAAGATCTCCCCGAGCACGTCCGACGCACCGTTGATCACGCCGGGCTGGCCGGTGAACCCGGGCGCCGACGCCACGAACCCGACGACCTTGACGACACCGGTGACGGCGTCCAGGCCGACCAGCTCGTCGATCGCGGCCAGCGCGTTGAGGACGCAGGTGCGGGCCAGCTGGTAGGCGGTGTCGACGTCGACCTCGGCCCCGACCTTGCCCGTGACGGCGAGTTTCCCGTCGACGAACGGCACCTGACCCGCGGTGAACACGAGCGTGCCGGTCTGCTTCGCGGGGATGTAGGCGCCCGCGGGCGCGGCGACGGCGGGGAGCGTGATGCCCAGCTCGGCCAGGCGCGCGGTGGGGGTGCTCATGGCTGCTTCGGCCGCTTGAACCAGGCGACGGGCTGGTCGCTGTTGGCGCCGGTGGTGACGGCCACCAGCTCCCAGCCGTCACGGCCGAAGTTGTTGAGGATGGCCTGGGTGCTGTGGATCAACACCGGGGCGGTGAGGTATTCCCATTGGGTCACAGCCGGGGAGCTCATGGGAAAGGACTGTAGCCAGCGCCTCATCCCGTTCGGGCGGCCGGGATGGCTACCGGCTCGTAACCTCAAGGGGTGACACCTTCCTGGCCAGCAGAGTTGTCGGCCGCCCGCCTCCACGTCGTCACCGGCAAGGGGGGCACCGGCAAGACCACCGTCGCCGCCGCCCTCGCGCTGGCCCTCGCGACGGGTGGCAAGCGGACGTTGCTGATCGAGGTGGAAGGCCGCCAGGGCATCGCCCAGCTGTTCGACACCCCGCCGCTCCCCTACGAGGAGCGCAAGATCGCCGTGGCGCCCGGCGGTGGGGAGGTGCGCGCGCTGGCCGTCGACAGCGAGGCGGCGCTGCTGGAGTACTTCGAGATGTTCTACCGGCTCGGCATGGCCGGTCACGCGCTGCGCCGGATGGGCGCCATCGAGTTCGCCACCACGCTCGCGCCCGGCCTACGCGACGTGCTGCTCACCGGCAAGGCCAAGGAGTGCGTCAACCGCCGCGACGCCGACGGCCGCCCCGCCTACGACGCCGTCGTGCTCGACGCGCCGCCCACCGGCCGCGTCGTCAGCTTCCTCGACGTGACGAAGGCGATGGCCGACCTCGCGAAGAGCGGCCCCATCCACAGCCAGGCCGAGGGCGTCGTCGAGGTGCTGCACTCGCCGCTCACCGCCGTGCACGTCGTGACGCTGCTGGAGGAGCTGCCCGTGACCGAGACGCTGGAGACCCTCGACGAGCTGGCGGCCGCCGGCCTGCGCCCGGGCGCGGTCATCGCCAACCAGGTGCGTCCGCAGTGGCTGCCGGACCGTTCCGTCGCCGCTGCGGCCGGTGGCCGGGTGGACGCCGCGCGCATCCGCGCCAGCCTGGCCTCGGCCGGTCTCGACCTCACCCCCGACGTGATCGACGGGCTGGTCGCCGAGACCGTCGAGCACGCCCAGCGGGTGCACGCGGAGGCGGTGGCGCTCGCCCGCCTCGACGCGTCGTCGGCGGCCCCGGCCCGCCTCGAGCTGCCCCGGCTGATCGGCGGCGTCGACCTCGGCGGGCTCTATGAACTCGCCGAGACGTTGTGTGCGCAGGGTGTGGGCGGCTCCGCCGCCCGTGAGCGGAAATCGGGGCCAGGACCCGGATATCCGCTCACGACCTCAAGCGGGACGCGCTCATGAACGCCATGAAGACGCCGGCCGTCCTGGACGTCGACGCGCTGCTCGACGACCCGACCACCCGCGTGATCGTCTGCTGCGGCTCGGGCGGGGTGGGCAAGACCACCACCTCGGCCGCGCTGGCCGTGCGAGCCGCCGAGCGCGGCCGGCGCACCGTGGTGCTCACCATCGACCCGGCCAAGCGCCTCGCGCAGGCCCTCGGCCTGCAGATCCTCGGCAACGAGCCCGCCGCGGTGAGCTCCGTCGACGGCGACCTGCACGCGATGATGCTCGACATGCGCCGCACCTTCGACCAGATGGTGCAGACGCACGCGGAGCCAGGCCGCGCCGAGGCGATCATCGCCAACCCCTTCTACCAGACCATCTCCTCCTCGTTCTCCGGAACGCAGGAGTACATGGCCATGGAGAAGCTGGGCCAGCTGGTGGCCACCGGCGACTGGGACCTCGTGGTGGTGGACACGCCGCCGTCGCGCTCGGCGCTGGACTTCCTCGACGCCCCGCAGCGCATGTCGACCTTCCTCGACGGCCGGATGATCCGCCTGTTGTCCTCGCCCGCCCGGGCCGGTGGACGCGGCCTGCGCAAGCTCGTCGGCGGCGCGTTCACGCTGTTCGCGAAGGCCGTCTCCACGATCATCGGCGGGCAGATGCTCACCGACGCGTCGGCGTTCGTGCAGGCGTTCGACACGATGTTCGGCGGCTTCCGCGAGCGCGCCAACGCCACCTACGAGCTGCTGCGCTCGCCCGGCACCGCGTTCGTGGTGGTGGCCGCACCGGAGCCCGACGCGCTGCGCGAGGCCGCCTACTTCGTGGACCGGCTCTCCGCGGAGGAGATGCCGCTGGCCGGGCTGGTGCTCAACCGCACCCACCCGGTGCTGGCGGAGCTCTCGGCGTCGAAGGCCCGCAACGTGGCCGACGAGCTGCGCGGCGCGCCGCTGGCCACGGCCGTGCTGCGCCTGCACGCCGACCGCGTCGACCTCGCCGGGCGCGAGGAGAGCCTGCTGGCCCGCTTCACCGGCGCCCACCCGACGGTGGCGGTGACGAGCGTGCCGGTGGTGGCCGACGTCGGGGACCTGGACGGGCTGCGCGAGATCGGCACCCGCCTGGCCGACGGTGGCCCGCACCCGCAGGCCACCGCGCTCCGTTCCGCGCGGTAGCCGGTCGAGCACGGTCAGGCGGACTCCGACAGGTCCTCGGCCTCCTGCTCCGCCGCCAGGTGATCGGCCGTCTCGTCCGCCGAGCCCGCGTAGTGGGCGGCCCGGGCGTCGTGCAGCAGCTCCGACCACGACTCCACGTCGGGTCGCCGGCGCAGCAGGGCCCGGCGCTCCCGCTCGGTCATGCCGCCCCACACCCCGAACTCGATGCGCTGGTCGAGGGCGTGGGCCAGGCACTCCGTGCGCACCGGGCACGTGCGGCAGAACAGCTTCGCGTCGCGCTGCAGCGCCCCGGCCACGAACAGCTCGTCGGCGTCGTCCGCCCGGCAGCGTGCGGCCACGCGCCAGTTCCACCGACCCGTCATGGTTGCTCCGTAAGGTTGTTGATGTTCGGGACGGGAGGTTCCGGACGCCCGGGACGGCAGGGTGTGG
>NZ_MKVV01000079.1 GCF_001899645.1 Pseudonocardia sp. 73-21 | reverse complement strand
CGACGCTGGGTTGGTCTTTGCGGGCGGGGAAGTCGCCGGCCTTCTTGGTGGCGCGGGGGCTGGCGCGGTCGGGGCGGCGGCGGACGAAGAATCTTGGGTCGAGGATCTTGAGCAGGAACGTCGCGAGGGCCAGGTCAGCCTGGTGAGGGGGGAAAGCCCGCCGTGACCGAATCGGTCGCGGCGGCCAGGACGTGCGGGAAGCTGATCTGGTCGGGTGGGATGCCGGTGGCGTCCACGGCCGCGCCGATGAGGGTGTGGATGGCCTGGTAGACCGCGAACAGGGCCCACATCTCCTGGGCGACGCCCTCGGGGTCCTTGCTGCGCAGCACCGCCATGCCCGCTCCCATGTCGGTCTTGTGGTGCCCGATCACGGTCTCGCACTCCCACCGCATCGGGTAGGCGCAGGCCAGGTCCAGCGCGGGGTGGGCCTCGGGGTCGAGCAGGTCGGTGACCAGCGCGAACACCTCCGAGGTGTCCTCGTTGTCGGAGCCGGCTGTGTCGTGGGAACCGGCAGGGCGGCTGTGCACGGTGTACTCGATGACCCGCACCATGATCGGCGCCCCGTCGGCCTTGCGGCGCGGCTGGAGCACGGCCAGGTAGGTGCCGTCGGCGAGCACCTGCACCGGAGTCAGCCGGAACGACGCCGAGGCCCGCCACAGGATGTGCGCGCCGCTGGCGAGGACGTCGCGGGCCAGGGTGTGGGACAGGAAGTTGCGGTCGGCCAGCACCAGCATGTCCTGGGCGAACGCCGGGAGCAGATCCCGGGCCAGGGTCTGCTCGCCGACCGTGTACGGGCCCTGGGCGGCCCCGATCAGCGCCCCGGTGCCCGACTCGGCCGCGACGATCCAGCGGACCTGCGGGAACGCCCCGTCCCGGGTCGCGTTCGACGGTCGCCCGAAGTACTCGGCGTTCTCCGCAGTGTTGGGCACATCGGTGGTGGTGCCGTCCATCGAGACCACACGCAGCCCGCAGCAGAACACCCCGGCCACGTCGGGGGCGCCGACCGGGCCGGCGACGGAGTCGAAGAGCATGTGCAGCGGATCGGCACCCAGCTTGGTCCGGGCCCGCGCCAGGCTGGAGATGTTCGGGGGCCGCCACCGCCGACCGCCACCGGCGTCGACCCAGCCGTGCGGGTCCAGGACACCGTCGAGCAGCTGCTGGCCACGGCGGCGGTGATACAACGCGTCCACCAGCTTGATCATCACTCGTCCGTAGCCGCAGTTCGGGCCCCGGAACAACCACAACGCCAGCACGAAGTACACCACCAACCGTGCCGGCAACAGACGGCGACGCTGCTCCCGGGTGTCGGTCGCGGCCACGATCTCATCCACCAACGCCGGTGGGAAAGCCCTGGTCAAAGCCCCCACCGACACCCGATCGGGAAGCCAGCCCTCCGGTGAGAGCCCCTCGGACCCGTCATGCGCCACACCCGTGATCATCCCGCGACACGAGACACAACCCGTGCACCTCAAGCAGTGTGTCGCGATCTAAAGCAAGGCCATTGGGGGAGCGGCCCGTGTGCGCGGCTCACTAACAACCGCGAGAGTAATCCGCCGCTGGACCCCTGGGAGTGTGTCATATGATGAAGCGCGCACTGGACTCAACCCTCGCAATTGGGGTGCTTCTCTTCGCCACGCTCGGAGTGTCCGCCGGTACGGCCAACGCCGCCCCCGCTACCGAGACGCCCCAAGTTTGCTCCTCCCCCAACCCGAACATTTGCTCCTCCCGCCCCGCGCCGGGCCAGTCTCCAGCAACGCCAGGTCATCACCCTTCAGCAAGGCCGGGTCATCACCATTCAGCAAAGCCAGGTCATCGCGGAGGCAAGAACTCGGGAGTCGGCTCAGGGGTACTCTCGTCCCCGGCCCCGATTCGGGTGCCCGTCAATATCTGCGGAAACGGAATAGTCGTCATCAATCCACTCAATCCAGCGTTCGGTAACATCTGCGTCAATGCGTGAGCCAACCCGCGACGACTTTCCTTACTCCACCCACCGTCGGTCAATTGAAGGAGTTCTGCACCATGGGTGAGTTGAGGCGACGCTTCGGCTACGGGCTCGGCGGGGTGGTGCTGGCAGCGGGTTCGCTGGTGTCGGCCGGGGCCGGGGTTGCGACGGCGGCAACGCCGTGCGTCACCTCGGGGGCAACGACTGTTTGCAGCTACGGCTACACCGGCGGTGAGCAGCGATTCACCGTCCCGGCAGGGGTGAGCTCGGTGCGGGTGGTCGCCGTCGGCGCGGCCGGAGGCGCGGACTACGGGGGAAACCCCGGCGGGCAGGGTGCACAGGTTACCGGGACCCTGGGCGGCCTTAGCGGCGGTCAGGTTCTGTACGTGGAGGTCGGTCAGCAGCCGGACACCGCCTCCACGTCGGAGGGCGACACGCCGACGGCGTTCAACGGGGGCGGCGCCCCCGGCTTCGGGAACGCGTCAGGCGGTGGCGGCGGCGCTTCGGATGTGCGGGCTGTCTCCAGTACGGCTGCGGGGTCGCTGGCCTCCCGGCTGATCGTGGCCGGCGGCGGCGGCGGACATTCCGCCTCGGATGAGGCGACCGTGCCAGCGGCCAACGCCGGGGAAGACGCGCAGCCTGCGGCCGCGACCGCCGCAGGCGGCCAAGGCGGCTTCGCCGGGACACAGACCGCCGGGGGGGCCGGCGGCCAGGGCGGTACCGGCAGCCAGGCACTCCTTTGTGCGAGCGCACCTTCGGGGTCGCCGGGCTCGCTGGGCCAGGGCGGTGATGGCGTTGGCGCTTCTACCTCATCGGGCGGCGGTGGCGGGGGCCTGTACGGCGGGGGTGGTGGCGGCGGCTCGACGGGTGCGGGCTCGGGTGCGGGCGATAACTGCCCCCTCCTGGATGCTGCCGGTGGTGGCGGGGGCGGGTCGTCGCTGGTGCCCGCGGGGGGCACGGTCGCGCTGACCGACAGCCCGGCCGCGGTGACGATCTCTTACACCACGGGTCTGAGCGAGCCGCCGCCTGCGGCGGCGACGGCGGTTCGTGGTGGCGGGACGCTGACGGTGGGTGCCCAGCGGTACACCGTGGCCGTCACGGCGACCGTCACGGCCACGGGGAAGGTGTCCGGCTCGTTCGGCCTGGCCGGTGGGGGAGCCGACACCACGGCCGGGTCTCGCACGATCACGAAGGTCACGAAGACCTCGACCGGTGCCATCGTCGCGGGGACCGCGGTCACGGGGTCGGGGAAGACAGTGCCGTTCACGCTGACCGTTGTTGACAAGCCGGGCGGTCAGGACCAGCTGACGGTGACCCTTGGCACGAAGACGGTTGCCGGAACCTTGACCCAAGGCGCCATCAGCATTGGCTAGAAGGCCGGGCGTTGCCGGTGAGCCCGCCTACGACGTGGTGGGTGTCCGCGTCGACGGCTGCGGGTTCGGCGAGGTCCTCGGGTCGGTAGCGGTAGGCGATGGGGCGCCGACGGCTCGACCGGCGCACCCGGTGTAGATGGCACCTTGCCCGGGGGCATCGGCGGTCCCGGTACAGCGGCGGCAACGGCGGCGACGCGCTGAGCTTCAACGGCGGACAACAACCCAACGCGCCTTGCCCGCCGACGCCGCGATCGACCAGGCCGACGATGCATCGGTGCCCTGCACGCTTTCGGTGCCGTCAGCGCAGCGATGTCGTGCACGTCGACCACACCCCGTTGCCGTCGACGTCGTCGCGATGCCCCTGAGCGAGGCGACCCGCAGCGCGTGCGTTGAAGAGTTGCTAAGATCTGCAATCGTTCGTTCTTGGCTGCTGTGTGCTGCGGTGGGGGATCCAGGGAGAGGTGGTCCGGATGAGCAAGCCGCTCTATCAGTTGAAGGCGGAGTTCTTCAAGACTCTGGCGCATCCGGTGCGGATCCGGGTGCTCGAGTTGCTCGGTGAGCGCGAACACTCGGTGGCAGAAATGCTGCCCGAGGTGGGGATCGAGCCGGCGAACCTCTCTCAGCAGCTGGCGGTGCTGCGCCGGGCGGGGCTGGTGGTGGCACGCAAGGAGGGGTCGACGGTGCACTACTCGCTCACGAGCCCGCAGGTTGCCGAGTTGCTGGCGGTAGCACGGCAAATTCTGACATCGGTGCTGACCGGCCAGGTCGAGTTGCTGGAGGACCTGCAGGGCGCTCGGGTGGCCGCCTCGACGGCGCGGAGTCGCTGAGGCGCGACCATGGGGCCGAGTCCGGAGGCGTCACCCCGGCAACCTGCGTCCGGGGGGTGCGCTCACCCGGTCTCCTCCACGGCGCTGGTGACCGACGCCCACGCGGACGCGGGGACCCAGCCCACGGTGTCGATGCCATTCTCCAGGGCCCGGTCGAGCAGGTCCAGGATCCGCGAGGCGTGCTGGTCCGCCGCGAACGGTCGGTCGTCCCGCTGTGCGGCCAGCATCGCCTGCTGTGCGCGGTCGACGGATTCGCGCAAGGCCTGCTCGAACACGTCCATCGCAGTCGTGTCCTCTCGATGTGTTCGGCCCGCCCCCCTGCGGCCCTGGGATTCAAGAACAATTCCTGCAACGCTCGACTCAGCTCAGCCGCATGGATGTGCGGACCAGGGTGTAGGGCTCGACGTTCAGGAACTTCACCCCGCCCCGGCTCGTGGCGCTGCTGTGCAGCCGTGCCATGGCCTCCTCTGCGGCGTCGGCGGCTGCCAGGTCCTGCCAGGCCGTCGCGACGATGCCGGAGCCCGAACCGGGGTCGAGGAGCAACTGGATGCTGCAGAGGCCGGCGCACGCGGTCAGCGCGGGTAGTACCTGCTCATCGAAGAACGAGATCGCCTCGTCGAATCTGGCCAGCTCGATCTGCATGCGCGCGAAACGCACTGCCGCCCCGGGCGGTGTCGCCGCCGGCTGCTGCTGGGCTGCCACCTCGAAGCTCTCCACGCTCAGATCGCCTCCGGCGACCGCGACCGCTCCTTCCCGAACCCGGGTCAGCACGGCCTCGGATGAGTGCAGCGGCTCGTCCCAGTACGACGCGGCAACGATCAGGCCGGCCTCGCGGTCGACCAGGGTGAGCAGGCCGCTGTTGCCGGCCGCGGCCTCGACAACCGGCCGATCCGACTCTTCGATGTACTCGACTGCAGCATCGATCTTGCTCTTCTCGCCGAAGATCGTGTTGATCCGCACGTACATGAGGGTTCTCCTTCGAATTCTGTCGATCCACCGGATCGGGCCGCAGCAGCGAGGTCGCCGGACCTCGGTGAAGCACGGCCTCAGGAGACTATGTCGGCTCTCCTATATTATCAGTTGCAGTGTTCTGCAAGTCACGATACCTTGTTTCTTCGATCAGGGTGAGCCTGAGGGGTCCGACAGGATGAGCGTGATCACGAAGCTGCGCAGTGAGGTCGACGTCGTCCTGACCAGGTTGGCCGCCGCCCGGGCGGCGGGGCTGCCCTATGAGACCTATCTGCACCGGGCGCATCTGCAGGACCTCATGGACACCGCGGCCCGCCACGGTGTCGACCCGGACACCTGGGTCGACCGGTCGACGCTGCCTCTCCCCACCCTGACCGACCCGTGACCGCTGCACCTGCGGGCGGCACGCCCGCTCGGTGCCCTGCGGCTCTCCCGCAGGATCTGATGACGATGGCGGATCGTCGGTCCGTGCGGCCGCGGCCGTCGCCGGCCAGGCACCCGGCCCTGAGGAGGTCAGCAGGACGGCGCTGTTTCCCCCAGGACCATGTACGGCGTGTGCGTCATTCCAGCTCCGGTGCCGGACGCAGAACCGTGGAGCCGAGGAGGCGGCAGGCCAGCAGGGCCACCTCCACGTCGATCCGGCCGTTCTGCAGTGGCCGGCCGCGCACCTGCTCGGCCTTGCGGATGCGGTACTGGATCGTGTTCTTGTGCAGGTGCAGCTCCGCGGCCGCGGCGGCGAGGCTGCTGCCGTTCGACAGGTACACCCAGAGCGTCTCGCGCAGGCGCGCGGCGGTCTCGTCGTCGTCGGCCAGGCCGCCCAGCGCCGCCTGCACCCATGGCGCGGCCGAGCCGGGGCCGACGGCGAGCAGGGCCAGCGGGCCGAGCTGGGCCGGTGTGGTGACGCGCTGCCGGTGTGCCGGGTCCGCGGCCACGGCGATCTGCTGGGCCTGCTGCGCCTGCTGGTGGGTGCGGCGGAAACCGGCCGGGCCCGGGGCCGGGTCACCGAGGGCGGCGTAGGTGCCGGGCACGGCCGCCACGGCGTCCGTCGGGCCGGTGGCGGTGGGGAACCAGGTCCACAGCGTCGACGCGTCGGGCGCCACCACCAGTGGTGGGCGGGCGCAGCCCAGTGCCGTCGCGATCGCCGGCACGAGACGTTCGAGCAGGGGGAGGCGGGTGTCCTCGTCGACGTCGGCGCCGCACCACAGGACGGCGGCGACGTGGCAGGCGGAGAGGTCGTAGCCCAGTGAGGCTCCGCCGGCGTCCACCGACCGGGACGCGAGCAGGGCGGTGACCTTGGCGAGCCGGGCGGTGTTGCGCTGCCGGATCCAGCCGTCGCGTTCGGACTGGTAGGCGGCGACGACCTCCTCCGACATCGCGTCGACCACGCTGAACGTGACCGACGCCAGGTCCCGGGCTGCCGCCGCGACCTCGTGGGCGTCGGCGTGCGTGGCCGCGATCAGGTCGATGAGCTCCTGCTGGAACGCGGCCTGCCCCAGGCGGTAGGCGCGCAGCATCACCGAGATCGGGATGCCCCGTTGCGCCAGGTGGCGGGCCAGCTCCAGCCCGGCGTCCGGGGCGCGGATTCCGGTGACCGGCGCCGCCGAGCCCAGCACGGCCAGGCCCGCCCGGATCGTGTCCTGGACGGTGGCCGCCAGCACCGGCCGCAGGCGGGGATCGCCGGCGAGCTCGGGGAGCGCGCCGGCGATCTCGTCGAGCACGGTGGCGACCAGTGCGGTGCTGTCGGCCAGCAGTTGTTCGGCCAACTGGCCGAGGGTGTCCGACGCCGATGGGGGCACGGGCGGAATGTACCGGCCGGGCCGCCGATCAGGCCTCGAGACGCAGGGCCGAGACGGGACAGGACCGCACCGCGGAGTCCACGAGCTCGCGGTGTTCGTCGCCGGGCGCCTCGTCGAGGACGAGGACCAGGCCGTCGTCGTCCAGCTCGAAGAACTCGTGGGCCATGGCCTCGCACATCCCGTGGCCGTCGCACACGTCGCGGTCGGCGGTGATCCGCATCGTCACGCCTCCGTGTGGGCGAGCGGGACGAAGTCGACCTTGTCCCGGACGCCGCAGTCGGGGCAGGTCCAGTCGTTCGGGATGTCCGACCACGCCGTGCCCGCCGCGAAGCCCTCGAGCTCGTTGCCCTCGGCCACGACGTAGGTGTGGCCGCAGCCGGGGCAGCGGGCGGCGGCGACGTCGTCACCGGCGACCACGGCCGCGGTGTCCGCGCCGACGGCGGTCGCGTCGGGGACGAGCACCGGGTAGCGGGCGAGCAGCGCCGCGCGCTTGCGCGGGGCGAGGTTGGCCCGGCGCAGGTCGCCGTCGTAGTGCGCGACGACCAGCGGATCCATCGTCCGCCGGAACAGCGGCGGGATCACGGCGAGTGCCATCATGCCGGTGTAGCCGGTGGGCAGGACAGGGCTCTCCGGGAAGTCGCGCAGGGTCTGGAAGCGCCGGGTCGGGTTGGCGTGGTGGTCGCTGTGGCGCTGCAGGTGGTAGAGCAGCACGTTGGTGGCGATGTTGTTGGAGTTCCACGAGTGGGCGGGCGTGACCCGCTCGTAGCGACGGCGGTCGGGCGGGCCGACCTGCTGGCGCAGCATCCCGTAGTGCTCCATGTAGTTGACCAGCTCCAGCAGCGTGAAGCCGAAGACCGCCTGGATCACCAGGTACGGCAGGATCCCGACGCCGAACACCACGATCAGCGCGCCCCACAGCACGGCCGACATCAGCCAGGCGTTGATGACGTCGTTGCGCAGGCGGAACGGGTGCTGGTCCCGGCGCGCGAACCGCTTGCGCTCCACCCGCCACGCGCTGCGCAGCGACCCGACGACCGTGCGCGGCCAGAACGCGTAGAAGCTCTCGCCCATGCGGCTCGACGCCGGGTCGTCCGGAGTGGCGACGCGGACGTGGTGGCCGCGGTTGTGCTCGATGTAGAAGTGGCCGTAGAAGCACTGCGCCAGCGCGATCCGGGCGAGCCAGCGCTCGGAGGACTCCTTCTTGTGGCCCAGCTCGTGCGCGGTGTTGATGCCGATGCCGGCGACGGCGCCCAGCGTCAGGGCCAGGCCGACCATGCCGGCCACCCCGGAGTCCTGTGTCGCGATGAACCACATCCCCAGGACGAGACCCCCGTACTGCAGCGGCAGGAAGGCGTAGGTGATCCAGCGGTAGTAGCGGTCCTCCTCCAGCGCCTCCATCACCTCGTCGGGCGGGTTGGTGTGGTCGCGCCCCGCGAACAGGTCGATCAGCGGCACGACCACGAGCACGATGATCGGACCGAGCCAGAGCGTGACCTCGAGGCCGGTCGCGGCGTAGAGGCCCATCGCCATGAACGGCAGCAGCGGGACGATCAGGCCGAGCATCCACAGGTGGCGCTTGTGGTCGTGCCACGTGTCCTGGCCGTCGACCGGCCGTTCCAGTGCGTAGGTCCTCATGCAGTCCTCCCCGGTGAAGAAAGCTCGGTCTCGTGGAAAGGGACGCTACGAGCACGGCACCGCAGGTCCATCGGGCTCCGGAACGAACCGCAGGGCTTCCGTTGGTCTGCAGCACAGCCGCACGGCCTTTCTGTCACGGCGTCGATCTGCCTACGCTCCGGGCGTGCCACCGACTGCTGCTCAGGATCCCCGCGACCTCCCCGCCCGTCGCGCCGTGCTCACCGGCCTCATCGGTCCCGGTGGTGGACGGCGGGCCTTCGTGGACGCCACCGGAACGCCGGTGGTGCTGCCGCCCGTGATCCGGCGCCTGGTCGCCGCCGACGAGCAGGTGGGCGAGTTGCTGCGCGAGCTCGGCGCGCCGCTGGTCGGGTGGGCCGGGGCCGTCGGCGACGTCGCCGCGCTGCGCCCCGACGTCATCGTCGCCGGCACGGTCGACGGAACGCACGACCACGTCGAGGCGCTGCGGCTGGTGGCGCCCGTCGTCGCGGTGGACCTCGGGCGGCCTGATGTGGCCACGGCGGACCTGCGGGCCCTGCTCGGCACCGTCGTCGGGGGCGGCCGGCCGGCGACCGAGCCCGTGTCCGACCGCCGCGTGGGTGCGCCCTAGCTACCGCTGCAGCCCCAGGGCGGCCAGCCGGTCGGGGTCGGCGAGGATGTCGAGCCGCTGGATGCGGCCGTCGACGATCGTGAACGACATGACCGACGTGACCGCCGTCGCCGTCGCCGACACCAGCCCGACCGTGCCGTTCACCAGCATCGGACGGGCGGTGGGAGCGGCCCGGCCGAACAGCAGGGCGTTGGCGGCGATCTCCGCCGCCCCCCGGACGAGCTTGGACACACCCGCCGGACCGGCGTCGACGCGCAGCACGGCACCGGGGTCGAGCAGCGCCACGAGCGCCTCGAAGTCCCCGTGACCCGATGCCGCGAGCCAGGCGTCCACCACCTCCCGCTGCCTGGCGAGGTCGCGCTCGGGCGCCGGGGCCTCGTCCCGGACGCGCCGCCGCGCCCGGCTGGCCGGCTGGCGCGTCGCGGCCGGGCTGCGTCCCACGATCGGTGCGATCGCGTCGAACGGGACGGCGAACATGTCGTGCAGGACGAGCGCCAGGCGTTCGGCGGGGTCGAGCGAGTCCAGCACCACCTGCAGCGCGAGCCCGACGGCGTCGGCCAGCATCGCCTGCTCGACCGGGTCGTCACCGGTGCCCACCACGGGGTCGGGGACGTGGACGTCGAGGGGGTCCTCGCGGCGGTGGGTGCGCGAGCGCAGCATGTTCAAACACTGGCGGGCGACCACGGTGGTGAGCCAGCCGCCGACGTTCTCCACACCGTCGGCGCCCGCGCGGGCCACCCGCAGCCAGGACTCCTGCACGGCGTCCTCGGCCTCGGCGTGCGAGCCGAGCATCCGGTAGGCCACCGCGCGCAGCCGCGGGCGGTGCTCCTCGAAGCGGTCGGTGAGCCAGGCGGTGTCGGGCATCGGTCACATCCTCATCTCGGGCGGTGTCATGAGGGAAGACCGGCGAACGCCGGACGATGTGACAGGAGCCCGAGATGAACGCACGCATGACCCACCCCGTCGCCGTCCTGCCCGACGCGCTCAAGGCCCTCGTGGCGCTGAGCTCCGCGGCCGAGACGGGCACCGTGCCCACCACCACCCACAAGCTCGTGCACCTGCGGGCCAGCCAGATCAACGGGTGCGGCGTGTGCGTCGACATGCACGCCCGCGAGCTGCGCCACCTCGGCGAGTCCGACGAGCGGATCGTCGGCGTCGCCGCGTGGCGGGACACGCCGTACTTCACCGACGCCGAGCGGGCCGCGCTCGCCCTCGCGGAGGCGGCGACGCGGCTCGCGGACCGCCCGGACCCGGTGCCCGACGCCGTCTGGGACGCCGCCGCCGACCACTTCGACGAGAAGGAGCTCGCGGGCCTGCTCGTCAGCATCGCCGCGATCAACGCCTGGAACCGGCTCAACGCGGCGACCCGGCAGATCGCCGGGGCCGCGTGGGCCGGGTGACCGCCTCCGTCAGGACCCGTGGGGGAACCCCCGCCTCTCGCTGATCCGGCGGCGATGGGGCACAGTCGTGGGGTGCCCCGGGTCGTGCTCGCCGTCGACGGCAACGCGATCGTGCACCGGGCCTTCCACTCCCAGGCCACGAGCGGCTTCCGCGACGCCGACGGACGGCCGATGTGGGCCGTGCGCGGGCTGCTCGCCCAGCTGGTGGCGGCCGTGGACCGCGTCGACCCGGACCTCGTCGTCGTCGGCTTCGACGACCCGGCCGCCAGTGTCCGGCGGGAGCGGTGGCCGCAGTACAAGGCGCAGCGGCCCGACAAGCTGGACACGCTCGTGGACCAGCTCACCGCGGCCGCCGACGTCCTGTGCGGGCTGGGCCTGCAGGTCGTCGTCCCCGACGGTCTGGAGGCCGACGACGTGCTGGCCTCGGTGGCGGCACAGGCGCCCGCGCTCGACGCCACCACCGTCGTCATGACGTCGGATCGGGACGCGTTCGGGCTCATCGACGCCCACACCCGCGTCCTGCGGATCATCAACGGCGGGGTCGAGGCCTCCCCGATGCTGACGTCGGAACGGCTGGAGCTGATGCTCGGCGTGCGGCCGGAGCAGTACCGCGACTTCGCGGCGCTGCGCGGCGACCCGTCGGACAACCTGCCGGGCGTCAAGGGGTTCGGCCCCCGCACCGCGGCCCGGCTGCTCGCCGCGCTCGGCTCGGTGCCGGCCGCCTTCGCCGACCTCGACGCCGACGGTGGACGGGTCGTCGAGGCGATCGGCCCGGCCCGCGCTGCCCGGTTGGCCGAGCCCGCGTCCCGGGCGGCGTGGGATCTCAACTGCCAGGTCATGACCATGCACCCGCACGTCGCCGTCGACCTCTCGGGCGAGGTCGGGGCACTGCCGCTGCCGGTCGAGGCGGTCCGCGCCACCTACTCCGGCCAGGACCTGCACTGGACCACCGCCGCCGCCCTGCGCGCGCTCGCCCGCGACGGCTCCGGGCCCGTGGCGCCGGCCGTCGAGCCGTCGTGGGCGCCGCGGCCCGCGCGGCGTACCCACCCGCCGCTGCCGCCCCGCCGGGCGTCCGACCAGCTCGCGCTGTTCTAGTGTCCTCGCCGCGCGTTCCCGTTCGTCGTGGTGGTGGACCGCGTGCGAGGAGGGTGTCGTGAAGTACCTGTTGCTGATCTGTGGTGACGAGTCGGCCGCAGCCCACGCCGACGACGGCTGCGGAGGCTGGGACGTCGAGATGGTGCGGCGCGGGGTCCTGCAGGGCGGGGCCGGGCTGCACCCGCCCGCCGACGCGACCACGGTGCGGGTGCGCGAGGACGCCGTGCTGCTGACCGACGGGCCGTTCGCCGAGACCCGCGAGCAGGTCGGCGGCTTCTGCATCGTGGAGTGCGCCGACCTGGACGAGGCGGTCGAGGTGGCGTCGAAGCATCCGGCCGCGACCTACGGGTCGATCGAGGTCCGGCCGATCCGCACCCCGTGAACGCGGCGGTCGAGGCCGCGATCGGCGAGGCGTTCCGGCTCGAGTGGGGCCGGATCGTGGCCACCCTGATCCGGGTCACCGGCGACTGGGACCTGGCCGAGGAGTGCGTGCAGGAGGCGTTCGCGGCGGCGTGGGAGCGCTGGCCGCGCGACGGCGTCCCCGACCGGCCCGGTGCCTGGCTCACCACCACCGCGCGCCACCGCGCCATCGACCGGCTGCGCCGGGAGGCGGTCGGTGCGGCGAAGCTGCAGGAGATGGCGGAGCAGGCCGAGGAGTCCCGGGCCGAACCCGACGACCGGCTGCGGCTGATGTTCACCTGCTGCCACCCGGCGCTCGCGGTCGAGTCGCAGGTCGCGCTCACGCTGCGGACCCTTGCCGGGCTGACGACCGCGGAGATCGCGCGGGCGTTCCTGGTCGGCGAGCCGGCGATGGCCAAGCGCCTGGTGCGGGTGAAGCAGAAGATCAGGAACGCGGGCATCCCCTACCGGGTGCCGCCCGCGCACCTGCTGCCCGAGCGCGTCCCGGCGGTGCTGGCCGTGCTGTACCTCCTGTTCACCGAGGGCTACGCCGCCACCGCAGGCGTGGACCTGGTGCGGCAGGACCTGAGTGCGGAGGCCATCCGTCTCGTGCGGATGCTGGTCGCGCTGATGCCGGACGAACCCGAGGCCGTCGGTCTGCTCGCGCTGATGCTGTTCCATGACGCCCGGCGGGCCGCCCGGCTCGACGCGGCGGGCGATCTGGTGACGCTGGAGGAGCAGGACCGTTCCCGCTGGGACACCGGGCAGATCGGGGAGGGCGTCGACCTGCTCGACGCCGCGCTGCGCCGCGGACGGCCGGGCCGCTACCAGGTCCAGGCCGCGATCGCCGCGTGCCACGTGACGGTCGCCGACGCCGCCGACACCGACTGGGCGCAGATCGCGGCGCTGTACGGGCAGCTCGTGCGCCTGGTTCCGTCGCCGGTGGTGGAGCTCAACCGGGCCGTCGCGGTGGGGATGGCGGCCGGTCCCGCGGCCGGGTTGGCGCTGGTCGACGCACTGGACGCCGCCGGCTCGCTCGCGGGCCATCACCTGCTCCCGGCCACGAGGGCGGACCTCCTGCGCCGGCTCGGCCGGCACGCCGGGGCCGCGGCGGCCTACCGCGCCGCCCTGGCGCTGGCCCCCACCGACACCGAGCGCCGCTACCTCACCCGCAGGATGAGCGAGCTCGGGTGTCCTCCCGGGGATCCGCCGTTCGTCGTGAGGACGACGGACCCCACCGAGGAGGACACGTGACCGACACCGACATCCGGGCGGCGATCGCGGCCGAGCGCCGCGATCTCGCCGCCGTACTGGCCGACCTGCCCGAACCCGACTGGGACGCGCCGACGCTGTGCGCGGGATGGCGCGTCCGCGAGGTCGTGGCGCACATGACGATGCCGTTCCGCTACTCGGTGCCGAGGGTCGTCCTCGGGCTGGTGCGCGCCGGCGGGAACTTCAACCGCATGGCCGACCGGAGTGCCCGGCGCGACGCGGCGTCCCTGACGTCCGCGGAGCTCCTCGCCGCGCTCGCCGACAACGTCGACCACCCCTGGAAACCGCCGGGCGGCGGGTTCGCCGGTGCGCTGTCGCACGACGTGATCCACGGCCTGGACATCACGGTGGCCCTCGGCGTCGATCGGCGTGTGCCCGCGGAGCGGATCCGCGTCGTCCTGGGCGGCCTCGCCGCGTCCCGCTCCTACTTCGGGGTGGACCTGGACGGAACCCGGCTCGTCGCCGACGACCTCGACTGGACGTTCGGCGACGGCGCCGAGATCCACGCCCACGCCCAGGACCTGCTCCTGCTCGTGTGCGGCCGGCGGCTGCCGCCCGGCCGGCTGCACGGCGAACGGGCCGCGCGCTTCAGCGCCGCACGCTGACCGATCCGTCAGGATGGGGCGATGACCTGGACCTCGCCCCCAGCCGACTCCGCCGACGGTCCGCTGACCGGTGCCGACCGCCCGATCCTCGAGGGCTACCTCGCGTGGCAGCGGTCGACCCTGCTCAACATCTGCTCGGGCCTGACCGCCGAGCAGATGTCCGCCCGGCCGGTGCCGTCGTCGACGCTGTCGCTGCTGGGGCTGGTGCGCCACATGGCCAAGGTGGAGCGCATCTGGTTCCGGCAGCGGGTGGCCGGGCTCGACGTCCCGGCCCTGCACGGCGGCCCCGGTGACCCTGCCGACTTCGCCGACGTCGATCCCGCCCGGGCCGAGCAGGAGGTGGCGGCGCTGCGCGAGGAGTGGCGGCTCGCGGACGAGGCCGTCGCGGACGTGCCGTTCACGCAGGAGACCGAGGTGCACGGCGACCTGCTGTCCCTGCGGATGGTGCACGTCCACATGATCGGCGAGTACGCGCGGCACAACGGCCACGCGGACCTGCTGCGCGAGGCCATCGACGGGGTCACCGGGCGGTAGGGATGACCTCACCCGGGACACAGCCGATCATCGACAGGCCTTCCCGGACGACGCGCTGGTCGTCGGCGACGAGCACCCTGATGGTCGTCACGCCGGCACGTCCAGCTCGACGCGGTCGGGCCGGGTGTGCGTGGTGATGTCGGTCAGCGCCTCCTGCGCCACGCGGTAGAGCGCGAGCCGGGCCTCGGAGGTGAGCTCGCGTTCCTCCCCGGTGACGGTGCCCTCCCGGGTGCGCTACCGACGTGGATGCGACTCGAGCAGGCCGCCTGCGGGATCGTCCTCATCGGGGTGCTGTGGGCGAGTAGCGGGCGACGAGCTCGGACCCCAGCCGGGCGAGCTCGTCCTTGACCGGGTCCGGCTCCAGGACCTCGACGAGCGCGCCCCAGCCGGCCAGCTCCTGCGCGATCGAGATCGCCATCGGGGCCGCGACCCGGACGCGGACGCGCCCGTCGTCGACGGTGTCGAGCCGTTCGCTGTGGCGGCCGAACCGGTCGCAGAGGATGGGGGCGAGCCGCGCGTTGACCAGCACCGTGGCCGAGAGCAGCGAGCGCCGCTGCTCCATCTCGCCGACCACCCGCTCCCACTCGCGCGCCAGGTCGAAGTCGGCCGGGCGCTCGGCGGGGACGTCGGTGAGGGTGAGACCGGAGATCCGGTCGACGCGGAAGGTCCGCTGCCCCTCGGCGGTGCCGCCGATCAGGTACCAGACGTCGTCCTTCGCGACGAGGCCCCACGGATCCACCTCCCGCCGGCCGCGGTCGCGGTAGCCGATCTCGACCCGGCGCCGCCGGACCACGGCGTCCTGCAGGGCGTCGACCAGCGGGGGGCGGTCCCGGTCCCGCTCGCCCCACCGCGCGAGGTCGACCACGACGGCGTCGGCGGCGGCCTGCGCGTCGGCGCGGAAGGTCTCCGGCAGGGCGTGCACGAGCTTGCGCAGGGCGGAGGCGAGCGGGGCGGAGCGCACCGGCCCCGCGAGCAGGAACAGCGCGCGCGCCTCGGCCGCGGTGAGGCCGCTGAGGTCGGTGCGCGCGCCGCCCACGAGCGACCAGCCGCCGCCGCGCCCGGCCTGGGGATAGACCGGGACACCCGCCGCGGACAGCGCCTCCAGGTCGCGCCGGGCGGTGGCCACCGACACCTCCAGCTCGCCCGCCAGCTCCGCGGCCGTCACCCGGCCACGGGCCTGCATGAGCAACAGGGTGGCCACCAGCCGGTCCGCGCGCACGGGACGAATCTCCCACGAAAAGTGCTCACAAGGTGAGCACTTCAGCTCGGCATCCTCTCCCCATGACCTTCCGAGGATTCGCCACCATCACCTTCTACGCCGACGACCTGGCCGCGGCCCGGGACTGGTACACCGAGCTGCTCGGCCTGGAGCCGTACTTCGCGTTCCCCGAGGCGCCGGCGGCTCCGGCGTACATCGAGTTCCGGGTCGGCGACGACGAGGACGAGCTCGGCTTCGTCGACCGGAAGTACGCGCCGGCCGCGGCCACCGGCACCCCGGGCGGCGCGATCATGAACTGGCACGTCGACGACGTGGCAGGCACGCTCGCGACGCTGCTCGCCATGGGCGCCACGACGAGCCGCTCACCCCGCGCGGCGACTCCGGCTTCGTCACCGCGTCGGTCGTCGACCCGTTCGGCAACGTGCTCGGCATCATGCACAACCCGCACTACCTGGAGATTCTCGCCGCCCGGGCCTCGTCGCCCTCGTAACCGGACTCGTCGCAGGCGATCTCCCGGATCTCGACGCCCCCTCAGCCCGGGCGCTGCGTCGCGTAGATCAGGTTGAGGGCCTGGCCGGGAGCCGGGCGGGTGCTGACCTCGCCGAACCCCGCCTCGGCCAGCATCGTGCGGGCCACCTGCTCGCCCCAGGCCGCGCCGAGCCCGGCTCCGTCCTGGGCGAGCGAGACCGTCATGCAGTGCAGCGTGCTGATGGCGTAGATCCACGGCGCGAACGGGTTGCCGACGTTCTCGGCCAGGTCGCTGGACGCCGCCATGTCGATCATGACGAACGTGCCGCCGGGCACCAGGGCGTCGTGCACCCCGCGCAGGACGGCGGCGGGATCGGCCTGGTCGTGCACGGCGTCGATCGCGAACACGACGTCCAGCGGCGCCGCCGGGCGGAACGCGGCGGCGTCGGCCACCTCGAACGTCACGTTGGGCAGGTCCGCCGCCTCGGCGCGTCCACGGGCCAGCGCGTCCTCGGCGATGTCGTAACCGGTGAACGTGGAGTTCGGGAAGGCCGCCCCCAGCAGCACCATGGCGTGGCCGCTGCCGCAGCCCACGTCGGCGACGCGGGCCCCGGCCGTCAGCCGCTCGACCAGGCCCGGCACGAGCGGCAGCCACACGTCGACGAGCAGCTCGTCGAGCGGGAGCCGGCCGAGCTGGTCCATCACGCCCGCGAACCCGTCGAACGCCGGGTAGGGCACGCCGCCGCCGTGGCGGAACGCGTCCTCGATGCCGTCGAGGTTCTGCCCCAGCAGCGCCACCATGGCGGCCATCGGGGCCATGTTCTTGGACGTGGTGCCGGTCAGCGTGGCCGCCTGCACGGGCGGCAGGGTGTAGCGGCCGCTGCCGGCGTCGTAGGTCATGATCCCTCCGGTGACCACCGCGCCGAGCCACTCGCGGACGTAGCGCTCCTGCAGCCCGGCCCGGTCGGCCAGCTCCGCGCTGGTGGCGGGGCCGGCGGCGGCGGCGTCGAACAGCCCGGTGCGGTGCCCGAGATCGATCATGTAGCTCAGGGCGCCACCGGTGTAGACGCCGAAGAGATGCCGGGCGAAGGCGCGTACTTCGCGGCGGATGTCGGGGGCGGCGCTGTCCTCGGCGGTGGTCATCACCCGATCCTGCCGTCCCGGCCGGTGTTCGTCGCAGCGGGGAGGGCACAGAGGTCGCACACACCGGGCCCAGCAGTCACCCAGCGGAGATCGACACGGTGGGTCCCCGTCCGCCCCGGGCGGCTCCCTGGCCGCCCCGCCCGGGGTGGGCGCCACCACCTGGGCCGCGGCGCGGAAGGCCTGTGCGAGCCTGGCCCCGACGCCGCCCGCGGCGGCCCCCTGACCGAAGATCGAAGTATGGGCGCCGTCACACGGCGGTACGTTCCAGGGGTGGGGTCGCCACCTTGGCCGGGCCCCCGTCACCAGGAAGGCCTTTCAGGCCGACACCGCTGTCGCACCACAGGTTCCGGCTCGTCTACCGGAGCCAGTTGACCATCGCCCGGAGGATCGCAAGGCCGAGCTCGAGGAGATCGCGGTCGACCCCCGCCACGAGGCCGTCACGCTGCTCGAGGCGCAGGCGATCGAGAGCCGGGCCTTCGCGAAGTGGTCCATCGCCCGCATCTCCGACGACGACCAGCCGTCGGGGATGCCGATCCTCACGAACCGGCCGGAGGCCGAGGCGCCGGAGCCGGGGCCGGACACGCGCGAGGCCGACCCGGTGATCGGTGCGATGCGCGGCTACGCCCGCGGGGAGTCGGCCTTCACCTGAGACGCGAGCGACGCCGCCGGCGCGATCCGCCGGCGCGTCGTCCGGCTCAGCCCGCGTCCGACCCGCTGCGGGCGGCCTCGCGCATCACGTCGAGCATGGTCTCCTGCTCGGGCGTGGTGTTCTGGGTGTCCGCGCGGTGGATACCGTCCACGCGGGCGATCAGGGCGATGTCCGGCGCGCCGTCCCCGGACACCCGCGCCACGGGCCACTTCGCGAGAACCCGCTCGGGTACGTCGCCCGTTTCCGCGAGCGCCACGGAATCGTTGCGGTAGTCCTTTCCGATCGTCGCGAACAGATCCCGGACGACGCTCTCGTCGCCTTCCGACGCCTGGCCGAACGTGTCCCCCGAGAACGAGCAGTGCGCCGGTGGCGCCGTGCTTCTTGTTGTTCGACCGGGCCTTGCCGAGGAGCGTCCCCAGTCCGACCGTCCGCTGGTCGGCGGGGATCTGGTTCCGGCTGCGGTAGATGAGGCGGAAAGTGTCCTCGGACATGGCTCGAATGCTCCTTCGGGCTGAGCGACGGTGCCCCGCGGGAAAGCCAGGCGCACGGGAATCGATCCCTCGACCGCCGGCGCCTGGCGGCAAAGGAGTGACGCAGGTCATCAGTGGCGGCCTTCCGAGGCCACGTCGTCTCAATTTGCGACTGTTCTCCGGGCCGTGGACTGCCTGGTCAAGGGAGTGAAGCGGGCCTGCCTGCGGGTTAGGGTGCGGGGTCGAGCGCGGGAGGTGGCTGTGGACGAAGGCGTCTGCGCGGTCCGGTCGGGAGTGGACGTCAACCGGTACGCGCGCCTGCTCGCCCGCGTCCACGACGCCCTGCTCTCCGGCGACCGTCCGCCGGCCGACCCACGGGTCCTCGTGGCGCGGTCGTGGCAGCGGGCCCGGGCCCAGGGCGTCAACCCCGACCTCGACGACCCGCCGGGCCCGGTGGGTGCGGACGAGGTCGAGCACCGGCGCAGCGTGTCGCCGCTCCAGCGCGTGCTGCCCGAGCTGCGCGCCGCACTGACGTCGGTGGCCGAGGACGCCCGCCACATCATGGTGATCACCGACGCCGACGGTGTGCTGCTGTGGCGCGAGGGCTCCACGGCGGTGCGCCGCGGCGCCGACCGGCTCGGGTTCACCGAGGGGGCGAACTGGTCGGAGGGCGTGGTCGGCACCAACGCCATCGGCACGGCCCTGGCCGAGGCCGCGCCCGTGCAGATGTTCGGGGCCGAGCACTTCGTGCGCTCCCACCACGTGTGGACGTGCACCGCGTGCCCCGTGCACGACCCCCGCACCGGTGAGCTGCTCGGCGTCGTCGACGTCAGCGGGCCGGCCGAGACCATCCACCCCACCACGGTCGCGCTCGTCGGCACCGCGGTGAAGCTCGCCGAGGCGAGCCTGTGGCGCTCGCACGAGACCCGGCTGGAGACGTTGCGCAACGTGGGGGCGCCGCTGCTGGCCCGGCACGGCCCGGGCCTGGTCGCCGACGAGCACGGCTGGGTCGCCGCCGTCGCGGGCATGCCGAACCTCGAACGCGTGGCCGTGCCGCGGGCCGGACACCCGGTGGCGGTCCACGGCGTGGGCGTCTGCATGCCCGAGCCGGTGCCGGGCGGGTGGCTGCTGCGCGCAGGCCCGGCCGAGCGGATCCGGCTCACGATCGACCTCGCCGGGCGCCCGCCGCGCGCCGTCGTCGACTCCTCGACGCGCTGGGTGCACCCGCTCTCGACGCGGCACCTGGAGGTGCTGGTCCTGCTGGCCCGGGCGGGTGCGGTCGGGATGGACGCGGGCGCGCTGTCGGTGGCGCTCTACGGTGACCGCGAGCACCTGGTCACGGTCCGCGCCGAGATGTCACGGCTGCGCCGCACGCTGGGCGGGCTGCTGCAGGCCCGGCCGTACCGGATCGCGCCCGACGTCGACGTGGAGGTGGCCGGGCCGGTGTCGGCGCTGGCCGGGTCCACGGCGCCCGGCGTCAGGCGGCTGCTCGACGTCTGACCCGTCGAGGGCTGCAACATGGCTGCAACGGTTGCGCAGAACGTCCCGAGGAGATGAGCTGGGTCACAGTCTCTTCAGGAGGTACTCCGTGACCCAGACCGTCTCGCCCCAGACCACCGTCGACGCCTGGCTCGCCGACTTCCAGTCGGCGCTCACCGCCCGCGACGTCGAGGCGGCCGCCGCGCTGTTCGCCGACGAGAGCTTCTGGCGCGACATCGTCGCGTTCACCTGGAACATCAAGACCGTCGAGGGTCCGGCCGGGGTCGCCGACATGCTGCGCTCCCAGCTCGACGCGACCGACCCCACCGGTTTCCGCACCACCGAGGAGCCCACCGAGGCCGACGGCGTCACCGACGCGTGGCTGGAGTTCGAGACCGCCGTCGGGCGGGGCAGCGGGCACCTGCGTCTCGTCGGCGGGAAGGCCTTCACGTTCCTCACCACCCTCGACGAGCTCAAGGGCCACGAGGAGCCGCGCCGTGCCAACCGGCCGATGGGCGCGGAGCACGGCGCCAGCCGCGACCGCGTCAGCTGGGCCGAGACGCGTGAGAAGGAGAAGGCCGAGCTGGGCTACACCACCCAGCCCGAGGTGGTCATCATCGGCGGCGGGCAGGGCGGCATCGTGCTGGGCGCGCGCCTGCGCCAGCTCGGCGTCCCGACGATCATCATCGAGCGTCGCGCCAACCCTGGCGACTCGTGGCGCAGCCGCTACAAGTCGCTGTGCCTGCACGACCCCGTCTGGTACGACCACCTGCCCTACATCCCGTTCCCGGAGAACTGGCCGGTGTTCGCGCCGAAGGACAAGATCGGCGACTGGCTCGAGATGTACACGCGGGTCATGGAGCTGAACTACTGGGGCTCCACGGAGGCGAAGAAGGCCACCTACGACGGCTCCGAGTGGGCCCTCGAGGTCGACCGCGACGGCGAGGCCGTCACCCTCCGGCCCAAGCACCTGGTGCTCGCGCTGGGCGTCTCGGGCAAGCCGAACCTGCCCGAGATCCCCGGCCAGGACGTGTTCGCGGGCGAGCAGCACCACTCCTCGGCGCACCCCGGGCCGGACGCGTACAAGGGCAAGAACGTGGTGGTGGTCGGCTCCAACAACTCCGCGTTCGACATCTGCGGGGCGCTGTGGGAGGCGGGCGCCGACGTGACGATGGTGCAGCGCAGCTCCACGCACATCATCAAGTCGGACACGCTGATGGACCTCGGCCTCGGCGACCTGTACTCCGAGCGGGCGGTGGCGGCCGGCGTCACCACGCACAAGGCGGACACGATCTTCGCGTCGCTGCCGTACCGGATCATGCACCAGTTCCAGAAGCCGGTGTACGACGCGGCCCGCGAGCGGGACGCCGACTACTACGCGGCGCTGGAGAAGGCCGGCTTCGACCTCGACTTCGGCGACGACGACTCGGGCCTGTTCATGAAGTACCTGCGCCGCGGCTCGGGCTACTACATCGACGTCGGCGCGGCCGAGCTGGTGGCCGACGGCAGCGTCAAGCTGGCCAAGGGGCAGGTCGTCGAGCTGACGAAGGACGAGGTCGTGCTGGACGACGGTACCCGGCTGCCCGCCGACCTCGTCGTCTACGCCACCGGCTACCGCTCCATGAACGGCATCGCCGCCGACATCGTCGGGCAGGAGATGGCCGACCGGCTCGGCAAGGTGTGGGGCCTGGGGTCCGACACCACCAAGGACCCCGGTCCGTGGGAGGGGGAGCAGCGCAACATGTGGAAGCCGACGCAGCAGGAGGCGCTGTGGGTGCACGGCGGCAACCTGCACCAGTCGCGCTACTACTCGCTCTACCTCGCGCTGCAGCTCAAGGCCCGCCAGGAGGGCATCCCGACGCCGGTCTACGGGCTGCAGGAGGTGCACCACACGTCCTGAGGAGGCAGAGTCGGAGTCGTGACCTCAGCGCAGAAGGTGGATGCCGTCGTCGTCGGGGCCGGGTTCGCCGGGCTCTACATGCTCCACCGGCTGCGGGGTTTGGGGCTCTCGACCGTGGTGCTCGAAGCGGGCGACGGGGTGGGCGGTACCTGGTACTGGAACCGCTATCCCGGCGCCCGCTGCGACTCCGAGAGCTGGTTCTACTCCTACTCGTTCTCCGACGAGCTGCAGCAGGAGTGGGAGTGGTCGGAGCGCTACCCGCGCCAGCCCGAGATCCTCCGCTACCTGGAGCACGTGGCCGACCGGTTCGACCTGCGGCGCGACATCCGGTTCGGCGAGCGCGTCACCACCGCCACCTTCGACGACGGCTGGCGGGTGGAGACGGCCACCGGCGGCCGGTTCGAGGCGCAGTTCCTGATCACGGCGGTCGGCTGCCTCTCCACCGCGAACGTGCCGGCGATCCCGGGCCTGGAGACGTTCGGCGGCGAGTGGTTCCACACCGGGATGTGGCCGCACGAGGGCGTCTCGTTCGCGGGCAAGCGCGTGGGCGTGGTCGGCACCGGGTCCACCGGCATCCAGGCCGTCCCGGTCATCGCCGAGGACGCCGAGCACCTCACGGTCTTCCAGCGCACCGCCAACTACAGCGTCCCGGCGCGCAACGGCCCCTTCGACCCGGCCGACCAGGCTGAGATCAAGCGCAACTACGCCGCCCACCGCGAGGTGCAGCGCTCGACGTTCGGCGGCTTCCCCTACTTCCCCGACGACCGGTCCGCGCTGTCGGTGTCGGACGAGGAGCGGGCCGCGGTCTACGAGGCCGCGTGGGAGCGCGGCGGGCTGCGCTTCCGCGCGTCGTTCAACGACATCCTGTCCGACGAGGCCGCCAACGCGACCGCGTCGGAGTTCCTCCGGGACAAGATCGCGCAGGTGGTGCGGGACCCGGCCACCGCGGAGGCGCTCACCCCGCGCGACCACGGCTTCGCCACCAAGCGGCCGCCGATCGACACCCACTACTTCGAGACCTACAACCGCGGGAACGTCACGCTCGTGGACCTCAAGAAGACGCCGATCGAGGAGATCACGCCGGCCGGCATCCGCACGACCGACGCCGAGCACCCGCTCGACACGATCGTCTTCGCCACCGTGTTCGACGCCCTCACCGGCCCGTTGCTGGGCATCGACATCCGCGGGGAGGGCGGCGTCTCCCTGCGCGACGAGTGGGCCGAGGGGCCGCGCACCTACCTGGGGCTGCAGGTCGTCGGCTTCCCCAACCTGTTCACGATCACCGGGCCGGGCAGCCCGTCGGTGCTGTCGAACATGCCGACGTCCATCGAGCAGCACGTCGGCTGGATCACCGACTGCCTCGCCCACCTGCGCGCGGAGGGCGTCGGGCGGATCGAGGCCACGCCCGGGGCGCAGGACGCGTGGATGGCGCACGTGGCGGAGGCGGCGTCGGCGACGCTGCTGTCGCGGTCGCCCACGTCCTGGTACCTGGGCGCCAACGTGCCGGGCAAGCCGCGGATCTTCATGCCCTACGCGGGCGGGCTCGCCACCTACGCGCAGCGCTGTGCCGAGGTGGCCGACGCGGGCTACGAGGGGTTCGCACTCAGCCGGGGATGATCCCGGTGAGCAGCCACCGCAGGCCGCGGTCGAAGCTGCGCGCCGTCTCGTCCGCGGCCAGCGGACCGCCGGTGCCCAGCGCCGCGAAGCCGATCGTGTAGACGATCAGCACGCGCAGCGCCTCCCGCGCATCACCGCCGGTGACCCCCGCGCGGTCCATCAGGCCGAGCATCACCTCGCCGAGACGCTGCGCGTGCGGGCCGCGCGCGCCCTGGCGGGCCAGGTAGAGCGGGACGAGATCGGGGCGGTCGAGCAACACCGCGCGAGTGGAGGTCATCACGGCGTGCAGCCCCGCGGCCGGGTCACCGTCCGGATCGGGCTCCGTGACGAGTGCGAGCCGCTCGTCGAGGACCTCGTCGAGCAGCGCGGTCTTGTTCGCGACGTGGCTGTAGAGGGCGTTCGGCGCGACGTCGAGCCGCGTGGCCACCGCTCGCATCGTCAACGCGGCCAGGCCGCGCTCGGCCAGCAGTTCGTTCGCGGCGGCGAGGACGGCGCCGCGGGTCAGGCCGGCGCGCTGGCCGGGATTCCGGGTGCCCATGGTGGCAAACTGTACAACGTCCAGCTATATTGGACGTCGTACAGTTCGCGATCGGGGGAGACGTCATGACGATCACCGGAACCGCCGCGGGGGTCCCGTTCCTCGCCGTCCCGCCCGCCTCGGGGAGTGCGTCGGCGCCGACCGTCGTCGGGTGGCACCTGATGGACCCGCCGCGCACCGAGACCGCGTTCGCCTCCGCCCTGCCGCTCGACGGGCTCGACGCGTGGCGCATCTACCTGGGCCTGCCGATGTGCGGGTCGCGGCTGCCGGAGGGCGGGTTCGACGAGCTGATGCGGCTGGGCCACGAGGATGCCGTGCTGAACCTGTTCGGCCCGATCACGACGCAGGCTGCCGCGGAGTTCCCTGCGGCGCTGGCCGAGCTGCGGTCCCGGTTCGACCTCGCGCAGGGGCCGATCGGGGTCCTCGGCGGCTCGCTGGGCGCGGCGGTGGCGCAGCTCGTGATCGCCGGCGGGGATGTCGAGGTCGACGCGGCGGTGCTGGTTGGCCCGGTGGTCCAGCTCGCGACGGTGGTGGCGGCCAACGAACGGCGCTTCGGGGTCACGTACGCGTGGTCGGAGCGGTCGCAGGAGGTCGCGCGGCGGCTGGACTTCGTCGCGCGGGCGGGTGAGCTCAAGGACGTCGATGTGCTGATCGTCGTCGGGGAGGGCGACGACCCGGTGATCCTGGAGCCTGCGGCCGCGCTGCGGTCGGCCGTCGACGGGACGCTGGTGACCGTGGCGGGGATGGAGCACGCACTGGCCGAGGAGCCGGGTGTCGAGCCGGCGCCGCAGATGCCGGCCGCGGCGGAGGTCGACCGGCTGGTGGTGCGGTGGTTCGCCGATCGACCTCGGGGTCAGATCATCTGATTCTGATAGTCTGAGCATATGAAGGAGTTGTCGGCGTCCGAGGCCGCGCGGAGGTTCTCGGCCGTGCTCGACGGCGCCGAGGACGGCGAGTCCTATGTCATCACCCGTGGTGGACGGCGGGTCGCGATGATCGTTCCCGCGCCCCGGGCCAACGGCCGGGCCGTGGCCGACGTCCTGGGACGCTGGCATCACCGCCTCGCCGTCGACGATGGTTTCGCGGCCGACGTCGAGTCGGCCGGCGCAGCCACGACTGACCGGGACGGCGACCCGTGGCTCGACTGATCCTCGACACGGGCGTGCTCGTCGCGGCGGTGCGTGGGCGGCTCGATCCGTCCGCGTATGCCGACGAGGACGACGTCGCCGTCCCGGCGGTCGTGGTCGCCGAGTACCTGACCGGGGTCGAGCTCGACCAGGATCCCGCACGCACCGCTGCCCAGCGGGCGTTCCTCGACGAGTTGCTCGCCGTGCTGCCGGTCGTGGACTACACACACGCCGTCGCCGTCCATCACGCGGCGCTGCTCGCGCACGTCCGACGGGACGGGCGGCCGAGGGGCGCCCACGATCTGATCATCGCCGCTACTGCCCGGGCTACCGGTCGGCTACTCGTCACCACCGACGGACGCGCCGGGTTCGCCGACCTACCGGACGTCGAGGCCCGGGTCCTGGCCGTTTGACAGCTGGGTCTCTCTGCGAAACTCTGTCGGGCATGGAATGGACCGGAGCCCGCTACGCCGACACTCCCTGCGTCGAGGTCGAGACGCGGGTCGACGCACCGCCGGAGCGGGTCTGGGCGCTGGTGTCCGACGTCGAGCAGATGCCGTCGATGAGCACCGAGCTGCAGCGCGTCGAGTGGCTGGACGAGCCGGGCGCCGTCGGCAGCCGGTTCGTCGGCTACAGCCGGCACCAGGCGATCGGGGAGTGGTCGTCGCCGTCGCAGGTGATCGAGTGCGACGAGCCGCGCGTGTTCGCGTGGGCGGCGGGTGACCCGGCCGAGCCGGCCGCCGTCTGGCGCTTCACCCTCGAACCCGACGGTGACGGCACGCGGTTGCGGCAGTGGATGCAGATGGGGCCGGGGCGCTCCGGGCTGAGCCTCGCGATCGACCGCATGCCCGAGAAGGAGCAGAAGATCGTCTACGGCCGGATGAGGGAGTTCGAGGCCAACATGGCCGCGACCCTGGCCGCGATCAAGGAGCGGGTCTCGGCCTGATGCGCTCCGCGACCACGATCGAGGCGTCCGGGGGCGCGAGCTGGCGCGAGACCCTCGACTTCGTGCTCGAGGCCGAGCAGCTGGGCCTCGACGTGTGCTGGGTGGCCGAGGCCTGGGGCTCCGACGCGCCGTCCGCGCTGGGCTACCTCGCCGGGCGCACCGACCGGCTGCTGCTCGGCTCCGGGATCATCCAGGTCGGCACCCGCACGCCCGTCGCGATCGCGCAGGCGGCGCTGACGCTGGCCGACATGTCCGACGGGCGGTTCCTGCTCGGGCTCGGCCCGTCGGGGCCGCAGGTGATGGAGGGGCTGCACGGCGTCCCGTTCGCGAGGCCGCTGACCCGCACGCGCGAGACGGTGGCGGTGATCCGGCAGGCCATGGCGGGAGAGAAGGTGTCGTTCTCCGGCGACACCGTGCAGATCCCGCTGCCCGGAGAGGCGCGGCCGATGCGGCTGTCGTCCCGGCCGCGGGATGTGCCGATCTACCTCGCGACGATGTCACCGAAGATGCTGGCGCTCACCGGCGAGATCGCCGACGGCTGGCTGGGCACGAGCTTCGTGCCCGAGGGCTCGGCCGCCTACTTCACCCCGCTCGACGCCGGCCTCGCCGCGGCCGGCCGCGTGCGTGCGGACCTCGACGTCTGCCAGGGCGCCGAGGTGGCCTTCGCCGCCGACGAGGACGAGCTGCGCGGCATGGTCGTCGAGCGCAAGAAGGGGCTGGCGTTCAGCCTGGGCGGCATGGGTTCGGCCAGCACCAACTTCTACAACGACGCCTACAGCCGCCAGGGCTGGGCCGACGTGGCCGCCGAGGTGCGCGAGCGCTGGCAGGGCGGCGACCGGGACGGGGCCGCCGCCCTGGTCACCGACGAGATGGTGCTGGGCACCACGCTCATCGGCACCGAGGAGATGGTGCGCACCCGGCTGGGCGTCTGGCGGGACGCGGGCGTCGACACCGTCCGCCTCTACCCCGCGGGCGACACCCTCGACGAACGCCTGACGACGCTCGGCCGTGCGCTCGACCTGCTGCGCTGACGCGCCCGTGCGCGGAAATCAGTGCTGGGGCACCGATATCCGCGCACGACCCAGTTCGGCCGCCAGCAGGAAGCACCCGACGGCGACGAGTACGCCGTGCGCGATCCGCAGCGCGGGCGGGGCGTAGAACTGGGGCAGGAACAGTACGAACCCGGCCGCGAGCGGCACGGCGGACCACCGTGCGAGCACCCCGGAACGCCACACGGCCACCGCGGCCAGCACCGTTCCGACGGCCAGCAGCAGCAGGCCCACCCCGAACTCGGTGATCTGGACGGGCCCGTTGCGGATGGCGTCGACCAGCGTGAGCGGGCCGCCGGCCCGGCCGACGGCGTGCAGGGCGAAGACCTCGGCACCGTAGTACGGCAGCACCAGCCCGGCCCCGATCCAGGTCACCACGAACGCGGCACCGGCCGTCGCGCCCCGGCCGGTGACGGCGCGGACGGCGATCAGGCCGAGCGGCAGCAGGATGAAACCCACCACCGCCGACAGGTGGGCGAGGAGCCACGCTCCCGACGCGAACGCCGACGCCGCGGTGGCCGGGTCGGCGTCCCCGTACGGGCGGACGGTGGGGTAGAGCACGAACAGCAGTCCGGCGAGCAGGAGTGCGGCCTGCCCGCCGCGGAGGGTGGAGCGGTCGATCGGCATCGGGTCCCCCGGGTCTCTGCGAGAGCGATGCTCTCGTTCGGGAGCAACCGTCGCAGCTCGGCCGCGGATCGTCAAGAGCATTGCTCTGCAAGCTGAGCGTTGTTCTCAGTTTCCGCCCGGCTGCGGCGCATCCACGACGACGTGCGCGACGATCGCGAGCGGCAGGAACCACGCGGAACCCCGATGGGCCAGGAGGAGCGGCTGCTGCAGGACGAGGTTGAGCACGGAGAAGCCGGCCGCGACGGCGGCACGTACTTGCCTGTCGGCATCGTCATCTTCACCTGCGGATGCGCGCCCGCCGGGCGTACCGTTCGGTCGTGAACGGTTCGACGGTGCGGGTGTTGGCGCTGCGGTGGGGCTTCCGGTTCGTCTTCGGCCTGCCCAAACCTGTGAAACGGCTGATGGCAGGCCCGCCGATCCGTGTCGACGGCCAGACGCTCGACCCCGACCTGCAGCTGCTCGGGCGCATCGCCGCCCTGCTCGAGTCCTCCGACGGCGGCACGCTCGACCAGTCCGTGCTCGCCGAGCAGCGCCGCCAGGCCGACTTCGCCGCCGAGGTGGCCGCCGAACCCGGTCTCGACGACATCGAGACGCGTGATCTGCAGTTCCCCGGCGCGATCGGGCCGCTGCCCGCCCGGCTGTACGTGCCGCCGTCGGCCCCGGTGAGCTCGGCGATGCTCGTCTACTTCCACGGTGGCGGGTTCGTGCTCGGCAGCGTGGCGTCGACCGACCCGCTGTGCCGGCTGCTGGCCGCGCAGTCGGGGGTCCGGGTGCTGTCGGTGGAGTACCGGCTCGCGCCCGAGCACCCCTACCCGGCGGCGCTGGACGACGCGATCGCGGCGTACCTGTGGGCGCGGGCCCACGCCGCCGAGCTCGGCGCGCATCCGGAACTCATCGCGGTGGGCGGTGACAGCGCCGGGGGCAACCTCGCCCTGGTCGTGGCCCACGAGCAGGAGCCCCACGGGCGTCCGGCCCTGGTGCTGGCGCTCTACCCGGTGACCGACGCCGAGCGCCGCGGCGGCTCGCGCGAGACGTTCGGCTCCGGATTCGGGCTCACCTTCGACTACCTGCAGCAGCTGGAGCGGCTCTACCTGCCCGACGGCGTCCCCTCCGAGGACACGCGCGGCGCGATCCTGCGGGCGTCGGACCTCTCGGACATGCCGCCCGTCTACATCGCGACGGCCGGCTTCGACCCGCTGCGCGACGACGGGGAGGAGCTCGTCGACCGCCTGCGGGCCGACGGTGTGCCGATCGTGGCCCGCCGGTTCCCCGGTCTGGTGCACGGCTACGCGGGCTTCACGGCCATCAGCGCAGCGGCGAGAGACGCCACCCTCGACGCGGCGAGCGCCCTGCGGGCCGCACTGGCCCTCGTGGAGAGCAGGCGCGCCGCCCGGCGGTGACGGTCCCGTCCTGACGGGCTGCCCCGGGACGCGTTCGTCTCAGCGCAGCACGCAGGGGATGTGGCGCGGCTCCGTCGACGACGTCCAGGTGATGTCGCCGGCCGGCTCGACGACGGCGGCCGCGGCGAGCAGCTCCTCCACCGCCACCCGGATCTCCAGCTGCGCCAGCGGCATGCCGACGCAGCGGTGGATGCCCCAGCCGAAGCCCAGGTGCGCACGGCCCTTCGGCCGGTCGAGCCGGAAGGCGTCGGGCTCGGGGAACTGCTGCGGATCGCGGTTGGCGCCCGCGTAGAGCAGCAGCACGCGCTCGCCGGCGCGCACGGTGACACCACCGAGCGCGACGTCATCGGCGGCGGTGCGGGCGAACCAGCGCAACGGGGTCTGCAGGCGGACGGTCTCCTCCACGGCCTCGGGGATCCTCCCCGGCTCGGCCCGCAGCAGCGCCTGGAGATCAGGCTCGGACGCGATGCGGGCGAGCAGGCACGCCGTCGTCCGCGCCGTGGAGTGGTGGCCGCCCACCAGCAGCGCGACGATCGCCCCGTGCACCTCGCGCTCGCTGAGCGCGTGCTCGGCGTCGTCGAGGCGGCTGACGACGGAGCTCAGCCAGTCCTCCCGCGGGTGGGCGGTGCGGTCGGCCACCATCTCCTCGAGGATCTCCTGCAGGCGCGCGGCGGCGTCGCGGCCGTCGGGCAGCGGCCTGCGGTAGAGGAACAGCGCCTCGGCGAGCAGCTCCACCTCCTCCTTGAGGTGGGCGGGCGCGCCGATGAGGTCGAACATGACGTCGAGCGAGAGCCGGAACGCGTACTGCCCACCGAGGTCGACCGTGTCGCCGGTGCAGGTCGCCAGCAGCCGGCGGGCGTGGCCGCGCACCATCGCGTCCAGGTGCGGGGCGGTCCGCGGGCCCACGGCGTCGGTGAGGATCCCGCGGTGCACGGTGTGGGCGGGCCGGTCGTACTCCAGGGCGAACGTCGGCGGCGTGCCGTTGGGCGGGATGCGCACGCCGGAGCCCGACCGGAAGCGGTCGTGGTCGGTGGTGACGAGCCGGGCGAGCGCGAAGTCCGCCACCGCCCAGAACCCGCCGTGCGACGGCGACCACGCGATGCCGCCCTGCGCGCGGATCTCGTCGTAGACGGGGAAGTCGGCGAAGCGCATGGCCTGGTCGACCGGGTCGAACGCGACGGTGGGCACGGAGTGGGTCGTCATCGAAACGCCCTCCTTCAACTGTACTGAACTGTTCAGTACATGAATTCGAGGATAGGCTGGCCGCGTGGTCGAGGACAAGAGGTCCGGTCGCGGTCGGGTGCGCGATCCGGCGGTCGAGGTCGCCGTGCTGGAGGCGGCGATCACGATCCTCGCGCTCGAGGGTGTGGCGGGCACGTCGATGGATCGCGTGGCCGCGGAGGCCGGCGTGTCGAAGGTGACCGTCTACACGCGCTACCCGAGCAAGTCCGCGCTGATCGGCGCGGCGCTGACCCACCTGCAGGTCGACCACGTCCCGGAACCGACGGGCGCGGCGCGCACCGACCTCGCCGCACTGCTGGGCGCCATGCGCCGGCAGTACGACGAGGTCGGGGGCATGAGCATCGTCGGGTCGTGCCTCGCCGCCGAGCCGCGCTCGCGGGAGTTGCTGGACCTCATCCGGGCCAGCACGCTGCTGCCCCGGCGCCGGCAGTTCGCCCGGGTGCTCCGGGCCGGGGTCGATCGGGGTGAGCTGCGTGCCGACCTGGACGTCGAGCGGGCGACGAGCATGCTGGTGGGGGTGCTCTACGCCGACCACCTGGCGGGGGTGCCGGCCGATCCGGGCTGGGCGACGTCGGTGGTCGACGACGTCCTGCGCGGAATCGGGGCCTGATCAGGCCTTGAGCAGCGCCTCCGCCAGTCCGGCCGGCTGCGTGAACAGCGCCTCGTGGCTGCCGGGGGCCTCCGTCGGCGTCACGCCCAGGCGCTCGGGGAACCGCGGGACCCAGCCGTACTCGCCGGGCGGCAGCGCGACGTCGTCGACGCTGACGACGTAGGCCACCGGGACGCCGAGCGTGGCGGGGTCGATGGGCTCCACCGTCTCGGTGAAGTACTGGTACGGGTGCGGGGTGAGCAGGCTGTGGACGAGCTTCTGCACCGGCTCGGGGGCGTCACCGATGAATCCACCGGCGAACACCTCGAAGGGCAGCACGACGGTGTTGTTGCCCGACGCCGCGGCGGTGCCCGCGAACAGCTCCTGGTAGGGCGGGGGCACCTCGTCGTAGAGGCTCTTGCCGGCGGCCGGCACGAACGCACTCCAGTACACGAGCTTCTTCAGCCGCGACGCCACCCGCGGTGCCGCCCCGGTGATGGGGTAACCGCCCCAGCTGTGTCCGACGAGCGTGACGTCGGAGAGGTCGTGCTCCTCGATGTAGGAGGCGACGAAGTCGACGACGTCGGACAGGTGCAGAAGGGTGGGGTCGGCGCCGTCGGCCAGGCCCGGCAGGGTCGGGGTGTGGACCTCGTGCCCGGCCGCTCGCAGGTGCTCGGCGACGGGCCGCCAGGCCCACCCGCCGTGCCACGCTCCGGTGATCAGGACGAACGTCTCGGCCATGGGTGCTCCTCGAACGGGTACGTTGTGGCCCTCATCATGGAGTTGATCGGCAACGGTCGTCAACGAAGTGCAACGTTTCGGGAAGTGGGGTCGCGGTGAAGGCCCGCTCGCTCGTGTTCGACCTGTTCGGCGACTACCTCCGCTTCCGGGGAGGTGAGGTCCGGCTGCGCACGCTCGCCGGGCTGATGGGGTGCTTCGACGTGCCCGAGGCCACGGTCCGCGTCGTCGTCACGCGGCTGCGCAAGGAGGGCTGGCTCGAGAGCCGTCGGGACGGTCGGGAGACCACCTACCTGCTCACCGGCGCGGCGTGGAACCTGCTCGACGAGGGGCGCGCGCGCATCTTCGACCGGGCCACCGGGCCGTGGGACGGGCAGTGGAACATGGTGATCTACTCCGTGCCGGAGACCGAACGCGCGCTGCGCGAACAGCTGCGCAAGCGCCTGGCCTGGCTGGGGTTCGGGCCGCTGTCGGCGTCGGTGTGGCTGAGCCCGCACGACCGGATCGCGCAGGTCCGGGCCAGCTTCCCGGACCAGCCGAACCTGCGGCTGGACGCGTTCCGGGCGCGGTCCGAGGGTCCGGGGTCCGACCGGGACATGGCCGACCGCTCGTGGGACCTCGCCGGGCTCGACCGCGACTACGCCGCCCTGCTGGCGGAGTACCGGCCGCGCCTGGAGCGCTACCGTCGCGGCGAGGTGCAGGGCCGGGACGCGCTGGTGGAGCGCATGCAGCTGGTGCAGGACTACCGGCGCTTCCCGTTCCGGGACCCCGACCTGCCGCCCGAGCTGCTGCCGGCGGGATGGTCGGGCCGCGCGGCGCACGAGGTGTTCCTGGAGGCCCACGGCCTGCTGCGGGCGCCGGCCGAGGCGTTCGTGGACGGCGTGTCGGAGGGCACCCGTCAGGCGTCGTAGAAAGTTTCACATCATGGACGACCGTCGTGATTCTGTTGTACTGTGGTGGTCGTGACGACCACCGGGGAACCGACTGCCGACGAGCTGGCCGCGCTCGACCAGCTCTATGCGGATTTCGCGGCCGCACACATGGCGCCGCTGTGGACCCAGCGCGCCGGCCTGATGCCGCAGGCGCCCCAGCCGGGCGCGGTGCCGATGCTGTGGCGCTGGTCCACGCTCCACCCGCTGGCCGCGCGCAGCGGTGAGCTGGTGCCCGTCGGCCGGGGCGGCGAACGCCGGGCCATCGCGCTGGCCAACCCGGGCCTGCCCGGCACCGCCTACGCCACACCGACGCTGTGGGCGGCCATCCAGTACCTGGGCCCGCGCGAGGAGGCCCCCGCCCACCGCCACACCCAGACGGCGTTCCGGTTCGTCGTCGAGGGCGAGGGGGTGTGGACCAACGTCGATGCCGGGGACGGGGAGGTCGATGCGATCGCGATGCGCCGCGGCGACCTGCTGCTCACGCCGGGCATGCACTGGCACGAGCACCACAACACCACCGACCACCCCATGGCCTGGATCGACGGGCTGGACATCCCGCTGGTCCGCCAGCTCGACGCGGGGTTCTTCGAGTTCGGGCCCGAGGTGCTGGCCACCACGGAGACGCCGGAGACCTCCCGCAACGAACGGCTGTGGGGGTACCCCGGGCTGACGCCGGTCGGGGCGCCGGCCGCGGCGTCGTCGCCGTTGAAGGCCTACCGGTGGGAGCACACCGACGCCGCGCTCACCGCGCAGCTGGCGCTGGAGGCCGAGGGCCACCCCGGTGTCGTCTCGCCCGGGCACGCGGCGGTGCGGTTCACCAACCCGGCCACCGGTCGCGACGCGCTGTCGACGATGCGCACCGAGATGCACCGGCTCGCGCCGGGTGCCCGCTCGCGCACCATCCGGGTCGCCGGGTCGGGCGTGTGGCAGGTGTTCTCCGGTTCCGGCGTCGTGACGGTCGGTTCCGAGCGCTACGAGGTGGCCACGGGGGACCTGTTCGCGGTGCCGTCGTGGGCGCCGCTGACCATCGGGACCGACCAGGGGCTGGACGCGTTCCGGTTCTCCGACGACCCGGTGTTCGAAGCGTTGGGCCTGGCCCGGACGGAGATCTCATGAAGCTCGCCACCATCCGCACCACGGACGGCACCCGCGCCGTCCGGATCGACGACGTCGGCGCGGTGGAGCTCGGCCACGCCGACCTCGGCGTGCTGCTGGCCCGTCCGGACTGGCGCGCCGAGGCCGCTGCCGCGTCCGGCCCCGTCCATCCGCTCGACGGCCTCGACTACGCGCCCGTCGTCCCGCGGCCGGAGAAGATCCTCTGCGTGGGGTTGAACTACCGCAGCCACATCCTGGAGATGGGTCGCGAGCTGCCCGAGTACCCCACGCTGTTCGCGAAGTACTCCCGTTCCCTGATCGGCGCGTACGACCCGATCACGCTGCCCGCCGGCTCCGGCGAGGTGGACTGGGAGGCCGAGCTGGGCGTCGTCGTCGGGGCGGAGGTGCGCCACGCGTCCGAGGAGGAGGCGCGCGCGGCGGTCGCCGGGTACACGGTGGTCAACGACGTCACCGCCCGCGACTTCCAGTACCGGTCGGTGCAGTGGTTGCAGGGCAAGACGTTCGAGGCGTCGACGCCGGTCGGACCGTGGCTCGTCACCGACGTCGTACCGGGTGACATCTCCTGCACCGTCGACGGCGACGTCGTGCAGAAGGCCGACACCGCGGACCTCGTCCACGACGCGGTGGCGCTGATCCGGTACATCTCCGGGATCATCACGCTCGCGCCCGGCGACCTGATCGCCACCGGCACGCCCGGCGGCGTCGGCCACGCCCGCAAGCCCCCGCGCTACCTCGCCGAGGGATCGTCACTGGTCACCACAGTCGAGGGCGTCGGCGAGTGCCGCAACACGTGCGTCGCATGAGGGTCGCGGTCGTCGGAGGCGGTCCGGGCGGGCTGTTCCTCGCGGCGCTCCTGCGCAAGGCCGACCCGTCGATCGACGTCACGGTCTTCGAGCGCAACCGCGCCGACGACACGTTCGGCTTCGGCGTGGTGTTCTCCGACCGCACCCTGGCCGCGATCGACGACGCCGACCCCGTGCTGCGCGACGGTCTCCGCGAGCACGGCGTGCACTGGGACGACATCGAGGTGCGGCTCAAGGGCGACGTGCTGCGCTGCGGCGGCAACGGGATGGCCGCGATCTCGCGCAAGATCCTGCTCGGGCTGCTGCAGGACCGGGCCCGGGAGTTCGGCGCCTCGTTGCACTTCTCGACCCGGGTGACGCTCGCCGAACTCGACGGGTACGACCTGGTGGTGGCGGCCGACGGCACCGGCTCGGCCCTCCGCGAGGAGATCGGGCTGGAGTCCACCGTCGACACGGCCACGGCCAAGTTCATCTGGTTCGGCACCGACTACCTGTTCTCCGGGCTGACGTTCGTGCACGAGCGCGGCCCGCACGGCGTGTTCGCGGTGCACGGCTACCCGATCTCCGACTCCGTCAGCACGTTCATCGTCGAGACCGACGAGCGGGCGTGGCGGGCTGCGGGCCTCGACGCGTTCGATGTCACGCAGCCACCGGGGCCCAGCGATCTCCGCAGCCAGACCTACCTCGAGGAGTTGTTCACCGACCAGATCGACGGCCACAAGCTGCTCACCAACAACTCGCGCTGGGGCAACTTCCGCACCCGCCGCTCGCCGCGCTGGACCGTGACGGACCCGCGGCCGGTCGCGTTCCTCGGCGACGCCGTGCACACGGCGCACTTCTCGGTGGGCTCGGGCACGAAGATGGCGATGGAGGACGCGGTGGCGCTGTCCGCGGCGCTGGTCTCCTCGCCCGATCTCCCGTCGGCGCTCGCGGCGTACGAGGCCGCGGCCCGGCCGTCCGTGGAGAAGATCCAGGGCTCGGCCCGGCCGAGTCTGGCCTGGTGGGAGCACTTCGGGCGCTACCACGACTTCTTCGAGCCCTGGCAGTTCGCCTACCACTTCCTCTCGCGCAGCATCACCGACGCGCGCCTGGCCCGCCGCGCCCCGCACTTCGTGGGGTCGAGCCACGAGCGCTGGGTGGCGACGCACGGGGCCGAGCCGCTGGAGACCCCGATCGAGATCGGGGGGCGCACGGTGCCCGGGCGGCTCGTCGAGGTCACGTCGACGGGCGGGTCGACGTCGGCCGGTGAGGCGGTCTGGTTCGAGGCGCCTGCCGACGAGTCCGGTCTGCCGCCGGTGCTGGAGCGGCTCGCCGCCCTGTCCGCCGACCGGCTCGTCGCCGTCCACGGCGGCTCGTCGTTCACCCGCACCCTGGTGGCGGAGGAGGCGCGGATGGTGCACGGTCTCCCGGTGCTGCTGGTCGACCCCTCCGCCGACCTCGACCGGGCCACCACCGCCGTGCTCTCGGGCCGGGCCGACCTCGTGAGTGCGCCTCCGGCGCCCGTGCGCGGAAATCAGGCCCAGGACACCGATATCCGCGCACGAGTGTCGGGGCCCGGCTCGTGAGCGGATATCAGGCCCAGGACACCGTTATCCGCGCACGGGCGCCGCAGGCGCCGCCGGTCGGGCTCGGGGCGCTGTTCGCGCCGCGGGGCGTCGCGGTGGTGGGTGCCTCGCGCTCGCCGGCCAAGCTGGGCGCCGTCATGGCCCGGTCGCTGGCCGGGTTCGCCGGCCCGGTGGCGCTGGTCAACGCCCGGGACCCGGAGCTGTGCCCGTCGGTCGCCGAAGCGGTGCACCGGCACGGGCCCATCGACCTCGCCATGATCTGCGTCCCCGCCGCCGCCAGCGCCGGGGCCGTCGAGGAGGCCGCGCTCGCCGGGGCGGGGGCCGCCGTCGTCTGCGGAGGCGGGTTCGCCGAGTCCGGCCCCGACGGGGAGCGGCACCAGGCCGCGCTGGCCGAGGTCGTCGCGCGCACGGGCATCCGCGTGCTCGGCCCCAACACCTCCGGCTTCCTCGTGCCCGGTCGCGGGCTCACCGCCACGTTCGTGCCCGGTGTCGCCGACGTGCCGGCCGGGCGGGTCGCCGTGGTCGCGGCCAGCGGCGGGGTCAACCACGCGCTCGCGTTCCTGCTGGCCGAGGCCGGTCACGGCGTCAGCGTCGCTGTCGGGCTGGGCAACGGCGTCGACGTCACGGCGCCCGACGTGCTCGACCACCTCGCGGACGACCCGTCGACGGCGGCGGTCGCGCTGCACGTCGAGTCCGTGGCCGACGGGCCCCGCCTGATGGCCGCGGTCGAACGGCTGACGGCCACTCGCCCGGTCGTCGCGCTCGTGGTGGGACGCAACGACGTCGCCGCGTTCGCGCAGTCCCACACCGGTGCGCTGGCCACCTCCTGGCGCACCACGCGCGCCGCGTTGCGGCAGGCCGGCGCCGTCCTCGTCGACGACGAGCGCGAGCTGGTGGACGCGGTCGGCGCACTGTCGCTGACGCGCCTGGCACCGGGCGCCACGGGCGTCGGGGTGCTCACCGCCCAGGCCGGCCCCGGCCTGCTCCTGCTCGACGACCTGCGCGGGCGCGGCGCGTCCGTCCCGGAGCTGACGGGCGCGACGCGGTCCCGGCTCGGGGCGCTGCTGCCGCCGTTGACGCACCAGAGCAACCCGGTCGACACGGGTCGTCCGGACCCGGCGTTCGGGAAGGTGCTGGCCGCGGTCGCCGCGGACCCCGGCGTCGACGTCGTGGCCGCCTACGCGCTGCACGAGCCGGACGCGCTGGACCTCGCGGCCGCGGTGGACGAGGCCGACGCGGCGGTCCCCCTGGTCGTCGGCGTCGGCGGGGCGGGACCGGCGGTGACGGCCGCCCGCGCGGCGCTGCTGGCCCGTGGCGTCCCGGCCCTGCCCGATCCCCGTGGGGTGGCGGCGGCGGTCGCGGCCCTGCTGGCCGACGCCCGACGTCCCGCTCCGGAGGATGCCGACTCGCGCACGCGAAACGGCCGACTCGCGCACGCGAAACCGCCGACTCGCGCACGCGAAACCGCCGACTCGCGGGGCGTCGCTCCGCGCCGCGAGTCGGGGTCTCCGTGCCCGCGAGTCGGGGTCTCCGTGTCAGTGGGTCGGGGTGTCGGTGCGCTCGACGAGGACCTCGCCAAGGGGGTGCTCGACGGGCTCGGGATCGCCACCATGCCGCGGGTGCGGTGCTCCGGGCGCGCCGAGGCGCAGGCGGCGCTCGCCGGGCTGGGCGGGCCCGTCGCCGTCAAGCTGCTGGACGCCGCGGTGCTGCACAAGACCGAGGTCGGGGGCGTGCGGCTGAACGTACGCACGCCCGAGGAGATGGACGCCGCGGCCGACGCGATCGGCTCCGGGTCGCTGCTCGTGGAGCGGATGGCGCCCGACGGCGTCGACCTCGTGGTCGGCGCGCGACGCGACCCGGTGTTCGGGCCGACCGTGCTCGTCGGGCTGGGCGGCACCGTCGCCGAAGCCCTCGCCGACGTCGCGGTCCGGGTCGCGCCGGTCGCCCACGCCGCCGCGATGGTCGACGAGCTCGCCGGGCGGGCCCTGCTCGACGGCTGGCGCGGTGGCCCGGTGCTCGACCGCGCCGCGCTCGCCCACGTCGTGACCGCGCTGGGCGACCTGCTGCTGGACAACCCCCACGTCGAGGACGTCGAGATCAACCCGCTGCGGCTCACCGCCGACGGGCTCGTCGCGCTCGACGCCGTCATCGTCGGAAGTCATGGTTTGGAGGTCGACGATGCCCACCCCGATCGCTGACGGGACCGTCCCCTGGCCGGCGGAGTACGCCGACCGCTACGTGGCGGCGGGGTACTGGCGGGGGCGCTCGCTGTGGTCGCACCTGGCCGACGTCGTCGCCCGCACGCCCGACGCCGTCGCGCTGGTGGACGGCGACACGAGGTTCACCTACGCGGAGCTCGCCGCCCGCGCCGAGGCCATGGCCGCCGGCCTGGTGGGCCTCGGCATCGCCCCCGGTGACCGGATCGTGGTGCAGCTGCCCAACGGCTGGGAGATCGTCGTCCTGACGCTGGCCTGCCTACGGTCGGGCATCGTGCCGGTCATGGCGCTGCCCGCGCACCGCCGCCACGAGCTGTCCTACCTGGTGGACCACGCGGAGGCGGCGGCGATCGCGGTGCCCGACGTGCTGCGCGACTTCGACCACCAGGCCATGGCCGCCGACCTCGGTGTCGCGCACGTGCTCGTGGTGGGGGAGCCGGCACCGGGCCACGTCGATCTGCGGGCGCTGTCCGGCCCGTCGTGGGACGGCCCCGAGCCCGGAAGCCGCGACGTCGCGGTGTTCCTGCTCTCCGGCGGCACCACCGGCCTGCCGAAGCTGATCGCCCGCACCCATGACGACTACGCCTACAACGCCACCGCCAGCGCCGCCGTGTGCGGGATCGACGCGGACACGGTCTACCTGATCAGCCTGCCCGCCGGCCACAACTTCCCGCTGGCCTGCCCCGGCATCCTCGGCGTCCTGCTGGCCGGCGGCCGGGTCGTCACGCTGCCGTCACCGGAGCCCGAGCGCGCGTTCGCGACGATCGCGGAGGAGGGCGTCACGCACACCGCGGTGGTGCCCGCCGTGGCCGGACGCTGGCTCGAGCACGCCGCCGAGCACGGGCCACTGCCGTCGCTGCAGGTGCTGCAGGTGGGCGGCGCGCGGCTGGCCGACGAGTTGGCCCGCAAGGTCCGCCCCGTGCTCGGCGCTGCGCTGCAGCAGGTGTTCGGCATGGCCGAGGGCCTGCTCAACTACACCCGCCTCGACGACCCCGACGATGTCGTCTGCGGCACCCAGGGCCGCCCGCTCTCCCCCGACGACGAGGTCCGGCTCGTCGACGAGCTCGACCAGGACGTGCCCGACGGCGAACCCGGCTCGCTGCTCACCCGCGGCCCCTACACCCCGCGCGGCTACTACCGGGCCGCCGAGCAGAACGCCCGCGCGTTCACCGAGGACGGCTGGTACCGCAGCGGCGACATCTGCCGTCGCACCCCCGGCGGCTACCTGATCGTCGAGGGCCGCGACAAGGACATGATCAACCGAGGTGGCGAGAAGATCAGCGCCGAGGAGGTGGAGAACCTCGTCTACCAGCTCCCCGCGGTCAGCCAGGTCGCCGCAGTCGCCATGCCCGATCCGGTGATGGGGGAGAAGGTGTGCGTCTACGTCGTGGCGCGGCCCGGCTCCACCGTCACGCTCGACGAGGTGCGCGAGTCGATGCACGCCGCCGGCGTCGCCAAGTACAAGCTGCCCGAACGCCTCGAGCTCGTCACGGAGCTGGCCACCACCAAGGTCGGCAAGATAGACAAGAAGGCGCTCCGCGCGGACGTCGCGGCGCGGATGGAGTGGTCATGAGCCGGCGCGACGTGGACCAGACCCTGCCGTGGATGGGGGCGGGTACCGAGTTCCTGCTCCGGGCGGTCGACGCCCTGCCCGACGACGCCCTCGCCGCCCCGAGCGCGCTGCCCGGCTGGACCCGCGCGCACGTCGTCGGTCACCTGGCCCGCAACGCCGAGGCCCTGACGCGGCTGGCGACGTGGGCGCGCACCGGTGTCGAGACCCCGATGTACGCCGACGCCGAGCAGCGCGCGAAGGACATCGAGTCCTCGGCGCACCTGCCGGTCGCCACGCTGCGGGCGGATCTCGTGGGCACCGCGGCCGACCTCGACGAGGCGCTCGCCGGGCTGGACGCCGGGGCCTGGGCGGCGCAGATCCGCAGCGCGCTCGGCCGGGCCATCCCCGCCACCGAGGTGCCCTGGATGCGGGTGCGCGAGGTGTGGCTGCACGCCGTGGACCTGGACTGCGGCGCGTCGACGGCCGACTTCCCGGAGGGTGTGGTGGACACCCTGCTGGACGACGTCACCGGCGCCCTGTCGGCGAAGGACGACTGCCCCGCCGTGCTGCTGGCCCCCACGGACCGGGAGCAGACCTGGACGCTCGGCGGTGACGGCGGGCCGGAGGTCCGGGGCGAGGCGGCGGAGCTCGTGTCCTGGCTGACGGGCCGCAGCGACGGCACAGGCCTCACCGGGACGGTGCCCGCGCCACCCCGCTGGATCTGACGCCGCCGCCCCGACATCCGCCACCTGGTCACGTGTCGCGGCCCGGGAGCCGCGATCGACACCCACCGGGGACCATGTGGCGGGTGGGTCAGGGATCGTCGGGCCTGCGGACGAGGGTGGTGACGCGGGTGAAGGACGGCGCTCGGGGCGTCGAGCCGAACCCGAACCGGACGGGTGGGTCCACCGGCGACAGCGCGCCCTGGTCGGTGCCTTCCCAGCTCACCGTGGCCGCCGTGATGCCGTGCAGGTCCTGCGCGCCGTAGAACTCCTCGCGCCCGCCCACGGCGCTCCCGCGCGTCCGCACCCCGGGCAGCACCCGGCGGGCCACGACGTCGATCGCGGAGATCCACGCCGGCGACGTCCGGAGGGGCGTTGGCACCGACCGCAGCAGCCACCCCAGCGCCGCGCGTCGCCCCACGGTGAAGTCGACCTCCAACGGACCGGCCGTGACCCGCCACCGCGTGCCGTCGGTGCTCGTCTCCACCGGCCCGATCCGCACCTCGTCGAACGTGTACGTGGCGGCCACGAAGTCCGCGACGTCCGGCGACGGGGCCAGCAGCATCCGGTGCCCGTCCGCCCGCTCCACCATCACGTCGGCGAAGGAGCCGAGCGGGGAGCGCGGCCAGATCCCGATCACCGCGCGCAGTCCGGAGCCCGTCCCCAGACCGGCGATCCACCCGTCGAAACGGTCGGTGCTCACAGCGCCAGCGCCGCTCGGGCCGCGAGCCGGAACAGGCCCTCGCGGGCCTCCCGCGCCGTCGTCCAGCCGCGGTGGTCCCAGGCCTCACCGGCGAGGGAGTCGGCCGCCAGCAGCAGCTGAGCGAACCGCACGCCGCGGTAGCGCGCCACCGCGATGAACGCCGACGCCTCCATCTCCACCACCGCGCAACCCTCGGCCTTCCGCCGTTCCACGCGGGAACGGGTCTCGCGGTAGATCGCGTCGGTGGTCCACGACCGGGCCACGTGGAACGGCACACCGGCGTCGTCGAGGACCGTCGAGAGGACGGAGACCCCGTGCGGGTCGGCGTCGACCACCCGGCCGGGCGGCAGGTAGTGGAAGGACGTGCCCTCGTCGCGCACCGCCGAGTCGACGACGATCGCGTGTCCCAGCGTGAGGTCGTGCAGCAGTGCGCCCGCCCCGCCGACGGCGACGAACCTCGTGCAGCCCAACGCGATCAGCTCCTCGAAGAACATCGCCGCGAGCGGCGCGCCGACCCCCGGCTGCATGACCGCCAGCCGTCGCCCGTCGAGCTCCAGTTCCCAGACCGGCGTCCGGCCCCGCTCGGTCGACATCCGGCAGATCCGCCGCGCCCCGCCGGCCCCGAGTGCCTCCACCACTTCGGGGAAGAAGCACAGCACGGCCACGTCGGGCATGTCCTCCACGCGCAGGCCGGCCAGCACGGTGGCGGGTTCCAGCACCCCGGTGTCGGTCAGGTCGTCCTCGTGCAGCGGCAGGTCCACACCGCGATCATGCCCGGTCCCGGAATGTTGCCATCTCAACTACTGTTGTCGGGACCAGGTTCGAGAGAGGGAGATCCGATGCCCCAGCCCGAAGGTGCCGAGCTCGACGCCGTGCGCGCCCGCCGCGCCGCGTTGAAGGAGAAGTACCTGCAGCCGCTCGCCGACCGCCCGGCCAGCACCGTGCGCGGCGTGCACCACCTCGCCCTGATCGCGAAGGACGTCGAGGAGACCATCCGCTTCTACCAGGACCTGCTCGGGTTCCCGCTGGTGGAGCTCGTGGAGAACCGCGACTACCGCGGTTCCAGCCACTTCTTCTTCGACATCGGCAACCGCAACCTGCTGGGCTTCTTCGACTTCCCCGGCCACGACCACCCGGACTTCACCGAGACCATCGGCGGGGTGCAGCACCTCGCGCTCTCCACGTCGCCGGAGGAGTTCGCCACCGCGAAGAAGCGCCTCGACGACGCGGGCATCGCCTACATCGGCCCGGACCGCGGCATCGACAACAGCCTCTACATCCGCGACCCCAACGGCGTCGGCATCGAGTTCTACGCCGAGGAGCTGGGGTTCTTCGAGGGCGAGCCCCTGCTCAAGGGGTAGCCGGGAACCCGCCGCGCCCGCGATTCGTCCTCCACGAAGATGGGACGGGCGGTAGGCCCGGTTCGCAGGACGGGGATGATGGCGGCATGAACGGTGACCACCGGGGCGGCCCCCCACCACGGCCCGCGGGGCCACCGCCCCGGCGCGGCCCCGGTCCCGGCTGGGGCCAGCAACGGGTCCCGCAGCGCCCTCCGCAGCCCACCGTGGTGCTGCCCGCCGGCCGCGACGCCCGCCGGCCGGTGCCCCCGCCGCCTCCGTCCCGGCCGCCGGTGGCCCGTCCGAAGCGCCGGCCGCGCTGGGGACGGCGGATCGGCATCGTCCTGCTGGTCCTCGTGCTGGCGCTGGTGGCGTTCGGCGTCTACGTCGACGCCAACCTCAGCCGCACCCCCGCGCTCGGTGACAGCGCGAACTCCTCGTCGGGCACCAACTGGCTCATCGTCGGCTCCGACAGCCGCCAGAAGCTCACCCCGGAGGAGCGGGCGAAGTACGCCACCGGTGACGAGACGTCGCAGCTCACCGACACGATCATGATCCTGCACACCGGCAGTGGCCCCACCACGCTGGTGAGCGTGCCGCGCGACTCCCTGCTGAACATCCCCGGCTTCGGCCGCGCGCGCGTCAACTCGGCGTACGGCAAGGGCGGCGGCCCCGACGGCGGCGGTCCCGCGCTGCTGGTGCAGACCATCGAGCAGGCCACCGGGCTGCGCATCGACCACTACGCCGAGATCGGCTTCCTCGGCATCGTCTCGGTCGTCGACGCGGTCGGCGGCGTCACGCTCGACGTGCCGGAGTCGATCAAGGACCCGAAGGCGGCGCTGGACATCAAGAAGGGCGTCCAGACCCTCGACGGCGCCACCGCACTCGGCTACGTCCGCACGCGCGCCACGGCGTCGTCGGACCTGGGCCGGGTCGAACGGCAGCGCGCCCTGCTCTCCGCGCTGCTCAACAAGGTGGTCAGCCCGACCACGCTGCTCAACCCGTTCCGGTCGGTGCCGCTGGTCGACGGCCTGAACAAGGCCATCACGGTCGACAGCGGCGACCACCTGTGGAACCTCGCCCAGCTCGGCCTGGCGATGAAGGGCATCTCCAGCGGCATCTCGACGACGGTGCCGGTCACCCCCACCGGCACCGGCACGCTGAACTGGGACAAGAGCCGCGCGAGCGCGCTGTTCCAGGCGATCGCCGACGACCAGACGCCGCCGAAGAACGCCCTCGGCCCGTAGGCCGCGCTCGCGTTCCGGCCCGGCGCGCGCGTCCCGACACGCGCGCCGGGCCGAGCGCGCGCGTGGACGGTCAGGCGGGCTTGCGGGTGCGCTTGCGGGGGGCGTCGGCCTTGTCGTCCGCCTCCTCCTTGTTCGCCGGCTTGCGCGGGGCGGCGGGCTTCTTCGCCCGGCTGCGGCTGGGCACGGGCTTCTCGTCCTCGTCCTTCTCGGCGGGCGTGCCGCCGGACTTGGCGCGGGCGGCGTCGACGCTGGCCTGCAGGGCGCTGAGCAGGTCGGTCATGCTGTCGCCCTCGTCGGAGGTGGTCTTCTCCACCGGCGCCGGACGGCTCTCGCCGGTGGTGCGCTTGCGCTCGATCATCTCCTCGACGGCGTCGCGGTACTCGTCGTGGAACCGGCTGGGGTCGAAGTCGGCGCCCAGGCTCTCCACGAGCGACGCGGCCATCGTCAGCTCCTGCGGACGCAGCTCCACCACCGCGTCGAGGATGTCGAACTCGGGCTCGCGCACCTCGTCGGGCCACAGCATCGTCTGCAGCACGATGGCCTTGCCGCGCACGCGCAGCAGCGCGATGCTCTCCCGCTGCCGCAGGGCGAAGCGCACCACGGCCATCCGGTCGGTCTGCACCAGCGCCTCGCGCAGCAGCGCGTACGGCTTGGCCGCCTTGGCCTCGGGCTCGAGGTAGTAGCTCTTCTCGAACAGCATCGGGTCGATCTGGTCGGCCGGCACGAACTCGATGACGTCGATCTCGTGGCCGGAGACCTGCGGCAGCGAGTCGAGGTCGGCGTCGTCGAGGGTGATGAGCTCGCCGTCGTCGGTCTCGTAGCCCTTGACGATGTCGGCGTACTCCACCTCCTCGCCGTCGATCGCGCAGGTGCGCTTGTACTTGATCCGCCCACCGTCGGCCGCGTGGACCTGGTGGAACCGGATGTCGTGGTTGGTGGTGGCCGAGTACAGCTTGATCGGCACGCTCACCAGCCCGAACGAGACCGCACCGCTCCACATTGCCCGCATAGGTGCCAGCATGACGGCGTGCAGCCCATGCTCGCCACCCCTGGAGACCTTCCGAAAGGTCCCGATTGGCTCTACGAGGTGAAGTGGGACGGCATGCGGCTGCTCGCCGAGGTCGTCGACGGGGTGCTCACGCTGCGCAGTCGCAGCGGCCGGGACGTCACCCCGAACTTCCCCGAGCTCGCCGGACTGGTCGATCTGGCGCCCGACGTGCTGCTCGACGGCGAGGTGGTGCTGCTGGACAAGGGCGTGCCCAGCTTCCACGCGCTGGGCGACCGGATGCACTCCGTGGTGGAGGAGCGCGCGGCGCTGGCGCGGCCCGTCACGTTCATGGCCTTCGACATCCTGCGCCTCTACGGCGTCCCGCTGCTGGACCGCACGCTCGACGAGCGGCGCGCCACCCTGGAGCGGCTCAACCTCACCCCGAACCTCGCGCTCTCACCGACCTACACCGACGGCCAGGCCCTCTTCGACGCCACGGCGCAGCGCGGCATCGAGGGCGTGGTGGCCAAGCGGCGCGACGGGATCTACCGGCCCGGCCGGCGCAGCGAGGGCTGGATCAAGGTCACGCACCGGCAGACCCAGGCGTGCGTCGTCGGGGGGTGGCGTCCGGAGAACGTCGGGACGGCGCGGGTGAGCAGTTCGCGGGTGGGAGCCCTCCTGCTCGGCGTCCCGGACGCGGACGGGGTGCTGCAGTACGCCGGCCGCGTCGGCTCGGGCCTCGCCTCGGCCGCTGCTCAGCGGGCCCTGCGCGACCGGCTGGTGGACGCGGACACCCAGCCGTTCGCGGAGCGCCCGCCCCGGCCCGACGCCGTCGGCGCCCGGTGGTGCGAGCCGACCACGGTCGTCGAGGTCGTGCACAAGGGGTGGACGGACGGAGGCCGGTTGCGTCAGCCGGTCTACCGGGGGATTCGCGACGACCTGGATGTCGATCAGGTGCACGCCGAGTCGTGATCTCCCGGGTTACTGGCCGTGCGCACCGCCGGGGGTGCAGGATGTTGCGGGATCAACGCTCAAGAAAGGGGTGTGCCCTCGATGACGACCATGCTCACGTGGCAGGCCGACGACGGCCACGGTTTCGAGGGCACCCGTCTGCACCTCGGTGCCGGCAAGGCCTTCCGCGCTCTGGGCCGTCTGGTGCGCGCCGATCCGGGCTCGGAGTACACCGCGTCCTACCGCCTCGTCGTGCGTGACGACGGGAGGGTGGAGCGCGTCTCCATCACCAGCGCCACCGCGGCGCGGGAGCGGCACCTCACGCTCAACCGCACCGACGACGGCTACTGGCTGCTCGACACGGGTTCGGGCGGTACGCGCGCCGAGTTCGGCGGGGCCGTCGACGTCGACCTGTCCGGCAGCCCGATGTTCAACACCCTGCCGATCCGGCGTCTGGAGCTGCACCAGGAGGCGGGGGAGCACACGATCCCCGTGGTGTACGTGTCCCTGCCGGACCTCGAGGTCACGCTGGTCGAGCAGCGCTACCGCACGGTGTCCACCGACGGCACGGCACCGGTGGTGGAGTTCTCGTCCGAGGGCTTCACCGCGGAGCTGCAGCTCGACGACGACGCCGTGGTCACGGCCTACCCGGGCCTGGCCACACGCTACGTGCCGGCCCCGGCCGGCTGAGCTACTTCCAACCCACCACGACGTCGCCGCGGCGGCCGATCTCGCGCAGCCGCGCGAGGGGGCCGCGGCCGGTGAGCGCCACGCGGACGGCCTTCGGGTCACGGGCGTCGGCCCAGCGCTGCCGGCCCTCGTGGCCCGCGTCGACGGTGGCCACGAGCCCGCCCGTCGAGGCCAGCGCACCGCGCATCGCGCCGAGCCGGCCCAGCGCGTCGTCGACGGCGCCGAGCAGGGCGTCGCGGTTGCCCTCGCACATCGCCAGCACCAGCTCGGGCCGGGTGCCCGCCACGCGGGTGCCGTCGGCGAAGGATCCGGCGGCCAGCGCCAGGGCGAGCCGGCTGTCGGCGCCGACCGCCGCGAGCACCGCGGCCATCAGGTGCGGCAGGTGCGAGATGCGGGCGACGGCGAGATCGTGCTCGTCGGCCGCGGCCGGCACCACGCGCGCGCCGCACGCCCAGGCGAGCTCGGCGACGTCACGCCAGACGTCGAGGTCGAGGCCGTCGTCGGCGGCCACCACCCAGGCGGCGTCGACGAACAGCCCGGCCGAGCCCGCGGCCCAGCCCGACTCCGACGTGCCCGCCATCGGGTGGCCGCCCACGTAGCGGGCGCTGGGGGCGAAGCGGGCGACCTGGTCGGCCACCGCGACCTTGACGGAGACGGCGTCGGTCAACCGGGCGCCCGGCGCCACGAACTCGACGCGGCGCAGCACGTCGGGCAGGACCGGCAGCGGCACGCAGAGCACCACGAGCGCGTCCGCCTCGGCGGCCCGGCGCAGCGCGGTGTCGGTGTCGGTGGTGACGTCGAACCCGTCGGCGACGGCCTGCGCGGCGGTCTCCGCGGAGTGGGCGGAGCCCCAGACGGTGCGGCCGGCCTTCTCGGCGGCCCGCATGAGGGACCCGCCGATCAGCCCGGCGCCGATCACACAGACAGCCCGCTCGGTCACGGGGCGAAACTACTCCCGTGCGCGGAAACCAGTGCCGGGGCACTGATTTCCGCTCACGACCGGCTGAGCGCTCCGGCCACCCGCAGCACGCCGCGCTCCTCCATCCCGACGCCGACGACCTGGATCCCGACGGGCAGGCCGGCGAAGGGTTGCTCGCGGGCCCGAGAATCAGCACCGTCGCCGACCGCGCCGGGCACCGAGACCGCCGCCCAGCCCGTGAGGTTGAACGGCAGTGTCAGGGCCAGCAGCGACGGGCGGACCGGCACGTCCTTCCCGTCGATCTCGACCGACGCCGCACCGACCGGGGTGGCCCGCAGCCGGGTGGTGGCCAGCACCAGCACGTCCACGTCGGCCGCGGCCCGGAACGCCGCGGACAGTCGGCGCCGCGTGCGCAGGGCGTCGACGTAGGCACGGGCGGGCAGGTCGGCGTTCGGGGCGATGCGCTCGCGCGTGGCGGGTTGGTAGTCCTGCGGGCGTTGCGCGAACCAGTCGGCGTGGGTGGCCCACGCCTCGGCCCCGACGATCGTGCCGTAGACGCCGGCCAGCTCGTCGATCATCGGTGTGCGCACCTCGACGACCGAGGCGCCCTGGTTGCGGAGCCGCTCGACCGCCGCGTCGACGCCGGCGTCGATCACGGGGTCGGCGGCGCGCCAGTAGTCGTCCACGAGCACGCCGACGCGCACGCCCTGCACCCCCGGCAGCTGGATCCCGCCGCCGGTGCCGTCGGGGCGGGCCAGGACGTCCCAGGCGACGGAGGCCGAGTGCACGTCCGCGGTGATCAGCCCGACGTGGTCGAGCGTCTCCGACAGGGGGAACACGCGATCGTTGGACAGGTGCCCGGCGGCCGGCTTGAGCCCCACCACCCCGCACAGCGCGGCCGGCGTGCGCACGCTCGCGCCGGTGTCGGTGCCCAGCGCGAGCGGCAGGTGCCCGGCGGCGACCGCGGCGGCCGATCCCGACGACGAACCGCCCGTGATCCGGGTGGGGTCGTGCGGGTTCAGGGCCGGCCCGGTGGCCGAGACGTCGCCGGTGGGGCCGTAGGCGAACTCGTGGGTGTGCAGCTTCGCCACGACGATCGCGCCGGCCTCCTTCAACCGCGCCACGACCGGCCCGTCGGCGGAGGCGGGCGGGGCGTCGGCGAGCACCAGCGACCCGGCGCGGGTGGGGAGCCCCTCCACGTCGAACAGGTCCTTCACCCCGACGGCGACGCCGTGCAGCGGCCCCCGCCACTGCCCCCGTGCGAGCTCGGCGTCCAACGATGCGGCCGTGGCGAGCGCGCGCTCGGCGTCGAGCGTGATCACGGCGTTGTGGGTGTCGGCGGCGAGGCGCCCGAGGACGTCGGTGACGTGCTCGACGGAGGAGGTCTCACGGGAACGCAGGGCCATGCCGAGCTCGCTGAGGGAGGAGATCACCGGTCCATCCTGCCCCGTTACCTTCTTGATCAGGCCCGGTGAGGGCTTGCAGG
>NZ_MKVV01000078.1 GCF_001899645.1 Pseudonocardia sp. 73-21 | reverse complement strand
TCTGGGGTGGCGCGCCGAGTTACGCGACAGGCTCGATCAATCCTCCCCGTCATCGGCGCAGGCGTGGGTCTCGATCTCCGACAGGGCGTAGCCCCAGGACTGCATCTGCGTCAGGTAGCGCCGAGTCTGCTCCGAGCGCTGGCGCCAGGTGTGGGTGTCGGTCTTGGCCTCCCACGCGCACAACAACGCCGCCGCTGTCAGCAACGTCGCGCGCTTCGCCGACGCCGTGGCCACCTGCTCGACGAGCTCGTCGAGTTGCTGGCGCCCCACCGAGTACATGTCACCCGCGGTCGGGGTGTGGCCGACCAGCTCCCGTAGGAGCGGCCACCCGGCCTCCAGCGCCTGCCGGACGGTGTGGTCGGTGCGTAGCAAGCAGGTGGCGACGAACTGCTCCGCCCCGGCCGGCGCGGCTTTGCGCGCGACGAAGGTGCGCAGCCAGTCCCGGCGGACGATGGTCGCCGAGCGCCACTCCCTGTTCCGCTCGATCGTCACCTTCCGCTCGGCCTTCTCCTGCTCACTCATCGGCTTCCTGCCCTCACCCGCGGGGCCTCCTGCCGCGGCGTCGACGTGCCCGTGCGCGACACCGTCACGGCAGACGTAGACCGGCGCCGGTAACTGTGAGCCGTCGTTCCAGGCGTACCCGACGTAGGCGGCGTGCCCAGGACAGACGGCGTGGTCGGCGTAGTCGATGTCGTGGTTGTCAAGGCGGACCATGGGCCACACCACCTCGTCACGTTCGATGACCACGACACCTGCGTCCGTGAGCTGGGCCCGGACCACGGCCTGGGCGTCGGCCTCGGCGCGGTTGTCGCGCAGTCGTTGCAGGGTGTGGTCGAACCGGCCGGACTTCGCCGAGGCCACGATCGCCTTTACCGCGTCGGGGTCGGTCTCGAACTCCGCGATGGCGCTGACCTGGTCGAGAGTCAGGAACTCCCACCGCTCCCCCGCCTTCGCCGCCAGCTCCGAGGCGGCAATCCGTAGCCCGGTCGCGACGTACGTCTTCTTCGCGCCGGTGCGCTTCGCGATCGCCGCCGCAGACAGGCCGAACGCGGCGAGCTGCTCCCAGCCCTTGACCCGTTCGGTGGTGCTGAGGTCGGCGCGCTGGTCGTTCTCGATGATCTGATCGGTCACCCGGTCCACATCATTCGGCGCGGTGACGACGAACACCGGGACGGTGTCGCGGCCGGCCTGCAGCGCGGCCAGGCAGCGGCGCTGCCCGAACTGGATCACTAGCCCGTCCTCGCCCGGGTAGCACACGATCGGCTCCAACACTCCGCGCTCGCGGATGCTGGAGACGAACCCGGTGTCGAGCTTGGTATCGGTCCGCACGTTCGGGCCCAGGCTCAGGACCCCAGGGTGGACGGTCAACTGCGCGCTCACACCGTCCTCCGAGCCTGGTGCTCGATCGGGTCCGCGGGACTGTAGCCGCGCCCGGTCATCACGGGGCACAGCGCGGTGCCGTCGGAGACGTGCGAGTAGCCGGGCGTCGGGCCGGGCAGGATCCATCCGGTCGGCGGGGTGTCGCACGCGGGTTCGCCGCACTCCGGGCAGTAGATGGTCACGAGGTCGTTCATCGGTTTCTCCCTTGGCCGGTCAGGCGGGGCGATCGGCTCGCCGCATCGCCCTGGGAGCGCCCGCACTACGTCGTAGGGGCCCCGCACCAAATCGGAGTCGGAAGAAGTTTTCGGGCGTAGCGAACCCGAAGGGCCGAAAAGTTCTTGCAGCGCAGATTTTGTGTGGGGGGACGACGTAGTGAAGCTCGGCCAAGGGAAAGAAGCGCCGAACCCGGGTTCCGCAGCTGATGTCGGTGCTGGACACGGAATCTGGGGGTTGACCTGCGAGAACGCCGAAGGCCGCCCGGACGGGCGTGTGTCCAGGCGGTGAGGTTCGTGCTGGTCAGAGCGTTGTGGCGGGCCCGAGTTCGATGATCTTCTTGGGTGCGTTGATGTCGAGCTTGGCGAGGATGTCGCGCTGGGCGGTGGTCAGCTCGGTGCGTTGGCGGAACGTGCCGGCGGGGCCGGTGAAGGTGCCGACGTGCAGGTCTTGGAGGTCCTCGCGGACGCGGTTCCAGGTAGCACCGGTGGTGGTCTCGACGATGCGGACCAGGAGCAGCGCGAGCCAGCAGAGGATGACGTGGGCACGGATGCGTTCTTCGAGGCGGTGATAGACCGGGCGCAGTTCCAGGGTGGTCTTCATGTCGCGCCAGCCGCGTTCGACCTGCAACAGCTGCTTGTAGCCCAGCGCGATGTCCTCCGCGGACAGGTGCGGGTCCGAGCAGCGCAGCAGGTACTTCCCGTCCAGGTTCACCTCGCCGGCGATCTTCTTGCGGTCGACGCGGAGCAGGCCCTTCGGGGTGACGCGCAGGAACCGGTTGAGCCCGGGCATGGTCGAGATGCGCCCGCGCAGCTCGGCCCGCTTGGTCACCGTGAGCCGGTCGGTGTCGGCGATGAGCGCGGTGAGCTTGCCGACCATGACCTCGCGCAGCGCGGCGTCCCGTTCGGCCTGCTCAGGGTTGAAGCAGATCACGAACCGCTCATCAGCGGCGATCTTGACCTCTTTGACCTGCAGGTTGTCCCGGACATGGCTGTAGCGGCCCTGGCGGGACAGCGCCGCGGTGGCCTCCGCGGAACCGGAGCGGAGCTTCTCTCCGATGATGTAGTGCCCGCCGCCGCGGCGCAGCTCCCTGCGGTTCTGCGTCGAGGAGAACCCGCGGTCCGCGACCCACATCACCCTCGCCAGGGTCCAGTCCCGCATGTCCTCGCGGGCCTGGCGGATCAGCGCCGAGTCGGTGGTGTTGCCCGGCCAGCACCACACCCGCACCGGGATCCCGGCGCGGGTGACGGCCATGCCGATCACGACCTGGGGCAGGTCGTCACGGGAGTCCTTCGACTTGCCGTAAGTCCGGAACCCCACCCCGCCGCCGGTGTCCTCGCCGCCGCCGTCGCCGTCGCCGTCGCCGTCGCCGTCGCCGTCGCCGTCGCCGTCGCCGTTGCCGTCGCCGTCGCCGGGGTCCTGGTCGGGGACCGGGCGCCCGCGGACGTCACGGGCGAGCGGGTCGTCGGGCTCGTCGGTCTGGAAGTAGGTGGAGGTGGTGTCGAAGAACAGCAGGTCGACCTCGTGATCGAGCAGGGTCGCGACCTGCCAGAACACCTCCCGTTCCAGATCGGGGGCGATGTCGAGGAGCCAGTCCATCGCCCGGTAGCAGGCGTCGTCGGAGGTCTCGGCCAGGCCGTCGATGTGCGCGCGGCGGTTCACCCAGCCCGCGGCGGCCAGCTTCGAACCCGGCGCCAGCGCCCGGTTCGCCACCAGCGCGAACAGCACCCGCTCGGTGCGCGGGTCGCGCTTGCGCCCGGTGAGCAGCCGGGTCATGACGGTGTCGATCCCGAGGCGGCGCCACAACGCGTCGAGGACCAGGGTGCCGCCGACCGGGCGCGAGGAGGTGAACGCCAGCCCCGCCGCCCCGGGCGCCTGCGAGCCGGTCAGAGCGGTGGCCGGGTCGAGCAGCCTCGTCAGCGACGCGACCAGGCGCTTGATCGCGTCGCGGTCGAGTTGGTCCTCCCGGCCGAAGCTGTGCAGCACCTTGGGCCGCGAGGTCTTCGTGGTCGGGTCCCACTCGTTGTGGGTCAGCTGCAGGTACCGCACCGCGGTGCCGTCCTTGTTTCGCCGTGTCGACACTCGTACGTGCACGTGTCCAGACGTTACATGAGTTCCAGCAGCTCAACAGTTCGAACACCGATCGAACGTGTGTCCAGTATTTTCGCCGCTTCCGGACCTGCTCCCGCTCGCTGACCTGGGAGAATACCGCGGCGTGTGTCCAGATCCGCCCATCAGCTGCGGAACGCGGGCCGAAGGCGTCCATCAAGACGCCTGGCCTCGCGGCCTTGAGCGATGACCGCAGATCGCACCACAACTGTGCGATACAGGAACGGTCTGACGTGCTGGCCACGCCAGACCGACTACAACCTCAGCAGATAGCTGTGACTGTTCGGGCCAGATCGGTGGGTCCGTGTCACTGCCGTTCCGCAATCTGGAATCTGCTCGCAGCCGCTGCAGAGCGCGACGCCGTGGTCCGGTCCCCCAGAGGGCCGAATGCTCCCGAGCAAGCCGTGAGGCGATCCCGGCGTGGACGCAGACACGATCGCCGAGCGCCGTCCGTGCACCCGGTGCAGTGAACCGTGTCTGCTCTCAGTCGTCGGCCGCTGCGCGACCAGCCGAGGTCCGCATGCACTCTTCCGAAGCCGCGGCCCGTGGTGACGTTCGGCTCAACCACATTCAGGACCTGCTCGTACCGTGTTGCCGTAGCCTCACGTTCTGCCGTGCTCCCCCGCGGTGCCGCAACGAACGCGCACGAGTGGGGATCGTCATGCCGTCCAATGTCGAGATCACGGTGGAGCACCTGGCTGACGACCTCGTCGTCGACTCCGGCGACGTTCGCGTCGTTCTGCGCCAGCACGACGTTCACGCCGATGAGCTCCTCGCCCACAACGTGCTCGACGTACGCAGCGTGCTTGACCCCGGCGGGGAGCGGGCCAGCCACTACATGGTGATCAGCGACGGGCAGTTCTTCGTCAGCCTCGAAGAGGAGCAGATTGCTCTTCTGCGCTCCGCTGCCCAGCACGTTGGCCAGCTGACCGGCATTCCGTCCGAGCTGAGCAACACCATCGCCCGCACCCTCTACGCCGTGGTCATCGAGCTCAACAACAAGCGCGCACTCCCGATCGAGGTGCGACGTGCCGCGGTCAGCATGGCTGAGGAGGTCCTCACAGCGACGGAGTCCGTACCACCGTCGCCCTAGGGCAGTTCGATCACGACCTCGTCCGGGTCGCGGTCGGGCCGCAGCCCACGCCACGCGGCGTGGCGCAGCCGCTGGTCGCCGGTGAGGGTGCGGTAGACGACCTCGCCTACCAGCTGCGGAGCCACCCACGTCACGCCGCGCGTGAGCTCCCGCGGCACCTCGTCGTCGAACGGGCTCCGCGACGTGTGCAGCGGACCGAGCCGCACCAGAAGATCCCGCAGCGCAGCCTCGGTGAACCCGGTACCCACGTTGCCCAGATACCGCAACCGACCGGCCACGTCGCGGGCCCCCAGCAGCAAAGCACCCAGCGTGCCCGCACGGCGGCCCGCCCCCACCGTCCAGCCGCCGATCACGACCTCCTGCGTGGAGATCAGCGCGGTCTTCGTCCACGACGGCGACCGCCGCCCCGGCTCGTAGCGCGACGCCCGGCGCTTCGCCACCACCCCCTCCAGCCGGTGCTCCCGCGCCACCTCCAGCAACTGCACGGCCGGGAGATCGGTGAACGACGGCGGCACCGACACCCCCGCCAGGCCGTCCAGACCGAGTCCACGCAGCACCTCGCGGCGCACGTCGTAGGTCTCCCGCAGCAGCGAGCGGCCGTCGAGCTCCAGAACGTCGAAGACGGAGAACGACACCGCCACCGCGCGCAGCTCCGGACCCGGGGCGCGCACGTGCATCCGCTGCTGCAGCAGCCCGAAGTCCGGACGCCCCGCGGCGTCGAGGGCGACGAGCTCGCCGTCGAGCACCACCGACCGACCCTCGCCCAGCCCGGCGGCGACGATCTCGGGATAGCCGCCGGACACGTCGTTGCCGTTACGGCTGGTGATCCGCACCCGGTCCCCCGCCGCGGCCACGATCGCCCGCACCCCGTCCCACTTGAACTCCACCGCCCACCCCTCCCCCACCGGCGGCGAGCCGCCGACGGCAAGCATCGGCCGCACCGAGCCAGGCATCAGGGTTTCCATCTGGCCATTCTCCTCGCACGAACGCGTCAACAGGAGGTCACTGCGCGGCCGCTGGGGTGGGGAATCCCAATCAGGATGTCAACCCTTGTGGTGTCGAACGTTGATCGTGTGATGTCTACGAGATCAGCCAGTAGGGGCATGCGGCAGTCGTCGGCCAGCTCCGCTTCCTGCACGCTCGCCACCATCTGGATCATGAATGTGGTCGGCGGCCAATTCGCGGGCCAGCGCCGTGACGTGAGCGGCGATGTCGTCGCGGACCAGCCGTATGCGTTCGATGCCGCCGATACCGCGTTCGGAGGGTTCGTCGGTGTCCCAGTTGCGCAGCTCGACGCCGTCGGGGACGTCGACCTTGGCGTCGCGGCCGAGCGTGATGACCAGGTCGACTGTGTCGAGCAGCTGCGGGTCGACTGGTTTCGGGGTCTCGCGACTGATGTCGATGCCGACCTCGCCGAGCGCCTCGACCGACAGCTCGTTCAGTGCGGCACCGGGGTCGGTTCCGGCGGAGTGGACCTCGACCTCGGGGGCGGCGTGGTGCATGAGGCCGGCGGCCATCTGGGACTTGCCGCCGTTGCGGACGCAGACGAACAGCACCGACGGTGTCATCGGCTGACCGCGCCGGTGAGCTCGGCCAGCAGCCCTCGGACGCGGGTGTCGATGTCGTCGCGGATCGGCCGGATCTGCTCGGCGGTCTTCCCGGCGGGGTCGGTGAGCTGCCAGTCGAGGTAGCGCTTGCCGGGGAAGATCGGGCAGGCGTCACCGCAGCCCATGGTGATCACGACGTCGGCGGCCTCGACCGCGTCGGTGGTGAGCTTCTTCGGGAACTCGTGGGCCAGGTCGATGCCGATCTCGGCCATGACCTCGCGGACGGCGGGGTTGACCTGGTCGGCGGGTTCGGACCCGGCGGAGGTGACCCGGACCGTTCCGGCGGCGTGGTGGTGCAGGAGTGCGGCGGCCATCTGGGATCGGCCGGCGTTGTGGACGCAGACGAACAGGACCTCGGGGGTCGTGGTCATCGGGGAGGTTCTCCTGGTTCAGGTGGAGGTGGGTGTGGCGGGGACGAGTTCGTCGATCAGTGCGCGGACCCGGCGTTCGATGGTGTCGCGGATGGGGCGGACGTCGTCGACGGTGAGTCCGTCGGGGTCGTCGAGGACCCATTCTTCGTAGCGTTTGCCGGGGAAGACCGGGCAGGCGTCGTCGCAGCCCATGGTGATCACGACGTCGGCGGCGCGGACGACCTCGTCGGTCCAGGGCTTCGGGTATTCGGCGGTGATGTCGATGCCCCGTTCGGCCATCGCCGCGACGGCCGAGGCGTTGATCTTTTCGCCGGGCTCGGACCCGCCGGACCACGCGACGGCGCGGTCGCCGGCCAGGTGTTGGAAGAACCCGAGTGCCATCTGGGAGCGGCCGGCGTTGTGGGTGCACAGGAACAGCACGACCGGGGTCCCGATCAGGCCCTTGCCCTCGACCTTGGCCAGCGCCCGGAGGCGTTGGCGGGCGAACTTCTCGGCGAGCAGGGGCAGGTAGTTGAGGACGACCGCGCGGCCGGCGAACTCGTCGTAGGAGGAGTGCAGGAATCGTTCGATGGTCTCGGCGCCGAAGGTGCCGTCGAACTCGCGGGCCAGGTGCCCGGCTGCGGTCTTCAGTGCGAGGTTTTGGTCGATGGACAGGGTGTCGCGGTGCCACGTGCTGGTCATGGCGGGCCTTCTTCCTCGAAGGACGATCGGGGCGTGACGGGTGGGTGAGCGGGGTCAGCGGGTGGTGCGGGCGGTCCATCGGCGTCGCAGGGCCAGGGACACGTAGACCAGGGCGACCAGGACGGGCACCTCGATCAGCGGACCGACCACCCCGGCTAGTGCTTGCCCGGAGGTGACGCCGAAGGTGGCGATCGCGACGGCGATGGCGAGTTCGAAATTGTTGCCCGCCGCGGTGAACGCCAATGTCGTGGTGCGCTCGTACGAGAGACCGATGGCCTTGCCGAACGCGTAGGAACCGGCCCACATGATCGCGAAGTAGACCAGCAGCGGCACCGCGATCCGCGCGACGTCGAGCGGGTTCGAGGTGATCGCGTCGCCCTGCAGCGCGAACAGCACGACGATCGTGAACAGCAGCCCGTAGAGGGCGAACGGGCCGATGACCGGGAGGAACTTCTCCTCGTACCACTCGCGACCCTTCGCCTTCTCCCCGTAGCGGCGGGTCAAGAAACCCGCGACGAGCGGAACGCCCAGGAAGATCAGCACCGAGACGGCGATCTGCCACGGCGAGACATTGAGGTCGGACTGGGGCAGCCCGAGCCAGCCGGGCAGGACGTCGAGGTAGAACCAGCCCAGGGCCGCGAACGCGATCACCTGGAACACCGAGTTCACGGCCACCAGCACCGCGGCGGCCTCGCGGTCCCCGCAGGCCAGGTCGTTCCAGATGATGACCATGGCGATGCAGCGGGCCAGGCCGACGATGATCAGCCCGGTGCGGTACTCGGGCAGGTCCGGCAGCAGCAGCCAGGCCAGGGCGAACATCAGCGCCGGGCCCAGCACCCAGTTCAGGACCAGCGACGAGACGAGCAGTCGCTTGTCGCCGCTGACGGTGTCGAGGCGGTCGTAGCGGACCTTGGCCAGCACCGGGTACATCATCACCAGCAGGCCGAGCGCGATCGGGAGCGAGACCCCGTCGACGGCCACCGCGCCGAGCGCCGCACCGAGGCCGGGGATCAGCCGGCCCCCGACCAGTCCGACGACCATCGCGGCGATGATCCACACCGGCAGGAAGCGATCTAGGGTGGACAGCTTCGCCACGACTCCGGCCTCGCCCTGCGACGGAGCGCCCGGGGTCAGGTTCTCCGTGCTCACACCGACACCGCCGAGGCGTCGTCGAGCACGAGCACCGCGGACAGCCGACGCAGGGCGTCGGGCTGGATCCGGTAGTACACCCACGTGCCCCGGCGCTCGCCAGTGATCAGGCCGGCCTCGCGCAGCACCTTGAGGTGGTGGGAGATCGTCGGGCCGCTGAGATCGAACGCGTCGGTCAGGTCGCAGACGCACGCCTCCCCGCCCTCGTGCGACGCGATCAGCGACGCCAACCGCAGGCGCACCGGGTCACCCAGCGCCTTGAACACCTTCGCCAGCTCAACGGCCTGGGCGGGCGACAACGGCTCCCGCGCCAACGGCGAGCAGCAATCCACCTGCTCGGCCAACCCGGCCAGCACCTGCTCCTGATTCGACATGCCTCTACCTTGACAGACGTCGATCCAAGGCGCAAGGTCATGTTGACCGATGTCGAAGCAAGAGGGAGTGATGGTCATGTCTCGTGTTCAGCTGGCCCTGCGGGTGTCGGATCTGGAAGCGTCGATCGCGTTCTACTCGTCGCTGTTCGGGGTGGAGCCGGCGAAGCGCCGGCCTGGCTACGCGAACTTCGCGGTTGTGGAGCCGCCGTTGAAGTTGGTGCTGATCGAGGGCGAGGCCGACCAGCCGACGGTGCTGGACCACCTGGGTGTGGAGGTTGGGAGCACCGCCGAGGTCAACGAGGCCACGGCCCGCCTGTCGTCGCTGGGCCTGTTCACGCAGGAGGAGAACGACACCACCTGCTGCTACGCGGTGCAGGACAAGGTGTGGGTGCACGGGCCTGGAGCGGAGCCGTGGGAGGTCTACACGGTGAAGGCCGACGCGCCGGACGCGACCAGCATCCGCCCGGCCGGCCTCACTGAGACGGACTCCTGTGAGTGCGGGACTCCGACCAGCGCTTCGGGGGCTCCCATCGCGTCCTGCTGCTGATCAGGGCGATCAAGGCCGCCTCCGCTCGTGATCGGCTGGTCATCTGACATACAGCCACGACCGGCCCAACTCGCCGTTTGAGCGACCAGTACTCGTCGCGGCGGAGGCGCTGCGCCTCGGGTCTACGGAGCCGCCCGGCGACGCTGATCGGTCGCCGGCCGGCCGCCGACGGCGCGGATGAGGTCGTCGACGACGGCACCGAACGAGATTGCATCCGGCCCCGACGGGCCCGTTCCCGCGTACACCCGCGCCCGCTGCGCACCGACACAGAGCACCAGCCCCTGCACCGACGCAGGGGCTCCGGCGGCCTTTACCACTGCCGCCCCCGCCCGTTCCCAGCCCTCGGCGGCGTCGCGGGCGAGCCCGTCCGCCACACGCCGACCGGCGCTGTCCTGAACCTCCCAGACGATCATGACCATCGCTCCTTCGGACGTCGACGTCTACCCGGCCATCGTCGTCGGGAGGCGCCGTCTGCAACGTGGTCAACCTGCCGATGGGGACAACTCGCCGGTGACCACGGATCCACAACGCCTCCGTCCGCCGTCGACCACGTGGTCGACCACCCCGCTCCCGACCGTCCGGACATCACGTCCACGACGCGAGGAGCGGAATGTCCACCGGAACCAGCACCATCCGAACACCCGACGACCGCCGACGACCGATCGTCGCGGGGGTCGCCGGCGGGGTGGCCACGAGCACGGTCGCGGTCGCACTAGGAGCCACCGACGGCGGCGTCTTCACCGGCCGTCCGGTCGACGTCCTGACCTGCCGCGCCACCGGCGACTCCCTGATCAGGGCAGCGCGTGCCGCCCGGCTGATCACCGCGGGCGGACGGCCGAGGCCTGTGGTCGCCGTGACCGCCGCGGACTCCTCCGGGCCGTCTCGACCGGTGTCCGCGCGGCTGCGCCTGCTCGAACCCCACACCGCGGGCGTGGTCGTCCTGCCCTACGTCCGGCGCTGGAGCAGAATCTCTGCCCCTCTCGGGGAGGTCGCCACCCTGACCGGTCGCCTGCAGGAAGAGGTCTCTCGACCGCTTCGACGCTACGCCGTAGCCGTGCGCGCACTCGATGACGCGATCGCGCAGCGCGCCAGACCTGCCATGGCGGCGCCGACCCGCGCAGCGCGGCCCGCAGCTCATCGAAGGCCATGCCCTACGACGGGAAGGGACATGATCCGATGATCTCAGTCATCGCCACGCTGCTCGCCGCCGGCCCTCCCGACCCGAGTCCGACTGCCCCTCCCGGCCTCGACGCACTTGCGACCCAGATCATCGGCTGGCTCAAATGGGGCGTCATCGTCGCCGGGATGATCGGAATGATGATCTGCTCGTCCATGATCATCATGGGGCGGCGCCAGCGGTCCGCGACAGCCTACGAGGGCATGATCGGCTCGGCTTGGATCCTAGGTGGGCTCGCGCTGGCCTCGGCGGCGGGGATGCTGGTCGGAGCGTTCTCGCTGTGAGGCGCCGAACCGCGTGGCGACGCAGCCTCCTCATCGCCGCCATCCTGACCGTCCTGCTGGCGCTGATCTTCCTGGTCGGGTACCTCGTCAGTGCAGACTCGGCGCCAGCCCCGGCCCCGCCGCCGACGGTCGAGCTCGTACCGGTGCCCGGCGGCGTGGCCGGGAGCTCTCCGCAGCACGGTCCCCGGTTCACCGAAGACGGCCGCGCATGGGGATTCAGCCATGACGAGCTCGGAGCGGCGATCGCGGCGACCAACCTGGCGCCGAGGGTCGCAGGTACCGATGCCACCGTCGCCGCCGACACCCTCGTCGAGCAGTGCTGGGGCGATATCGGCGACAACCTGCGTCGCCTCCGAACAGCGTTACCCGCGCCCGATCACCCCGACGACGGATCCACGACGCCACGCGCGTTGCTCTATCGCATCATCTCCGGTGACCCGGCCGGCGACCACGTCGTCGTATCAATGCTCGCCGACACCCAGCAGGCCCGAGATCGCGGAGGGCTGGCCCGCATCGACACCACGCTCCGCTGGTCCGACGGCGACTGGCGGCTGCGAGTCCCGCTCGGGACACCGTCGCTGCAGACCGACATGAGTCGCTACATCCTGCTGGCGAGGACACCATGAAGACAGCGGCGTGCGGCACGTTCGATCTCGCCTGCCAGGGCGGGGAGGCGATCGGGTCCGCCTTCGACGAGATCGTGGACTCCGCGGCTCAGGGCGCGGCTGACTTCGTGGTGAACGCGTCGGCATGGTGGATCCGCACCGACAGCGTCGACCCCACCGACTCCGCCGTGCTCGTCGCCCAGGGGGCCACGCACGGCCTGACCGCGCTGATCCTCGTGGCATCGGTGCTGGTGCAGGCCATCCGGCTGGTCCTGTCGCGCAAGGCCGAACCGCTCGTCATGGTGGCGACCGGGCTCGTCCGGTTCGCGCTGGTGTCCGCCGTCGGGCTGACGGTGCTGCAGTCAGCACTCAAGGCCGGCGACGCGATCGCCTCGGGTCTGCTCGACGGCGCCGCCGACAACTTCGCCCTCCTGATGAAGGATCTCCTGCTCCATCATCCCGACAACGCCTTCGTCGTCCTGCTGCTCTCGATCCTCACCGCGGTGCTCGCCCTCGTGCAGTGGGTCCTCATGGCCGTTCGCCAGGCCGGCCTGCTCGTCCTCGCAGCGGTGCTGCCGCTCGCGGCGTCGGGATCGCTGAACCGCTCCACACGGGGGTGGCTGGACAAACTGATGGCCTGGCTGATCGCCATCGTGGCCTACAAGCCGATGGCCGCGCTCATCTACTACATCGGCTTCACCTACCTCTCCTCGCCGAGCTCGAACGACCCCGGCGGGATCTCGACCATGGTCACCGGGCTCATGGTGCTCACCCTCGCCGTGGTCGCGATGCCGGTGATGCTGAAGTTCTTCTCCTGGAGCGGCACCCAGATCGGTGGCGGTGGTGGTGGATCCGGCGTGATCAACGCAGCCGGCGCTGCGGCGATGAGCCAGAGCTACGGACGTTCCGGTGCGGTCGGCCGGGCCGGGCACACCCAGTCCTCCGGACCCGGATCGGTGGCGACACATGCGGCGCCGCAGGGTGCGGGCACCGCGACAGCGGCGAAGGCCGGACCGGTGGGGGCGGCCGTCGTCGCCGGCGGGGCGATCGTGGGTGGTGCAGCGCAACGCATGACGCGTCCGCCCGGGAATGAGAACGCATCATGAGCGCGGCCGAGCCCCAGGACGAGGTCCGGCTCTACGGCAACTGGCGGGCGGAGCGCGGATGGGGCATCGGTGCGCTGTCGACGTCGGCAACGGTCACGGTGTTCGTCTCGCTCCTGGTCCCGCTACTGGCCGTGTCGATCGCGCCGGTTGCGGCACTTCCGCTCGCCGCCGTCGCTGCGATCGCGATCGCAGCAGTGGTCGTCCGCATCGGCGGGTCCACGGCGTCCGACGTGCTCACTCGCCGTGTGCGCTTCCACCGGGCCAAGCAGGCCGGGTGGACCGAGCTGTCGGGCGGAGTGCTCACCGAACACCCGCGGGCCACCGATCTCCCCGGTGTCCTGGCCCCGCTGGCTCCGCTCGACGTCGACGACGGTCGCGGCGCGCGGCAGGCGTTGATGTGGAACAGGCGCACCGGCACCCTGTCGGCGGTCCTGCGCTGCTCCCCCATCGGACTCGATCTCGCCGACCTCGACCAGACCGACCAGTGGGTCGCGTCCTGGGGTGGTCTGCTCGCGGACCTGGGATTCCAGCCGCTGATCCGGCACATCTCGGTCACCGTCGATTCCGCGCCGTCGGGCGGGACGACCGTGCGCGACGTGATCGCCCGGCGTCTCGACCCCGGCGCGCCGCCCCTGTCCCGCACCGTCCTCGACGAGCTCACCGCACTCACTCCGGCCACCGCGGCCGAGGTCGACACGCGGGTCACCGTCACGTTCGATCCGAACCGCGCCACCCCGAGACCCACTGACCTACTCGCGGCCGTCACCGAGGTCGGACGCTGGCTGACGGGCATCGAGACCGGGCTCGCCGGCTGCGGGGTCGCCGTCCTGGGACGCGCCACGGCGGGCTGGTTGGCGGGCCGGATCCGGATCGCCTTCGATCCAGCCGCCCGTCCCTACGTCGCTCACGCCGAACTCCAGGACTGGGCGGAGGCCGGCCCCGTCGCGGCCATCGAGTCGTGGGACAGCTACCGCCACGAAGGCGGGCTCTCCGTCAGCTGGGCGCTGCGCGACGCACCCCGGCAACCGGTCGCGGCCGGCGTGCTGGCCCCGCTCCTGTCCCCCGGCCCGTTCCCACGCCGGATCACCTGGCTCTACCACCCCTACGCCGCCGACGAGGCCGCGGCGAAGGTCGAAGCCGAGGTCACGTCCGGGCAGATCCGTTCCGCGTGGGCCGCCCGCACCCGTCGTGACGAGACCCAGCGGGAACGCGACGACCGCACCCGCGCCCAGCAGTCCGCGCGCGAGGAGGCCGCCGGCGCCGGGGTCGGCCGGTTCACCCTCTACGTCACCACCACCGTCACCCACGACCTCGACCTGCCCGCCGCCGTCGCCGACGTCGAACAACGCGCTGGGCAGTCGAAGCTGCGGCTGCGGCAGATGCGTGGCGCACAGGCCGCCACGTTCGCCGCGGCCCTCGGTCTCGGTACCGACCCCAGCGACCTCACCCGCCATCACACCGGACGCTGACCGGAGGACATCATGACGCTCGTCGTTCCCGACGGACCCGTTCCCCGTTCCTGGGGTTGGCCACTGCGTGACGGTGGTCGCGCCGCCCACGTCGAGGCCGGAACGCGGTTCGCCGGCACCACAAGTCAGGTCTGCGGGCTGTTCCCCTTCGCCGTCGCCTCCGGCGCGGACGTCGACGGCGTGCCGATCGGCCGGCACATGCACACGGCTGAACCGGTCGGTCTGGATCCGGCGGAGTGGCTGCGTACCGGGCTCGTCTCCAACACCGCCGTGTGGGTCCAGGGCCAGCCCGGGATCGGGAAGTCGTCGATCACCAAGCGCATGATCACCGGGCTCGTCGGGTTCGGGATGAAGGCCGTCATCCCCGGCGACGTCAAGGGCGAGTACAGCGCGCTGATCACCGCCCTCGGGGGCACCGTATGGCGGATCGGGCGCGGTCTCCATGCGCTCAACCCGCTCGACGCCGGCCCGCTGCGCGCCGCGCTCGCGCAGGCGACCGGCGAGGACCGCCACCGCGTGCAGGAGACCGTCCGGGCCCGTCGACTCTCCCTGCTGGAAGCCCTCATCACCATCGTGCGGCGCGGTGAAATCACTGTGACTGAGCGACGACTGCTCGGCGTGGCGCTCGACACTGCCGATGCCGCGGCCCGTACCGAACCCGTCATCCCCGACGTCCTCGCGGCGATCGCCACCGGGGCAGATCCGTTGCAGCGCATCGCCGCCGGCGTCGACGAGGCCGACTACCGGCGCACCACCCGCGACCTCGTCAACTCCCTCGGCCTGCTCTGTGAGGGCGCGATCCGCGGGATCTTCGACCGCCCCTCCACGGTCACCAGCAACGACGAGACTCCCGCGCTGTCGCTGGACATCTCTGCCCTCGACGACGACGAGGACGACGTGGTCGCCGCAGCCATGCTCTGTTCCTGGGCGTGGTCAGCAGGCCTCGTCGACGCCGCCGCGACCGGCACACCGCGGCGCAACGTCGTGCAGGTGCAGGACGAGCTGTGGCGGGCGCTGCGGGTGGCTCCCGGGCTGGTGGAGAAGTCCGATCGCATCACCCGGCTGGGCCGCCACCGCGGTGTCGTGTCCTTCCAGATCACCCACTCCCTCGACGATCTCGAGGCCCTGCCGACCGAGGCGGACCGGGCCAAGGCCCGCGGCCTGGCGTCCCGCAGCGGGGTGTTGCTGCTCGGCGGGATGGCGGAGCGGGAGCTCGACGGGCTGCGTCGCATCGTCCCGTTGACCGTCGGCGAAGCCGCTCTGGTCACCTCCTGGGCGGCCCCTCCGACCTGGCACGCCGGCCGCGCGCATCCGGGGCGGGGGAAGTACCTGATCAAGTCGGGGCAGCGCATGGGGCTGCCGGTCGCGCTCACCCTCACCCCGACCGAGGCCGAGCTCTACGACACCGACGGGGCCTTCCGGACGGAGATCGGACGATGACGGGCCCAAGCAGCGGAATCCTCCGGGACGCGGCCGCACCGCTCGCCCTGATCACCGTCATCCTGGCCGGCGCCGTCGTCGTCGCCGATGTGCAGGTCGCGCTCACCGTTGCCGGCCTCGCGTCCTCGACCGAGCAGCCGATCGTCGGGGCCGTCGACCTGATCCACCTCGGTCTCCCCGCGCTGCTGGCTGCCAGCCCGAACCCGCCACTGGCCACCGCCGTGCTGATCGCGTCGATCGTCGCGGAACTTGCGGCGGTCGCGGGAGGGGTGGCCCTATGGGTCCGGCGACCGCCACCGGGCGACACCCGCCGTTCCCTGCTCCGGCGCCGGGAGCTGGGCGACCTGGCCGGCTCGGCTGCCGACCTGAAAGCACGGGGGCTACGGCCGTCGCTCACCGCCACCGACCTGCCACCGAGCGAGCGCGGGATCCGGCTCCTCACCGTCGACGGGCGGGACACCTGGATGTCCTGGGAGGACGTCGCGCTCATCCTCATGGGTCCTCGGTCGAACAAGACCAGCGCGCTGGCCGTCCCCGCTGTCCTCTCCGCACCCGGTCTGGTCGTCGCGACGTCGAACAAAGCCGATCTGTGGGCCCTGACCTCCGGCCTGCGCGCCCGACACGGACCGGTCTGGACCTTCGACCCGCAGCAGATCGCCTTCGCCACACAGACCTGGTGGTGGGACCCGCTGCGCTCGATCCGGGAAGCACCCGAGTCCGGCCGCTACGAAGCCGCGGCGCGGCTCGCCGACCATTTCATGGGCACCATCGGCGGCAACCGCCGAGACCCGTTCTTCCACGCCGCCGGTGAGCAGGTTCTCATCGGCACGCTTCTCGCGGCGGCGCTGTCCGACGGCACGCTCCGCGAGGTGATGCGGTGGCTGCAGAACAACAGCCGCGCCGCCATCACCGCCCTCGACGACGCCGGCGCCCGGGCCGAGGCCGCCGACCTCGAGTCGAGCCTCGCCGGCGCCGACGTCACCACCAAGGGCATCTTCCAGACCGCCCGCACAGCGACAAAGGCCCTGACGTCCGAACGCATCCTGCGCTGGGTCACCCCACCCGACACCTGGCGCGCCACTCCCCCCTCGCTGGACAAGCTCCACGAGATCGACCCGTGGGAGATCCTCGCCGCGGGAGCCGACGGTCACGCGACGCTGCACCTGCTGTCGAAGGAGGGTGCCGGGACCGCCGCACCCGTCGTCGCCGCACTGGTCGACCGCGTCCTGGAGGTCGCCGAACAACTGGCCCAGGCCCGCGGCGGACGCCTCGACCCACCCGTCGTCGCCGTCCTCGACGAGGCCGCCAACATCTGCCCGATCCGGCAGCTCCCCCAGCTCTACAGCCACTACGGATCCCGCGGCATCCAGGTCCTGACCATGCTGCAGAGCTACCAGCAGGGTGTCGGCGTCTGGGGCGCCCAGGGCATGGACGCGCTGTGGTCCGCGGCCACCGTCAAGCTGGTCGGCGCCGGTGTGGACGACCACTCCTTCCTGCAACGGCTCTCCGGCCTGATCGGCGACCACGAGGTTCCGAAGGTCTCCGTCAGCCACACCCGCTCCGGCGGCCCGTCGAGGCAGTACTCGACGGCCCGCCAGCCGATCATGCCCGCGTCCACCCTGCGTGCTCTACCGAAGACCAAGGCGGTCCTGCTCACGACAGGCCGCCGGGCCGCCGTCGGCGAGCTGCGGCCCTGGTATCGCGAACACGCGGCCACCGACATCCGCAGCTACTTTGCCGCCGCTCTGGCCGAGCTCACCGACGCCGCGCAGAAAGCGTTGGGCCCCAACAGGATGCGGAAGGCAACGCCATGACGAACGACGTCCGTAGGCTCCTGCACGAGCTCCTAGCCCGCGTCAACGCCCTCGAAGCGTGGCGAGCCCACCAGAGCGACCTGCTCGACGCCGTGATCAACAACAGTTCCAGCCCCTCGGCCGAGAAGGTCTCCGACGACGACCCGCTCGACATCGTGCTCGACGCCGACCAGCTGGTCGGCTGGGTCCACCAGCACGTCGCCGCCGTCATAGCCCGGCCGTTGAGGGGCGAGTACCGCTGGTGCCCGATCTGGTGGGAACACCCCGAGGCAGCGTTCCGGTTCGCCGCCCTGCAACGCGCGTGGGCCGAGCTCGCCCCCGAGCCGGGCAGCGCCATGTCGGTCTGGATACGTGACCATCTCGACCCCTGCCTGCGAGAGCTGCTCAGCCCGACGGGGCCGTTCGTGGACTGCATCCACGACGAGCGCTACCGCACCCTCAACGAGCATCGGCCCCATCCCACGCTGCCCGTCGTCGACCCGAAGGTTGAGCCATGACCGCGGTCCGCGCCGGGGTCGTCGCTCTCGCGGCGGTCGCCGTCCTACCGCTGCTGCTCATCGGACTGCTCGCCGGCGGTACCGCCACCGCGTCGCCGGCCACGGGCCCGGTAAGCATTGACGGGCTACCGGCGCCCGTCCCGTTCACCGGACCCGGCGGCGACTGCACCGAACCCGACCCGACGACCAACGGGTGCCTGACACCCACCACCCTCCACGTACTCGACGAGATCTACCGGACGTTCGGCATACCAGGACCGAACGCGCCCATCCGCGCGGCAAGCTGCTGGGACCGCCACGCATGGAACCCAAGCAGCGACCACCCGCGCGGCCGCGCCTGCGACCTGTTCCCCGGCAAGGCCGGCGTATTCGCCGCCGGTACGGAACTCCGGAACGGCTGGACCATGGCCACGTGGCTCCGTGCCAACGTCGGCCCGCTCCGCATCAAGTACCTCATCTGGCAGGGGCGGTTCTGGGAACCCGGACGACCCGACCGCGGCGGCTGGGGAGTCCCCTACACCGGCGGTGGCGTCTACGACCCGACCGACGCGACCGGCGGCCACTACGACCACATCCACGTCAGCATCGAAAAGTAGGTCGAGATCACGCAACGCAGGATCCACTACCGCTCGCGTGCGGGGTCGTCGACCGACCGGTTCGACCGATCACCTCGACCGGCCGTATCCGCTGTCGCCCCAAGAAGGACGCACCTGAGGAAATTCGTCTGATCATCGGATACCTGCTCGAAGCCGGGCCCGGTGAACACGTCGAAATGCTCGATCGGGTAGGACCGCAACTCGCCTAGCCGGGCCGCACGCGCAACGCGCTGAGCGGCACCGACGGGCGCGATTCGATCGTGCTCGCATACCGCGACCAGCAGCGGACAACGAACTCGTGCTGCGTGGTGTGCCGGCCGGTCACGAGCGATCTGCCCGATGATCCGCGCTGGAATCCTGAGCGGTCGGGTGGTCGCGGGCATGATCGAGACGAATCCGGGTTGGGCGTCAGGTGTGGTGAACAGCGCGACAGAACCCGGCGGGCCGGTGAGGTCCACCCGGTGCGGTTCGCGCTGAAACATCCAGTTCATTTCGTCGTGCAGCCAGGCCCACAGAAGCTTGAGCTGGGACGGCAAAGATGTCATCCCGCGGGCCTTTGCGAGAGCGGCTGGGCCATCGACGTAAGGGTTGGTGAGCACCGCGGCGGCAATGTTGCGATCTTCAGCGGCCACGGCGAGCACGTGTCCGCTGCTGAACGACGTGCCCCACACCGCGACGCGCCGAGAGTCGACCGACTGATCTGCGCGAGCAAACGCGACCGCAGCACGGTAGTCGTCGCGTTGGACTTGGATGTCGACGAGGTCTCGCGGTTGCCCGTCGCTGTCACCGAAGTGTCGATAGTCGAACACGAGAGCTGCCACCCCGGCGCGGGCGAATCGGTCGGCGAACCCGGCCAGCTGTGCAGTTCGGATGCCGCCGAAACCGTGGGCCATGACCACACACGGATGGGGCCCGGGACCAGCCGGCCAGAACCACCATGCGGCGCACCGCAGTCCCTGAGACAGGAAGCTAGCTTCGACCACTGGACGTCCGTTCGACATGACAGGCAGCGTGGGGGTTAAGGCCGACATGAAGTCAAGCGAGCCACTCGTGGAGATGACGATCGGTGAGATCGCCCGGCTCTACGACCTGCAGACTCACGTGCTGCGGCACTGGGAAGCCGAAGGCCTCATCGCGCCACAGCGCGACAGCGCAGGACACCGCCGCTTCCAGATCGCCGACCGATATCGGGTCGCCGCGATCATCCGAGCCAAGCAGGCCGGTCTGAGCCTCGACGACATCCGCGCGCTGCTCTCCGCCGGGGACGCATCGTCGCGCAGCGCCGTCCTCAGCCAACGACGTGACGAGCTGCTCGAACGAATTGGTCGGGCTCAGGCTGCCGTGGAACTCATCGAGACCGCGCTCAGCTGCCGTCATGGCGACATCGCCATCTGCCCGAACTTTCGCGGCTACCTCGTCCGCGCTGCGGACACCCCTAGCTGAGCGGGCACCGACACCACGACGTGCAGCGATGCGAGGAGCCAGGTTCCGACATGTGGAGGAGATGGCGTTTGCCCCACCTGCCGCCCTGGTGCCCCTCCACCGTGGCGTCGGTGGCGGCGTGGTTCACGGCACGCAGACCGGGTGGACACGGAGCGACGGGGGCGGAGATCGATACCTCGGTGGACACCGCGTTCATGACGATGCCGGCCGTGGCCCCGACGAGAGCCAACCACTACGCATACGACAAGGACAACGGTGCAGGCAGCAATGGCCAGGTCCATACGCTCGACGATCGCGGCCGGCCGGGCGGCCGCGGAGGTCCTCAGACGGGGCACTACAGGGCAGGTTGGGGCAACCGTCTCTGCGAGGATGTGCTCAGACCTACACTCCGCTCGAGAAACCTGGAGGTGATCGGCTGATGCCGGAGCCGAACCGCTTCCTGCGCGCTGCGCGGGAACGCTGTCCGTCACCAGTCACACCCGGCCAGGGCATGTCCCGCAGCGAGCTGGCCGAGGCCGTGAACGCGTGGCTGTGGGAGTCCACCCACCGACGCTACGACCTCGACGGCCACCACATCGCCAAGTACGAGCGCGGTGTCGTCCGATTCCCGATCAGCCCGTATCGCGCGGCCTTACGGGCCGTCCTCGGTGTGGCATCCGACGCGGAGCTCGGATTCATCGCGTCCCCTCGACGGGCCCCCTCCCCTCCGGCCACCGGTAGGTCAGACTGTCCGTGGAGTGCGGACGGCGTCCTGACCGCCGTCGAGGAGACCGCGAGGAGCGAGGTGCTCAACCGACGCGACGCCCTGCGCTCCGGCGCAGTGGCCGCCGGGATCGGCCTCCTCGGCCCACTGCGCGGCTGGCTTGAACCCATGGACGGGTGGACGGCACGCGCGGGCACCGTGTTGTCCGTCGCCGAGGTCGAGGCGATCGAGCAGGTCGTCGTCGTGTTCTGCGGCTGGCGGTCAGCAGGCTCCGGCCTCGGTCGCACCGCCGTCGTCGGGCAGCTCGCCGACGTCACCGACCGACTCCGATGCACGCCCGACGGGGAACTGACCCAGCGGGTGTACCTGGCGGCAGCCGAGCTCGCGAAGATCGCCGGCTCCATGGCGTTCGACGCCGGATCGCATCGGCTCGCGCAGGAGCACTACCTCCACGCGGTGCAGCTTGCCAAGGCCGCACGCGCCGACTCGTTCGCCGCCGTGGCGATCGCCGCGTTGGCGCGGCAGAGCTACGACGCCGGCGAATCGGCCGACGGACTCGAACTCGTCGAGCTCGCCCAACTCGGAACCCGCCGAACCGGAACACCCGGCCTGCGCGCCATGCTCGCCACCCGTCAGGCCTGGGGCTACGCCCAACAGGGCCATGTCTACGCGTTTCACCGCGCTGTCGACGCCGCGGAGGACGCCTTCGCCGAACAGAGGGCTTCCGACGAGCCACGGTGGCTACGCGGCCTCGACGAAGCGGAGCTGGCCGGAACCATCGGCGCCCGCTTCCGTGACCTGTCGCGCCACGAGCCGGGGCAAGCAGTGCACGCGTTGGGCTACATCGGCCGTGCGCTCGACCACCGCAGCCCGGACCGGCCACGGAATCGCGCGATGGACCTCATCGGCCTCGCCCGCGTCCACCTGCTCATCGGCGAACCGGACCGTGCATGTGAGCTCGTGGCCGACGCGCTGCCCCTGCTCGATCCTCGTCATCCCGGCCGTCTGGCCCGCAAGCTCGGCGATTTCGACCGCGAAGCCGTCCGCTACGCCGACGTGCCCGCCGTCCGTGAGACGCGAACGCGCCTGCGCGACCTCGTCTCCGCCTAGCCTGTCCACTCGACCACCTCAACGAACGGGGAAACCGCCGTGCGGATCGGCATCACCGGACACTCGAACCTCGCCCCGTCGGCCGAGCCCGCCGTCGTCCAAGCGCTCACCGAGGTCCTCGCCGACACGCCCTCACCCCTGGTCGGGGTCAGCTGCCTCGCCCGCGGGGCCGACCAGGTGTTCGCACGTGTGGTGCTTGATCTCGGCGGGCAGGTGGAGGTCGTTCTGCCGGCCGCTGACTACCGGGTGCGGAAGGTCAAGCCCGACAACGCCGTCGCGTTCGAGGAGCTGATCGGACGAGCGAGCACGGTGCGGACGCTGCCGTTCGAGCATTCCGACCGCGATGCGTACATGGCCGCGTCCGAGGCGGTGCTCGGCACCGTCGATCGCATGGTCGCGGTCTGGGACGGTCAACCTTCCGACGGACACGGTGGCACCGGAGACGTCGTGGCCGCGGCCCGCGAGCGCGGCTTGCCGGTCACCGTCGTCTGGCCGACAGGCGCAGCTCGCACCTGATCGGCACAACCGGCGGTCCAGTTCCCGGGCAACGGCAGCTCTGCGATCACCGCACGATCCACATCACGACCATCCGACCGGAGCGGACAGCGCCTGCCAGCAGGACGCACGCCGCCAGCCCCGCCACCGGCACGAGTACCCAGAGCAACCCCTCGGCCACCTCGCCCGTCCGATCGCCCACCGGGTCGATATCGGCGGTCCGCGGGCCGAACCAGCTCTCGAGCTGCGTCGCCGACAGCACGACGGAACGGGGTGGCCGATCCTCGTCCGGTACACGGTAGATCGTGAGGTTCAGCGTGCTGAATGTCGTGCGGCCGGCCCACACCGCCTTGCTCATCGCCACGAGGTCCTCATCCAGGAGAACACGCCCTGAGTCGGCCGGTACGTCGGCGCAGTCGCTCGCGCTGACGTCCAGGGCTCCTGTCGACGCGGTCGGCAGGGTGACCAGGACGCCGTGACACCCCACTGCGGTCACGGCGTCCCGGAGGTCATCGCCCCTTTGCGGCGTGATGATCAGCACGACGCCGCCGAGAAGCATGAACGCGATGCCGGCCCGCACAATGGCTCTCATCCGCCGATGATGGCGGCAGCGGACATGATCCCGACCCGCTGATTCGTCCATGTGGACAACTTTGAAGGAGACGTCCTGCGCTGCAGGTCAGATCGGCGATGATCGCCGCTGCCCGTCACAGACCAGGGCCGCATCGCGGAACGAAGGGCCCCGTGAAGACGGCCGCCGCGGCGACCCATCCCTGGTAGTCATGCCGTGCCTCGCGATGGTGCAGCGTGACGAGGAACCAGGTCCGCGCTACCCGGGCCGTCGGCTCCAGGGTCGTTCTCCGGCAGTGGACGTCGAGGACGTGCCACGGCTGCGCGCGAGCCACGACGGTTCCCTGCGGCCACGAGGAGGAGCGAACAACGGCGTTCCTCTCGATGATCCAGCCGGACATCGGTGTGCCGGGATAGACGGCCGGACCGATCGGGACGGGGACCGCCGACGGCTCCGAGGCCGCGGCGACGCCCGCCGGCGGTGCGGCGACGACGAGCACGGCCAGCAACGGCGCCGCCGCTGCGGTGATGAGGGCTCGGAACATGGTGGTTCTCCTCGTGAGCTCGGGATCAGCGGACGACGGACGCCGCGCCTGGGCAAGGTTCGGGTACTGCGCACGCTCGACCGCCGGTTCGGAGACCCGAGGCGATCGTTCGCCCCACCTCGGTCAGGTCGAACGACTCGCCAGCGAGATGCGATCGGCAGGCCGCGGTGAGGGCATCGACGATCTCGCCCTCACCGAGGAGGCCCGTACCCACGAACCGGCCGAGTCGAGCAGCAGCGGTGAACAGCGTGCTGTTGCGGCGTCCGACGGCAGCGGCGGCGACCCGTCGCTGCTCCGACTGCACGGCCGCCGCCACGTAGGCGGTGTGCGGGCGGGACTCGAACGCGGTCGGGACGACCGGATGGGCTGGTCGCTTCAGCGCCTCGCCGAGCCAGCTCGGCAGCGGGAGGGAGGTCGCAGCCTCGACCAGGCGGTAGCGACCGGCCGGAACGATGGAGCCGGCGCCCACCACGTATCCGCCCCGTGCCCGGGTGTCGACGTGCGGCCCGAGCCGGCCCGCGGTGTTGGAGAACGCTGCATCCGCTGGAGCTCTGAAGTACAGGTGCTGACCGCCTCCGGGCGTAACAACCGTGAACGTCGACCGGGGAATCGACTCCCCCGCCTCACGCGCCAGTCTGCCGAGCGTCTGACGCCCGTGAGGCTCGTCCGACGAGGCGGCGTCGAGGTCGATCACGACGAGTCCGGACGGCCCGGTCGCCACCCCGACGTTGTACGGCGCCCTCGTCCACCAGTCCGTGATCCAGCCCGTATGCCGGGTGGCGAGGTTCTCCCAGCCGCGTACGGCCGGCACCTTGGACCCCACTCGGAGCGGGAAGACGTAGGCGCCACGCTCGGCCATTGCGAGCGCGGCAGTCATCAGGGTCCTCGATCTCAGGTGTCCGTCCACCGCGCCTCCGATCACCGCCGGCGCTGCGGGTGCAGCCCTCGACGAGCCTCGGAACGGCCCTGGTCGGCATCGTGGTCGATATGTGGTCCAACCGGATGACTTCTGTCGAAACGCCCATGGCGGATCACCCGAGCTGGTAGGCCATTGGTCGTCATCGCAGGGGATGGCGGTCACCGCGGTGATCGGCGAACCGCTCATGGACCAACGAACAGGCTGGTCACAGCGGCAGGCCACGGATCGACAACGGAACGACCACGCGCGCGGACATGATCTGGACGACGCCGCAGAAGGAGGAGTGACCGATGACGATGTCCCACCGTCACCTGGCCCTTGCCGTGGCCGCGGTTGCCGTCACGACGCTCGCCGTCGCGTGCACGGCCGGCCGATCCCCGGATCCGGCCGGCCCGACACCCGCACCGGCACCCGCCGCCGACACGGCCGCACTCACCGCCTACGCCGAGTTCTGGCGGGTGACGAGCGAGGCGCTCGCCGCACCCACGTCACGGAACTGGGCACCCGAACTCAACAGGGTCGCCACCGGGCCCGCGCTCGCGACGGTGCTCGGCGATGTCGCGAACTACGCGTCGTTGCCCGCCCACACAGTCGGAACGGTCCGCCGCGACCCCCGCATCGATGAGATCGGGGCGGCACGCATCGTGATCCTCGACTGTGTGGATCTGGGCGACTCCCGGCTGGTGTCCGACAGCACGGGCCAACCGCTCGACGACCTGGCCAACCGCACAGTCCGCTACCGCTACAGGGCGGACGTCGTCCGGACGAACGCCGGTGGGTGGATCGTCGAGCGAACCACCCCTGCACTGGACGAACCGTGCTGACGCGGATGGGGTTCGCGACCGGCATCGTCGCGATGATGCCGCTCCTCGCTGTGCCGTCGAACCCGCACGGCAGATGCGCGGTGGTGGATGGCACCGGCCGGTGCCTCATCGCCGCGGCCGACCCCGGGCGGCCAGGAGGCCCGAAGGATCCCGCCATCCGATCACGTCGGCCGCCCTCCCCCGCCCGCGCAACCCCACCACGCCCGACCCTGGATCCCGTCGCCACTCCGCTCCTCGCCGGTGCTCTCGCGGGCGGAGCAGCCGGACGGGTTCCCGCACCCGCGAATCCTCCGGCCGCGGCGGCCCCCGTCCCTGCAGCGGTCCTCGCCCAGCGCGCGGTCTCCCAGCTCACCCTGCGGCCGCCGTCCATCGAGCTGTCCGCCGGACGGGGAGCGTTCGTCGGGGTCCCGCTCTGGTTGTGGATCGATCGCGGCGCGCAGACGAGCGGACCGACGAGCGCCGTCGCGACCGCAGGGAACGCACGGGTGCAGGCGACCGGTCGGCTCCTCGCCGTCGAGTGGGAACTGGGTCCTCCCGGCGCCCGGGTGACGTGTTCAGGGCCGGGGACGCCGTGGCGCGGCCAGTCCGGCGCCTCCCCCGACTGCGGGTACGTCTACCGGGAACGATCACTTCCGGAACGCACCGGTGGAACGGCCCGATGGACGATCACAGCGACCAGCGTCTGGCAGGTCGGGTGGAACGGTGTCACCGACGGTGGCCCGGTCGCCGGGCAGGAGACGTTGAGGCTGTCGTCGACAGCCACCCTCGCCGTCGGCGAGGTCCAGGTTCTCGTTGGCGGAGGTAGCTGATGGCCCTCACGACCGTGCCACCCCCGACGACCAACGGGGTGCAGCCTCCGCCGGTCCTGCGACGACGCCAACCGTCGAGGCTGTTCCTGCTCGGTGTCGTCCTCGCCGTGGCCGGTGGGCTGGCGGGGGTCTACGTCTACCTCTCAGCCGACGACCGGACGGCGGTGGTCGGCGTGATGCGTGCGGTGCCGTACGGGCAGAGAGTCGTGGAAGCGGATCTTCGGGAGGTCCGGTTGCCGGCCGACTCCGGGCTGGCCACCGTCGCGTGGACCGATGTCCGGACCGTTCTGGGGCAGGTCGCTTCGACCGATCTCCGTCCAGGTCAGACGCTCACCCGCGACGCCGTCGGAGCCCAACCCGTTCCCGGGGCTGGGGAGGCCGTGGTCGGGATGTCGGTGGAGGCCGGGCAGCTGCCGGTCATGCCGCTCGACGTTCGGGACGAGGTGCTCGTCATCGATGGGAAGGACCCCGTGGCTCCCTCGGTACGGGCCGTCGTCCTCGGCGCCGGTGCGACCGACGTGTCGGGCCACCGCACCGTGGACCTGCTCGTGTCCGAGGGCGTCGCGGCCCAGGTCGCGCGTTCGGCGGCCAGTGGCGACGCCGTCCTCGTCCTCGTGGCCCGGAGGTGACGCATGCTGATCAGCTTCGTCTCCGCCAAAGGGAGCCCCGGCGTCACGACCTCGGTGCTGGCGCTGGCGTCGGTGTGGCCGCGCACGGCCGTCGTGGTCGAGGCCGATCCTGCCGGCGGTGACGTCGCAGCGGGACTCGGTCGAGGTGCCTGGCCGGCCGGCGCCGGTCTGACCGACCTCGTGGTCGACACCCGCGCCTGCGGCGCCGACGACGCCCTCCGCCGGCGCGCCGTCCGACTAGCGCCCCACTGTCCGCTCGCCCTGGCCGGACTCGGTGCACCTCAGCAGGCCGCTGTGGTGCCGTGGGAGCGGCTCGGCAACGAGTTCCGACGCATCACCGACGCCGACGTCCTCGTCGACTGCGGGCGCTTCTCCCCCTCCGACGGCACCGCCGCCCTGGTGGCCAGCAGCGACGGGGTGGTGGTGGTCAGCGGGTCGTCGTTGCGGTCCGTGCGAGCCACCGCCCGGCTGGTGCCGCTCCTGGATGACCGCGGCGGCCATCGCGGGCTCGTGGTGGTCCGGCCGGATCGCCCCTATGACGCCGTCGAGATCGCGGAGAGCTGCGGCGCTCCGCTGCTCGGCACCCTGCCCGATGACGCTCGGGCAGCCGGGGTCTGGAGCGACGGTCACGCGGCCGGGCGCTGGTTCGTCCGGTCCGCACTGCAGCGCACCGCGGCGGCCCTCGCCCACGTGCTGATCTCGGGACCCCCTGCCGCCCGGGGTGCCGCGTCATGACCGCCACCGTCCCGGACAGCCGGTCCGTTTCGGAGATCACCCAGCGCATCAGGCATTCCGTCCTGCAGCGCCTGCAGGAGCATCCCGGCCGCGACCGGCTGAGCACCGGCGATCAACGTCAATTGATCCGTTCCTGGATCGAGGACGAACTCGCGCAGGAAGCACGGCGGCGAGTGAGTGCAGGGCAGTCCCAGCTGGACCGGAGCACCGAGACCCACATCGTGCAGTCCATCGACCGGGCGATGTGGGGACTGGGCCACCTCCAGGCTCTACTCGACCTGCCCGACGTCGAGGACATCCACATTGTGGGGTGCGACCGCCCGCTGCTGCGGCTCAGCGACGGGTCGATCCGGACGGCCCAGAACGCCGTCGTCGACTCGGACGACGAGCTCGTGCAGCAGATCCAGTACATCGCCGCTCATCACGGCGCGACAGAGCGGGCGTTCTCCCCGGCGCAGCCGTGCCTGAACATGCAGTTGCCGGACGGTTCCCGGCTCGCCGCGATGCGCGACGTGGTCGCACGACCGACCGTCACCATCCGGCGGCACGGTCTCGTCGACATCGATCTCGCCGGGCTCGTCCGGCTCGGGACAGTGTCGGAGCAGATGGCGACCTTCCTGCGCGGGCTGGTGAAGGGTCGCCGGAACGTCCTCGTGACGGGTATGCCGGCGGCCGGTAAGACGACGGTGCTGCGGGCGCTGGCCCGGGAGATACCCCGCGACGAACGGGTCGCCACGCTGGAGACCGAGTTCGAGCTCGGCCTGCACCGCCTGCCGTCGGCGTCACCGATGCTGCTGGCACTGGAGTGCCGGCCGGGATCCACCGAGGTCGATCCGGCCACCGGACGCCACGCCGGGGAGGTGTCGCTCGCTGATCTGCTCCACCAGACGCTGCGGATGTCTGTGACCCGGGTGATCGTCGGCGAGGTCCGCGGGGACGAGGCTCTCCCGATGCTGGAGGCGATGAACGCCGGCATGCCGGGATCGATGTGCACGCTGCACGCCGGATCCGCCGCCGACGCGTTCGAGCGGTTGATCACCGCGGCGCTCAAGGCCGCCGGGCGGGGCTGGTCGGACTCCTTCGTCACCCGTCTCGCCGCTCAGGGCATCGACTACGTCGTGCACCTGCGGCACTTGACCAACCCGGCCATCGGCGGCCGCCTGCGCTTCGTGTCCGAGATCGCCGAGGTCACCGACGTGAACGAGGTGGGTGCGGTCGCGATGAACCGGATCTTCGCTCCGGCCGACGGAACGGGTGACCCCCGCGGGGTCTTCCAGATGGCGCCCCAGGTCCGGTGGCCGTTCGACGAGGCGGGGGTCGATCTCGGCTTCCTGACACCGCCCGCACGAACGGGGTGGTCGAGGTGACGTGGCCGGCCTGGTTGGCCGCTGTTGCCGGCGGCGCTTTCGCTCTCGGTCCCCTGCTCATCGTGGCGGGGCTGCGCCGGGCCTCGGACGCCCCCGCCGTGGTTCGACCACCGGTGACGTGGCGACGCCGCTTGGCGGCGCTGCAGCGGTCGGCCCGTGTCGATGGTGCCGGCCGGTCGGGCCACCGCAGACGGACCGCCGCATGGATGTCGGCCGGCCTCGCCTTATGGATCGTCACCGGTTGGCCGGCCGCCGGCATCGCGGTGTCCGTGGTCGGGGTGTGGATGCCCTGGCTGCTCGGCTCGGCACGCGTCGCCCAACAGCAGATCGACCGGCTCGAGTCGCTGGAGTCCTGGTGCCGGCGGATGGCCGACACGCTGGCCGGCGGTGGCGCGATCGGCCTCACCCAGGCGGTGAACGCGACCGTCGAGACGGCCGACGACCTCGTCGCCGCGCCGGTGGCCGCGCTGGCCCGCCGGCTCCGGACCGGGACGGATCCGGCGTCCGCGGTCAGGTCGTTCGCCGATGCGATCGACGACCGCGTCGGCGACACGGTGGCCGCGGCGCTGCTGCTCGCCCTGCACCAGCAGAGCAACGGCATCGCCCGGGTGCTGCGACAGCTGGCCGAGGGCGTCGCCCGTGACGTCCGTGCCCGGCGCGACATCGAAGCGGAGCGCGCGGAGTCGCGGCAGTCCATCCGGATGCTCCTGATCATCCAAGCTGGGGTGCTGGTGCTCCTCGCCCTCGTACCCGGGTTCGCGGCACCGTACGGGACGCCAGTGGGCCAGATCGTCATGGCGGTTCTGCTCTCCGGGACGATCGCGCTGATGGTCTGGATGCGCCGGTTGGCCCTGGGCCGCCGCTCCCCACGGTTCCTCGTCGCCAAGCCGGAGCCGACATGAATCCGGCGCTGGTGCTGATGCTGCTGGCCGGGGGAACCGCCGGAGCGGGGCTCGCACTGATGCTCGCGGGCAGCAGCCGTGGCCATCCGTCGCTCCGCGACGCGCTCGCCGCACTCGACGAGCGCACCCCGACGCTGGTCGCCGCGCAGCAGGATGGGCCGTGGCGGCAGCGGTTGGCGCTCGACGTCCTGCGACGTCTACCCGGGACCGTGCCCGATGCCGATCTCGACGTGCTCGGGATCAGCCGCGACCGTTTCCTCCTCGCCAGAGCCGCCGCCTGCCTGACGTATGCCGCGGGCGGACCGGTTCTGGCCGCCACCCTCGCCGTGCTCGACGCAGGACTCGGTGTCGTGGTCCCCGGAGCGTTCACTGTCGTCGGCGCGGTAGCCGGATGGACGAGCCACACCAGGCGAACCACCGCGCGCGCCGACGCCGCGCGGGTCGAGATGCGCTTCGCCGTCGTTTCCTACCTCCAGCAGGTCAGTCTGTTGCGACGTGGCGGCGCCGGCGTCGCCACCGCGTTGGTGCTGCCGGCCAAGCTGCTCGACGACAGCTGGGCCATGCGCCGGATCCGCGACGAGCTGGAGATGGCGGAGCGTTCCGGGCAGATGCCATGGGAGGGACTGCGGCGGTTCGGCGAGCGTATCCAGCTCGATGAGCTCACCGACCTTTCCTCCATCGCGGCGACGGCCGGGCAGGATGGCGGAGCGGTCGTCGACACCCTGCTGGCGCGAGCGGAGAGCCTGCGCGACCAACTCCTGGCCGACGAGCACGCCGACGCGAACCGGGCGAGCGGCCAGATGAGCACACCCGGGGCGTTGCAGGTCTTCCTGATCGCCGCGTGGGTGCTCTTCCCGGCCGGCGTCGCCCTCCTGACCACCTGATCGACCCACCACGAAGGGGAAAGACATGCACAGGTTCAGCACCACCATCACGACCTGGACGGTCTCGGCGATCGCCTGGCTGACCGGCCGGTTGGAACCGGTCGACGAACGGGGCGGCGGACGCAACACCGACGAGGGCTTCCACATCTCGGGCGGTGCGGTGGTTGCGGGCGCGATCGTCGCCGGCGTCGGGGCCTTCGTCGCCAAGAAGCTCGGCGCCCTCGACTGATCCGGAGCGGTCATGCACCCGATCTCGACGGACGAACGCGGGGGCGCCACGAGCGTCGAGATGGCCCTGCTCTGGTTGGGCATGCTGACGCTCATCCTCGCGGTCGTGCAGGTCTCGCTCGCCTTCTACGGCGGGCAGCTGGCACTGACGGCCGCCGAGGACGGCCTCCGGACGGGCCGCACCTACCCGGTGTCCTCGACGGTGGCGGCGCAGAACGGCGCCGAGTCGTTCCTCCGCCGTGCCGCCGGCTCCACGTTCTCGGCCCGGTCGGTGGAGGCCGAGATCCTGGACGGCGGTACGACGATGCGCGTCACCGTCGCGGGCGAGGCCCTCTCGCTCGTGCCCGGGGTCCCGATCCGCATCTCCCGGTCGGCAGCGGGTGCCATCGAGCAGGTCCGGCCATGAGCCCGTGGCGGTCGCCTGCGGTCGTCGACGAGCGGGGCGGTTCGCCGTCGGTGGAGGCCGCGCTGCTTGCCGTGGTGATCGGGATGCTCCTCGTTCTCGGTGTGGCGGGAGGTCGCATGGTCGCGGCCGAGTCCGCGACCGATCACGCCGCCCGCGCAGCGGCCCGGGCCGCGTCGATCGAGCGGTCCGCCACCGCCGCCGAGGCCCGAGCGCGCGAGATCGCCCGGGCGGTTCTGGACGAGAGGGCGCTGCGCTGCGACGTGCTCGACGTCGATGTCGACGTCAGCCAGTTCGCCCGCCCGCTCGGTGCGCCCGCGTCGGTGCGGGCGGAGGTCCGATGTGCGGTGCGGTGGTCCGATCTGGGGCTGCCCGGTGCCCCCGGCACGCGCGATGTCGACGCCGCCTTCGTCAGCCCGATCGACCAGTTGAGGGAGCGGCAGTGATCATCGATGAACGCGGCGGCGGAGCGGTCAGCGTGCCGATGGCGATCGCGGTCCTGGCACTCATCGCGGTGCTCGGCCTCACGGTCGACGGCGTGCGCGCGGCGCAGGGTGTGGCTCGCGCGGATGCGGTCGCCGAGGAGGCGGCGCGGGCCGCGGGCCAGGCACTCGAGGCCGGGGAGCTGTCCCGCGGCGTCGCCGCCGTGGATCCGGCGCCCGCCGGAGCCGCAGCACGGCAGTACCTGACCGACGCCGGCGCCGAGGGAACCGTGTCGTTCCCGGCCGGCGACGTCGTGCGCGTCGAGGTGACGTTACGCCGCCCGACCATCCTGCTGGGCATCGTCGGACGGGACGAGCTCGTGAGCCACGGGTCGGCGGAGGCCCGGCTCGTCCCGACAGATCCCGCGGGAGGCGCCGGATGAGAGCCCTGCGATACCTCGTCCGCCGGCTGCTCGCCGGTCTCGTCCTCGCTGCTGTCGTCACCGGGCCTCCTGTGGCGCTGTGGCTGGTCGGGCCGGCATTCCTGCCGGATCGGCTCCCGACCGGTGCGGATCTGTTCGGCGCGCTGCTGCGTCCGGACGACGGCCGGGTGCTCCTCGGGCTGCTCGTCGTCGTCGGGGTCGGGGCGTGGCTGATCCTCGCCGGCTCCATCCTCATCGAGCTGGCAGCCGTCGCGCTGCGGCGGCCGGCACCGAGGATCGGCCTACCCGGGTTCGGGTGGGGCCGGTCGGTCGCGGCGGCGCTCATCGCGACGACCATCGGCGCTGGAGCGAGCCCGGCGATCGCCGCGCCGCTGGCCGCAGTCGCCATCGTCCGGACGGAGCCGGTCGCGCTGCCCGACGCGTCCGCGCGCCACGCTGAGGTTCAACCCGCGGCCGACACCTACACCGTGAAACCGCGGGACACGCTGTGGCGGATCGCCGAGCATGAGCTCGGCGATCCGCTGCGATGGCGCGAGATCTACGAGCTCAACGCCGGACGCCCTCAGGCCGACGGCGCCCGGCTGACCGAGGCATCGATGCTCCGCACGGGTTGGCGTCTCCAGCTCCCGACCCGGTCGACCGCCGATGTCGTCACCGTCGGCCAGGGCGAGTCCCTCACCCGGATCGCCGCCGACCGGCTCGGCGATCCGGCCCGGGCCACGGAGATCTTCAACGAGAACCGCGGCCGCGTGCAGGCCGACGGCGGCCGGTTGACCGATCCCGACCTCCTGCAACCCGGTTGGCGCCTGGACCTTCCCGTGCCATCGGCGGCCCCCGCACCGCCACCACGTCCGCCCCAGGAACCGACGAGTCCAGCACCCACTTCCTCGGCATCGCCAGTGGCACCGCGCACCGACGCCGCCCCGGAACCCGGCACGTCCGTCGACGAGCCCTCGTCTGCCCTCCCGACGGCGTTGTGGTTCTCGCCCCTCGTCGTCGCCGGGATCGTGGGCGCCCTCGGAGTACGCCGTCGACTGCAACGTCGCCGCCGTCGGCCCCACCACCGCATCGCAGTCCCGCCGGACGAGGCAGGGCGGCTGGAATGGCTCGCCACCTCCGCACCGGCTGCAGTGGACAGCGCGCTCCTCGACGCAGCCCTGCGCGGACTCGTCCTCACCGACTGGTCCGGCGTCGCTCCTCCGGACCTCACCACCGTTCGCCTGGACCCAGGGCGGGCTGTGCTCACGCTGGCCGACCGGGCGCCGATGCCACCCCCGTTCACCGAGGTCGACGACGGTCACGTGTGGCAGCTCGAGGCGAGTGCCGATCTCCCGCTGGGTCGCGACGAGGCCGGCGGACATTGCGCGCCCTACCCGACCCTGGTGTCGGTCGCTCGCGACGACGACCGGGTGCTGCTGATCGACCTGGAGCAGTGGGGCTCCACCGTCGTGCTCGGACCGGCGGTCCGAACGACAGAGCTGCTCCGGCACATGGCCGCCGAGCTGGCCAACAGTCGCGGGGCCCAGGACGTCGAGGTCGTGATGGCAGGTTTCGGCTCCGAGCTCGTCCCGCTCAATCCCGAGCGGCTTCGGCAGGCGAAGGACCTCGGCTCGGCCCTCGACACCCTGCGAGCGGCGGTGGCCGGGGCCACCGCCAACGTCGATCGGCTACCCGTGGACGGCGTGCTCGACGGGCGTCTCCGCGATGTGGCCGCCGACGCCTGGCTACCCGTGCTCCTTCTGGCCGCCGGCCCGTTCAGCGACAACGAGCAGGAGCAACTCCGCCAGGTACGGGAGCAGCTGGCTCACGCACCGCGCGTCGCGGCGGCCGTCGTGGTTACCGGTACCGACGTCGACGCCGGAGACCCGTGGATACACATCGACGACCTCGGGCGGCTCACCACCCAGCACCTGGACGACGGCCCGTGGAAGGCCGAGCAGATGACCGCCGACACGGGCGCCGGCATCGCGGAGATCCTCGGTTCCACCGACGCACCCGACATCCCCGCACGGGCCGCGGCCGAGGATGCGCCGTGGGCCCCCGACATGGCCGAGGACGGATCGCTCCTCCCGTCGGCACCGCCTGTGGTGCCCCTCCCGCGCGTAGCGGAGGAACCGCCACCGGTCGTCACCGATCCGGATGCGCTGCGGCGACTGGAGATCGTCAACCACCAGGATCCCGACCTCGACGGCGACCTCAACCTGTGGAGATCGGACTCTGACCCGGTCGTGCCGATGATCGGAATCCTCGGCGAACCGACCGTCCGCACACCGGGGCAGCTACCCTCCGCCCGCCCGAGCTGGTTCACCGAGGTCCTGATCTACCTCGCCCTACATGCCGGAGGCATCACCATCCCGAAGGCCACCGCGGACCTGTGGCCCGACGGCCGTTCCCCCAGCGCCGCCACCGTCCGCCACGCGTTCTACGGTGCGCGGCGCTGGGCCGGCCGCGGCCTGCACGGTGACCCGGCCGCACCCTTCGTCAGCGACATGCAGACCGACGATCGCTACCGCCTCCACGGGCACCTGCTGGACTGGGACCTGTTCCGCCGCCTCCGGAAACGTGCCCAGGCCCGCCACGCCGCCGGACATCCCGGAGCCGTGCAGGACTACGAGACCGCGCTCGAACTGCTGCGCGGACCGGTACTGAGCCAACTGCGGCCCGACGGCTATGCCTGGCTCAACAACCATGACCAGCGGCACGACCTGCAGATCCCCGGTTTCGTCGTCGACACCGCCCACGAACTCGTAGACATCGCCCTGGCCGCCGGTGACACCGCCCTGGCCCGGCGCGCCGCCGAAGCGGCCCGCGCGGTCGACATCGACGCTGGGTTCGACCAACCGCTGGTCGATCTCATGCGGGTGGCTCATGCCGAGGGCAACCCGGCCGAGATGGAGCAGTACGCCACGATCCTGCTCGACGCCCGCGAGTTCGACGTCCCCGAGGAACTCCCGCCCGACACCTTCGCGGTCGTCAACGAGCTCCTCCCGGCCGGGCCCCGGCGCCGATCGTCATGACAGCGGATCCGGCGTTCCTGGCTGTGGCCTGCTCGTTGGGCATGACGCCGGTGGTGCTGCTGCTCGCCGAGCGCACCACGCACCGGCGACGCCGCCCGGGACTCGGCGAGACGGCCGCGGCCGCGTCACTGGTGGGCTTCCTGATCACCACCGCGGCCGCGGGGCGCAGCGCGGCCGAAGCCGCGGCCCTGGCCTCCGTTCTCGCGATCGCGCTGGCGGCGGCGACCGTCGACACGCTGGAGGGGCGGCTGCCCGACGATCTGACCGCCGGGCTCGCCGTCGGGGCCACGCTCGCGGTGCTGGGGCACTCTGCGGTGGTGGGCGACATCGGCCCTGTGCTCCGCGCGTCCGTGGCGGCCGGCGCACTGCTGGCCGGGTGTCTGGTGCTGAAGATCGCCGCCGACGACGCGATCGGCTGGGGCGACGTCAAGTTCGCCCCTACCCTGGCCGCAATCGTCGCGGCCTGGCGTCCGGAGGGTCTCCTGGTCGGAGCCATCGTCGCCGTCCTCCTGGTCGGGATGACGGCGGTCGGTGTCGCAGCAGTCGAGCGGACCCGCCGTACCCACGTCCCCTACGGTCCGGCGCTCCTGGCCGGTGCCGTCGCCGGTCTCGCGGTGGTCTGACGCCCGACCCCGCAGAGGAATCGTCCCTGCTGCGGCGGGGACGGCCGATCATGTGCGGCACCCGTCGGTGGCGCAGGCGTCGGGGGCCGGTCGACCAGCGGAGCGTCCAGATCGACACCGGCGAACCGGCCGTGGATCGCCGCATCCGTCCGCCGGTCGGTGCCCCGCAGATGGCGAGCGACCGCCTGGTCACGAAGCCGGCCCGGGTCGAGGCCCTCGACGAACGCGGCGAGATCCACCCGGTCCTTGATCCCGGTCGGGTGTGGCTTCTGCGCGATCGCCCACGCGGCGAGCTCACCGACCGGCTGGGTCAGTATGTGTTGTCGGACAGCGTCGGCGAGGTGATGACCCGTCACCTCCGCCCCGACCGCTCCTATACCCGGCACGTGCCCGATCACGGCCCAGGTCGAGCGGCCGAGCGAGGCGAGCGAGACCACGTCGGCCCGTCGCTCACCGGTCTTCAGCAGGTCAGAGACCTTGTCGAAGGTTGCGGCGTCGAGCGGTCGCGGCAAAGGCCCGGGCTCACCATGGGTGCCCATCGCGGCACGCAATGCCGCATTCCCTCCGGCGACATCACGCGACGCGTCAGCGCTGCCTCGGCGATCACCACGCTGCCAGGCCGCGCGGCGGCGGGCCAGACCGTCGGCGATGAACGTCGCGATGTGCGCGAGCTGGTACATCTCGTAGCTCGGGATCGCCATGAGGGGGTAGTCAGGAATCGTCATGTATTCACTCCGCCGCTCGTGTGGGTCGTGCCGACCGCACGGGAAGAGCAGGCGTGGAGGAGGCCGTCGACTTCGGCGATCGCGCTACCCGGCGCCGCGACCGCGCGGCAGGGAATACCGCCGCCGCCTGCTCCAGAGCTGCCTGTCGCCGGAACGACATCTCCGCGGAGGCGAACGCCGTCGGGGCGAGCGACGCTGCCTCCCGGAACACCGTGGCGACCGAGCCGTACGCACCCAGATCGCGCATCTGGAGAACGACACGCCCGACCTGCAGCCGCAGGTAACTGAGCTGGCCCGGGACACGGACCAGGACGCCGCTGGCAGGTGGCGAACCGAAGGCGTTGACCACCACACCCGGCTCGTGCATTCCCCGAACCGGCGCGACGATGTCCGGAGCAACCTCTCGGGGCAGCCGGCGGGCCTCCGGAGCCAGGTCGAAGCACGCGTTGAGGAACTTCGCGACCGTCGCCGGATCGTGCATGTAGATCAAGGTGCTCCCGATGCGTACCGACACGGCCGCGTCATCGGTCAGCGGCAGGTGTACGCCTGCCGAGACGTCCTGGCTCCCGACCAACGTGACGACGACGCCGATCGACTGCTGCGGGCGCTCCTGCCACATCCCCGCACCTCCACGCTCGACGGCCGTCACTCGCACGACGATCACCGCAGCCATGGACGTCCACGTGGTCAGCGCTGCGACCACGCCCTATCGATCGAGCCTCTCGGCTCCCGGGCGGAGCGTCACGCTCCCCGGCGTTGGTGAGGACCGCGCCGCGGGCGACAACGCAACAGACCATCGGCCGACCACCTCGGCCGCGACGTCGGCCGCGGCAGCCTGATGGGACCGGTCGGCGCGGCGATGCCAACGGCTGACCTCCTGCACCAGCGCGGCCACAGCCACCGCGAGCGCCACCACAGCCGACAGGTCGTCACCGCGAACACGGCGCTGGTAGCGCACCAGGCCCCGCGCGACCCGCCGCAGATCCCGGGCACCGTCGCCGTCGGGGTTGCGGTAGCCCGGTGTCCGGGCCGCGCGGTCGTACATCGTCGCCGCGTCCGCCGACAACGGCGAGCGGTCCCAGCCCGACAGGCTGGTCAGGACATCGGACGCCGCGTGGACCACCTCGGCACTGTCGGGCCGGGCCTCCCGGACCGTCCGGCGGGCCCGGCGAACGGTCCGGGTGGCCTCGCTCAACGAGACGGGACCCTCGACCGGCCCTTGCCAGCGTCTGAGTAGCTGCGGCATGGAGAGGTCCGGCGCGAGCTTGCTCCCGCTGTAGTAGACCGGCTCCCCGGCGGCCGTCACGTCCCCGGACCGGGCGACCTTGTAGCCGAGCACGTCACCGGATGGCGCCCGCCGCAGCTCGACCCGATACCCGTTGCGGCGCAACGCCGCCACGAACGACTCCACATCGTGCCCCTCGACAGCAGCACGCCGCACCGCACCAGCCAGCTCCACCCGCGCAGGTGACCGACCCTGACGGCGCGCCTTCTCCAGCTCACCCCGCCCAGGCGCCGGTGCGGCCGTCCCGTCCGCGGCGGCCGTCACCGTCAGGCCCAGGCGGGTCTCCACCTCCCGGGCCGCCTGCCGCAGCCGCGGGTAGTCGTGATGCGGCCAGAAGCGCCGACCGGTGTCCTGCCGGACGAGCACCGCGGCGATGTGGATGTGGTCGTCCGCGTGACGCACCGCGAACCACCGCGGCCCACCCGGATCATCCCGCTCGGCGATCCCCGCACCGTGCAACAACTCCCGAGCGACGCCCGCCCACTCGGCGTCGCTCAGTACCCGATCAGCGTCGGCCACCCGGGCCGAGCAGTGCCACACGTAGCCGCGCTTGCCCTCAGCATCTGCCTGCTCGGGAAGGCCCGCCGCCACGGCAGGCGCCCGCAGCGCCCGGATCAGCGGACCGAGCTCGAAGTCGAACTCCCCCGGCCCTGACTTCGCCGGCTGCCACCGCCCGTCCAGCCCGTCCCAGCTCGCGATCACCCGCGGCCGACGATGCTCCTCCGCCCGCCCGGGCCCCATCAGGTAGGCGATCAACCCACCCGGCCGCCACCCGTGCACCACCCTCGTGATCATCAGCCGCTCTCGGCCACGATACCGTCGAGTAGGGCGTCCATGCGTTCCACAGCAGTAGCGGCGATACCGGCGGCGGCCGAGTCACCGGACTCGGCGACCGCTCTAGAGATCAGATCAAGGTCAAGCCGAAGCCGCACGAGCTGCCGCGCCACGTCCTGCCGGGACACGGCCAGCTGCCACTCGGACGATCCAGCGGTCCGGACCGCAAGCTCACCCAGCCACGCACCGACGGCAAGACCGGCTCGCGCGGCGCTCGACCGGACTACATCGAGCTCAACGTCGGCGAACCGCACAACCACCTGCCGGCGACGAGCGGTCGTGCCATGCGTACGACGTCGTACTCGCATCGCTGTAGGTCGAAGATCCACGCCGCCACGCTCGCGGTACGCGTACCGCGACAGGTGGCCGAAGCGTCGTCGCCCATCGCAACCAGCGCCGTCCTCGCCACATTGCCCGGCGCCGTGCCATCCGGGCTGTGGACGGGAGGGCCGCGGCCGGGCCAGCAGGTGCAACTGCCGCTCACCGTTGAGCTCCGTAGCTCGTCCGGTCCACGCTCTGGTGGGGTGTGTAACAGGCCTAGCTCGACTCACGAGGAGGTGGCGTGACGCTCAATGACAGGCATGCGCACCACCCAGTTCACCCGGCCGCGTGGTGCGTCGAGTGGTAAACCTGCGCTCCAGGCGGCTGGAGACGGTCCTCGGCGCCCCACTCGATGAGCTCACCGCCCTGCACATCAAGGCGATGGTGTCCAACGGCGTCACCGAAGCCTTCGACCTGGACTTGAAGAAGGAAACCTACGGCGGCAGCGACCAGGACAAGAGGGAACTGGCCAAAGATGTCGCCGCGCTCGCGAACACCGCCGGCGGCGTCATCATCATCGGCGTCGACGAGGACGACCAAGGCCGCGCCTCAGCCACCCCCGGCACCACCATCTCCGACCGGGAGAAGACCCGCCTCCAACAGATCATCGCCGCGGGAGTCGTGCCGATGCCGGTCTTCGACATCATCTCCGTCGACGACGAGAACCTGGCCGAGGGACTCGGGTACCTGCTGATCGCGGTACCGCGCAGCCCCACCGCACCACATGCCGTGACGAAGAACCCCGATCTGCGCTACCCGAAGCGCAACGGCACCGTGACCCGGTACCTTTCCGAACCCGAGGTCGCCACCGCCTACCGGGAACGCCAGCTGGGCGCAGGCCTGCAGGACGATCGCCTCGTCGAGATCGAGCGCGACGCCATCGCGCTCCTGGACCTTGGCAGGCACCCGTGGGTGCTGATCTCGCTCGTGCCCGACCTTCCGGGCGAGATCGTTGTCTCCGCACCGAACCTTGCCGCGTTCCGTACATCCGTACTCGAGCAGCCTGTGGCTGTGGTGGACATCGGGATGCATTTCTTCCGAGTCTCCGTCGGGCAACGTTGCTTCCTCGCCGACAACACCTCGACCTACTCACCGCAGGCTCACTCCGCGCTACTCGCGCTCCACGCCGACGGCTCGGGCATCTACGCCCTGGGCCTCCACGACATCACCAGGCATCCCAGCGCATCGTTCGGTGCGGAGGACGAGGCGCCCGCCGCTCATCTGATCTCCGACGAATGGCTGGCCCTGGCCGTACTCAGCGGGCTACACCGGCTCGGCACCAACGCCCGAGATCGTGCCGCGACCGGAGGTACCGCACTCCTGAAGGCACAACTCGTGGCCGGCACAACCGGGGGACCGGTCAAGATAGGCAGTTACCGCAACCACGGCTTCACCGACGCACTCCCTAACAGCCGGGCCGTGAACCTGCCGATCCGACCGGCGCGACTCAGCGTCGCCCTCGACGACCTCGCCGACGCGGGGCCCGCGCTCGTCTCGGCGGCCGCGATCCTCAGTCACGAGATCGGGCAGGCGTTCGGCGTCACCGAGCTCTCGCAGCTCACCCGCGATGGCCGCGTCCAACCTCAGTACTGGAGCCACGACGCGCACTTCCAGCAGCTTCGAAGTTGGGCCGAGGTGCACGGCATCATGGTCGGATCGACCGCAGTCCCCGACTGACCCCTTCGAGTTGCGACCACGAAGATCCATCGATTCCCCACGGCTGTCCCTGTGAAGATTGGCGCTTGCAGCGAGCTGTACGTGCGGCCCGGCCCGGCTGTTCGTGGGCTGCGGCGCGATCTCGTCCAACAGCTGTGCTGCCGCGCCGGAACGACCGCCCATCAGTCAGTGCAACAGCAACTCGGGAACGCCCCCGTTCCCGGTAACTACCCGAAGCATGCCTTCTTACATATCTTGCTGCTCCGCGGCCACGCGCTGGCCACTCCGAATCGAACCGCTCGGGCAGCTTCTGATGGGCCACGCTAGTTCGACCCGAAATCCGGCAATCCGGGAGACCTGCCCGCTCACTCCGGCCCCAGCGGCTGGCGCCGGACGTCATTAGGCCCCATTATCCGATTGACCTGCGAGGCCGACTGCCCGATCCAGATCTTCGACGACTATCGAACCCACTTCGCCAAGTGTCGACGAGCGCCTAAGTCTGACCCGAATCCGCGAGTAGCGGCGGATCGCCCGACGGGGAGATGGCGATAGGTGCCCGCTGACCTGCGATGATCGTGTTTGCGACGACACGGCACAGCGGGTTGAGAGGACACCTATCAGGTGCGAAGAGTACGCAAGCGCCGCGCGCGCCGGGCGCGGGTGCAGGTCGGCGCGCCGGAGGAGTCGCTGACCAGGTTCTCCGGGCTGGCCGCGGTGACCGAGCTGTGCGAGCGGCTCGGGCTGATCGACCGGCTTGACGCCGCGGTCGGACCGATTAAGTCCCGGGACCGCGGGTTCACCGCGGGGCAGGTGCTGGTCGGCATGGGCGCGGTGCAGTTGTGCGGGGAGGACTTCCTGGTCGGGCTGGACCGCCACCGCGCCGATACCGCCGGGCAGGCGCTGACCCCGGTCCCAGGGCTGGCCTCGACGACCGCCGCGGGCCTGGCCCGGCGGCTGTCGCAGGCCCAGTGGGCGGCGGTGGAGACCGGGCTCGGTGATGTGCACGCAGGCGCGCTCGATCTGCTCGGTCGGATCGACCCGGGTCGCGCGCACGCGCTGGCCGCGGAGGTGACGATCGACCTGGACACCACCGATGTCGAGGTCTACGGCCGGGCCAAGCAGGGGGTGGCGTTCAACCACCAGGGTCAGCGGGTCGGCCGCCCGCACGTCGCCACGTGGGCGGACGCGTCGGTGGTGCTGGCCGCGGATCTCGGTGACGGCCGCGACGACCCGCGCGCCACCAGCGCCGAGCTGCTGGGCCGGGCCCTGGCCGCGCTTCCCGCGCCGGCGCGGGCGGGCCGGGTCCGGGTGCGCGCCGACGCGGGCTACTTCGCCGGTCAACTCGCCCGCGCCTGCCTGTTCACCGAGGTGGAGTTCGCCATCGGCGCGCGGCGGACCGCGCCGCTGTGGCGCATCCTCGACAGCGTCCCGGCCGGCGCGTGGACCGACGCGATCGACATGACCGCAGCCCAGGTCGCCGTCGCCGACTACTGCCCGAACTGGTGGCCCGCCACCACCTGCCTGCTGATCCGCCGGGTCCGGCTCGATCTGGACCGCGGCCAGGTCTCGGGCGACCCGCGCGCGCGGCGCCGGCGCACCCTGCACCCCGACCAGCGCGCGCTCCCGCTCGACGAACTCGCCGGGGTGGCTGAGATCGACGGCGTGTTCGCCTACTCGTTCATCGTGACCAACCTCGACGTGTCCACCGGCGAGAAGGCTGCGCAGGTCGAGCACTGGTACCGCCACCGCACGAGCGTGGAGAACGTGTTCCGCGACACCAAGCACGGCGCCGCGCTGCGCCACCTGCCCTCCGGGCGCCACGCGGTGAACCGGGCCTGGATGTGGGGCGCGCTGCTCGCCGCCACCAGCTGCGGCTGGCTGCACCACCTCACCGCCACCCACCGCGGCGGGCGGCTGGTCGGGCACGGTGTCCGCGGCGGCCAAGCCATGATCGCAACCCTGCGGCGGCGGCTGATCGCCGTCCCCGCCCGCCTGGTCCGCCACGCCCGCGGTCTCACCCTCCGCCTCCCGCCCGGGGAGCACCTGCTCGCCGAGGTCCTCGCCCGCCTGCGAGCTCTCCCGAACCCATCCTGACCAGGCCGATCCCGGCCCCGACCAGCACCGGAACCCGCACACCCGAGGCGACACTCGGGCCGCCGCACTACCCGTCACCCGATCCGCGACCCGAACAACATCAACTTCTCGGCGGCATGACCAGCTCAGCGACTACTCGCGGATTCGGGTCTGAGAAGATGTCGACGGCGTGGTTCTAGCCACCGTCGCAGCACGTCCTTGATCGTTAGGAGTCGTGTTGCCATCGTCGCGTCGCGTGAAGAAGGGCCCGAGCCGGCGGCCTCAGTCGGCCAAGCGGCAGCGGTTCACGTAGCTGTGCGTCCACCCAGACAGATCGACAGAGCATCAGGGACTGGCGATGACTCGCAAGGACATGCCGTATGTCTCAGACAGGAAGCGGTCCGATGCTCCCAGCAGCGCTCGCATGTCTTCGCTTGCCTTCGCCCTGGACATGCCGGGCTGGATGATTGCAACGGTCACGCGGAGTCGGCGGAAACGAGACTCGCGGACCACCGCGGCGAGGGTCTCGATGTCGCCTACGACGAGCCCGCTCCTCCCGGCCGCGATCCGATCGTTCTCCCTACGGAACAGCCGCTTGGTGAGCAGTTCGGGCATAGACTTCGCTCGGTTCATCTTCATGGCCTGTCCGCAGACGTCGTAGAGATCGCCGATGCGGGCTCCCGCCTTCTCCTTGGAAGAGTACTTGCAGTGTGCGAGCAGCACCTCCAATTCGTCGTCCATCCGGCGCAGGAACACGACGTCAGCCAACTCGCCCGTGCCGTCGTCATCGATGACGATTTCCCATTCGGACTCGGCGGACATGACCTGAATGGCGCGGTGCTGAACGGTGGCCGGGTCACGCTCCGGGCCCTGCGACTCGCTTGTTATATCGATCCCGGACCAGTCGAACACCTCGATCGATTCGGAGGGGAACAGTCGACGCTCGCGGTCGGGCTGCAGGAGATAGCCCTGCTCGACCAGGACGAGCTCGTTCTCGAACGTGACGAGCAGCCCGTGGGCGGTGAGGAACGCAGCGAGGCTGCCCCGCCCCGACGGTGTCGTGACCACTCCGTCGTCACCGACCGGATGGATCGTCGGCGGTTCGTTCTCGTCGAACTCGAACGCAAACTCGAGCGACCACTCCGGGGTTCGCAACTCGAATTGCAACGGGCCGTCAGCGGTGTGGCCGGTCAGTGCGAGCTCAGTGTCGAGGAGCGAGAACTCCACACCACCGTGTGAGACCTTGCGGTTCTCGCTCATCGTGGCGACGAGATGGTGCGGCCACTCGATCGACAGCGGCACAAGCGGCGGGCGCTCGGTGGCCGGCTGCGGTAGTAGGAAGCCCGACATCACGGTGTCCAACGAGATCGACGTATCGGTGATCACCGGACCCACGAGACGCGCCCACCGAACCCAGTCGTGGATGTCTCGTGCCTGCTCGTGACTCCATACCCGCCCCTTCCGCGATGCCCCAAAACTCACGGCGCGTCCATCGGTGAAACCGTGCGCGAAGATGTTGGTCTTCATCTTCGTTCCGCCCTCGCCGCGCCATGCGTGTAGGACGTCCTGCCCGACATACATCGAGAAGCGCCGATTTCGGCTGACGGAGTCAAGGAGCCCAACGTTGGTGGGGATGCGACGCTGCACTTGCGCAAGGACCCGGTAAACCGCCTCTCCCTTCACCAGGCTGACGCCGTCGCCGCAGACGGTCCTCGCGATATCCTCGTGGAGCGAGCTGTTGTCGGTGCTGTTGATGTAAAGGAACTCGGCCGACTCGTCGAGATGGGCCACATACAGGTGGTGAACGAGTTCGTTGAAGCTCGCGAAGTCCCCCCACCGCACCGGCATGGCCTGCCTCGACACCCACCATACGACCTTGCTGTTGTTGTTGATCCCCAGCTGCGTAGTCAGGAGCCGGTCCTCGAACAGGTCGTAGACACCCTCCGGGCGCCACGGCGGGGTGGTTGGCGTTCGGTAGACGACCGTGCTCATCTTCGGATGGATGCTCCGCATTGCCACCTCACGGGGCAGGGAACCGAACCCGCGCTCGAAGTCGGATCGGTCCCGCTCCCGCCCGACTCCGCGCTCGGTCAGATCTTGGATGACCTCGTTCCAGTCCGCGTCCTCGCCGTAGAGCTTCCGGAGCCGCTCGTCGATGCCGGTCACCTGGAGTGGCACGAAAGCGGAGGCTTCACCCAGGGCCGCCCCACCAGTGCGGGTGAAGCGCCCGATGAACTGAAGCGTGACGCCGAGGCTCTTCTGCGGATCGTGGATGGCCGCGATCTTGAGACTCGGCATGTCGAACCCCTCGCCGAGCATGTTGACACACACCACGACGCGACAGTCCCGCCCGAGCCTGTCCCGACGCTTGCGGCGGGTCGGGGCGGCGAGTCCTGTGTCGATGCGCAACGGGTGCAGGTCCGGGGCAATCTCCTCGTACAGCGCGACGACCTGCTTGGCGCGGTCCACCGAGCTCACGCGCGCCATTAGCAGGTGGTCGTAGCCGGCATCCAGATCCGCCCTCAGCTGGGCGACGGCCGCAGTCGCGACCGCCCGGTCGGGGTCGGCAAGATCGATGACAGACCGATAGTTGATCCGCGCGAAGTACCCGTTCTTCTGGGCAAGCCGCAACGGATAGGTATAGGCGACTCGACCGCCCAGATGCCTTCCATCCTCTCGATAGGGCGTGGCGGTGAACTGGACCACCTCACGATCGGCGAACAGGTCGACGATCTCCCGCCAGGTTCGCGCCCCGAGGTGGTGTGCCTCGTCCACAAAAAGGCGCTCGCAACCCGCTGCCAGACGGGTAAGGGCCAGCTTGGAACATCGGTCGAGTGCCTGAGCCGTCGCCACGATGAGGTTGGTGCTGTCGAGTAGCTCGTCGACTTCTTCCTCTGTCGTCAGGCCGCTGCGGAGCACTAGGACGACCGGGCACAGGAAGTCGCCTGCAACGGCACCGACCTCGGGGAGCACCCCGAGGCTTACGAACTTCGTGGCGATCTGGGTTCGCAGGGCATCCGACGGGACGATGACCATCGTCCGCGACGGCTCATAGCAATACGCCGCGAGCATCGTCTCCGTCTTGCCTGTGCCGGTCGGCATCACGATGGTGATCGGTTCGTGCTCCTCAGTGGACCGGTGGGCGAGAACCGCGTGCAACGCACCGAGCTGCGGCGCGCGCAGGCCGGCCGCTGTGTTCGACTCCTCCACGAATCTGAAGGATCCCTCCAGCGCATCCGCGACCACGTGGATGTCCTTTGGCTCCTGACCGTGCGCCCCTGGGCCTTCGCGAAGCCACCACAACTCCCCACCGCTGACCGTGCGGCATTCGATTTCCGTCAACGGGATAGGGCCTCCTTCGCGGCGGTCCACTCGAGCAGGACCGGGTGGGCTGGACGAAAGGGTGGCGTCCCTTGACGCATCCCGAGATCTGACGGCGCCGTCCTACAACGCCGTGTCATACGAGGACCGAGATCCGCAACAACCGAAGCGACCCTATCGCGGTCGCCCGGACCGAGTTCGTCGACGCCGACATCGCGACCAACGCGGCTGGCAATGAGTACCAGGCGATGCTGGCCACCGCTGCAGGCGTCAACATCGGCTGACCGCCGCTCCGCTGGGGCGGCAGTCGAAGCTCACAGGGGAACAGCCGCGAGCAGAACCACCGAGGCGCCGGTGGTGCCCGAAGCGGTAGTCCGCACCAAGGCCAGATCACATGCAGGAATCCACGCTAAGGACCACGGGTCTGCCACGACACGACCATGACGCCGTCAAGTTGTCCACATTGACGATGTCACCATCGGAACCGGCGGCAAGCGCCACGAAGATCAGAGCCATGCTCCGGCTCCTCGATCGCAGCAAGAACCAGCCTGCGGTACATGTCCTGACCACGCAGGCAGTCATCGCATTTCGCAGCCTTCCTCGTACCTCGGCGGACAACAGCGGACCGCCTGCAGACACGGGAGGCGGACATGTCCAGCACACCAACCCCGCCACAGCCATGATCGACAAGGAACTGTACCGCGTCACGGAGGCCATGGAGATCCTCTCGCTCAAGCGCAGCGTGATCTACGAGCAGCTCCGCAGCGGCCGGCTGCGCTCCGTCCACGTCGGAAGAACCCGGCTCATCACCGCCGCGGCCATCAACGACTACGTCGCACTCCTCGAAACGGAGGCAGTTGCCGACGCGCCCTTCGGGGCCGCGTCGTGACCGCCCGCCGCAGCCGCGGCGAGGGCGGCCTGCACTGGGACGAGACACGCGAACGCTGGATCGCCACCATCACCACCGGCTTCGACGCCCGCGGCAAGCGCATCACTCGCAAGGCCAGCGGCATCACCAAGACCGAGGCCAAGAACAAGCTCAAGGAATTGCTGCGCGACCACGACGACGGCGTCGCCGTCGCTCCGTCGAACTACACCGTCGCCGAAGCCGTCCGCGACTGGCTCACCTACGGGCTGCCCAACCGGTCCCGTGCAACGGTGGACAACTACACGACGATCGCCGAATCCCGCATCGTCGCCCCGCTGGGCCGCTGCCGGCTCCGCGACCTCTCCGCCGATGACGTCGACCGCTGGCTGCGCGCGCAGGCCCAGGAGGTCAGCACCCGCACCCTGCGCCTGATGCACTCGATCCTCAGCCGAGCGGTCATTCGGGCGATGGCCCGCGAAAAGGTCAAACGCAACGTCGTCGCCCTGTGCGCCGTTCCCACCGGGCAAGCCGGTCGCCCGTCCAAGTCCCTGACATGGGAGCAAGCCGAACGACTCGTAGCCGCCGCACACGGCTCGTCGCTGCACGCCTACGTCGTGCTGTCACTGCTCACCGGCGCCAGGACCGAGGAGGTGCGGGCCCTGCGCTGGGCCGACGTCGACCTCACCGGACAACCCGACGCGACACCACCCGTACCGCCTGCCATCTCGGTCCTGCGCTCGGTGCGTGCCGGCGGCGACACCAAGACTCGCAAGTCGCGCCGCCGGTTCGCCCTGCCCCGACGCTGCGTCGACGCTCTCAACGCGCACCGGGCCCGGCTCGGACGTACACCCGACCCGACCGCGCTCGTGTTCGCCACCGCCAACGGCACCGAACTCGACCCCCACAACGTCCGACGCGCCTTCCGCGCCATCGTCCGCGACGCCGGCCTCGACGCCACCGCCTGGACGCCTCGCGAGCTGCGCCACAGCTTCGTGTCGATCCTCTCCGACTCCGGTGTGCCCATCGAGCAGATCGCCCGGCTACTGGGCCACAGCGGCACTGCCGTCACCGAACGCGTCTACCGACACCAACTCCGGCCCGTCCTCGAAGAGGGCGCCGCGACCATGGACAGCCTGTTCCCGAGCGACGACGCGGGATAGACACTCAGATAGTCACTCAGCGGGCCCACGGACACGTCGGCGACGATCATGAGACCGGCGTCACGAGCGCGGCGGCAAGAAGATCCAGGCCACGTTCTCGCAGGTAGAAAGCAGAACGGGCGGCTCCCCCGTCGAAGGGAACCGCCCGTTCCGGCCGTCGGGACGACAGGATTTGAACCTGCGACCCCTTGACCCCCAGCCTGGCCCGACAAGTGCCGTGACCTGCGGAAACAGACTCTGCGCACGTCATCTTGGTGCAGTTCGACGCCGTTGAACGCAGTTCTCGCCGGTTCACGCCAGGTCCGTGCTCCAGATCTGCTCCACCTCGTTCAGTCAATGTCGAACGCGCGACCGACTGTCCGTCCGCGATCAGTCTGTCGGCCCTCCGACAACGTGGTCGGTCTCGAATGAGTCGACTCCGCGCCCACCGTTCCAGGTGCTCGTATGCGGCGCGGCGGATAAGGATCGCCGTTCCGGTGAGCCGAGGCTGGGGTAGATGCCGCCCGCCGTCCTCGTACAACGAGCGCCATGTGATGAATGTCAGCGCGTCCAGCTGCGCAGCCGAAGCCGCCACGGTTGCGACCCGGCGCCCCACCCAAACCACGCCGCCGACGATCACCCGGATGATCGATCCGAACGACCTCTAGGCTTGCCCGATGCTCGGGGAGCACTACCCGGAGGCCGCAGAGCACCTGACAGCGGCGATCTCCGCCCACCACCGCGTCGCGAAGCTATGGGAGGAGCACCTGGGCTCCGGGCTGGTTGAGGAGCACGCCGCCACCGACCCCGACGGTTCTGGCCGGATCATCGTCTCCGCGCGATGGCCGGAGGGAGCCCGCGCGGAGCTAACCGAAGCGTTCCGCGAGTGCCTGAACGAGCTGTGGGCCACTCTCGACTCGCTTGTTCAGGAGACGGTCGCCGGTCTCAGCATTCGGCGGAGGTCCACCGAGCCAGACCGCCCGCGGTTCTTTCCCTTCGCCGACTCTGCGGACGGGTACGCGGCACTCCTCGAAGAGTCCTGCCTCGACGGCATCCTCAGGTCTCAGCAGCGGTTGATCACCGACTGCCAACCGTTCCGCGAGCCCCCGCCAGCCCCCACAGCCCAGCGCGTCCGCACCGGAATCGCGCAGCTCCTCGACTGGACAACGCTCCTGGACGACGATGCACTCGTAGGCGCCTGGGTCACGCCAGTCGAACCCGAGATCGAGGTGAGCGATCCGGAGCAGCTTCTCGCGTTTGAGATCGCGCCACCCGGCCCGCTCGACGAAGAGATGGCCGTCGCCACCTATCGAGTTGCGAGAGGCAAACACGTCGCAGCACGTACGGGCAGCTACGTCGACCTGGCACTCCCGCATGGCTTCCAACCGACGGACGGCGACGACACATTCGACCGACGGATGAAGGCCACCATTGCTGCAGTCACCCTGTTCGCGCAATGCTTCGCTAACCTCATGTCGCAGGTCGGCCCGATCCGCCGTGTCTCGGATGCAAAGCACCCCGACACCTGGATTGCAGCTGAACAAACTCCGCAACGCTGGTCACGGGAAGAACTCGACGCGCTCGCGAGATCCGAACTGGGCGTTGGCCTCGTACACGGCACTCAGGAGCTGATCTTCCTGCTCACGACGCCGGACGGGATCTTCGAGCGCAGGATTCCACCAGCAACGCCCCTCAACCCGAACGTCATCTCGGGCACCGCGGCGGAGATGGCCACCCACAACGCCGCCGCAACATGGGGCCTTCCGGACTTCGTCCTGCTCCCGAAAGCCGACCACGCGGGCTCTCGCAACCGGGAGATCAGCGACGGGCTGGTCCTAGCGGGTGACCGCGGAATCGTCCTCCAGGTGAAGAACCGGGCAGCAGCCACCGGCGACGTCGACAAGGAGACTTCCTGGATCGACAAGAAGGTCGCCCAAGCCGCGCGACAAATTCACGGAACCGTTCGCCGGCTCTGTGCCAGCAGGGTGGAGATGACCAACGGGCGCGACCGCCTGGTGCAAGTCCATGGCAGCACCATCGACTGGGTCGGAGCAGTGATCGTCGATCATCCCGACCCCCCATCCGGACTCGCTTCGCAGGACCATCGCAGGGGAACGACCCGCGTCGTGACGCTGCTACGTCGCGACTGGGAGTTCCTCTTCGACCAGCTGCGTTCGACACGTCAAGTGATCGACTACCTGCACCGGGTCGGAGGGCCATGCCCCAAGCTCGGAGGCGAGCCGGAACGCTACTTCGAGCTGGCACGCGCCGACCTCGAGGCCGAGCCCGACCCGCCCGATCCGAGGCTGGACGGCGAACACCGCTCGGCGCCTCTCCTACCGATGGCACCAGCAGGTCACGACAACAACGACCAGGCCCACGGCATCATCCGCATCATGTTGGAGGACATCGCCAACTCGACCTTCGAGGGCGAAGAGCACGAGCGGATCGAGGTACTCGCGGCTATCGACCGTCTCCCTGTCGCACATCGGACAGAACTCGGCGGGCTCCTCCTCAGCGAGCTGCTCACGACACGAGACCAGCCCAGCGAGGAAACCCGATGGCGATTCCGCAGCTACCGGCGCGGTCTCGACGTCCCACAACTCGGATTCGGAGTCTGCTCCGCCCTGAACGACACGACACCGGCGGCGTTCCGTTCTTGGGTGATGCTTCGGCACCACGAGCGAGGTACGACGGCAGAGCTCGAGAACGCCCTCACCGTAGGCGTCCTCCTCACTCCCTGCAGCGACGGTCTCCGCGAATGGGAAACAACACTGTTGGCCATACGAGGCGACCCCGACCTCGACGAGGAGGAACTCGCTCAGAGTCGGCTGCTCTGGGACCGAGACGGCCCCACGAGCCTGCCAACGAACCGCTCCGGAGAGGGATGACGACCGGTTGTCGGTCACCGGTGTCGCCCGGCCGCCCACGTTGTGGCAGGACGCGAATGGCCTCTGCTCATCAGTGACGACGCGACAAGCAGTCAGCCGGCGGGCCGAGTTCCAGCCTGCCCGCCTACGACGATGGGAAGCTCCCGCGCCCTGGCCTTCGCGCGTTCACTCGAAGCTTCGCGAGACCACCTATCTGGTGTCACACCACACTTTTCGTCCATGCTTTCCGGGCACCTGCCCGACTGTCGAGGATCATGGCAGCCTCCTCCGGCCACCCATGCCATGCAACCGCACCAGCTGATCAAACCCGAACAGCGCCGGACCCGCCGGGGCCAAACTCCGTGACGACAACCGGGGCCCAAACATCTTAACGACACCCAGTCAAGGGATAAGTGAGCGGTGGATACCCCTATCCAGCAGCAGAACAAGCCGTCCTTCGCCCGGGAAGGACAGGCATCGCCTCACGCCCGCTCTGGCATCAACCCCGAGCGTAGCGCGGCGAGAACCGTTCGTGTCAAGCGGCCTGACTCACGAACCGTACGCAGGGGCGGCATCGACCTGCCCACATCGGGCAGGACGACTCCCGACATTAACTGCGCAGACGGGGAAGACGCGCTCGAGGTGCCAGGGGCAGCCACCCCTGTCGCCGAGCCGCTCTCCTTGCCTCAACCACCCCTCTGGAGATCTGCGGACCGTTTTCGGCGTGCCAACGAGCCTCGGCCGCTGCGTGCGCGCGACGGATCCGCCAGGCCCCATTGCGTGGGCAAGATCCGTTGGCCAACCCACTCATGAATCCGTAGGCCATCCGCTCGGCGTCCTCGAACTCTGGGCTGTCGAACCACAAGTAGCTCCTCGCGGCCGCCAACCACCCACGGGCCACCACTCGAGCGAGCCGGTCGCGGCGAGGCAGCTCCTCCAACGCCGCGGCGAATGCGCCGAGCTGTAGTTGCGCTGTGATCCGCGCTTGACCCAACCGGAGGTGAGTATCACGGCCCGGCGCGGACGCGGCCGCGCGCCCTGCCTCACCTACCCCACTCAATGCGGCTCGAGTCATCACCGCGCGGTCCACCAGCACCGACCGACCCACGACGAGCCGCCTAGACAGCGATGCGGTGCGACGCGCTGCCGATGACTCCCAAGAGGGTGACCCTGTAGGCATGCACTGCAGTATCCCTGCCGCGGCATGCGGCATCCACTCGCACTCAGCCGGTCCAGCTCGGGACGTGCTGGGGTGTCAACGACGCGTTAGAACTGACCCCTTGGCGACGGATTGGAACTGACCCCCTCGTGGTCGGTTTCGTGCTATTTATCGCGGTCCTTGGCGAGGAGTTCGCGGCGGGCGCGGGTGCGGTAGGAGTCGCCGGAGAGGGTGAGGACCTCGGCGTGGTGGACAAGTCTGTCGATCATCGCGGCAGCGACGATCTCGTCGCCGAAGACTTCGCCCCAGCGGCCGAAGGGCAGGTTGGAGGTGACCATGACCGAGCCCTGTTCGTAGCGCGACGCGATGAGCTGGAAGAACAGGTTCGCCGCGTCGTGGTCGAACGGGATGTAGCCGACCTCGTCGATGATGATCAGCTTGTAGCGGCGGATCTTGCGCAACTCGGTCTCGAGGTGCCCGGCCTGGTGCGCGCCCGCGAGGCGGGTGATCCAGTTGCTGGCGGTGTCGAACAGCACCGAGTGGCCGGCCTGGGTGGCTTTGACCCCGAGCCCGATCGCGAGGTGGGACTTCCCGATCCCGGGTGGTCCGAGCAGGATCACGTTCTCCGCCTTGGCCACGAACGTGCCGGTCGCCAGGTGCGCGAGCAGATCGCGGCGCAGCGAGGGCAGGTGGTCGAGGTTGAACTCCTCCAACGTCTTGACCGCCGGGAAGTGGGCGGTGCGGATGCGCATGGTGGTGCCGGCGGACTCGCGGTCGGCGACCTGGCGTTCCAGGACCGCGGTCAGGTACTCCTCGTGCGACCAGTTCAGGTCCCGGGCCTGGGCGGCGAGATCGTCCCAGACACGGGCGATCGTGGGCGTCTTCAACACCCGGGTCAGGTAGGCCAGCTTCGAGCCGAGCTCGGTGCTCGCGCCGGTCGTGTTCGTGGTGGTCGTCTTCGCGGTGGTCATCTACTGCCCTTCAGCGGTGGAGGTGGGGTCGGTGGCGGTCGGGTCGGCGGGTGCGGGGTCGAAGACCACGCCGAACAGGGCGTCATAGTCGGGCAGGGCGCGTAGGGCCACGACGTGCCCGTCGGTGTGCGAGCGGGTCGCGGCTCGGGCGCGGTCACGAGCGGTGGCGAACTCGGTGCGCATCGCGCGGGCGGTCACCCGGTGCTCGGGGTCGGTGAGGGTGGCGCCGCTGCCCCAGACCCGCTCGTGGGTGGCCACGATCTGCCCGTCACAGGTGACCGCGACCAGGGCGGGAGTGGCGATCCAGGTGACGAACCGGCCGATCGCGCGCGGGTCGACCGAGTAGTCGTTGCCGTCGATGCGCACGTAGTAGTCGCGGCCCAGCCGGATCCGGCCGGTCAGCCCCACCATCGGCGCCACCGGCGGCAGCTCGACCATCCCGGCCCGATCGCTCGCCCAGCGCTGCGTGGGGCTGGTTCCGATCGAGCGCAGGTGCCGAGCGTTGGCGGTGTCGGTCAGCCAGTCCTGGATCTGGGTGTTGAAGTCGAACGGGGAGACGAAGCTGCGCCCGGGCAGGAACGAGGTCTCGAAGTAGCCGTTGCGCCGCTCGACGAGCCCCTTGGACTCCGGGTCCCGCGGCGGGGTCAGCTTGATCCGCACCCCGAGGGTCCCGGCGAACGCGGCGGCCTCCGCACTGGGTCTGCCGGTGCCGCCGATCGCGGCCTCGCGGTCCCAGACCAGCGTGCGGGGGCAGCGGCCCCACCCGCCGATGATCTCCCACATCCCGGCCAGGATGTCCCCGGCCTTGCGCGAGGGGATCATCACCGCGTCGGTCACCCGGGAGTATCCGCACGTCATCGCCAGCACCGGCAACACCAGTTGCCCGTCCGGCCGGCCGCTGGCCCCGACCGGGATCGGGACCGGCGGGAACCACAGATCGCACTGCGCGAGCTCGCCCGGTCGGTATTCCAGACGGTCAGCGGGATCGGGCGGGAGGAACAACGGCCGCAACTCCCGCACCCGGTCCTTGAGGATGGTCAACGAGTGCGTCCAACCGATCCGCTCCGCGATCACCGTCGCCGGCATCCTCGGATGCTCGGCCAGCAACACCCGGACCTGCGGCTCCACCTTGTCCACAAGCGACCCGCGCGGCCCCCGCTCACGCGAGGGCGGCACATCCGCCCGCAACGCCGCCCGCACCGTGTTGCGAGCCAACCCCAACCGGCGGGCGATCTCCTTGATCGACACACCCTCGGCGCGGTGCAGCCGCCGAACCTCAGCCCACTCTTCCAGCTTGATCACCCCTCCAGCTTCAACGGAGGGGGTCAGTCCCAACCCGTCGCTAGAGGGTCAGTCTCAGCGCGTCGTCGACAGTCGATCAGGAGCACGTTCGGAATGCCGTAGTCCGAGAGCTTGGTGGCGGTCTGGCGCGCAAGCAGGTTGTTCGGGCACACGTAGGCAACGGGCTTGTTGTCCCTGCGCCGGAGAAACTCTGCAACCAAGGCACCCACCAGTGTCTTGCCGGAGCCGGTCGGCAGCTCGATGGCGATGTCCGCTTCGTGGATCAGCTTGTCGTCGTGCCAGGCCCGCAGCACATCCGCCTGGTGAGCCCACAACGCCGCCGGGCCGGTGTTGGTTGCAGCCAGCAATCGATATAACTGCTCAGGGTCAGCAGGTACCCCGCTGGAACCGGACCTGGTCTTGAACACCGCCATGGTCGTCATCCTGCCGTGACGACGGGTGGCGGTGGTCTCGGGTATCGACCGACTGACAGCGAGTAGGGAAGAACCGGACATTTCGTCACGGCACGCATCTTTTGGCCGAACCTGGAGCGCGAGGCGGACAGGCGCTAGATGTAGTCACTCAGGGCGTTGTTGGACACGGAAGGTCTCGTTCCGGGTGGAGAACCGGGCCCGGCATCGACGACGACCCACCCGTCATCCTGCGCCGCCGGGTTGGTGAGCACCTGAGCCGCGCCGCTGTCCGTGCTGAGGATCCGCGTCATCTCGAGGACGAGATGGGGCGCCTCTCAACGTGTGGGTCTCCGATAGCCTCGTCGAAGAGTCACCTCGCCTGCGTGGGCGATCCCGTAGTGGATTTTGCGATCGGAGCATTCCTTGGCCCTGCGTCGTCGCAAGCCTCGCGCACCTCGACCGGAGAACTGGCCGCGACCGCAGTTCGGGCCGGACCTCACCCTCGAGGACGTCCCTCCGACGCGGGAAGAGGACCCCGAGCTGTGGGAAGTCCGCGACGCTCTGGACGGGCTCGAGGTGTGCGCGCGGCTGCCGGAGGTGATCCGGGAGACCTTCGACCAGATCTACGACGGCCAACGCACCGGCCGCTGGGACGGCGACCAGCTCAACAAGACCGAGAAGACCCATGTCGGCACGCTGATCCAGATCAACCTGCAGAAGGAACTCGACCTCGCCGACGGCGACGACCTCGACTACAAGATCGCTGGTATCGAAGTCGATTGCAAATGGTCGCGGCTCGTGTACGGCTGGGAGATCCCCGGCGAGATGTACGCGAAACACCCCCAGCTCGCGCTGACGGTGTGGGGTAGCGACTACACCTCCCGGTGGGCTGCCGGACTGATCCGCATCGACCAGCACGTCCTCAAACCCCCCGGCAAGCAGCGCGACGGGAAGCGCAGACTCAACGATCTGGGTTGTCGTAGCATTTTGTGGCTGGGCGAGGGAGACCTCGTTGCGAACACCCTGCTCGGGCTACCCGCCGATCAACAGCGCCGCATCCTCGGCCAGCGATCCGGGCAGCAATCGGTCAATAGTCTGTTCCGCGAGCTGCCCAGAGTGCTGGTCAACCGGGCCACCGTGCTTACGGCCGCCCAGCAGGACGACTGCCTCAAACGGGTCCGTGACGCTCGCAAGCACCTACGGTCGGAAGGGATTGTGATCTTCGGCCACTACGCGCCGCACCCGGAACTCGCCGCAGGGCTGGGGCTGCCCCGGCCCACGAAGGGTCGCTTTGTCAGCGTCCGACTTGCACCCGCCGGCTCCACCGCCGGGGACGCATCCAGCAACGACACCGCTACGGCGACGGAGGATCGGACGAGGACGATCAAACTCCAGGGCAGCCACTGGCGCCTCGCCACCGCCGCCGACGAACCCGTCGAAGCACCTGTCTTACCGGCGCAGGGCCGCGAACCCGAGTAGCGCCAGACCCGGGCCGAGCCAGCGAGGTAGCTACTGCTCAGAGTCAGGACGCTTCGGAGACTGTGGCCTGGTCGCACAGGCGGCAGATCACCGGCTCCTCGTGTCCAAGCTCATGCCCGGCGGGGCCGACCGCTCCGCGCAGGTAGGGCTCCAGGTGCCGGGCGATCGCTTCGGCCAGCATCGGAGGAACCGCGTTCCCGATCTGTTTCGCAATCTGAATCTTCGTGCCGCACCACTCGAAGGTGTCCGGGAACGACTGCAACCGCGCCGCTTCCAGGTGCGTGATCGGCCGGTCCACCCGATGTCCACGCGGCCCAGGCTCCCACTGCGGGTGCAGATACTGACCCTTCTCCGGCTTGTAGAACTCGGTCCGGATGGTCAACGAAGGCTGGTCCCAGCGCATACGGCCCATGACGTCGGTGGTGCCGGACTTCTTCTCCCGCCAGCACCTCGGCGTCAACTCATCCGGCAGATCGAATCGCCCGCCGCCGGGAGGGATGGTCTGGTAACGCTGCAACGACAACGGGGTCGGGTTTCGGCCAAGATGCAGATCCGAACTCTTGAACCGGCCCGGCACTACCCGGTCGAACACCTCGATCGTCGACGCGGGCAGCACGGTGGTCACCGGTCGCTCCGGCAGCCCGGCCAACACGTCGTGGGTGGTGTGCCAGTGCAGTTGGCTGAACAGCGAGTCGCGGCGGCTATGAGTGGCTGTCGGTAGCGGGATCGGTCCGATCCGGGACCCGATCGCGATCGTGCGTTTACGCCGCTGCGGCACCCCGAAGTCGGCCGCCAACAGATGCCCGGCGGTGAGCTCGTAGCCCTCGAGAAGCCCGCCCTCGGCGACCTCGTTCTGCAACAGCGCGAACTCCGCCGAGGACAGGAACCGGTCCACGTTCTCGATCACGAAGACCTTCGGGCGAGCGTGCTGAACGAACCGGATGTACTGCTTCCACAGCTTATTGCGGGGATCGTTCACATCCCGCGCACCCAGGTTCGAGAACCCCTGGCACGGCGGCCCACCGATCACCAGATCCACCGGCGGGATGTCTTCGTCGGGGATCTCGGCGATGTCGTCCCACCGCATGTGCGACTCCCCGAAGTTCGCCGCATAGGTTGCCGCCGCCGGCAGCTCCCACTCCACCGCCATCTCCGAGCGGTACGCCCCCGTGGACAGGAAACCCGAGGTCATACCGCCGCAGCCCGCGAACAGATCGATCATGGACAGCGGTTTGGGACCCCTGGTAGCCACCACGCCAGCACGTTAGCCGACCGCAGCACGAGGGCCATCATCGCGGTCGGCGTGTCGCGACCAGATCCTGCACACGGCGTGCCGCCGTCGCGGGATCCTCGTGCTCCCAGATGCGCAGCACCGCCCAATCCACCTCGGCCAAGCGACGATCGGTATCGGTGTCCCGCCGTCGGTTGCCCTCGATCTTGGCGCGCCAGAACTCAGCATTCGACCGCGGCCACGTCGCGTGCTCCGGACAGCCGTGCCAGAAGCAGCCGTCCACGAACACCGCCACCCGCGACGGCCCGAACACCACATCCGCCTCCCGCCGGACCCCGGGCACTGGCCGACGATGCACCCGGTAGCGCAGCCCGAGCCGATGCAGCTCCCGTCGCAACGACAACTCCGCACCGGTGTCCCGGGCCCGCTGGCGCGACATCCGGGCACGGGTCGTCGGGGTCGAGGGAAGCGAAGGCACACCGACATGGTGCCCGAGTGGGCCCGCACGAGCCGGGCCCCGAGACCGTGGATAGCGCGAGCTCCGACCGGAGGCTTTCGCCTTCCCCGGATAGACGTCAGCGCGCGGTCGAGTTCGTCGACGACAGCTGGGCGTTGAGTGTCAGTGGGCGGCTACCTCGGCCAGAAGATCGTCGAAGTCCAACAGTCTGCGCTGGTCCACCAGCCGGTGGTAGGTGTCGACCCATGATCGAGCTCGTGGGGTGGTGGACGCGACGTCGGCGATGGCGACATCAAGGGCCGCGAGGTTCAGGTGGTAGACGCAGTCGACGGATCCGGATCCATCCGCAATGATCTTGAGCATGGCCGGGCGAGGCTCGATGGTCACGACGGCGTAGTGGGGCATCCGTCCTCGTCGCAGACCCACCAGGCGGCCACCCTGGGACACGCAATCCTGGGCTCGGTCGGTTCGCAACGACCATTTCGCCGACACCCCGACCACCAGCTCGGACAAGGCACCGCCCATACCGGGCCGGGCGGCGGCCACGTCGAGCTTAAGGATCGACTCCCCAGGCAGATCGCGACGCAGCTGCTCGACCACCGCGGCCTCAGCACCGAGCGCCCCTTCCAGGCCAGCGAGCAACGTGGCGAGCTCGGACCGGTCCGATCCCACCGGCAGGCGCGCGACCCGGTCGGCGATCCTGCGCGCGAGCGCCTGCGATCCGACATAGTTGCGGACGAAGCGGGGCAGGACGTCGAGATGGGAGTACTGCGCGTACCCCGTGACCGTGGCACCTCTGACGACCTCAAGATCAGGGCGAACCGCCTCAAGAGCGGCCTTGATCCCCCGCTCCAGACCAGCACCCGGATCGGTCGGGGCGGGACAGGTCCTGGCGACACCGAGCGCATCCAGCAACGCGGTACCCAAACGGACCGACAGCGTGTCGCTCGCGTCCGACATGTTCGGTCTGTCTGTCAGAAACCCCTCGTCGGTGACTCGATAGCCACAGAGAGTGGACGCAAACACGGCGGGCACAACATCACCCTGCCACGCGGCGACTCGGTTCAAGCGTCCAAGGCCATGTCAGTACCCGCGAAGACACGCAAGCACCGATCCAAGCGATGTAAGAACTTGGCCGTCCGGTTTCACCACCGCCGGTGGCGGGCGGAGACTCGGTCGGCACGCGGAACGTCGGGGTGATGCTGTCCCTGCTCTCTACATCGATCTTCACCGTCATCGCCTAGATGTAGTAACCCAGGAGGTTGTTGACGGCGTGTCGGCTTGAACGAGGGAGGGCCTCCGGGCGAGGTGGGTGTGTCTGACGCACCAATCTCGGCCACAGGAGGCCCTCCGTGTCGCACCGTAACGCCCGCACCACCGTGTTCGCCCGCAGGCTGATGGTGGAACGTCATCTGGCTGGCTGGCCCCAGGCCCGCATCGCCGAACAACTCGGGGTGTCGCGCCCCACGGTGGCCAAGTGGATCGGCCGCTACCGGGCCGAGGGCTGGGCCGGGCTGGAGGACCGTTCCTCGCGCCCGCACACCATCGCCAACCGCACCGCTCCTGCGGTGGAAGCGCAGATCCTGACGCTGCGCGCGGACATTCGCCGCGGCGCGGTCTACCTGGCCGGCGAGCTCGGCCTGGCCGCCTCCACCGTCGGGCGGGTCCTGGCCCGCCACCACGTGCCACACCTGGCCTCGATCGACCCGATCACCGGGGCCGAGGTGCGGCGCCGGCACTCCGGGATCCGCTACGAACGCCCCCACCCTGGGGATCTGCTCCACATCGACGTCAAGAAGCTGGGTCGGGTCCCTGATGGCGGCGGGTGGCGGCTGCACGGCCGCTGCGAGGAAGTTCGCGGGCGCGGGATCGGCTACGACTACCTCCACGTCGCGGTCGATGACCGCTCCCGGGTCGCCTACATCGAAGCGCTTCCCGACGAACGCGACCTGACGTGCGCCGGGTTCCTGCACCGCGCCATCACCTGGTTCCGCGACCAGGGGGTGCGGGTGCTGCGGATCCTCACCGACAACGCCAAGGTCTACCGGATCGGTGGCAACTGGCGGGCGGTGTGCGTCGCGCTCGGGCTGCGGCGCCGGTTCACCAAACCCGGCTGCCCCTGGACCAACGGCAAGGCCGAGCGGCTCAACCGGACCCTGCTCACCGAGTTCGCCTACGCCCAGCCCTGGCTGTCCAACACTGACCGGCTCGCCGCGCTGGACAGCTGGGTCCACGACTACAACACTCGACGCGCCCACTCCGCCCTTGGCGGCCGTCCCCCGATCACCCGACTCGCCGCATGACCGTCAACAACGTCCCGGGTCAGTACACCTAGAGCAACGCGTGCACGATGTCTGGTGTGTCGGTACCGAGCTGGGATCGGTGTCGTCGAGCTGAGCGGCGGCCTGCGCAAGCGTCTGCGCGACCACCGGCGCCTGAGCGGGCTGCGAACGGCCGGGAAGCCGCAGGGCTTCTACCTCGAGCACCTGCGCGCAGGGCAGCCGCATGCACCTCGACGTCGCCACCTCGGCCGAGCTCGACAGCGACAGCGGGACGGTCCCGCTGCACCTCGGGCGCCGCACTGCCCGGCACCTCCCCGAGCACGCCGCGATCGCGCTCGCCTACCCTCGACGCGGGGGTCGAGCTGTCGAACCTCGAAACTGCGTAGGCGATCGGCATCCCTGTCGCCGTGGGGCATACCGTCCCAGCGATGGACGTCCGGCGACACACGATCGAGCTGCTCGCGACCCCGCGCGGGGACACCCGATTCGGGTCGTCCTACTTGCCTGCGGACATCGTCGCCCGCAGTGGGTGCCGCCTGCACGAGGCTCACGCCGCGCTGTGGGGCCTGCTCGCCGAGGGCATCGCGTACCTCGACCCTGGACAGCAGGGCCCCGACAACTGGCACTGGCGGCTGACCGAGGTCGGCTTGCTCGCCGCATCGGGCGGCACGTGGGAACCGCGCGACCCCGACGGGTTCCTGCGCCGCCTGCGCACGCGGGCGCCCGATGTCGACCCCGCAGCGCTCGTCTACCTCGACGAGGCGCTGCGCGCGTTCAACGCCCGGTGCTACCTCTCGTCGTCGGTGATGCTCGGCGTCGCGGCCGAGCAGGTGTTCATCGGCCTCGCCCGCGCGGTCGTCGCCGCAGTCGGAGCCCGTGCGATGAAGCTGGGCACCGCGCTCGATAACCCGCGCAGCTCGCAGAACACGCGCTTCGACGAGCTGCGCAAGGTGCTCGAATCCGACCGCGCGACCCTGCCGCAGGGGCTCGCCGACCCACTGACACTCGACGCGGTAACCGACCTGCTGCGCGTCACCCGCAACGACGCCGGCCACCCGAGCGGCGTGCAGATCGACGAGGACACGGCCCGCACGCACCTCGCGGTCGCGGGCGGGTACCTCGCGAAGATGACCGAGCTGCGTAACCACTTCGAGGCGATCGCATCTCAGGCGGCCGCGTCTCAAGCGGCCACGGCGGTCCCGCCGACCCGGCCGAGCGGCCCATGATCGGTGGCGGAGGGAGGGCGGGGTGCAGTCGGAACTCGCGGACCTGGTCCCGTGTCAGATCCGGGATGCGGCCGACGCTGACGAACACCTGCGGTCGGGACTGACCGACAGAACCATTTGGCAGTACCGGATCACTGTCCGCATTCGGCTATGCAACGTCTGTCCTTCCGGCGTGGGGATCTGCTGGAGGACCTCCAACAATGAGGGGTAGTCGTCGAGGAAAATCCGATGGCAATGTTCGCTGTTCATGATGGAACGGTCCGCCCACCGGGGTGAGTGGACCGTTCCACCATGTGATGTCGACGTCGCTGCGACGCTGGAGGAGCCATGCCGTGCTCAGTCGAGGCGCTTCAATGCCGGAGCCAATGACACAGGCCCGTACGGTAACCGTTAGCAGGCTGGGACGCCGGTGACAGTCTGGTTGGCCGCTGCGCCGTCGTCGACGTAGTGGGCGCTGAGGTAGCCGCTATTCGGAGCGCTGGCGACCGTCGGTCGGGTGACGTTCGTGACGGCGTACCAGAGGCGATTGCCGTAGGCGCCGACCGCGTCTCCCCAGGCGTAGCAGGTCAGCTGTACGCGCTCGCCGCGGTAGACACCGTGTCCGGTGACGCGGTCGGTGTCGGCAGTGTGGGGGCTCCTCCGGAACCACACGCCGTCGGGCGGGGCTTCGCTGGTGTTCATCACGGTGAAGGTCGGATGTGTGGGTGACGGTGCTGGTACCGGCTGGGGAGCCGGGGTGGGATCCAGAGGGGCAGGTGGCGTCTCGGGCGGTGTGTCCCAGTTGCCGCCCGTGTTCCGGACAGTGGCCCAGACGATGTCGGCGTTGGTCTTGCAGGCGCCGCGCTGCAGGCGATTGCCAGCGTAGTTCGTCTCGCAGAGTCGATACATCTCCGTACGGAAGCGACTGTCGATCCACGCGCGTGTCTCCTCAGTCCGGCTGAGGGTCAGGCCCTTGCCGAAGTTGCGGTAGCCGAAGTCATGGAGCTGGCAGGGCTTGTTGAACAGGTTGCGGTAGACGTTCGAGACGAACCCGATCTGCTCTCTACCGCTGCAGCCGTCGTCGGACCAGTTGAAGGCGTTGTACGGCGACGGCTTGCGGCACCCCGGGTAGGGGAATCCGTTGTTCTCGTAACCGTCCTTGCGGCAGCCAGCCCGGGTGAAGTCGTCCTTGCGGGCGAGGAACCCCGAGTAGGTGAGGTTCATCGTTTCGACGGCGTATCGGGTCTGCTCGTTTCGGTCGATCTGAGTGTAAGCCAGGGCGGGAGTGCCCGCGCTCGCGACGACCGCGATCGCCAACGCGGTGATCGTCGCGGCTCGCGCGACCAACCGGGCTGTTCGTGTGGGGCGCCGTGTAGGGGCGCCGAGGTGTGCTCGCATCGGGGGCGTATCCGTTCAGGTCCGGGGAGTGTTTGCGGCTGTCACCCGGGCTCGGGACACCCATCGGTCCCTGGAGGCGGGCGATCGGCCGCAGCCGCAGTATTGAGAGTGACGATTCATGTCGGCGTCATGCGAACGACCCACATTTCCGTGTTCGGCCGTGTTCGTACTGTAACGAGATGGACGTCGGCGGCTATGGTTCTGCTGGCAGGCGGGAGGGCCGAGGCGTGGGATCGCACCTGGATGCGGTGGAGCGAGTTCTACAGCTCGGCCGGCGCTACGCGGTCGGCATCCGAGTCGTCACGATCATCCCGATTGCTGTTGTCGCGGTACTCGCGGATCCATCGAAGATCGGTACTGCCCTGGTAGTCATGACCGGATTGGCCTGCTGGAGTGCGATCTACCTTGTCGTTTTGATCCGCGGTCGTGTCCGGGGGGTGACGTTTGTCGATGCGCTGGTGGTGTGTTGTATCGGGGTTGTCGCAGCGGACCTGACGCCCGCCACGTGGTTGGCCTCCGGCAAGTCGTGGGTCAGGCCTTTCACGACCTTCGCGTCGGTGGGCTATCAATACTCGACCAGTTGGCGGATCGGGGTGCCTGCCGGTGTCGCAGCATGCACCGTCGTCGCGGTGAGTAGCAGCCTGGCCCAGCCCGGCCCTCTGGGTGTCGACACTGTCGTCACCGCCGTGTGGTCGAACGCCATTCCGATGCTCGGACGGCTGCTGTTCTCTTTGATCACCCGGGCCGCGTCCCGTGCCGACGGGATGCGCGCAGAGGCCGACGCGGCCCGCCTCAAGCTCGAGGTTGCCGATTCCGTCCGCGCTGACGAGCGGCTGACCGCCGATTCCTTGCATGACACCGCGGCAACGACCCTGCTCATGGTCGCAATGCGGCCAGGCGCAGGACTCGACGAGGCCATCCGGGAGCGGGCCCGTCACGATCTCGCCGTCCTGCATTCGATGCGGACGGCGGCGCCGCCTGAGCCGGTCGACCTCTGTGCGGAACTGCGTGCCGCGGCAGCGAGGTGCACACTGGCCGTCGATGTCACCGGGCCCGAGGCGCTCGACATCGCGTCCACGGTCGCCCGTGCGCTCGCCGATGCCGCGGCGGAGGCCCTGACCAACGTCGCCCGACACGCCGCGACAGCCCGCGCACAGTTGCGCTTCGGAGACGCGGACCGGGTGGTGTTCGTCGAGGTGATCGACGCCGGATGCGGATTCGACCCCACCGACGTCGCAGCGACGCGCAGAGGCCTCCGAACCTCGATCATCGCCCGGGTCGAAACGGTCGGTGGGACGGCGGAGATCGTGTCCGCCCCTGGCAGCGGGACGAGGATCCGGTTGACGTGGCCTCGATGACCCACCGCGGGATCACCGCGCAGGAACTACTGCACGGGCTCCGCCTGGCGATCACGACGATCGCCGGAACCGTGCTGCTGACTGCGAGCCTGCCCCGCAAGCTCGCCGCGCACGATCACTTGACGCCTCAGCTCGGAGCGTACGCGACACTGTTAGGACTCTTAGCGGTCGAAATTGTCCTGTTGGTTCGGCGCCGTGACTGGGGCCGGCTGCGAGGGCCAGCGTTGGGGCTCACGCTCGCAGCGTCCATCCTGTCGACGTGGACGTTGCGGCCTGAGTACCTGACCACCTCGACCGATTGGTCGTTCGGCACGACCGGGTGGATCGGTGTGATCCTTCTGTACAACCGTCCAATATCGCTGCTGGCCGCCTTCCTCGTAGCCCACGAGGCGGTCACCGTGGCTCGTGTCTTGACCTTGCCGGTTGATCGCGATTTCGTTCTTAATCTCGTGGCCGGGTCCGTGGGGACGGTGGGGTTTCCCTTGGCGTGCGGGCTTGCTTCGGTGGCTTTGCGTAGTATCGCAGCCCTTGCTGAAAGGGCGCAGGCCGAGACTGCGGCCATCCGGACTGCGGATGCGGTGGCTACCGCGCGCCACGCGGCGCGTCAGCACCGTCTCGCCCTGCTCGACGCTGCAGTGGAACCGCTTCTTCAGGGGTTGGCCGACGGCGGCCGAATACCGACCGACCCCGCCGTGCAACGGGACTGCGCGGTCGAGGCGGCGCGCCTGCGTCGGATGCTCGCCGAGACCGACCTCAGCGACGATCCACTTCTCCATGAACTCCGGCACGGGGCCGACGTCGCGGAACGGCAGGGCCTCCTTATCGAGTTCGAGACCGTCGGGATCTGGTCAGCACCCAGTGTTGAGGTTCGACGGGCGCTGCTCGACGGGCCGCTCGCGGCACTATCAGGCGCACGGTCCTGGGCTCGGGTGTCGGTCATCGGCACCGGTGAAGCGTTATCGGTGAACGTCGTCGCCGACGGCACTGGACCAGTGGCTCCGTCTCCACGCACTGACGTCGAGTACCTCGTCGTCTCCGAGGACGACACGACCTGGATCGAGGCACGGTGGACCGCCGCATCTCGCTCGTCGTGATCGACGATCACGAAGTCGCCCGCAAGGGCCTGGCGGCATGGTGCGCCGAGAGCGATCCGCCCATTCACGTCGTGGTCGACGGAGCCTCCGTCGACATAGCTTTTCATGGGCTTGCGCGGACTGCGGACGTCGTCGTGCTCGACCTTCAGCTCACCCCCGGGCTGCCGACCCTCGATGGCCTGCAGCGGCTAGTCGCAGCCGGACGCCGGGTCGTCGTCTACACCCAGATCGCCGACGACGCGATGGCCGTACGATGCCTCGACAATGGCGCGATGGCCTATGTCACCAAGGCCGAAGCCGGCGAGCATCTCATCGCGGCCATCCACGCCGCCGCCGACGGCCGGGGCTACACGCCGCCCACCCTGGGCGGGGCCATGGCCGGCAACTCCGACCCACAGGGCCCATCGCTCTCGATCCAGGAGGTGACCGCGCTGAAGGCGTGGTTCGCGTCGCGATCGAAGTCGATGGCGGCGAAGTCGATGGGCGTTGCGCCGGCCACCATTCACACTTACATCGACCGCGCACGGGCAAAGTACGCAGCGCACGGCCGCCCGGCGCCCTCCAAGAGCGACATGGTGAGACGCGCGCTCGAGGACGGACTGATCGATTTGTCCGAGCTGGGAGATGCCGACCGGCCCTGAACGCGCAAGAAACCATGATCCTCGAACACAAACCTGGGAGAGCTCAGTAGCGTCAGGACGTTCGTCGTAGCAGGTCGGGAGCCGGAGTCAGGTTGGGCTGAACCATTGCTTCTGATACCGGTGACGTCCTGCTCCACGCCGTCGACGGTTCCGCCGGTCGGCTCGTCGGCATGAAGCCGCCCGATTCCGATAAGACGGACCGCGACATCGGCGCTGCGATCGCCCAGGCTCGGAGGGCCTAACGGAATTTGTCGTAGGCGCTCGGCGACGAAAGGGCTCGTCCTGGTGAGAGTAGCCGTCGATCCTGCCCGCGCCGATCGAGCGATCGAACTCCAGATCACCGACTCCACCAACGAGGGCGCATCCGATGGCGCGCAGAGTCTGCCCCCGTTACCAGCGATCGAGAGACGGTGACCAGCACCCTGGCGGGGACGGTCAACTACGTCTCGCTGTCTGAGGTCTGCTCCGAGTAACGGGGGCTTGTGGACCTCCTCCAGTACCTTGCTCAGCTGCCCGGTCAAGCTGGTGCGTTCGGCGACGTCGGCCAGCAGCCGCGACCCTGTAGGCGAGGCCGCCCCCTTCACCGTCGGCGGTTGTGGTGATTTCGAGCGGGTCGTTCTAGCCTCACCCTGGAAAGTCCCCCTTCGCTTGACGAACCTGCGACTTTAGCAATCACAATTTCCCTGATCACGGGGCACTTTCGTCTATCTGGCCAAGACACGCCGGACCTCTCATGAAGATTCCGGGCTTGCGGCCACGCTCGTGACACTCGAAGACCTGCGCGCACCGAATTGCGCGTGGACCGATCGCGACGCGTTGGCCGCGGCGCAATCGGTCCACCGAGAGGTGCGCGAGGCTCAGCAGTGCGGGCTGCTCAGCCACTGCCTACTGACGGAATTGGCCGGAACGTAGCCCTCAGTGAAGGGGTAGGCCTCCGACCTGATGTAGAACCACTTGCTGGTGCCGTCCCGCTCCACTCCCGTGTTCCAGCACCGCATCGAAACGGTTGTGCCGGAGCCGACCGTCCAATACTGCGCACCCTGTGAGTGGGGCGTCGTCCACGGCGTCCACGACTTGTTCATCGTGGAGGTGTGGAACGCTTCAGCATTGGCTACTCCAGTTCCGATGAGTGGCAGCGCCGCAGTCGCAAGGAGCACGCAGAGCACTCTCCACGCCAACCGAGCCCGACGATAACCGGCGTTGAAGGAATTCACATCTTCCCCCCTCCGACATGGGACAGGTTCAGCATTGTCCAACGCCGGTCTGGTAGTAGACGTACGAGGAATGGATGTATCCGACTCGCCCACCCGCGTCGCGGATCCGGAACCAGCGGGGGCTGTTGTAATTGCTGTAGTTGCGGTCGGTGACGTTCGCGCCATCGCTGTAGCACAGCATCGTGACCGATTGGTCGTTGTACTCGTTCCAGATGACGCCGCCCGTTCCCTGGTTACCGGCGTACAGGCCGGCGTAGCTGTAGTAGTTGTTGTGGGTTACGCTCGTTCCAGCAGATGCGGTTCCGGCGACGGCAACAGCAACGGCGATCGCCGCGCCCACCGCCAGCATGAGGCCGACGCACCTGCGGACAAGCGCTGCAACTGGGAGAGGTGTGTTCATTGATTGCCTTCCAGAACGGTGACGAGGTGAGATCTCGTAGTTTCGACGAAGTCTGACCGAGCCGCGTCGGGCGAACGACCTACATTTCCACATCGAGGCTGAGGAGTTGCTCTTGCGAAGAAGGCGTCTCAACGACTGAACAGCGGAAGAACGTCGTTCTACTCGTAGCTGCGCCGCACGCTGGCGCGAAGATTCCGGCCGCTCCCCCCACCAAGGCAAAATCGATCAGGACCCGGCCCTAGCATCAAGATCGGCACCATCCGCCGCTCCAAGGGCCTCGATTCGGCGGCTATCTATGTCCCGAACCCCGATTTCCCGCGGCCACCCGTCAGCGGAGTCACCAAGGACGCCGAGCTCGCGGCAACCACCTAACCATGGAAAACAGACCGCTTGCAGCGCGAATACGCCGTCTTTACCTGCCCGCGTGACCAGCTCCGGATCGGACACCTCCGGTCCCCCGGACCGCATCCGATCCACGGGCCCACCAGCTGTCGAGCGCCAGCAACCCGTACCCGACCCCGGGGGGGTGTCCACCAGGGCGGTGTGCGGCGGGCCCGGTGACGGGCGTGACATGAGCGTGCAGGGCAGCCACCGGGTGATTTCGTGAGATCGGCGCCACAATACCGGCCCATCGTCGCGTTCGACGCGAAGACCACCGGGTACACCCTCGCCAACATCCTCGACAGTTGCACCAAGATCAGCTGGTGGTTGCAACGCGACGACCCTGCCTATATCGAGCTCGACACCGGCGGCAAGTACAACCCCGACTTCATCGCCATCGACACCGACGGCACGCACTGGCTCATCGAACGCAAGTCCGACAACAACGTCGCCCGCACAGAAGTCCAGGCCAAACGCGCCGCCGCCGAGGAATGGGCACGGTTCGTCAACGACGAGAACACCTTCGACACCTGGCGCTACCTGTTCTGCTCCGAGATCGCGTTCAAGAACGCCCACGACAGCGGGGACAACCTTGTCATCGCTGCCGGTGGGCCCTGATGACCGATCGGCAGCTGTCGAGGGCGGTCGTCGTTGACCCGCATCCGCGGCGACGCTTGCGGTAGTTCGGTCGCCGTCGGGCGGATGGTCGGGATGTCGCGGAGCTGACGGGACCTGCAGGAGGAGATCAACTGCGACAGTCGCTGCAGCGGCCACCGAGCAGATCGTTCTCCGGGATGTTGAGAAAGCAGCCTGTGCACCTCTGTTCCCGGGCGTGGCGTCTTGCGCAGTTGCAAGCTCCGCACCGGCAGAACGGCACGTTGCAGTGGGGGCAGGGCCAGCCGGTCATGGGCCCTGTATAACCGCAGCTGCCGCATCGGCGGTGCTGGCGCGGTGGGCTTGGGTCCGGTTCGGGGGGTGTCGAGCTGTGCAGCGCGTCGATCTCCCACAGATCGGTGACCGCGAGGATGGCGTAGGTGCGTTTCTCGGTGGCATAGGCGTCGAGGTATAGCTCGTGGCGTGCGCCGCCCCACGGTCTGCTCCAGAAGCTGGCCCGGCGTAGCTGGCTGCGCGGGGCGATGCGGCGCAGCGGGTGCGACTCGTGCAGTGGTTCGCCGTTACGCGGGCTCGGGTCGATGTCGCCGCGGACGGCGGCGAAGGCGACCGTGTGGGTGTCGCGATCGGTGAGCAGCACGGCTCCGGCGCACGGCAGGTGACGCGACAGCGCGATCGCGCAGGCGACCTGGCTGGCCTGGTTGTTGGTGAACAGCTCAAACAGGGCGCGTCCGGTCGGGGGTTCACCGGCGAGCGCGGCGTGGATGACGGCATCGGGGACCAGGAGTATCGAGGCGATCTCGTCGCAGAGTCGTTCGGTGTCAGCACCCGGGTCGGCGCGGTCGGCCAGCCAGTCGAGGGCCTCGTCGTCGTGGCGGACGAGGCGGTGGGCGTACTCGTGCAGCACGGTGAAGTTCTCTCGCCGCGAGTCCGGGGTGGGCGCGTAGAGGATGCCGTCGGCGCCTGCCCACGACATCCCGTCGCACCACCCTCCATGGCCTCGCAGACCTCGATTGCCTAGTTCTGCTTGTCGATCACCGCCAAGATCATCGACGGCGATCACGGTGATTCCGAGGGCCCGCAGCGCGGCGTGGGGGTGGCGGCGCAGTGCATCCGCCACATCCGGGTCGAGTGCGGACACGATGCGGTCGGCGTGACCGCGGATCGTCGGCATGGTCATGGCGGCAGCAGGGTGGGGTGGCGGCTCAGCGCGGTGATGACGCCGAGCAGGGCGCGTCGGGTCATCGTCGACCGGTTGCGGTGATCCGCGCTTACCAGTCTCCGGTTCAGCCGCGCGGTCGCCTCCGGCACGGTGGCCTGTAGGGCGGTTGCGAGGTCGTTGAGCGCGGCGTAGATCTCCGGGTCGTCGAGCAGGCCGTACCAGTCCGGCTCGGCGTGCTGAATGACCTCGATCAGCTCGGCAGGGGTTGTCCTGAGCAGGTGCGCGAGGTCGGCGGCAACGGCGGGTGTCAACGCGGTGTCGCGGGTCTCCCAGCCGAGCGCATCGTTGGTGGACACGGACCAGCCACGGGCGGTGAGGTATCTCGCGATCTGGCTCGGCTTCAATCCAACGGCTTGACGGGCGCGGCGCAGCCGGCTCGCGGAGATCCGACGGGCCGGGTCGGCCACAAGACCGAGCGCGAGCGCGAGCGGATCCTCGTTCGGAGTCGGCATGGCGGCCGGGTCGGGCATGTCGTCCGGCGCGTACCTCGGCCCCGGACGTTCGGACGGATCCGGCGCAGTCCCGATTTCAGCGGCCGATATGCCGACGGTCGAGGCGGGGCCTGGTCGGTTGGCCAAGCCGCGCAGCCACGGGACGAGCTCGTCGACGACGGCTTGGTCCTCGGCGCTGAGCAGCGCACGGACAGCTTCATGGGTGCCGGCGTCGGATGGGTCGCTGTCGTCGTGGAGCACGGCGTGGATCACCCGTCCGAGCGCGCCGTCGTCCGGGTCCGGAGCGCCCGACTGCAGACGCCCGTCCGTAGGCGGTGTGGGGGGAGTTGGCGGTGATATCGGTAGTCGGGTCATCGTCGGGTGCTCACCTCCCGGAGATGGCGCAGGGTCTGGTCGTGGATCTGGGAGACGCGCTGGCCGGTGATGCCGAGTTCGTCGCCGAGAGCCTGATTGGTCATTCGGTCGCGATAGCGTCCTTCGATGATCCGTCGTGCCCGCCCGTCGAGCGCCGCGAGCGCACCATCGAGCCGGTGCTCAGCCTCGCGGCGAGCCGGATCGGTCACAAGTCTCGCGAGGACAGCCTCTCCGGTCGGGTCGGGCCCCGTCGCGTGTCGGGCGCCGAAAGTATCAATAGCGCCGGGTTGGGCGTCGTCGCCGTGCTCACCGGTGTCGTCGCGATCGCCGGTGTCGCCGCTGAGGCTGTCGTCGGATGCCAGCGGCTGGATCCGGGTGCGCTCCTCGGCGAGGACCCTGCCGTGGGTGATCGCTGCGTTGCGGATCATCGTCGTCAGGTAGGCCCGCCAGTTCTGCACGCCATCAAGCCGCTCCTCACCGAGGAGTCGAACGAGCTCACCGAAGACGCCCTGCAGAACCTCATCGACACCATCTCGAGTGGCGGCGTCCCCGAGGACATGGGCAGCGACCCGACGCAGGTGGAGTCCGTGATCGCGATACAGCGCAGCCGGTGCCGGTGGCGGATTCTCGTCGAACCCGAGCGTCGCCGGCGAGGTCGGTGAGGCCGTCCGTCCGGGCACTGCCCGGGCTGCGCGGTCCTCGCTAGTCACCATCCCAGTATGCGATCCGTCCCGGACGCTCCGACGTGGATCACGCCGCGCTGAGCGGTCCGGTGTAGAGACGCTGCGCCCAACGGCGGCGTACCGCGGAGCGGCACAGACAGGTTCCGGTCGGATCGGGCGGCATCCTGCGCAGGAGGCCGGGCGGCAGGCCGGCGAGGTCGACATCGACTCGCCCGTCGAGCAGCGGCAGCTCCAGCAGCTGCTTGATGGTCTCCGCCGCGGCGATCGTCCCGGCGAACCACGAGACGTGGGGTGCGGCAACCGCGACCACCTCCTGGGCCGAGCCCCCTCCGGGCGGCGGTGCCCCTGCGCCGGTGCGGACCGCGAGCGCAGCCTCGGCGTAGGCCTGCCGGACGAGGTCGGCCAGTGGGGCACCGACGAGCTGCCGGCGGCGGACCTCCGGGACCCGGCCGGCGGCGACCGCGAGGTCGAGATCGGCGGCGGTCAGTCGCGCGTCATCGCGGCCGAGCAACTCGAGGATCCGCGCCACCGACAGGCCGGTGCCGGCTGCGTGCACCTCCGCCTGTGTGGAAGGTGGCGCGGCGTCGACGAAGTCGCAGTAGGGGCATGCCCTGTCCACGGCGGCGACGGGTTCGCGTTGGGCATGCAGGCTTAGCCCGGCCACCCCGATCGAGAGCGTGTCGCGAGCCAGCACATCGGCGACCTCGAGACGCCCCGACAGGGTGTCCACCGACGAGACCAGCAGCCCGTCGAAGCCCGGGCGCTCCCGCCCGGCCACCCACGGCCCGACCCGGAGTGGTGCCGCAAGCGCGACGAGCCCGGCCCCGCAGAGCCGCTCGGCCATCGTGACTGCCTTGGAGCCGGTCTCACCTCCCATCAAGGCCGGGTACCGGAACGGGTTGCGCTGCGGGTCGAAGTCGTCAGCGTCGATCAAGACGATGCGCGGGCGCGCGACCGCCGCCGGTAGCGCAGTTGTGTACCCGGGCGCCAGAGCGGTCGCGAGCAGTGCCGCCGTGCTCGTGCCGACCGAACCCACCCCGGCAATGCCCACTTCAGTGATGCCGACGCCAGCCATGCACACGGGCCGAGCCTCGGATACGGACCCCGGCGAACCGGTCGGCTGGTGGGTGATCAGGTCCAGGGCGTACAGGCCCCGCAAGGCCACCCCGGGGTATCCGAACGGGCCGAGCACCCGGTGCAGCAGCTGCCCGGTCATCAGGCAGGCCGCGGCGTGTACGCCGAGTCCGTGGCTGTCGACAGCCACCGAGACCGGAGCGATGTCGATCCGGGCGGTCCAGTCGTCACCACCGATCCCGTAATCGCCAGCCGAGATCCCGGCCGCCCCGATCGTGACCGCGATGGTGTTCCCGGGCGGGGTCAGGGGCGGCGGGCGCAGCGCGCGGGTCCGGTCGAGCAGCTCGGCGATGCTGCGGACCAACCACCAGTTCGGCGGCAGTTCCAGATCCCGATCGGTACGCACGTCCCCGAACAGGCGGGTCGACAGCGCGGCCGCCGCAGCAGCCGCGACCGCCGCTCCGCCCCGGCAGTCCTCCCCGAACCGGAACAGGATCCGCACGTCGTCGAGGGCGTGTAGGACAGCGACGGCGTAATCCGGGGGGATCTCGGGGCCGATCAGTCGCAGCCGCGGATCCCGACCGGCCGGAGCATACTCGAACGCGGACGGTGTGGTCATGGCGTTCTTTCTCCGGAGTTGGTGTCCTCGGCGATGACCCACAGGTCGCGTCCGGGGCCCGGCGGCAGGTCACACCACCGCTGCCCGTCGTGGCGCAGGACGGCGCAGGCCAGCAGACCACGCCGCAACCCTAGGCCGAAGTACGGCACGACCACCGAGAGCGCGCCCCGATAGGTCAGCACGGGGTTGCGGTCGTCGATCGGCGAATGAAACGCCTCGCCCGGATGGGAGTGGATCCTGGACACGAACAGCTCGTCGACACCCAGGGCGGCAGCCAGCTCGAGCTGCCCCTGCGCCGTGACGTGCACCGACACGCCCATCGGTGACCGCGACGGCCGCTGATCAGGCACGACCAGCCGGACCCCGTTCGGCCCGGCGGCGATCATCGCGGTGCCTTCGCAGCCCTCGGCGCCACGGCACTCGAAAAATGCGCGTGCCTGCTCCAGGACGACGGCGCTGAGCACGAGCGGCGCCGAGTATGCCGACGACGCCGCGCTCACCGACGCGTCCGGCCGCGTGCGGGCGATCACATTCCCGCCTTGGTGAGCAGCCGGTCGAGCAGGGTGTCCGCACGGGCGGTGTAACGCACCGCGTCCCATCGCTCAGTGTGGTGGCCCTCATACAGGTAGAAACCACGAGTGCCGGACACGCACACCCAGGGCCTGCCGAGGACCGGGTGGACACCGTGGGCGTAGTTAGGCGGCCATGACTCCAGTGGGAGAATCTCGCCTGCGTCGTCGACGAACGCAATGTCGAAGGGCTCGGCGTCGTAGCGGGTGCCGTCGAGGCGCAGCCGCCAGCTGCCGTCCGGGCGAACCAGTGTCATGACCAGGCTGCAACCGTCACGCTGCAGGTCCGCCGTCCGGCCCTCACCGAGTGCATTCCGTGCGAGCGCGACCTCGCTATCGAGCAGGTCAGCCAAGACATCAGGATGCAGCATCGCTCAGCCGTCGACCTGCGGAGCACGGTTGATCAGAACCAGGACGTCGCCCGCGCGGACGCCGACCTCGGCCAGCGTGCCGGTCGGGTCGAGGTTGGCCGTAGTGCCCAGCCTCGCCACCGTCAGAGCGTAGTCACCGACGGTCAGCTCGTGGCGGGCCACGAAGTAGCTGACCGCCCGCGTCGTCAGCGCCGCGACGGTGTCGGCCGCGTGGACGCGCTCGTGGGTGCTGTGCCCAGCCAGCGTGCGGATCGTGACGGTGAACGTGGCGTCGCGCCCGCCACCGTGGTGACCGGCCGCGGGACCAACCGGACTCGTCGCGCGGTCCGTGACGCCGGGACCGATGGGCTCGTTCATGCTGTCCTCCTCATGGTGCTGGATGCGGTTCACACCCACTGGGTAAGAGAGCCAGCGGCGCCGCGTGAAAGAGCTCCAGGCCCAAGGTCACCCAATCGGACTAACAGGAGCTGCGGAGGCAAGAGGCCGATGCGCATAACTGCCTGGGAGCCGTCCCCGATGTTGCGGGGACCGCGACTATTACCCAGCTACCCACCACCAACCCGCGCCCATCACGTGGTTTTCGCCTTCCGATGCCACCGAACGACCGCGGCCACACCAGATATCAGACGGTCATCGCGTTGACGGCGTTGTTGTGGATGCTGTGCGTGACGCCCCGGGGGCACACGTTCGAATCCTGCCCGGGCGGCGGCCCGACCTGGCAGGACTCACGGCCATGCTCACCGGCCGCCGCCACCGGCCAAGAACCGCCGCAGGACGCAACCCGAGGCCCTGAGCGGCCCGCAGAACGACGACCAGCCCACGGCGGACCCCCTGACCGGGCCCGGACAACACCTCGCCAGCAGAATCGACGCACGAGGCGAGCTACAGCGATCTACACCCAACTGCGCTGAACCGATGTGAACCTGCTCACAAGTCTGGAGCAAACCGTGACCACATTTCGCCGTCGCGGACGCCGTGCTCCAGATTTGCTCCAGAACCGTGCACATCGCTGATCAGACAAGATCCACTATAGATCAACTTCAGTGATCAAGCACCAGCAAGTAACCGCAGGTCAGAACGCAGAACGGGCGGCTCCCCCGTCGAAGGGAACCGCCCGTTCCGGCCGTCGGGACGACAGGATTTGAACCTGCGACCCCTTGACCCCCAGACAAGATGTCACCCTCGCCGACGCGTTCGTAACGGTCGTTCCCTCGCAGGTTGTTAGTACGACAGCCGCACATCGTGATCTACCCGGCGCAACGCCGGCGGTAGTGGAGTCGGCGGGCTCGGGCTTGGTGGGCTCGTCGCCAGGTTGACCAGCTCAGATAGTCGATCAGGCGTCGTGCGGGTCTGGTGATCAGCACGTTGAGCAGGTGGCGGATCTCGTTGGTGGTCAGCTCGAGGAGCTCACGACCCTCGCGGTCGCGCGGTGATGGCGTCGCGTCGCGGGCGTCGGCGACCAGGACGGTGAGCACGGCCAGGGCGAGCATGGCCAGCACGGTGTGGCGGTGCCAGCCGGTCCAGCTGCGGACCTGGTAGTGGTCCAGCCCGACCTGGCTTTTCCCAGCCTGAAAGCTCTCCTCCACCGCCCAGCGGGTGCCGGCGACGCGGACCAGGCGCCCCAGCCCGACCAGGGTGGGCGCCCGGCACAGGTAGAAGGCCAGCTCGCCGGTGCGGCGGTGGCGACGGATCAGCAGCCACCGGTCATCGGCAGGCCAGGGCTGGTCGGGGTTGATCCCGACCCAGGCGCAGTCGTAGTCGCGGGGGCCCTTCGAGCCGTCCCCGGCCGAGTGGCGCTGCCAGGCCTGTCGGGGCAGCGCGGCGGCCAGGACGTCGACCCGCACGCGGCCGGCGCCGGTGCTCACGTGCTGGTCGCACGCCACCGCCAGCACGTAGCCCATAGCGCGGGCTCGCAGCCCGGCGCGGAAGGCGGTGTTGACGCCGTAGACCTCATCGGCGGTCACCCACGTCGCCGGTACCTGCGCGTCGAGCGCGGCGTAGACCATCTGCGCGGCCAGCGCGGGCTTGGTCGCGAACGCGGTGTCCTCGGGGATCCCGGCCGCGGTGCAGCGGTCACGGTCGGCGCACCACGTCTTGGCCGGCAGGTAGAGCCGGCGATCGATCAACGCCCGCCCGTGCCGGGAGGCGTAGGACAGGAACACCCCGACCTGGGCGTTCTCCACCCGCCCGGCGGTGCCGGTGTACTGGCGCTGGACCCCGGCGGAGTGCACACCCTTCTTGAGGAACCCGGTCTCGTCGCAGATCAGCACCCCGTCCGGGTGGGCCAGGCGCTCCACAACCACCGCACGCACTTCGTCGCGCACCTCCGCGGCATCCCACCTCGCGGTGCGCAGCAGTCGCTGCATCGCATCCGGGCCGGCGTGACCGGCGTGTTCGGCCAGCCACCAGCAGTTCTTCCGTTCCGTGGCCGACAGCAACCCCGCCACGTAGTCGCGGGCGGTGCGTCTGGGCTCGGCCCGGGTGAACGCGTCGGCGACCCTGGCCATCACCCGATCGACGGTCTTCTCCCACCGCTGCGGATCGACACCCTCTACGCTGTGGCCCGCGGCCACCCCTTGATCATTCTGGCTCCACACAAGCCCGGCATGATCACGTGGTGGCCGCTCCGCGTCACGCCGCCACGCCGACGATCACGAAGTGGTAGGGTCGGGGACTGGCGCGGTGGCGTTTATCGACGGTAGGTCTTGGCGCTTCCACCGAGAGTTTCCCCGCGGCAGCTTTCGCTTCGACCATGGTCGACACTCCGTTTCCAGCCCCCGCCCGTCAAACCGTGCATGCGGTTCTCCCGCACACGGCTTACCGACGTTCTTCACCGGCGGCGTTCGGCTTTCCAGGCACGCATTGGCCTGGGCGGGACGACGATCCCATCGAGGCTGATCAAACCCAAGTGGTTCGGGGACCGCATCACTTGGGCCATGCCCCATCCCCATGCTCGGCGTCGGTTGCCACGTTTCGACAACCATAACGCGAGCCTGCGAAGGGCATAGTTCCTGATCTGACCGAGCAGCAGAGCCGAGTTCCCGTATCGGAAATACCCGGCCCAACCGCGGAGGAACAGGTTCAGTTCATCCACGATCTGCTCGACCGGCACCAGCAACCTCGACCGGGCCGTAATCGAACGGATCCGGTCTCGGGCATGGCGCAACGCCTTGCGTGCGGGCCAACGGGCGAGGAAAGTCAGATGTGCTGAGCGGGGAGTCCGCCCGCGCACCAGCCGGTTGTGGAAGCCGAGGAAGTCCAGCCCCTCGCCCCCTTCGACCAGGTGCACGATGCGGGTCTTCGCGAGCTTGGGTTCCAGCCCGAGCTCGCCCAACAGGACAGTCAACCGCGCCAGCGCGGCCTCGGCCTGCTCCCGTGAACGGCACATCACCACGACGTCGTCGGCATAGCGCACCAGCACCCCATGCTCGTCCTCCTGCCAGGCACGATCGACCTGGTGCAGATAGACGTTGGCCAGCAACGGCGAAACCACGCCGCCCTATGAGCAGTGCTGGGTTATGCGGCTCTTCCGGAAATGGAGTGCGGCTGAGGGCGTGATCGACCGCGGGAGCGGGGTCGTGTCGCTGCGCTGAGGCGGG
>NZ_MKVV01000077.1 GCF_001899645.1 Pseudonocardia sp. 73-21 | reverse complement strand
TACACCTGTCCACCCCGGGCGCGGCGCGGCTGCTGGTCGTGGTGTCGGACGGCATCTTCAGCCCGGCCCCGCGCCGGGCCGCCCAGACCCGGGTCGACCGGCTCCGCGCCGCCGGGTGCGGGGTCCTATGGCTCGCGCCCCGCGGCCCGGTCACCCCCCTGGACGGGGTCACCGCGATCCCGCTCACCGACCCGACCGTGACCGCCCGGGCGATCGCCCGCGCGGCCACCGCCGCCCTCCGCGCCACCCCCTGAACCCCCTACGCGTGCCGGACCGCCCCTGCCCGGGCGGCCCGGCACCCCGTTACCGACACCCGCCGCCCGACCGCATGGGAGCCTCCGATGATTGCCACCGCCGCAGCAGCCGCCCTCGCCCTCGGCCACCCGACCGCACCGGCCGACCCGGACGGCCACGCCGCCCGCGTGCACCGGCTCCGCGTCGGCATGTGTCGCGACGTGGCCGTCATGCTCGACGTACCCGCCGCCGCCTACGTGGTCGCCACCGACGACCCCGACGACCCCGACGACCCCGACGACCCCGACGACCGTCTACCGGTTCGTCCCCGAACCCGGGCTGGGTGGGATCTACCTGCTGCTCGACGAATGCCCCGCCTGCGCCGCGCCGCGGGTGCCGATGGCGACCGTGTCCGGCCTGGCCGAGCTGGGCGGCTATCTGGCCGCGACCCGACCGCCCCACCTGAGGTGGACGATCCCGACGAGCACGGGGGCCGCCCGGAGCCGCCCGAGGAGTTCTTCGGCGACCCCGCCCACCGCCCGGACTGCGGGTTCCGCCATCCGCTCGGGTAACCACACCCCGTGGGCGCCTCGACATGGCCGGGCCACCCTTGCGGCCCGGCCATGTTCGCTCGGGCGCGGTGGCACCGTCCCGGACTCCTGCGTCGACGACGTGGGCGCGGTCCGCGACGGGGGGAGCCGCACCATGTTGGTCCTGCCTGTGTGGCCACCGCAGGTGCAGGGGCCCGCGACGTGAACAGGCGGGCACCGGACGGGCTGTTCGCCGTCGGTGCCCGCCTGTCGGGTGGTCCTGCGCTTCGTCGTTGCTATGCCTCCGGCCTACTGGAGGCCTCGGGCGCGCTGTCGGTGTGGTTGGGGCCGGTGTCATCGGCGGCGGCCAGCGCGTACCGCTTGGGGTGTTCCTTCGTGCGCACCGCGTAGCC
>NZ_MKVV01000076.1 GCF_001899645.1 Pseudonocardia sp. 73-21 | reverse complement strand
CGGAACGTATTCATCAAGATCACCTCAGATCAGAGGGATGTTGCGACCGTTCCTTGAATCCGCCGTCCTTCGGAGGGCGGTCCGGTGCGATCGGCGGTGCGACCGGCGGCGATCATGCGGTCGGAGTGCGGGGCTCAGCGCTGCTGGGAGCGCAGCAGGTCGCGGATCTCGATGAGCAGCTCGACGTCGGTGGGCTCGGCCGGGCCGGCCTCCTCGCCGCTCTTGCGCCGGGCCTTGAGCGCGTTGAGCGGAACCACGATCACGAAGTAGACGACGGCGGCGACGATCAGGAAGTTGATCGCGGCGCCGATCAGGGCGGCGATGTCGACGTAGGTGCTCGTCTTCCCGGTGACCACCTCGAAGCCCAGCCCGCCGCCTTCGGGGGAGCCGATCGCGTTGATCAGCGGCTGGATGATCTTCGCGGTGAAGGCGGTGACGATGGCGCCGAAGGCGGCGCCGATGACGACCGCGACCGCGAGGTCGACGACGTTGCCCCGCAGAATGAAGTCCTTGAATCCCTTGATCATGGTTCTCCCCTTGGTCAGGTCCCGAGCTAGCGCAGGGTAACGGCGACCTGCTCCGACAGGGACGCAGCAGCCACGCGCGTCGCGATCCCGCGCGGCATCGCGACCATCACCAGGCGGCCCCGACCGGCCTTGTCCTCGGCCAGCACCGCGAGCACGGCCGCGTCGGAGGCGAGCAGGACGGGCTGGTCGGTGCGGCCGCCGACGGTGACCACGTCGACCCGGCTGCCGGGCACCAGCAGGGCGGCGACCCCGGCGTCGGCGAGCCGGACGGGCACCGCGGCATCACCGGGCCCGGCGCCGGAGGACGGTGACGCACCGACGAGGCGGATGTCGGTGATGGGCTCACCCGCGCGGGCCGCGCCGACGAGCACCCGCCCGTCGGCGTCGGCCGGATCCCGGAGCGCCCCGGCCGGGACGAGCTCGGCGGGCCACTCGCGGACGGCGAGATCGACGGCGCGGACGGTGGCGCCGGCCGGGATCTCCGCGGCCGCGACGGCGACCGGGACCCCGCCGGTGGCGCCGCGGGGGGCGAGGGCCAGGACCAGCGCGAGGCCGGTGAGCACGGCGGCCGCCAGCCGCCGGATCAGCAGCAGCCGTCGCCAGCCCGGCCCGGTGGCCACCGCGACGAGGCGGTGGCGCAGGCGGGGCGCGAGCCCGTCGGAAGTGGACATGCCCCGACGCTAGGACGACGGGGACACCCGCGGGCGTCGATCACCGAACCTGTGGACAACCCACCCGTGATGGGGACAACTCGCGATCAGCCGGTCAGGACGCCGCGGCCGACGGTGTACTGCTGGAGGACGACGACGTCGACGAGCTGTCCTTCTTGCCGGACGATCCCGACGATCCCGACGAGCTCTCGGAGGAGGTGCTGCTGCTGGAGGACGACGACTCGCTCTTCGCCTCGGTCTTGGTCTCGCCCTTGGGAACGGCACCCGCCCGGCTGTCGGTGCGGTAGAAACCGCTGCCCTTGAAGACGATCCCGACCGACGAGAACACCTTCCGCAGCGCGCCGGAACACACCGGGCACACCGTCAGGGATGCGTCGGAGAAGGACTGCACCGCATCGAACCTGTGGTCACAGGCGGTGCAGGCGTACTGGTAGGTGGGCACGTGATCCTCCGAGAACTGGCACTCGCACACAGAGAGTGCCAGCATAACCCGCTGGGATCACCAACTGTTCCCCAGTGCGACGAGACCCGCATCCGGAAGCAGGGCGTGCGTCACCCGCTGGTCGTGCGGTTCGACGGGCAGGCGGTCCACGAGCTCGTCGTCGTTGACCACGGCCACCTGCGGTGTTCCGGCCGCCACCAGCGGCAGGGTGCGGTCGTAGTAGCCGCCGCCCCGGCCCAGCCGGCCGCCGTCGCGGTCCGCGGCGAGCGCGGGGACGAGGACCAGCCCGGCGCTCGTGACGGCCGTGGGGTCCAGCCGTGGCCCCGTCGGCTCCCGCAGGCCCAGCGGGCCGGCCGCCAGCGCGTCGACGCCCTCGAACCGGGCCCAGCCCAGGGCGCCGGGCGTGGCGGGCACCACCGGCAGCAGCACCTCGTGGCCGGCGTCGCGCAGGGCCTCCACCAGCGCCGGCGTGCCCGGCTCGGCGCCCACGGGGAGGTAGGCGCACACCGGGCCGCCGGTGCCGGCCGCCAGAGCCACCGCGTGCCGGGTCAGCGCCTCGGCGCGGGCGGCCCGCACCGGCGCGGGCAGGGCCCGGCGGGCGGCCAGGAGCCGACGCCGCCAGTCGACCTTGGAGGTCTCTGCGCGTGCCGTCACCAGCGCAGGCTAGTGGCGCAGATAGGGTCCAGGCTCATGTCGACGTTCCGTACCGCCGTGGTCCCCGCCGCAGGCCTGGGTACCCGGTTCCTGCCGACCACCAAGACCGTTCCGAAGGAGCTGCTTCCCGTCGTCGACACACCGGGCATCGAGCTCGTGGCCGCGGAGGCCGCCGAGGCCGGTGCCGAGCAGCTCGTCATCATCACCTCGCCCGGCAAGGACGCGGTCGCCGCGCACTTCGCCGACTCCTCCGAGCTGGAGAAGACCCTCGCCGCCCGCGGCAAGGACAAGCTCGTCGCGAAGGTGCGCCGCGCCCACGACCTCATCGCCGTCCGCACCGCCACCCAGCACGAGCCGCTCGGGCTCGGGCACGCCGTCGGCTGCGCCCGTGAGGCCATCGGCGCCGACGAGGGTGCCTTCGCTGTACTGCTCCCCGACGACCTCGTGCTCCCGTCCGGGGTGCTGGCCCGGATGGCCGCCGTCCGCGAGCAGTTCGGCGGCAGCGTGCTCTGCGCGTTCGACATCCCGAAGGCGGAGATCTCGCCGTTCGGCGTCTTCGACGTCACCGACACCGACGACCCCGACGTCAAGCAGGTCCACGGCATGGTGGAGAAGCCCTCCGCCGAGGACGCGCCGTCCACCTACGCCGCCGCGGGCCGCTACCTGCTCGACGTCGCCGTCTTCGACGCGCTCGACCGGATCACCCCCGGCGCGGGCGGGGAGCTGCAGCTCACCGACGCCGTCCAGCTGCTGATCTCCGAGGGGCACCCGGTGCACGTGGTGGTGCACCGCGGTGGCCGCCACGACCTCGGCAACCCGGGCAGCTACGTGCGGGCGTTCGTCGACTTCGCGCTCGAGAGCCCCGAGTACGGCCCGGAGCTGCGGTCCTGGCTGACCGCCCGGCTGGAGCGCTGAGGGGCCCGTGCGGTCGGTCGACGAGCAGCTCGAGCGGGTCCTGGGGTCCGCGGTCCGGCCCGCCCCCGTGCGGTTGGCGATCGCGGAGGCCTACGGGCTGCGCTGCGCCGAGGAGGTCGTGAGCTCGCGGCCGCTCCCGGGCTTCGACATGGCGGCCATCGACGGCTACGCGGTGCGCAGCGTGGACGTCGGCGGCGCGGTCGAGGGGGACACGGTGGAGGTCCCCGTCGTGGGGGAGATCCCCGCCGGGTCCCGCCAGCCCCTGCGCCTGCAGCCCGGGCAGGCGGTCCGCATCGCCGCGGGCGCCCCGCTGCCGACGCTCGCCGACGCCGTCGTCCCGGTCGGGTACACCGACGGCGGGGACGCGCGGATCGTCGTCAGCCGGCGGGTGCCGTCGGCCGGGTTCGTCCGCCGCGTCGGCGAGGACGTCCAGCCCGGTGACGTGGCCGTGCGCCGCGACGCGATCATCGGGGCCGCCCAGGTCGGGATGCTGGCCGCGGCGGGCCGCGAGAAGGTCCTGGTCTACCCGAAGCCGCGCGTGTCGGTGATCTCCGTCGGCGACGAGCTCGTCGAGCTGGCCCGCACGCCGGGGGCCGGGCAGGTCGTCGACGTCTGCTCGCACGCCCTCACCGCCGCCGCCCGCGAGGCCGGGGCCGACACCTCGCGCGCCGGTCTCGTCCGCGGCGACGCCCGGGAGATCGGCGCCGCCGTGCAGGACCGGCTTCCGTTCAGCGACGTCCTCGTGGTCTGCGGCAACGTCGGCGGACGGGCGGGCGTCGAGATCCAGGCGGCGCTGGCCGGCCTGGGCGAGATCGACACCACCCGCGTGGCCATGCACCCCGGCTCGTCGCAGGGTTTCGGGCGGCTCGGGGCCGACGCCGTCCCGACGTTCCTGTTCCCGGCCCACCCGGCCACGGCCCTGCTGCTGTTCGAGGTGCTGGTCCGGCCGCTGCTGCGCGTCGCGCAGGGGCGCTCCGACCCGCACCGCCGCACCATGACCGCGCGCCTCACCTCGCCGGTCTCGTCGGTGGCCGGTCGCCGCGGGTACGTGCGCGCCAGATTGCTGCGCGAGCAGGCCACGGGCGACTACCTCGTCCAGCCCGTCGGCACGTCGGGCACGCATCTGCTGTCGTCGCTGGTGGACGCGAACGGGCTGATCGTGCTGCCCGAGGACCTCACGGAGGCCACCGTCGACGAGACGGTGACCGTCGCGTTCCTGCCGGTCCCCTGATCGCCGCGGGCCGATGGCGCACTCCTACCCGGACCCGGTCGGCGGCCGGCATCCGGGCTGGCCGGCCCGCCCCGGGATGCTGACGGTCCGGGCCGGCACGGTGGCGTTGCGCCCCGTCCGGCTCCGCGACGGGGCGGCCTGGTCGGCGATCCGGACCCGCGACGAGCGGCACCTCTCGCCGTGGGAGCCGACGATGCCGGGTGGCTGGGCCCGGCGCAACGCCCAGCCCGAGTGGCCGGGACGGTGGCTGCAGCTGCGGTCGGCGGCGCGGCGCGGGCAGGCGCTGCCGTTCGCGGTGACGCTCGACGACCGGTTCGTCGGCCACGTCATGATCGGCAACGTCCTGCGCGAGCCGCTGCTCTCGGCCTACGTCGGGTACTGGGTGGACTCGACGGTCACCGGTGGCGGCGTGATCACCGCGGCCGTGGCGCTGGCCGTCGACCACTGCTTCGACGTGGTGGGCCTGCACCGGCTGGAGGCCACGGTCCGCCCGGAGAACGGCGCGAGCATCCGGGTGCTGGAGAAGCTCGGTTTCCGCCAGGAGGGGCTGTTCCGCCGCTACCTCGAGATCGAGGGTGCCTGGCGGGACCACTTCTGCTACGCCATGACGGCCGACGAGCAGCCGGTCGGCGGGCGCACCGGACAGCTCGTCGCCGAGGGCCGCGCCACCCGGGTTTGACCCTCCGTTACCAGTGTGTGACCCAGCGTCCACCCACATGAGCACCACTCGTCACAGCAGTCCCCTGATCCTCACGAGTGAACCTGGCTGACACGGCGCGTCGCTGCCGCGTTCGCCCTCCGGTGCTCACTACCGTTGGCGAACGGAAGCGATCCCGCCTGGGGAGACGGTTCGCATCCGGACTGCGCCGTGGGGGGAGGAAGCAGCCGTGCCCAGTTCGATGATCTTTGTGGGACTGGTGGTCCTCTGGCTGCTGATCCTCGTCCCGGCGGTCGCACGACACCGCCAGGAGGTGGCCCGGCCCAGCGTGGCCGCGCTGTCCGGGCGGGTGCTCGAGCGGCCGCATCGGCGCCACACTGTGGAGGTGGACGCAATGGACGACTCCCGATCGGTCGCGACCCGGACGGAGCGCGAGGAACCGCGGGTTCCCGCAGCTCGCTCCGCGGGCGACCAGGCGACGGATGAGCCCGACGTCGCCGTCCTCGACAACGACAACGACAACGACGCCGACGCCGACGCCGACGCCGACGAGGGGTACGAGGAGGGCGACTACGCCGACGACCGCGTCTGGGAGCGCCCGCCACCCCGTTACCGTCCCGGCCGCGGCGGCTACGACCCGGAGGCCGCCGCGCTGGCGGCCCGGGCCCGCTACGGGTTCCGCCAGCGCGTGGTGCTTGTCCTGTTCGTGGTCGCCGCCGTCTCGGCGGTGGTGGCGGCCGTCGCGATCTCCACCGTCTGGTGGGTGCACGGTGCCGCCGACCTCGGGCTCGTGGGCTACCTGGCCTACCTCCGTCGACAGGTGCGGATGGAGGAGGCCATCAGGGACCGCCGCTCTGCGCGGATGGCGGGCACCCGTCGGCGTCCGGCTGCCGACGATCCCGATCTCGACGAGTGGGCCCAGCGCGGCCGCGAGGCCGTCCAGGTCGAGGACGAGGTGGAGGAGGACGAGCCTTTCGTCGAGGAGGGCAACGAGCTCGAGATCGAGGAGCCCGAGCGGGTGTCCGGCACCGGCGCCTCGCTGAGCACGGCCACCGAGCTCAAGGACCCGGTCGAGGAGAACGCCCTGCCCCGGCTGCGGCCGGCCCCACCCCTGGCCCTGCCTGCGGGAACGGCGCTGGTCCAGGCGGACGACGAGGACCCCGAGCTCTACGACCTCGACGGCCCGGTCCGGCCCGACTACCGGCGTGCGGTGGGGGAGTAGGCGGCTGATAGTGTCTTCCACGCCCGCCGGGAACGGCGGGCACCGGGGCTGTGGCGCAATTGGTAGCGCGTCTCGTTCGCATCGAGAAGGTCAGGGGTTCGATTCCCCTCAGCTCCACACCGGTTCCTGGTTGGCCCCACGGCCTGTCGATGATTCTCATCGGCAGGCCGTTCCCGTGTCGGGGAGGCGGTCGTGGTCGACGCCGGCGAGCGCCGCCGCCGACCACCTCAGGGCCCCACCACCCGCACGAGCAGGGACCAGCCGGTCCGTGTCCTGCGCGCCGGGCCCGTGATCGTCGCGGTCAGCGGGCCCCGGGCCGCGCGTCGGCGCAGGTCGCGGTAGGCGTTGCGCTCGGCCGCGGTGGCCGGGCGGGGGCCGCGGGTCGCCAGGTCCCACGCCAGCTCCGTCCCCGGCCGGAGGGCACGCAGGCGCAGGGGGGCGGGTCCCATCAGGAAGAGGCGGCCCTCGCGCTTCTCCACGGAACCGGTCACCGTCAGCTCGATGCCGCGGAACGCGTAGCCGCCGCCCGCCGAGCGAGCGATCTGCGCCGGCCAGCGCCGCAGGTCGGGCAGTCCGGTCCCGCGCAGGTGGACGACGGCGGTGGAGTCGGCGGTGTCGGCGACGGGATCGACCGCCGCCACGTCGTCGAGTCCGCTCAGCGCCTCGTAGGCGCCGCCCCAGCACGGGCCGAGGCCGTACGGGCACTGTGCGGTCAGGCCGACCGTCACGCGCGTCCCGGTCCGGTCCGCTCCGGGCCGTACGGGCGCCGCGGCCACCGCGCGGGCCGCGAACCGCGGTGCGGGCGCGGGGAGCAGCCGCAGGATCCGGGCCACCGACGGCACCCCGGCCTCGCTCAGGGCGAAGAGCATGTAGTGCCCGGGCGGGAGTCCGACGGGGGCCGTCAGCGCGGTGGTGCCGGGGAGGGCGACGAAGCGCTGGTTCTGGTCGAACGCGTGCGTCACCGAGCCCAGCCGCACGAGGCTGACGGTGGTGGCCCCCGGCGCCTCGACGGCGAACGGCTCGCCGGGCGTGATCTCGGCCGGCGCGTCGAGGATCTCCGGGCGGGGCCCGCGGAACAGGTAGGGCGGGTGGAAGACCTGCGCGTCGCGGTGGGTGTCGGCGGGCGCGTTCGGGGACGCCCCGACCATGAACTCGCCGCCTCCCGCACTCAGCACCGTCGCGTCGGGAAGGAGCAGCGCGGTGGCGTGGTAGCAGCGGTCGACGTCCTCGGCGGCCAGCTCCGTCCAGGTGTCGGCGGCCGGGTCCCACAGCTCGGCGGTGTGCACCGGTCGGCCCGGCGACACGTCGTTGAAGCCCGGACCGCCCGTCCCGCCCGTCACGAGCACGGTGCCGTCGGGCAGCAGCGTCGCGTTGTGCTGGCGGCGCCGGAAGGCCATGGGCGCGGCGGCCCGCCAGGTCGGGGGCGTGGCGGTGAGGTCGATGACCTCCGTGGCCGCGGTGGGGAGGTCCGTGCCGGCGTCGTTGCCGCCCCCGATGTAGGCCACCTTCCCCGGGGCGTAGTGCACCGACGGCGCGTACTGGCGGTCGCCGTTGATGCGCGGCCCCACCGGCGTCCACGAGTTCGCCCCCGTGTCCAGCAGGTAGGTGGTGGGGTTCGAGCCCGCCATGAACACGCGTCCGTCCGGTGCGACGTGCATCCGCGGGTACAGCGGCAGGCCGATGAAGTCGACGGTGGGCTGCCACGGCCCGCCGTCCCCGATCTCGGAGACGGTGCTGACCACGCTGTTGCCGTTGCCGTCGACGGCGCTGCCGGAGGCCACCAGGACCCGGCCGTCGGCCAGCGTGGTGACCGTCGGGTACCAGCGGCCGCCGTTCATCAGCGGCAGCGGGGTCCACGCGCCCGTCACGTGGTCGTAGGTGCACGCCTGGTTGACGCCGTCGCCGTCCGCCAGGTGCCCGCCCGCGACGAGCAGCCGGCCGTCGGGCAGGAAGACGTGGCCCGAGCAGAAGAGGTTGACGGTGGTGCCGTCAACGAGCGCGGGTCGCGCGGTGGGAGTGGTGGCGCCGGTGGCCGGGTCCCAGACGTGCGGCGTGCCGACGTGGTCGTTCATCGAGCCGTCCGGGTCGTCGCGGCGGCCCCAGAACAGGACGGTCCCGTCGGGCAGCAGGTGGGCGTGGATGGCGACGTTCGGCAGTGGGAGGACCGCGTCCCACCGGCCCACCTGTGCGGGATCGGCCATGACGTCCTCCTCGGTGCGGTGGGTCCCCCCGGGAGGAGAACCGGCAGGTGCCGCGCCTGATACCCGCACCTGCCAGGATGCGCGGCGTGACACGACTGCGCGCCGCCATCGCCCTGATCGGACTCGTCGTGGTGGTGGCGGTGCTCGCCGGGCTCGCGCTGCTGGACCCGTTCCACCTGCGCCACGCGCGGTGGTTCACGGCCGGGCTGGTGGGGTTGCTGCTGGTGCTGCTCACGGCGCTGCTGGCCGTGGTCGCGCGCCGCGGGCTGCTGCGCGCGATGGTGGTGCTGGTCGGGGTCGTGGCGCTGCTCGGCTGGGGTGCGTTCGTGTACGGGGCGAGCCGGTTGACCGGCACCAACACGGAGGTGCTGCGCGTGGCCGACGGGGGTCGCAGCCTCGTGGTCCTGCAGGGCACGGGGTCCACCGTCGAGCCGGTGTACGCCGTGGTGCTGCGCGCGGGCGGCGGGCCGTTCGAGCAGGAGACGCTGGTCTACCAGGGCGCGGAGGGCTCGCCGCCGCCGTCGCTGACGCGGTTCGTCGACGCGCACACGGTGTCGGTCGAGACGCTCGGCGGCTGCCGGTACCGCTCGACGGTCGAGGACGTGACGCTGGCCGTGGACCCGGTGTTCCGGCCGCTGACGGGCCGCAGCTGCTGACACCTGTCAGGTGGACGCGTGACGCGGGGGACTGGGGCCGTTCCGTCCGGTTCGTGATGATCGACGTATGAGATCACCAGCCGTCCGCATCGCCGTTCTGGCCGCGTCGGTCGCCATCGCGGGCACCTCGTGCGCCGCACCGGGTCCACCGCTGCCGCACCCGCCCGAGGCCGCCCCGGCCGTCTGGACGGCGTGCGGGGAGGCCACCGACTGCGCCACCGTCTCGGTGCCCGTCGACTACGCGGAGCCCGAGGGCGAGACGATCGGCGTCGCGCTCGTCCGGCACCGGGCCACCGATCCCGCCGGGCGACTCGGCGCGCTGCTCTACAACCCGGGCGGCCCCGGCGCCCCCGCCTCCACGGCCATCCGCGCGATCGGCAGGCCCGGCGACCCGTTCGGCCCCGACCTCGCCGCACGCTACGACATCATCGGCATGGACCCCCGTGGCGTCGGTGGCAGCGAGCAGGTGGAGTGCCTGCCCGAGGCGCGGCGCGAGGAGCTCCTGCGCGTCGACCGCGACGTGACGCTGCCGGGGCAGCTGCCACTCGCCGCTCTCGACCGCGACGCCCGGGAGCTCGGTGCGGGCTGCGCGAAGAACGTGGATCCCGCGCTGCTGCCCCAGCTCTCCACCGACAACGTCGCCCGCGACATGGACCAGGTCCGGGGCGCGCTCGGCGAGGAGAAGATCAGCTACCTCGGCCAGTCCTACGGCACCCTGCTCGGCGCCACCTACGCCACGCTGTTCCCCGAGCGCGTGCAGCACATGGTGCTCGACGCGCCGGTCGACCCCGTCACCTGGCAGCAGGACCCGCTCGGCGCCACGGAGCAGCAGACCGTCAGCGCGGAGGAGGTGGTCGACGCCTACTTCGCGACCTGCGCCGCCGAGGGTGCGGTGTGCCCGTTCGGCGACGGGAAGCCGGCCGAGGCGTTCGACGCGCTGGTGCGCCGCCTGGAGGCCGAGCCGCTGCAGACCCCGCCCACCGGCAACCTGCCCGCCGGACGCGTGGACGGCGCGGCCCTGCTCGACGCGGCGCGCTCCGCGGCGTTCGCGCCACAGCTGTGGCCGGTTCTCACCACCGCGCTCGTCTCGGCGGAGAAGGGGGACGGCGCCCTGGTCACGGCACTCGGCCAGCTCCTGCTGCGCGATCCCGACGGCAGCCTCAACGGGCTCACCGAGTCGAACGTGGCCGTGAACTGCCTCGACCGGGTCTTCCCCACCTCCATCGGCGCCTACGAACGCAACGCCGAGGAGATCGCCAAGGTCGCGCCGCGGTTCGGGAAGCAGTCCGGCTACATCTTCCTGCCGTGCCGGGACTGGCCGGCCACGAACCCCGACCGCTTCCTCGACCCGCTGGACGGCGCCGGAGCGCCGCCGATCCTCGTGATCGGCAGCCGGACCGACTCGCAGACGCCCTACCCGTGGGCGGTGTCGATGGCCGACCGGTTGAACTCCGGCGTGCTGCTCACCCGTGAGGGCATCGGGCACGGCTCGGTGGGTATCGGCAACCCGTGCATCACCGCCGCGGTGAACGGGTTCTTCCTCGGCGGCGTGGTACCGGCCGACGGGGCGAGCTGCGAGCAGGCTCCGCCGACTACGCAGCCTCTGCCGCAGGCGGGCTGACCTCGCGCCCCGCGATCGCGGCATCGGGTCATGCGGGGTGTCGAGCGCTCAGAACGGGGCCGGTTCGTCGTCGGTGGTGACGCGGTGACCAGTCGTCGCCAGGTGCTCGACGGATCGGCGGCGAGCTCGCGGGCCCGGGCGGCGGTGATCGGGCGAACCCGGCCAACCCGGCCGGCTCCTCACTCCCACCCCGCAGGGAATCGAGCGGCCCGATGACCCGGATCTGGACGGAAACGTTGGTGGTCGCTGTGCGGGTGCCGCACCGGGGCGCGATCCCGGGTAGCCGACTCGGCTGCGCTCACGGCGCCGCTGCGGCAGAAACCCGCTCGGCCCAGCACGGATCGGTCAGCGCATCCGCGCGACGGGCGTCCATCGAGCGCTCGTCGCTGCTGCCACAAGCACGGGCGTGTGGTCCGGTACGGCGAACACCCCGACCGCCTCCGCCGCCGGCAGGTTCGCCGACAGGGTGGCCATCCGTGGCGCTCGGGATCGAGCACCACCGACCGGCCGCGGGTCTTGCACTCCCTCCGCCGCTCGGCCGCGGCGGCGGGAGCCCACTTCACCGCCCGGGCGACCGCGGCCCGGAGCCGGCCGTGGGTCTGGTGCGGGGCCCGCGGCAGGACTTTCCCACGGCCCTCGGCGATGATCCGGGCCACGACAGCGTTGCAGCGAATGTGTGTGCACGTGTGAACGCCGGACCGGGGCGGTGGTGATCCGGTTCGGTCGGCCTGCAGGGGCGGGAGGCGGCGTCGTCGACCTCGGGCTTGATCCGGACGAGCTGGAGCTCCCGCCTGTGCTCACCGCCGTTCGACGAGATCGTGGCGCCTCGCGGTGACGTCGGACGCGACAGCCGGGCCGGACCCGGTTGTCTCCCTCGGCGCGGGCCCGAGTTCCCTGCTACGCATCTCCCGATCGGCTCCCGCCGGACCGGGGAAGCTCACCGCGGACCGTCGGCCTCCGGCTGCGCCTCGGCGATGCTGGTCGGCGGTACGAGGCCCGCGTCGCCGGGCTGCAGCACCACCATCACGAACGTGACGTCCACGTCCCCCGCGCAGCTGTAGCGGTGGGGGGCGTGGGCCTGGAAGAGCACGGTGTCGCCGGGGCCCAGGGTCTGCTCGGTGGCGCCGACCCGCAGACCGAGACGGCCCGACCGCACCGACAGCACCTCCTGTGTGCCCATCGGGTGCGCCTCGCCGTCGAACGTGTCGCCGGGGCGCAGCGTCCAGTCCCACAGCTCGACGACGTCGGGCGGGTCGGTGCCGATGCGGAACACCGCGCTGCTGCCCGCGGCGCTGCTCCACAGCCGGGCGGCCTCGGCGTCGCGGCGGATCACCACGCGCGGCTCGGCGTCGCCGTCGACGAGGGACGCGACGCCGACCCGCAGCGCCGCGGCCAGCCCGACGAGCGTGCCGATGCTGGGGTTGCCGCGGGCGGTCTCGATCTGGATCACCGTGCCGCGGCTGACCCCGGCCGCGGCGGCGAGGGCGTCGATGGTCATACGGCGCTGCTGACGCAGGGCGCGGACGTTGCGCCCGACCGCGGCGGCGACGGCATCGGGGGACTGCATGGGAATCAGTGTGCACAGGGGGTCGGGAAAGAGCTACTTTGATGGTCCATCAAGTACGTTCTAGTGAACTGAGACGACGATGTCCGTGCCCATCGCCCTGCCCGCCGCCCTCGTCTACGGCGTCGCGGACTTCACCGGCGGGCTCGCCTCCCGCCGCGCACCGGTGTTGGCCGTCACGGCGGGGGTGCAGGGCGTCGGGCTGATCGCCCTGCTGCCGTTCGTGTTCCTGGTGGTCGGTGCGCCATCGGGGGCGGCGTTCGGGGTGGGCGCCGCGGGCGGGCTCGCGGGCGCCACGGGGCTGCTGCTCTACCTGCGCGGGCTGGCCGTCGGGCCGATGGGGGTGGTGGCGCCGCTGTCGGCCGTGGTCGGCGCCGGGCTGCCGCTGGTGATCGGCATCGTGTGGGGTGAGCGGCCCGGCGTGCTGACGCTGGTCGCAATCGCCGTCGCCCTCGTCGCGATCCTGCTGGCCACCGCGGGTACGGCCCCCGGCACGGGCGCGCGCCTCGGCCCGCTGCTGGGCCTGGGCGCAGGGATCGGTTTCGGCCTGTTCTTCGTCGCCCTGGACGCCACGCCGCCCGACTCCGGCCTGTGGCCGCTGGTGGCCGGCCGCCTGACCACGGCTCCCGTCCTGACGGTGCTGGCGCTCCTGCTGACCCCCCGCGAGTCGGCGGTTCCGGCTGACCGGGTCCGCGGTTCCGGGGGCTCCCGGATCGGTCGACTCGGCCTCCTGAAACCGCCGACTCGCGGGTTGGTGGGGGTGTCCGGGGTGTTCGACACCGGGGCCAACGTGCTGTTCCTGCTCGCCACGCGCACCGGGGACCTCGGGGTGAGCGCGGTGATCGTCTCGCTCTACCCGGTCGTCGTGGTCCTGCTGGCCCGGTTCGTGCTCAAGGAGCGGCTGACGGGGATGCAGATCGGCAGCGCGGGGCTGGCGCTGGGCGCGAGCGTGCTGCTGGCCGTGGGTTCCTGATCAGGCGCGCCAGCTGGGCAGCCAGAGCTCCGCGTCCCACTGGGCTGCGGTGATCGGCAGGCCGTCGAGGATCGGGAAGAGCCAGATGAAGTTGGCCACGATGAGCCCCACCCACAGCCCGACCACGAGAAGGCCGGTCTGCCGGCGCTCCTTCGACGCGCCGGCGCGGCCGAGGATCTCGCCCATCACGAGCACCGTGCCGATGACCAGGAACGGCACCAGCGGCGTCATGTAGAAGAAGAACATCTGGCGGCTGATGTCGAGGAACCAGGGGACGATGCCCGCGCCGTACGCGACGAGCACCGCGGCCCAGCGCCAGTCGAAGCGTGTGACGAGGCGCCACAACCCGAACAGCAGCACCGGGATGGCCGGCCACCACAGCGCCGGGGTGCCGACGAGCATCACGGCGCTGACGCAGTCGGTGCTGCCGCAACCCGTGACGTCCTGGCCCGACGCGTAGTAGTAGAGCATCGGGCGCAGCCCCATCGGCCACGTCCACGGCTTGGACTCCCACGGGTGGACGCCCGCCGAGGCCGTGGTGAGGCCCTGGTGGAACTCCAGCACCTTGCCCTGGAAGTAGACGAAGCCCTGGAACGCCTCGGGCAGGAACGACAGGAGACCGCCCGGCTGCACCTTCTCGCCGACGGCGTAGCGGTCGACGGCGGTCTCGCTGCCCCACCAGGCCCACCACGACGCGAGGTAGACCAGCACCGGCAACAGCGCGAGAGCCCAGACGCCGGGCAGGACGTCGCGGCGGATCGTGCCCCACCACGGACGCCGGACGCCGGCGTTGCGGCGGGTGGTGAGGTCCCACAGCACGGTGAGCACGGCGAACGCGAGCACCCAGTAGATGCCCGACCACTTGACGGCGCAGCCCATCCCGAGCAGCACGCCCGTGGCGAGCCGCCACCACCGCACACCCATCCGCGGGCCGAACGGGGAGTCGTGGACCCGCCGCTGGGCGACGACCACGGCCATCCGCGCGCGCACGTCGTCGCGGTCGCAGACCATGGTGCAGAACGCGGCGAGCACGAACAGCGCGGAGAAGATGTCGAGCATCCCCATCCGCGACTGGACGTGGGAGAGGCCGTCGCAGATCAGCAGGACGCCGGCGACGCCGCCGAGCAGCGTGGAGCGGGTGAGCCGCCGCGCCACGCGGACCAGCAGGAACACGCACAGCACCCCGGCCAGCGCCGCCGACACCCGCCAGCCCACGCCGTTGTAGCCGAAGACGAGCTCGCCGATGGCGATGAGCTGCTTGCCCAGCGGGGGATGCACCACCAGCTCGAAGCCCGGGTTGTCCTCCACGCCGCCGTTGCGCAGCATCTGCCAGGCCTGCGGCACGTAGTGCTTCTCGTCGAAGACGGGGGTGCCGCCGTCGGTGGGGTGACCGAGTCCGGCGAACCGCACGACGGCGGCCACCAGCGTGATCACCGCGGTGACGATCCAACCGCGCAGCCGGTCGGTGGGCGGCGGGGCGCCGAGGACGTCACGCGGGTCGGCGGGCGCGCGCGTGAACGGCGGGGAGTCGCCGACGGGGGTGTTGCCGTCCGCCGAGTCGTCGTCGCTCGCGGGACGGCTGGCGTGCCGCGGGGAGCCGACGGTGTGGGTGGCCACGCGCCCGATCGTAGGCTGCCTGCTGTGTCCTCCGAATCAGCTCCCGGTCGTCTCGTGCTCGCGGCCACCCCCTTGGGTCAGGCCGGTGACGCCTCGGCGCGGCTGGTGGAGGCGCTCGGGACCGCCGACGTGGTCGCCGCGGAGGACACCCGCAGGGTGCGTGCGCTCGCCTCCGCGCTCGGCGTCCACATCACCGGCAAGGTCATCAGCCACTACGACGCCGTCGAGGCCGCGCGGTTGCCGGGCCTGCTCGACGACGTGCGGGGCGGCCGCACCGTGCTCGTCGTCAGCGACGCGGGGATGCCCGCCGTGTCCGATCCCGGCTACCGGATCGTGGCCGCCGCCGCGGCCGAGGGCCTGCCGGTGACGTGCCTGCCCGGCCCGTCCGCGGTGACGACGGCGCTGGTGCTCTCCGGCCTGCCCTGCGAGCGCTTCTGCTTCGACGGCTTCGCGCCGCGGCGTGGTGGGGACCGGCGGCGCTGGCTGGAGACGCTGGTGGCGGAGTCGCGGGCGGTCGTGTTCTTCGAGTCACCGCACCGCCTGGCCGAGACGCTCGCCGCGGCCGTCGAGGTGCTGGGGGCCGACCGCCCCGCCGCCGTGTGCCGGGAGCTGACGAAGACCTACGAGGAGGTGCTGCGCGGTCCGCTGCACGAGCTCGCCGCGTGGGCCGCCGGCAACCAGGTGCGCGGGGAGATCACCGTCGTGCTGGCCGGGGCGGCGCCGAGCGGGGCGCCCACCGTCGAGTCGCTGGTGGGGGCGGTGCACGAGCGGGTGGCCGACGGGGAACGGCTCAAGGACGCCGTGAGCGCGGTGGCCACCGCGGCGGGGGTGCCGAAGCGCGATCTCTACGCGGCGTCGCTCGCGGCGCGATGATTCCGGGGCACGTCGGTCGGTCACTGCCTGTGTGAAGCCGCAACGCATCTACCGCACCGAGATCCTGCCCCTCGTGGAGGCCGAGCGCCTCGACCTCGCCGACTTCCTCGAGTCCCTCGACGACCACGAGTGGGCCGAGCCGTCGCTCTGCCCCGGCTGGACCGTCCACGACGTGGCCGCGCACCTGACCCTCTCGACGCGCCAGAGCTCCCTCGTGACGCTCGCCCGCGTGCTGCGCGCCCGCGGTGACATCGACGCGGTCTTCGCCGCCTGGGCCCGCGCCCGCTCGGCCGCGTACGACCCCGCGGAGGTGACCGCCCAGCTCCGCGCCACGGCCGGCTCGACGCACCGCATGGTGATCAGCAGCCCGTTCGACCCGCTGCTGGACATCCTGGTGCACGGCCAGGACATCGCCCGCCCGCTGGGCCGGGAGCGCCCCGTGCTCGCCGAGCGGGCGATCCCGGCGCTCGGGCACGCCTGGACCAGCTCGTTCTACGGGGCGCCGGAGCGCTTCGCGGGCCTGCGCTTCGTGGCCACCGACGCCGACTGGTCCACCGGTGACGGTCCCCTGGAGGTGCGCGCCCCGGTGGGCGACCTGCTCCTGCTGGCAACGGGCCGGACGGCGGGCCTGGAGGGGGTGTCGGGCCCGGGAGCGACGGAGGCCGCCGAGCGGATCGCCGGCGCGGACGCCTCCCGTGCGCGGAAATCAGGGCTGGAGCACTGATTTCCGCGCACGACCGGGCACGGCCTAGTGGGCGGTGGTCGGGTTGGTCAGCGGGCGGTCGGCGCGGAGCTTGCGTGCCAACGGCTCCACCACCCGCGCCGCGACCGGGCCCAGCACCGCCATCAGCAGCACGTACGTGGTGGCCAGCGCAGCGAGCTCACCGTCCACCGCGGCGTAGGAGACGGCCAGGCCGGCGATGACGATCGAGAACTCGCCGCGGGCCACCAGCGCGGCCCCGGCTCTCGCCCGGCCGAGCGGGCCGATGCCCTGCCGCCGGGCCGCCCACCAGCCCGTCGCGAGCTTCGTGAGGGTCGTCGACACCGCCAGCACCACGGCCCAGCCCAGCACCGGCGGAATCGAGGCGGGGTCGGTGTTGAGGCCGAACACCACGAAGAACACCGCGGCGAACAGGTCCCGCAGGGGCTCGAGCATCTTCGTGGCGTTCTCGGCGGTGGAGCCGCTGATCGCGATGCCCAGCAGGAACGCCCCGACGGCCGCCGACACCTGCATCGCCGACGCGAAGCCGGCCACGAGCAGCGCCGCGCCGAGCACCTTGAGCAGGAACACCTCGCGGTCGGGGGAGTCGACGATCGCCGAGACGAACCGGCCGTAGCGCAGCGCCACCACCAGCACGACGGCGAGCACGCCCGCCGCGATCCCCACGGCCGTCAGCCCGCCGACGAGCGAGACGCCCACCAGCACCGCGGTGAGGATCGGCAGGTACAGCGCCATGACGAGGTCCTCGAACACGAGGATCGACAACACCACGGGCGTCTCGCGGTTGCCCAGGCGGCCGAGGTCGCCGAGGACCTTCGCGATGATCCCCGACGACGAGATGTAGGTGACCCCGGCCATCACGAACGCCCCGATGGGCCCCCACCCGAGGATCAGGGCGACGGCTGCTCCGGGTGCCGTGTTGAGCACGATGTCGAGCAGCCCGGCCACCCACGACCGTCTCAGCCCCGTGACCAGCTCCGCCGCGGAGTACTCCAGCCCCAGCAGCAGGAGCAGCAGCACCACGCCGATCTCGCCGGCCAGCGACGTGAACTTCTCGATGCCGCCCAGCGGCAGCAGCCCGCCCTCCCCGAAGACGAGCCCCCCGATCAGGTAGAGCGGGATGGGCGAGAGCCCGATGCGTCCGGCGAAGCGTCCGAGCAGACCGAGGCCGAAGAAGACGGCTCCCAACTCGATGAGCTCCAGCGACGTGTCGGTCATCCGCGCTTGAGGATCCTGACCGCGTTGTCGAGCCCTTCCGACGTGCCGACGGTGACCATGAGATCACCTGCGGTCAGGGTGAAGTCGGGCGTGGGGCTGGGGTGCACCTGACCCGCGCGCATCACGGCGACGACGGAGACGCCGGTGCGGGTGCGCAGCGCGGTGTCGCCCAGGGTGCGGCCGTCGAACGGCGGGCCGACGGGGATCTGCCGCGTGTGGATGCCGGGGAGGTCACGGTGCTCCTCGGTGAGCTGCGCGACGAGCTGCGGGGCGCCCAGCAGGTTGGCCAGCGCGCCGGCCTCGTCGGCCGACAGGGGTAGCTCGGCCAGACAGGCGTCCGGGTCGTCGGACTTGGAGATGATCAGCTCGATCTTCCCGTCCCGATGGGTGACGACACCGATACGTCGTCCACCCCGGAGCGCGAAGTCCTTGCGGACTCCGATTCCGGGCAAAGGGGTCACCTCGACATTCACCACACCACCGTAACCGCCCGTGTGACGGGGTCGGCGGTTAACGGGGTGGCCCCACGGGGAACGTGATCACATGACGGCACCCCACGTCCTCGTCCTCTTCGGCGCCTCGGGCGACCTGGCGAAGCGCAAGTTGTTCCCCGGGCTGTTCCATCTCCACCGCGCGGGGCTGCTGCCCGACGTCCGGATCATCGGCACGGGGCGGCACTCGCCGGGAACCGACGAGGAGTTCCGCGCGAAGGTGGCCCCGGAGGACGGCGGAGCGGAGTGGGACGAGTTCGCCGCGACCATCCGGTTCGTCGTGTCGTCCGCCGAGGACGGTGACGACCTCGCCACGGCCGTCGCGGAGGCCGAGAAGGACCTGCGTGATGGCGATGGGGGTGACGACGGCGTCCGCCGGCTGCTCTACCTCTCGGTACCCCCGTCGGCCATGCAGCCGATGATCGCGATGCTGGAGTCCACCGGGCTGCACGAGCGCGCGCACCTGGTGCTGGAGAAGCCGTTCGGCCACGACCTCGCGTCGGCGAAGGAGCTCAACGCCACCGTGCTCGACGTCTTCGACGAGTCCGCGGTGTTCCGCATCGACCACTTCCTCGGCAAGGAGGCGGTGCAGAACATCCTGGCGCTGCGCTTCGCCAACGGGCTCATGGAGCCGGTCTGGAACTCCCGCCACATCGCCTACGTCCAGATCGACGTGCCGGAGGAGATCGGCATCGAGGGACGCGCCTCGTTCATGGAGTCCACCGGCACGTTCCGGGACATGATCTCCACGCACCTGTTCCAGCTGCTCGGGTTCGTCGCGCTGGAGCCGCCGGTCCGGCTCGATCCCGACTCGCTGCACCAGGAGAAGGCCAAGGTCTTCCGCGCCGTGCGCGAGCTGGACCCGTCGAAGGTCGTGTTCGGGCAGTACGACGGCTACCGCGACGAGGAGGGCGTCGCCGACGACTCCACCCGCGAGACGTTCGTGGCGCTGGAGGCCTACATCGACAACTGGCGCTGGCACGGCGTCCCGTTCTTCCTGCGCACCGGGAAGGCGCTGGCCGAGGGGCGGCGCACGATCACGCTCGGGTTCCGGGAGCCGCCGCTGCGGATGTTCCCCGGCGACCCCGACGGCAGCCCCAACGAGCTCGTGCTGGAGCTGACCGACGAGCCCGAGATCTCCCTCGAGGTGCGGGCGAAGGTCCCTGGGCCGGGCTTCCACCTCAAGCACGCGCGGCTGGACCTCAAGTTCGAGGAGGCGTTCGACGCCGAGCCGCTGGAGGCCTACGAGAAGCTGCTGCTCGACGCGATGGAGGGCAACCACCTGCTGTTCACCAGCACCGTCGAGGTGGAGCAGCTCTGGGAGCTGTGCGACCCGGTGCTCGCCGACCCGCCCGAGGCGCTGCCGTACGAGCAGGGTTCGTGGGGCCCCCAGGCGGCGCTGGAGCTGCCGGGTGGGCGCGGGTGGAGGCTCCCCGGGAAGTGAGCGACCTGCCCATCGCCGAGCACGGCCTGATCGGGGATCTCCGGTCGGCCGCGCTCGTCGGCACCGACGGCACGATCGACTGGTTCTGCCCTCGCCGCTTCGACGCGCCCAGCGTGTTCGCCGCCCTGCTCGACGGGGGCGGCGGGCACTGGACGATGGCGCCCACGTGCGAGGTGGCGGCGCGCAGCCAGTTCTACTTCCCCGACTCGGCCGTGCTCGTCACGCGGTTCCTCACCGAGCACGGCATCGTCGAGGTCCAGGACTTCATGCCGGTGCTGCGCCGCGACGATCCCGACCACCACCAGCGGCTGGTCCGCCGGGTCGTCGGGGTGCGGGGCACCGTCGGGATGCGCACCGAGATCGCCCCGCGGCCCGACTACGCGCGGTCCGACGCCATCGCGAAGGCCGTACCCGGCGGCGTCTGGTTCTCCGGTGACGACCTGGCGCTCGGGCTCGGGGCCACCGTCGGCATCGACGTGTCCGGCGACGTCACGGCCGGCTTCGTACTGGACGAGGGTGCGAGCGAGATCTTCGTGCTCGACGTCGCGGACGCCGGAGCCGAGCCGCCGGTCGACCTGCGCCCCACCGAGGTCGACGCGCTGTTCGACGCCACCGTCGTGTTCTGGCGCGGGTGGCTCGCCACGTCGAGCTACACCGGGCGCTGGCGCGAGGTCGTCCACCGCTCGGCGATCACGTTGAAGCTGCTGACGCACGAGCCGTCCGGTGCCGTCGTGGCGGCCCCGACGATGGGCCTGCCCGAGCAGCTGGGCGGCGAGCGCAACTGGGACTACCGCTACGTCTGGCTGCGCGACGCCGCGTTCTCGCTGTACGCGTTGCTGCGCCTGGGCTTCACGGCCGAGGCGGAGGCGTTCGTCGGCTGGCTGACCGATCGTTTCGCCGCTCCGCGGGACGGCGAGAGCGGCCCGTTGCGCGTCATGTACACGATCGACGGCGAGCCGCCGCCCGACGAGGGGCCGCTCGCGCACCTCGCGGGCTACCGCGACTCGGCGCCCGTGCTCGTCGGCAACGGGGCGGGCGACCAGCTGCAGCTCGACGTCTACGGCGAGATCATCGACTCGGTCTACCTGTTCGACAAGTACGGCAGCGGCATCTCCCACGGCGACTGGGAGAACCTGTGCGTGGTGATCGACTGGCTGCGCGAGCACTGGGACCAGCCCGACGAGGGCATCTGGGAGACCCGCGGCGGTCGCGGCGACCACGTCTACTCGCGGCTGATGTGCTGGGTGGCGCTGGAGCGCATGATCCGGATGGCGCGCCGGCGGGGCCTGCCCGGCGACCTGACGGGCTGGACCACCACCCGCGACGAGATCTACCGGCAGATCATGGACAAGGGCTGGGACGCCGAGCGCGGCGCGTTCGTGCAGCGCTACGGCTCCACCACCCTCGACGCGTCACTGCTGCTGATGCCGATGGTGAAGTTCGTGGCGCCGACCGAGCCGCGGTTCCTGTCCACACTGGACGCGATCCGGAACGAGCTGGTGGTGGACACGCTCGTGTTCCGGTACGACGCCGCCGACGGCCTCGACGGGGACGAGGGCACCTTCTCGATGTGCTCGTTCTGGTACGTCGAGGCGCTGACGCGGGCCGGACGGCTGGACGACGCGCGCGTCGCGCTGGAGAAGATGTTCACCTACGCCAACCACCTCGGCCTCTACGCGGAGGAGATCGGGCTGACCGGCGACCAGCTGGGCAACTTCCCCCAGGCCTTCACCCACCTGAGCCTGGTCAGCGCCGCGATCAACCTCGACCGTGCGCTCAGGTGAGCCGGCATCCTCGGCCCATGCGTGGCGCGATGCTCGAGGTCCCCCGGTCGGTGCTCGACGAGCGTCGACAGCTGGGCATCGACGGGCGCGACGAGATGTGGAGCGGGGTCGTGCACATGGTTCCTCCGGTGGGCGGCCCGCACCAAGGACTGAACACGCGGTTCCTCATGGTGGTCGGCCCGCTGGCCGAGCAACGGGGTCTGGTGCCGCACACGGAGACCGGCCTCTTCCGCTCCGATGCCGACTACCGCGTACCCGACCAGCTCTACGCACGGGCGGAGCAGCTCTCGGAGCGGGGTGTCGAGGGCGCTGAGGTCGTCGCGGAGGTGCGGTCGCCGCGCGACGAGACCTACGAGAAGTTCGACTTCTACATCGCGCTCGGCGTACGTGAGGTGCTCGTTCTGCACCCCGGTGACCGGCGGGCCGAGCTCTTCCGCCTGATCGAGGACCGGCTGCTGCCCGTGTCGACCTCAGGTGGCGTCGCGGAGTCCGAGGTGCTTGGCATCGGCCTGTCCACCGTCGAGGGCAAGCTGCGGATCACCTGGTCGGACGGCTCCGCCGACATCTGACCGGGCGTCGAAACCGGTTGGTGGCCTGGGCATACGCTGGTGTGCATGAGCTCTCGCGTGCTGACCGCCGTGGCATGGCCCTATGCCAACGGCCCGCGGCACATCGGCCACGTCTCCGGTTTCGGTGTGCCCTCCGACGTCTTCTCCCGGTACCGCCGGATGATCGGCGACCAGGTGCTGATGGTCAGCGGCACCGACGAGCACGGCACGCCCATCCAGGTGCAGGCCGACGCCGAGGGGCTCACCCCGCGCCAGCTCGCCGACAAGTACAACGGTGTGATCACGCGTGACCTGCAGGGTCTCGGGCTGAGCTACGACCTGTTCACCCGCACCACCACCACGAACCACTACGAGGTGGTGCAGCAGCTGTTCCTCGCGCTGCACAGGAACGGGTACGTGTACGCGAAGTCGGCGATGGGCGCGATCAGCCCGTCCACCGGGCGCACGCTGCCCGACCGCTACGTCGAGGGCACGTGCCCGATCTGCGGTTACGAGGCCGCGCGCGGTGACCAGTGCGACAACTGCGGCAACCAGCTCGATCCCGCCGACCTGCTCAACCCGCGCTCGAAGATCAACGGTGAGACGCCGAAGTTCATCGAGACCGAGCACTTCTTCCTGGACCTGCCCGCGTTCGCGGAGTCGCTGGGGACGTGGCTGTCCACGCGCACCGACTGGCGTCCGAACGTCCTGAAGTTCTCGGCCAACCTGGCCGCCGACCTCAAGCCGCGCGCCATCACCCGCGACCTCGACTGGGGGGTGCCCATCCCGCTCGACGGCTGGAGCAACCAGCCGATGAAGCGCCTCTACGTCTGGTTCGACGCCGTCATCGGCTACCTGTCCGCCTCGGTGGAGTGGGCGCGCCGCGGCCCGGACGCCGACGCGTGGAAGCAGTGGTGGTGCGACCCCGAGGCCCAGGGCTACTACTTCATGGGCAAGGACAACATCGTCTTCCACTCCGTGATCTGGCCGGCGCTGCTGCTGGGCCAGAACGGCGCGGGCGACAAGGGCGGCACGCCGGGTGCGTTCGGCACGCTGAACCTGCCGAGCGAGGTCGTCTCGTCGGAGTACCTGACGATGAGCGGGTCGAAGTTCTCCACGAGCCGCGGCACGGTGATCTACGTGGGCGACTTCCTGGAGGAGTTCGGCCCGGACGCGCTGCGCTACTTCATCTCCGTCGCCGGCCCGGAGAACCAGGACACCGACTTCACCTGGGACGAGTTCGTGCGCCGCACCAACTTCGAGCTGGCCAACGAGTGGGGCAACCTCGTCAACCGCTCGATCTCGATGGCGCACAAGAACGTCGGCGCCATCCCGAAGCCGGTGTCGCCGGCCGACGCCGACCACGAGCTCCTGGCGATCTCGAAGGCGGGCTTCGACACCGTGGGCGGCCTGCTGGCCCGCAACCGGTTCAAGCAGGCGGTCGGCGAGGCCATGCGGGTCGTCACCGCGGCCAACCGGTACCTGTCCGACCAGGAGCCGTGGAAGCGCAAGGACGACCCCGACCGCCGCGACACGATCCTGCACACCGCGCTGCAGGTGGTCTCCGACGCCAACACGCTGCTCACGCCGTTCCTGCCGCACTCCGCGCAGCAGGTGCACGAGGCGCTGGGCGGCAGCGGGGTCTGGGCGGCCCAGCCGGAGATCCGCCAGGTCGACGACCTCGGCGACGGCCCCGCATACCCGGTGATCACCGGTGACTACGCCGCGGAGCAGGCGGAGTGGCAGAGCACGCCGATCGAGGTCGGCAAGCCGCTGGGCAAGCCCAGCCCGATCTTCACGAAGCTGGACCCGGAGCTGGGCGAGACCGGCCCGGACTGGGCCCCGATCGCGAAGTGACCCGGCCATGCGCTGACGCGCCCGTGCGCGGATATCGGTGCCAGAGCACCGATATCCGGGCACGAGCCCCGGAGGGGCCGACGTGACCCGGCGCGCGGCTCCGGAGCCGCCGGAGCCGCTGCCCGCCCCCACCGTCGACTCCCACACGCATCTCGACGCGTGCGGGTGCGAGACGGCCGCGGACGTCACGGCCGCCATGGACCGGGCCGCCGCGGTCAACGTCACGCGGGCCGTCACCGTCGCCGACGACCTGCCCTCGGCGCGCTGGGCGGTGCGGGCGGCGTACTGGGACGCCCGGGTGGCCGCCGCCGTGGCCCTGCACCCGACGCGCACCGCCGCCGTCACCGACGAGGAGTTCGCGGAGATCGAGCGGCTCGCCGCCGACCCGCGCGTCGTCGCGGTGGGGGAGACGGGCCTGGACTACTACTGGGACTACTCGCCGCCCGAGGCCCAGCAGGCGTCGTTCCGATGGCACATCGACCTCGCCAAGCGGCTCGGCAAGCCGTTGATGATCCACGACCGCGAGGCCCACGACGACGTGCTGCGGATCCTCCGCGAGGAGGGGCCGCCGGACACGGTGGTGTTCCACTGCTTCTCCGGCGACGCGGCCATGGCGCGCGAGTGCACGGACGCGGGTTACGTGCTCTCGTTCGCGGGCCCGGTGACGTTCAAGAACTCCCACGCGCTCCGGGAGGCGGCCGCGCTCGTTCCGGCCGATCAGATCCTCGTGGAGACCGACGCGCCGTTCCTCACCCCGCACCCGCACCGCGGCCGGGCCAACGAGCCGTACTGCCTGCCGTGGACGGTCCGGGGCCTCGCGGCCCTACGCGGCGTTTCCGACGAGCGGCTTGCCGCGGAGGCCGAGCGTAACGCCGAGCGGGTGTTTCGCCTCGGCGAGCTGCCGTCTGTCCCGTCGCCGGACACGCTCAGCGCAGCCAATGCACGTTCGGCGTAGCGCAGCGGCCGCTCGGCGCTCACTCCGCGTTGCGACGCGAACACTTCACTCACAGCCCGTTACGGTTCCGTGATCGCTCAAGCCGGGGTGGGGAACGCTCCCCAGCAGTGCGGTCACGGTGGTCCGGGGCGCTCCCTGAGATCCACTGCCTTCGGGCCACCGTGACCGTATTTTCCTCCCCTGCCCGGTCCGCCGAGGTCAGGATTGCTGTGGTCGACGTCTCTGCGCGTGCGCGGCGCCAAGCCGCGCGCGCCCGCGTGGATCTCCACCCCGGTTCGGGCGTCGACGACGTCTTCGTGGACTGGTACGGCAATCCCGACGGGTTCCCCGCCCCGTCCGCCACGCCCTCGGTCGAGCCGACCGAGGCGCCGCGGCGCCGCGTCCCGTCCGCGGCCGCCAACCTGATCACCGGTCGGCCGCACGCGTACGACCGGTCGATCCTCGACGTCCCCGTCCCGGACCTCGACCTGACCGGGCCGATGCCGCTGATCGGGGCGGATCTCTTCGCCCCCGCCTCGCGACCGGACCACGACGACGCCCCCACCGGCCAGATCCCGCGCATCGACGCCCCCGTCACCGAGGCGTTCGTCGCCCGGACCGGGCCGATGCCGGCCGTCGCGCCCCCGGCGCCGGTGGCCGAGCCCGGGCGGCCGGTCTCCGGTCGGCGTCGCGCCGACCGCAGGCCCACCGCTCCCGCCAGGTCCGCTCCCGCCCGCACGCTGGTGCGCGGCGTCGTGCTCGCCCTGATCCTCACCGCGACCGGCGGCGGGGCCGCCGCGCTGGCGATGGACAAGACCGTCACGATCACCGTCGACGGGCAGGACCGCACGGTCCACACGTTCGCCTCCGACGTCGCCGGGGCCCTGAGCTCCGCCGGAATCGACCCCGCGTCCCAGGACCGCATCGAGCCCGCCCTCCCCACCGGGCTCGCCGACGGCGACCACGTGATCTTCAGCCGGGCCCGGCCGCTGACCCTCGACGAGGGCGGCGTGCAGCGTCAGATGTGGACCACGGCGGCGTCGGTCAGCGAGGCGCTGACCAGCCTGGGCATCGACGCCCAGCCGATCCAGATGTCCGCCTCCCCGACCGCCGAGATCCCGCTGACGGGTATGGCCCTGACCCTCAAGGTCCCGCGCACCGTCTCGCTCACCGACGGCACCGGCGCGAAGGTGCCCGTCACCACCGACACGGGCACCGTGGCGGGCCTGCTCGAGCAGAAGCGCATCGTGCTCGGCCCGGACGACACCTCGATCCCCAGCGGCGACACCCCGCTCACCGACGGGATGGCCGTGCAGGTCGTCCGCAACGGTGTCGGTGAGGTCGTTGAGACCCGCGAGGTCCCGCCGCCGGTGCAGAAGGTCGACGACCCGACGCTGGCGCGCGGCAAGGAGGTGGTCGTCGACAAGGGCAAGCCGGGCGAGACCACCGCGATCATGCGGGTGTACGTGCAGAACGGCAAGGAGATCCGCCGCGAGCAGGTCCGGGCCGGCGACACCACCCCGCCCACGCCGCGCGTCGTCAAGGTCGGCACGAACGACGACATCGCCACCGCCCCCGCCGTCGACGACGGCAGCGTCTGGGACCGCATCGCGCAGTGCGAGGCCACCGGCAACTGGGCCATCAACACCGGCAACGGCTACTACGGCGGCCTGCAGTTCGACGCGGGCACCTGGCGGGCCTACGGCGGCACCGAGTACGCGCCGCTGCCCCATCAGGCCACCCGCGAGGAGCAGATCGCGGTGGCGCAGAAGGTGCGCGACGACCGTGGTGGGGGCTACGGCGCCTGGCCGGCGTGCTCGCGGAAGCTGGGCCTCCCTCAGTGACCTCTAGTCTCACTGGGTGACCGACTCGCGACTCCTGGGCCCGGCTGAGGTGCGGGCGCTCGCCGCCGAGCTCGACCTGCGGCCCACGAAGAAGCTCGGCCAGAACTTCGTGCACGACCCGAACACGGTGCGGCGCATCGTGAAGTCGGCGGAGCTGCGCCCCGAGGACGTGGTGCTGGAGGTCGGTCCGGGGCTGGGCTCGCTGACGCTGGCCCTGTTGCCCGCGGTGGCGGCCGTGCACGCGGTGGAGATCGACCCGGTGCTGGCCGCGCGGCTGCCCCTGACCGTGGCGGACCGGGCGCCGGCGCTGGCCGACCGGCTCACCGTGACCACCGCGGACGCCCTGCGCGTGCGCGCGTCGGACCTGGGCGGGCCGGTGCCCACCGCGATCGTGGCGAACCTGCCGTACAACGTCGGCGTGCCCGTGGTGCTGCACCTGCTGGCCGAGCTGCCGGAGATCCGGCGCGGGCTGGTGATGGTGCAGGCCGAGGTGGCCGAGCGGCTCGCGGCCGTGCCGGGCAGCAAGGCCTACGGCGTGCCGAGCGCCAAGCTGGCGTGGTTCGCCTCGGCGCGGCGGGCGGGACCGGTGCCGCGGGCGGTGTTCTGGCCGGTGCCGGGCGTCGACTCGGGGCTGCTGGCGTTCGACCGCCGTGACCCCCCGGCCGGCGACCGGGCCGAGGTCTTCACGCTGATCGACGCCGCGTTCGCCCAGCGGCGCAAGGCATTGAGGTCGGCGCTCTCGGGCTGGGCGGGGTCCCCGGCCGCGGCGGAGACGGCCCTGCGCGCGGCCGGCATCGAGCCCCTGGAACGGGCCGAGCGCCTGGACATCACGGCCTTTGCGAGGCTGGCCGCCGTTCGACCGCGCGCGATTGTCGGTGGTCGGTCGTAGGGTTCCCTCGTACCAGTGACCAGGGAGCCGAGAACATGACCGATCCACAGCCCCTCACCGCCACGGCGGGGCCCGCGAACCCGTGGCCGGCGCTGTGGGCTCTCGTCCTCGGCTTCTTCATGATCCTGGTGGATTCCACGATCGTCTCGGTGGCCACGCCCGCGATCATGACCTCGCTCGGGGTCAGCGTCGACGCGGTCGTGTGGGTCACCAGCGCGTATCTGCTGGCCTACGCGGTGCCGCTGCTGGTCACCGGTCGCCTGGGCGATCGCTTCGGGCCGCGCCGCGTCTACCTGGCCGGGCTGGCTATCTTCACGCTCGCGTCGCTGTGGTGTGGCCTCACCGCCACCATCGGTGAGCTCATCGCGGCGCGGGTCGTGCAGGGCTTCGGCGCGGCGCTGATGACGCCGCAGACGATGGCCGTCATCACGCGCACGTTCCCCGCCGAGAGCCGGGGCCGGGCGATGAGCCTGTGGGGCGCGGTCGCGGGCGTCGCCACGCTGGTCGGCCCGATCCTGGGCGGCGTACTGGTCGACGGGTTCGGCTGGGAGTGGATCTTCTTCATCAACGTGCCGGTCGGTGTCGTCGGCTTCGTGCTCGCCGTGCGTCTGGTGCCCGAGCTGCCCACCCACGTGCGCCGCTTCGACCTGCTGGGCGTCGCCCTGAGCGCGGTCGGCATGTTCCTGCTGGTCTTCGGCATCCAGGAGGGCCAGACCTACAACTGGGGCACGATCGCGGGGCCCATCTCGGTGTGGTCGCTGATCGTCGCAGGTCTCGTGGTCATGGCGCTGTTCGTCGTCTGGCAGGCGCGCAACCCGGGTGAGCCCCTGGTGCGTCTCACGCTGTTCCGCGACCGCAACTTCAGCCTGGCCAACATCGTGATCACCACCGTCGGCTTCACGGTCACGGCCATGGTCTTCCCGATCCTGTTCTACGCGCAGGGCGTGCTCGGCCTGACGCCCACGGGTTCGGCGCTGCTGCTGGTGCCCATGGCCGTCGTGTCGGGGGTGCTGGCCCCGTTCGTCGGGCGCTGGACCGACCGGATGCACCCGCGGGTGCTCGCCGGTGTCGGGCTGCTGTCCTGGTCGGTGTCGCTGGTGTGGCTCGCCGCCGTGATGGGCCCCACCACCCCGATCTGGGAGCTGCTGCTGCCCATCGCGCTGCTCGGCGTGGCCAACGGCTTCGTGTGGGCGCCGGTCTCCACCACGGCCACCCGCAACCTGCCGCAGTCCGACGCCGGCGCGGGCTCGGGGGTCTACAACACCACCCGGCAGGTCGGGGCGGTGCTGGGCAGTGCGGCCATCGCGGTGCTCATCGCGTCCCGGCTCGCGGCCAACCTGCCCGCGGCCCCTGGCGGGGGCTCGTCGGAGTCCATCACGCAGCTGCCCGAGGCCCTGCACGCCGGATTCGCCACGGCGATGGCCCAGGCGCTGCTGCTGCCGGCCGGGGTCGTGCTGGTGGGGCTCGTGGCGGCGCTCGGGTTCGCCCTCCCGCGTCACCTGGCCCAACGCGGTTCCAGCCCGGCGGAAACCGTGCCGAGCTCGGCGGGGTAGCTGCGGCGCCACCCCACGGGATCGGTGCACGTAGGGTTGTCGGGTGCTGTCCGCCGTTCCGCCGCCCGTCACCGTGCGGGTCCCCGCGAAGATCAACTTACATCTGGCGGTCGGCCCGCTGCGTGAGGACGGCTTCCACGACCTCGTCACGGTCTTCCACGCGGTGAGCCTGTTCGACGAGGTGTCGGTGGTCGCGAGCGACGAGCCCGGCATCGAGGTCTACGGCGAGGGTGTCTCCGAGGTGCCTGCCGACGAGACGAACCTGGCCTGGCGCGCGGTGCAGCTGCTGGCCGAGCGGGCCGGGCGTGAACCCGACGTCGCCCTCGTGCTGCGCAAGGGCATCCCGGTGGCCGGTGGCATGGCCGGCGGCAGCGCCGACGCGGCCGGCGCGCTCGTGGCCCTGTCGTCGCTGTGGAAGCTCGACCTCCCCCGCGACGAGCTCTCCGTCCTGGCCGCCGAGCTGGGCAGCGACGTCACGTTCGCCCTGCACGGCGGCACGGCCCTGGGCACCGGACGCGGTGAGCAGATCGTCCCGGTCCTCTCGCGGCACCCGCAGCACTGGGTGATCGCGCTGCACCGCGGCGGTTTGTCCACGCCGTCGGTCTTCAAGGAGCTCGACCGGCTGCGCGCGGGCTCCGAGCCGATGCAGCGTCCGGTGGAGCCGGTGCTGCAGGCTGTCGCGGGCGGCGATCCCCGCCAGCTCGCGCTCTCGCTGGGCAACGACCTGCAGGCCGCCGCCGTGAGCATGGCGCCGGAGCTGCGCCGTACCCTGCGCGCCGGGGTGGACGCGGGTGCGCTGGCCGGGCTCGTCTCCGGGTCCGGGCCCACCTGCGCCTTCCTCTGCGACGGCGCCGACAACGCGCTCGACGTGGCCACCGAGCTCGCCGGGCTCGGGGTGTGCCGCACGGTCCGCGTCGCGCACGGGCCGGTGCCCGGCGCGCGCGTGGTCGACCAGCACGAACCACCGGGTGCGCCCTCGGGCCCGCCCACGTCCTGGCCGCCGGTGCGTGCCTGATGGCCGGCCAGAAGGGATCATCACAGAACCTCGTCAACCTGGAGAACGTGCTCGCCCACGTCCCCGGGGACGGATCGCGCGTCCTGCTCGACCACGTGTCGCTGGGCATCGAGCGCGGTGAGCGCGTCGGCGTCGTCGGGCTCAACGGCGGCGGGAAGACCACGCTGCTCGACATCATCACCGGCGTCCGGGCCCCTGACGGCGGCCGCGTCAGCCGCGTGGGTGGGCTCAACCTCGCGCACCTCGTGCAGGGTGACGCGCTGGCCAAGGGCGCCCGGGTGCGCGACGTCGTGCTCGCCGCCTGGGGCAGTGACGAGAAGGGATGGGCGGGCGACCACGAGTGGGCCGCCGACGCCAAGGTCCGCGACGTGCTCGACGGGCTGGGCATCGAGGACCTGGAGCGGTCGGTCACCGGCCTGTCCGGCGGGGAGAAGCGCCGGGTCGCGCTGGCCGCCGCGCTCGTCGGCGACCCCGACCTCGTCGTCCTCGACGAGCCCACCAACCACCTCGACGTCGAGGGCATCGGCTGGCTGGCCGGGCACCTGATCGAGCGGCGCTGCGGTGTCGTGGTCGTCACGCACGACCGCTGGTTCCTCGACGCGGTCTGCACGCGCACGTGGGAGGTGGCGGGCGGCAGGGTCGAGAGCTACCTCGGCGGCTACGCCGACTGGATCTACGCCCGCGCGGAGCGCAGCCGGCAGTCCGATGCGGCCGAGGCCAAGCGGCAGAACCTCGCGCGCAAGGAACTGGCCTGGCTGCGCCGCGGCCCGCCCGCCCGCACGTCCAAGCCCCGGTACCGGATCGAGGCCGCCGAGGCCCTGATCGCCGACGTCCCGCCGCCCCGCAACACCGTGGAGCTGCTCGGGTTCGCCACCAACCGGCTCGGCAGGACCGTGCTGGAGCTGGAGGACGCCACGGCGACCATCGGTGACCGCGTGCTGCTCGACGACGTCACCTGGCGCCTCGGCCCGGGCGACCGCGTCGGCATCGTCGGAGTCAACGGCTCGGGCAAGACCACGCTGCTGCGCACGCTCACCGGCGAGCGGCCGCTGCAGGGCGGCCGGCTCGTCACGGGCACCACGGTCCAGCTCGCGGAGCTCTCCCAGGAGCTCGTGGACCTGCCCAAGGACATGCGGGTGCTGGAGGCCACCGAGCAGGTGGCCAAGTACGTCAAGCTGGGCAAGCTGGAGCTCACGGCGTCGTCGGTGCTGGAGCGGCTCGGGTTCCCCGCGGCCCGGCAGTGGACACCGGTCGGGCAGCTCTCCGGTGGGGAGAAGCGCCGGCTGCAGCTCACGCGGCTGCTCATGGCCGAGCCCAACGTCCTGCTGCTCGACGAGCCCACGAACGACCTGGACGTCGACACGCTGGCCCGCCTGGAGGACCTGCTCGACGGCTGGGCGGGCACGCTCGTCGTCGTCAGCCACGACCGGTACCTCGTGGAACGCGCCTGCGACACGGTCGTCGCGCTGTTCGGCGACGGCAAGATCACGCACCTGCCCGGGGGCATCGAGGAGTACCTGGAACGCCGCAGGCGGGCCGGGGCGCAGGCCAGCGGCCTCTCGGCATCGTCGGCGGAGCCGGTTCCGGCCAAGGCGCCGTCCAGCGCCGCCGACCAGCGCCTCGCGCGCAAGGAGCTGCAGCGCATCGAGCGCCGCATGACCACGCTGACCAAGCGCGAGAAGCAGCTGCACGAGGACCTCGCGGCCGCGGCCACCGAGCCCGACCGGTTGCTGAAGCTCGACGCCGAGCTGAAGGCGGTCATGGCCGAGCAGGAGGAGCTGGAGAACCAGTGGCTCGAGGCGGCGGAGGCGGCCGAGTAGCGGCTCTGCCGCCCGTGCGCGGAAATCAGTGCCCGAGCACTGATTTCCGCGCACGACCGCTGGAGCGCGGATCCACCGATCGACCGATCGACCGACCCGCCGCACGGTGTCCGGCGGGGCGGCCTGGTCCGCCACCCCGCCGGAGAGCGCCACCTCTGAGTCGGTGGCATCCTTCCCGGCCGGGGGTGGTGGCGGTGCGCGCACACGTGATCTGGGCGTCGGTGCTGGCGGTGGTGGGGCTGCTGTTCGTGGCGCTGGTGCTGCAGTCGTCGACGGCGGTGCTGTGGACCGGTACCCGCGTCGACGGCTACAGCCAGGGCGGCATCACGTACTTCACCTACGAGGGCCAGCCGTACACGATCGTCGACGACGGCCAGGCCGCCGGCGACACCACCCGCGAGCCGACCGCCGTCTACGTCCCCACCGACGATCCCGGCCAGGCCCGCCAGGACAGCCGGCTGCGCTGGCTGGACGCCGCCGCCGTGCTCGTGTGGTTCGTGGGGGCGGCCGCGGTGCTGGTCAGCGGCTTCGCGCGGCGGCGGCGCCGGCTCCGCAGGCGGGCCGCGGGCTGACCGGTCACGTGCTGCTCAGGGCCGCCACCAGGTCGGGCGTGCGCCCGAGCAGCGCGGCCATGGCGATCGGGTCCATGTAGTCGTCGTAGCTGACGATCTCGCCGTCGCGTACGCGGATCACGCCCAGCGCGCGGAACCGGTACGGCCCGCCGGAGCCCCGCGACCACCCGTGGTGCTCGATCTCCGTGACCACCACCTCGGGATCGTCGGTCTCCCGGACGACGGCGTCGACGCCGTGCATGTCCAGCAGGTCGCGGTGGCCCGTCGCGCTCCGGCGGGACTCCCGGATCGCCTCCCGGCCACGGATCTCGCGCGGCGTCCCGGGTGCGGCGAACGGGAAGCGCAGGACGCCGTCCTCGGCGAAGAGGTCGGCGAAGTCGACGCCCTCGCCGGCCACCATGCGGCGGACCTGTTCGGCGACGTCCCGTGGCTGCAGCGTCATGACTCCTCCTAGAATCGGAACGGTGACCCCGCTTCAACGATACGGAACGCTCGCCCCGGTTAGCAAGGACCGATGACGGAGCGGCCCCTGCGCGCCGACGCCCGGCGCAACCGCGACAAGGTGCTCGCGGCGGCCCGCGAGGCGTTCGCGGAGTCCGGCTTCGGCGTGCCGCTCGACGACATCGCCGCACGGGCCGGCGTCGGCCCCGGCACGGTCTACCGGCACTTCCCGACGAAGGAGGCGTTGTTCGAGGCCGTCTCGCTGGTGCGGGTGCGGGACCTCGCCGCGGACGCGCGGGCCCGGGCCGCGTCCGACGATCCCGGTGCGGCGTTCGACGGGTTCCTCGAGCGGCTGGCGGGGGAGGCCACGGCCAAGCGCGACATCCCCGACGCCCTCGACGGCGTCGGCGCGGCCACCGTCGCCGCCCGCACCGACATGCAGGACGCCCTCGACGTGCTGCTCCGCCGGGCGCAGGAGGCGGGGGCCGTGCGGCCGGACGTCCGGGTCACCGACCTGTTCGCGCTGATGAAGGGCCTGATCCACGCGATCCGGGGGAGCGACGACCCCGGGCTCGCCGGCCGGATGCTCGCGGTGGTGCGGGACGGGCTGCGTGGGCCGAACGACCCGGGCGATCCACCTTTCGACTGATCCGCCCGGGTCGGGGGACCCGGAGCTGCGGAGCTGCGCACAGGGGTGAGATCGGCCCACCGCCTCTCGACGGAGCGGCGGGACGGTGCACGCCGGTCCGGGCCTCTCAGGCACCGTGTCAGCGCGTGTCAGCGCCGTGGTGGCGCCGTGTCAGCGGCGAGGCGCACTCTCGGAGCATGGAATCCGTCATCCAGGTCGAAGGCCTGGTCAAGAAGTTCGCCGGCACCACGGCGCTGGCGGGGGTCGACCTCACCGCCCGCCCCGGTGCGGTGCTGGGCCTGCTGGGCCCCAACGGGTCGGGCAAGACCACCACCGTGCGCGTCCTCGCCACCCTCCTGCGCCCCGACGCCGGGCGCGCCACCGTCTTCGGGCACGACGTCGTCACCGAGGCCCCCGCCGTGCGTGCCCGCATCGGGCTCACCGGCCAGTACGCGGCCGTCGACGAGGCGCTGACCGGCACGAACAACCTGATGCTCATCGCACGGCTGCTCGACTTCTCGCGCGCCGACGCCCGGGCCCGCGCGGGCGAGCTGATCGAGCGCTTCGGGCTCGTGGACGCCGCGAGCCGCCGGGTCCGCACCTACTCCGGCGGCATGCGGCGGCGGCTCGACCTCGCGGCCAGCCTGATCGGACGCCCCGACGTCCTGTTCCTCGACGAGCCCACCACGGGCCTCGATCCCCGCCACCGCAACGAGGTCTGGGACTCCGTCCGCGGGCTCGCCGCCGAGGGCGTGACGGTGCTGCTCACCACGCAGTACCTCGAGGAGGCCGACCAGCTCGCCGACGACCTCGTCGTGCTCGACCGCGGCCGCGTGATCGCCGCGGGCACCCCCGCGTCGCTCAAGGCCGACATCGGCGGGCAACGGCTGCACGTCCGGCCGCTCTACCGCACCGACACGGCGCTGGTCGAGACCGTCGTCGCGGAGCTCGCCCCCGGGGAGCTCATCGCGGTGGACGCCAGCGGGGAGCTCGTGGTGCCCGCCCTCGACCCCGGCCTGCTCCGGCGCGTCACCGACCGGCTCGACGAGCACGCCGTCCCCGTGGCCGAGGTGGGGCTGCGCCTGCCGAGCCTCGACGACGTCTTCATGACCCTCACCGGCCGTCCGGCCGAGGACAGCGAGGAAGCAGCGTGATCGCGCCGACCACACCCACGATCCCCGTCCCGGCCGCGACCCCCGCCAAGGAGCACTCGGCATGACCACCACAGTCACCCGCCCGAGCCCGCCCGTGCCCCTCACGGTGCCCGGCCGCCGCGGCCCGTCCACCCTCCGCCACGGCGCCACCCTCGCCTGGCGCGGCGTGATCAAGACGATCAACTCGCCCGAGGCGCTGCTCGACGTCACCCTGCAGCCGGTGATCTTCCTGTTGCTGTTCGTCTACGTCTTCGGCGGCGCGATCGGCGGCTCCACACAGGACTACCTGCAGTTCGCGCTGCCCGGCGTGCTGGTGCAGACGGTCGTCTTCGCGTCCGCGGGCACCGGCGTCGGCCTGGCCGACGATCTCGCCACCGGCATCTTCGACCGCTTCCGCAGCCTGCCGATCTCCCGGTCGGCGCCCCTGCTCGGCGCCATCGGGGCCGACCTGGTGCGCTACCTGACCTCGGGCCTGATCATGCTGGCCTTCGGTGCGATCCTGGGCTTCCGCTCCTCGGCGGGGCCCCTCGACTACGTGGCCGCGATGGCGCTCGTGATGGTGTTCGCGTTCGCGCTCTGCTGGGTGTTCACCGCCCTGGCGATGATCGTCAAGCAGCCGCGGTCCGTGCAGGGTCTCGGCGCACTGATCATGCTGCCGCTGTAGTTCGCCAGCAACGTCTTCGTGCCGGCGAGCACGATGCCGGGCTGGCTGCAGGCGTTCGTGAACGTCAACCCCGTCTCCCAGACGGTGACGGCGGTGCGTGGCCTGCTCCTGGGCGGCCCGGTGGCGACCCCGGCCACCTACGCCCTGATCGCCGCCGGTGTGGTGATCGTGATCTTCGCTCCGCTGGCGATCACCCTCTACCGCCGTCGGACCTAGTGGCTCAGACCGCGGCCCGCGACGAGGCCGACATGGCGGCCCCGGTGACCAGACTGATGATGGCCAGGCCGATCACCAGGTGGGTGACGCACGTCGCGAGCGAGACGGCGATGGGGTCGTCGTTGAGGATCGGCAGCACCACCGCCACCGCCGTGAGCAGCCCCGCGATCCAGCCGAAGTAGGCCATCGGGCGCGGGGTGCTCAGCAGCAGGAGGTGCGCCAGGCCCGTGGCGGCCAGCGCGGCCACGGCGGCGGAGACGCACAGCAGGGCGGTGCGCGAGTCGCCCAGGGCGCCCGACCGCATCGGCGCGAGGTAGGGGATCTGCAGCAGGGCCCGCACGACCAGCAGCCCGACGAGCCCGATCAGCGCGGCGACGATGGCCGTGGCCACCCCGCCCGCCCACAGCCGGCCCGCGTTGATCACGGGACCCCGTGGAGCCGTGGGGTGGTCGCCCTGCGGGGGCAACTGCCGCGTCTTGTCCCACTGCTCGTCGTAGCCGCCGGTCATCCTGCCCCACCCGTCCTGCCGAGATCATCGATCCGCGCACGATGAACCACATCCGGTCCGCGCGCAAAGGGAGTGTCCCGGAGAGGTGATCAGGGCCGGGTGGCGGGGCGTTGCGGGCCGAGTGCGCCCGCGAACTTCGCGAGCCAGGCCATGCCGTCCGCGCGGGGGAGCTCGCGGCCGCTGCGCATCTGCTCCTCCGCGGCGTCGGGGCCGAGAACGGCGCGCGCCCCGGCCAGCGTGGCGCGGACGACGGGCGAGCCGTGGTCGAGCGTGCCGCGCTGGGCGGCGGCGATGCCCAGCAGCACCGCGGCGGCTCCGGGGTCGTCCTCCGCCAGCGCGAACCGCGCCGCCACCTCCGCGACCATGCCCGACACCGGTCCGTCGTCGGCCCCGACGGCCGCGGCGACGGCCTCGGCGACGCGCGGGCGGGCGGCGTCCAGGTCGCCGGCGGTGAGCTCGACCGATGCCCACATCATGGCCGCGAACGCCCGCCGCTGGGGCACCCCGACACCGTCCATCCCGGGCGGGTCGAACGCGCCCGCGGCCAGCACGAGCTGGGCGCGCGCGGCGTCGACGTCGCCGGCCAGCAGCTCGATCTGCGCCAGGGTGGTGGCGACGGCACCGGCGGAGCTGAACGGGCCGCGGTCGGACGGCCGCGCCCGCTGGAGCACGGCGCGGGCCTCGTCGATGTTGCCGCGCCGGGCCTCCAGCACCGCGCGCCGGCCCAGGAACTGCGGCAGGTCGTCGTCGTTGCCCAGCTCGGCGGCCAGCGCGATCGACTCGTCGTAGGCCAGGGCCGCGGCGTCGTAGTTCCCGGCGGAGTCCTCCAGCTCGCCGAGCGAGTGCACGATCATGCCGAGCACGAAGCGGTCGCCGATGCCGGTGAACGCCTCGTGCGCGGCCCGGATCAGCGTCCGCTGCGTCTCCCGGCGGCCCTCGTTCTCCTCGACCTGGGCACGGATCTGCAGCGTCAGCCCGCGCACCCAGGGATCCTCGGCGCCGGCCGACAGCGCGCACAGCTCGTCGTCCCCGAGCCCGGCGAAGATCCGGTAGGTCGGCCCGACGAGCTGCAGGAACGGGTGCCACGGGCGGGGCAGCGACGCGGTCAGCGCGGACAGGGACCGGATGTGCGCCGTGGCCTCCTCCGTGCGGCCGCGGACCGCGGTGAACACGGACACCCAGGCCAGGTTGCGCGCCCGGACGTCCGGGGGGACCGGGCCGTCCATCCCGTGGACCGCCGACACCCAGCGGTCGGCCTCGTCGGTGCGGCCGCGGATGAGCCACGACCACGTCAGCGCGGCGACGAGCCGGTGCGCCGTGGCCCCGTCGCCCGTCGCCATCGCGCGCCGCAGCGCGAGGTCGAACTCGTCGGCCTCGGCGCGCAGCGCGCCCAGCCACTCCAGCTGCTCCCGCCCGCGCAGATGCGGTTCGGCGGCCTCGGCCAGCTCCACCATGATCCGAGCGTGGGCGGCCACGGCGCAACCGCGTTCGCCGGCCTCGTCGAGGCGTTCGCCGGCGTACTCGCGGATCGTCTCCAGCATCCGGTAGCGGGTGGGTGACCCGGGCACCGCGACCACCAGCGACTTGTCCACGAGGGCCGCGAGCCGGTCGAAGACGTCCCCCGTACCGTCATCGCCGATGCCGTCACCGCAGACCTGCCCGGCCGCTGCCGCCGTGGCACCGCCCGCGAACACCCCGAGGCGCCGGGCGACGGCGCGCTCCGGCTCGTCGAGAAGGTCCCAGCTCCAGTCGACGACGGCGCGCAGCGTCTGGTGGCGAGGCAGCGCGGTGCGGGCGCCGGAGGTGAGCAGCCGGAAGCGGTCGTCGAGACGGTCCAGGATCTCCGCGGTGGTCAGCGTGCGCAGCCGGGCCGCGGCCAGCTCGATGGGCAGCGGCTGGCCGTCGAGGCGGCGGCAGATCACGGCGACCTCGGGCGTGACCGCGAAACCCGGCCGGACGGCGGCGGCGCGGTCGGCGAACAGGGCCACCGCGTCGGCCTCGGCCAGCGACTCGACGGGGTGCAGCACCTCGCCCGGCACCCCCAGCGGCTCCCGGCTGGTGGCGAGCACCCGGAGCCGGGGGCAGGCCCGCAGCAGCGTCTCCGCGAGCTCTGCCGCGGCGCCGACGAGGTGCTCGCAGTTGTCGAGCACCAGCAGGGAATCGCGGGCGGCGAGCGCCGAGACCAGCCGGGTGACGGTGTCGGGCGCGGGTTCGTCCTGGGCGCGCAGCACCAGGTCGGGCTCACCGACGGCGGCCAGCACGGTGGCGGCGAGCTGCTCGGGACCGGTCAGCGGGGCGAGCTCCGCCACCGCGACGGAATCCGGGCCGACGGCCTCGCGGGCCAGCCGCGTCTTGCCCGCGCCACCCGGCCCGATGAGCGTGACGAGCCGGGCGTCGACGAGCAGTGTGCGCACCCGCTCGACGTCGCGGTCGCGGCCGACGAAGCTGTTGAGCCCGGTGCGGGCCGGGGCCACGGGCTGTCCGCCGCGCAGCACCGACAACCGGGCCGCGGCCAGCCCCGGCCCGGGGTCGACGCCCAGCTCGTCGGCGAGGAGAGCGATCGTGCGGTCGGCCACCGCGAGCGCGTCGGCCTGCCGCCCCGCGGCGTGCAGGCAGCGGGTGAGCAGGGCCGCCGTGGTCTCCCGCAGCGGCGTCGCGTCCAGCTGGGCGGCCAGCGCGTCGAGCTCGCCGCCCGGCCGCCCGGCGCGCAGCGCGAGCGCGGCCCGTTCGTCGACGACGACGGCGCGGCGCTCCTCCAGCCGCGCGGCCGCGGGCCCGGCGAACGGCAGGTCCAGGACATCAGCGAGCGCCGCCCCGTGCCACAGGGCGAGCGCGCCGTCGAGATCGCCGGACGAGGCGAGCGCGGCGAACCGGAGCGCGTCGACGGCGTCGGGCTCCACGCACAGCCGGTAGCCGCGGGCGTCGGTGGCCACCAGCTCCGCACCGATCGCCCGCCGCAGCCGGGAGACCAGGGCCTGCAGCGCGTTGCCGGCGCCGTCGGGTGGTGCCTCGCCCCACAGGTCGTCCACCAGCACGGACGTGCCCACCGGGCGTCCGGCGTCCAGCGCGAGGCGGGCGAGCAGACCCTGCAGGCGCACCCCGCGCAGCGGCACGGACGCGTCACCACGCCGTGCCCTGACCGGGCCGAGCACGCTGATCCGCACGGTTCCAGTGTGCCCGTCGCCGTCAGGCGCTTTCGCGCTGGAAGGTCCGTACGCCCCAGCCGACCATCACGAGCACCAGCGCGATCGCGACGACGATCCCGACGACCACCACCGACCCGCCGAAGTCGCCGCGGAAGATCGCCCGCTCCGCGTCCACGACGTAGACGAACGGGTTGACGCGCGACAGGTTGTAGAGCCACGTCGGGGCTAGCGTCATCGGCAGCAGGATGCCCGAGAGCAGCAGCAGCGGCAGGACGATCGTGTTGAGCACCGGGGCGAGGGTGTCCTCGCTCTTGAGCTTCAACGCGAGCGCGTAGGACGCCGACGACATCGCCAGCGCGAGCACCGCCACCAGTGCGAGCGCGAGCACCACCCCGCCGAACGGTGCGCGCAGCCCGAAGAACAGCGCCAGCACCGTCAGCAGGATGCCCTGCACGACCAGCACCACCACGTCCTTGAGCGCCCGGCCCACCAGCAGCGCCACGCGGCTCACGGGCGTCACCCGCATCCGCTCGATCACCCCGGCGCGGTACTCGCTGATCAGCCCGAACCCGACGAACAGGCTGCCGAACAGCCCCAGCTGCACGAGCAGCGCGGGCACGAGCACCTGGTAGGCGTCACCGGGCGGGAAGCCGGGCGTGTTCTGGATGATGGGCACCAGCAGGGGGCCGAACAGGGCCAGGTAGAGCACCGGCTGGACGATGCCGATGATCACCCAGGCCGGGTTGCGCAGCGACTGCTTCATGGAGCGCTGGAAGATCAGCCAGGTCTCGGTCAGCGTGGTCATACCCCTACCCCCTCGGTCTCGCGCAGCGATCGTCCGGTCATGGTCAGGAAGACGTCGTCGAGGCTGGGCCTGCGCACCTCCACCGACGTCATGGCGACCTCGGCCCGGCTCAGCTCGCCCAGCAGCGTCGGGAGCACGCTCGCGCCGTCGGGAACCCGGAAGCGGACGGTCTGGCCGTCCACTGCGTGCTCGGTGCTGTCGGGGATCCGGGCCGTGATGTCGGCGGCGCGGGCCGGATCGGTGGTACCGACGAGCACCAGGTCGCCCGACACGCGACGTTTCAGCTCGTCCGGCGTGCCCTCGGCGACGATCGTGCCCTTGTCGATCACGAGGATCCGGTCGCACAGGGCGTCGGCCTCGTCGAGGTAGTGGGTGGTGAGGAACAGGGTGGTGCCGTGCTCGGCGTGCAGGCCGCGGATGTGGCCCCACAGGTTGGCGCGGCTCTGGGGGTCCAGCCCGGTGGACGGCTCGTCCATGAACAGCAGCGTGGGCAGGTGCATCAGGCCCATCGCGATGTCGAGGCGGCGGCGCTGCCCGCCCGAGAGCGTCTGCACGACGCGGGTCTCGGTGCCGGTGAGGTCGAGCTGCTCGAGCAGCTCGGCGGCGCGCTCCCGGGACCGGGCCGGGGAGAGGCCGTAGAAGCGGCCCTGCAGGATCAGCTCGTCGGCCACCAGGCAGTCGGGGCCCGCTCCGCCGCTCTGCCCGACGTAACCGATCTTCCGGCGGACCCCGAGCGGGTCGGTCAGCAGGTCGCACCCGGCCACGGTGGCCGAGCCCGCGGTGGGGGCCAGCAGCGTGGTGAGCATGCGGAGGGTGGTGGTCTTCCCGGCCCCGTTCGGACCGAGGAAGCCGACGAGCTCACCGGGGGCGACATCGATGTCGACGCCCGACACCGCCTCCACCGGGCCGCGTCGGGTCGTGAAGGTGCGGGCGAGCCCGCGTGCGTGGATCACGCCACCAGACTGGACCTATCGGGCGAGCTCGGCGAGCAGAAAAGCCTCGGCCAGCACCCCGCGCCGGAACATCCCCAGGTCGAGGCTCTCGTCGATGCCGTGCCAGCGACTGGCCGGATCGCCCACGCCGGTGACCAGCACCGCGGCCCCGGGGAATGTGCGCGCGAACTCGGCGATGAACGGGATCGACCCGCCCATGCCCGTCTCCACGACGTCGTTGCCGTAGGCCTGCGCGAACGTGCGGCGTGCGGCGTCGTAGACGTCGCCGGTGGCGTCGAGGCTGAACGGCTCGGCCGTGCCGGGCCCCGGGGTGACGGTGACGCGGGCGCCCCACGGCACGTTCGCGCGCAGGTGGTCGGCGAGCGCGTCCTGGGCCTTGGGGGCGCTGTCGCCCGGCGCGAGCCGGAGGCTGACCATCGCCCGGGCCCGCGGCAGCAGCACGTTGGAGGCCTCGGCGACGCGGGGTGCGTCGATGCCCAGGACGGCGACGGCCGGCTTCTGCGACGTGCGCTCGACGATCGAGCCCGACCCCAGCAGCTCCACGCCGTCGAGCATCGCGACGTCGGAACGCCACTGCGCCTCGTCGACGTCGGGCGCCTCGGACGTGCCGTGCACCAACCCGGCGATCGCCACCTCGCCGTTCTCGTCGTGCAGGGAGGCGAGCGTGCGGACCAGCGCCGTGAGCGCGTCGCCGGCCGGGCCGCCGAACACGCCGGAGTGGGCGGGCCGTTCCAGCATCGCCACCTCGACCACGACGTCGACGAGTCCACGCAGGCTCGTGGTGATCGCCGGGACGTCGACGGCGGGGTTGGCGGCGTCCGCGATGACGATGACGTCGCAGGCCAGCAGCTCGTGATGCTCGTGCAGCAGCGCCGGGAGGGTGGGAGAGCCGGACTCCTCCTCGCCCTCGATGAACAGCGTGACGCCGATGGGCGGGTGGCCGTCGTACACGCGGAGCACGGCGAGGTGGGTCATCACGCCGGCCTTGTCGTCGGCGGCGCCGCGGCCGTAGAGCCGGCCGTTGCGCTCCGTCGGCTCGAACGGCGCGGTGGTCCACTCGGCGTCACCGCCGGTGGGCTGCACGTCGTGGTGGGCGTAGAGCAGGATCGTCGGCTGCCCCTCGGGGGCGGGCCAGTGCGCCACGACGGCGGGGGCGCCCCCGGGCGCGGCGATGACCGTGACGTCCGCGGCGCCCGCACCCCGGGCCAGCTCGGCCACGGCCTCGGCGCTGCGCCGCGTGTCGTCGGCGTGGGAGGGATCGGCCCAGATGCTCGGGATGCGCACCAGCCGTTCCAGGTCCTGGCGGGCGCCCGGCAGGGCGGCGTCGACGGCAGCGGTGAGGGCGGAGATCTCGTCGTGGAGCGGCACGGCGCGATGCTACGCCCGCGAGTCGGCGCTTCCCCGCGCACGGGAAAGCGCCGACTCGCGGGGTTGGGGGGCGCGCCATCCCTCGCGAACCGGACGTTCACCGGACCGACGGGCGCACCGGGCGGAACGTAGGCTCCGGTCATGTCCCGGTTCCTGGCGATGTTGCTGGACTCCGCCGCCCACTCCGTCCACGGCATGACCACCGGCGAGCCGAAGGCGCCCGTGCGGCGGCCGTGGCCCGAGGTGCACGCCACCGCCCGGCGGATGGCCGCTGCCCTCTCCTCCGGCACCGCTCCGCTGGCCCGCGGTGCGTCCGTCGGGGTGCTCGCGGGTGAGCCGGTCGCGATCGCGCCGGCGGCGCAGGCCGTCTGGCTCACCGGCGGCAGCGTCACGATGCTGCACCAGCCCACCCCGCGCACCGACCTGGCCGCGTGGGCCGAGGACACCGTCTCCGTCCTGAAAATGATCGACGCCGAGCTGGTGCTGCTGGGCGCCCCGTTCGACGCGCTGGCGCCGGTGCTGGTCGAGCGCGGCATCGCGTTCCGCACCATCGAGTCCCTCGACGCCGACGGGGACTTCACACCCGACGCGGGCGTCGCCGGCGAGGGTGACACCGCCCTGCTCCAGCTCACCAGCGGGTCCACGGCCGAGCCGAAGGCCGTCCGCATCACCCACGGCAACCTCCACGCGAACATCTCCGCGATGGTGGAGGCCGCACGGCTCGACATCGAGCGCGACGTGATGGTGTCGTGGCTGCCGCTGTTCCACGACATGGGCATGGTCGGCTTCATGACGGTGCCGATGGTCACCGGGCTGGAGCTGGTGACGGTCACCCCGGTCGACTTCCTCTCCCGCCCGCTGCTGTGGGCCGAGCTGATCTCGAAGTACGGGGGCACCGTCACCGCCGCCCCGAACTTCGCCTACGCCGTGCTCGGCCGCCAGCTCGCCCGCGCCGACGGCCCGCTGGACCTGTCGTCGCTGCGCATCGCGCTCAACGGCGCCGAGCCCATCGACGCCGCCGCCGTCACCGCGTTCACCGGCGCGGGGGCCCGGTTCGGGCTGCGCCCCGAGTCGGTGCTCTGTGCGTACGGGATGGCCGAGACCGCGCTGGGCGTGGCGTTCGCGCCCGTCGAGACGGGCCTGGCCGTCGACGAGATCGACGCCGACGCCCTGGAGTCCCGGCGACTGGCCGTGCCCGGCACCGACCGCCGGTTCCCGAAGCTCGGCCCGCCGCTGCCGGGCATCGAGGTCCGCGTCGTCGACGAGCACGGCGGGGTGCGCGGTGAGCGTGAGGTCGGGGTGCTGCAGCTGCGCGGGCCGTCGGTCACGCCCGGGTATCTGACGGTGGACGGCCCCGTCGCCACGCAGGACGCCGAGGGCTGGCTCGACACCGGCGACGAGGGCTACCTCGTCGACGGGCAGGTCGTCGTGTGCGGACGGCGCAAGGACGTGATCATCATGGGCGGCCGCAACATCTACCCCACCGACATCGAGCGCGCCGCGGGTGAGGCCGACGACGTGCGTGCCGGCAACGTCGTGGCCGTCCGGATCGCGGCGGGGGACCGGCGGGAGTCGTTCGCCGTGGCCGTCGAGTCGCGGAAGGCCGGGGACGCCGACGCCGAGAAGGCGATCCGCAAGGACGTCACGTCGCGGATCGTGTCGGCGGTGGGCGTGCGCCCGGCCGAGGTGGTGGTGATGGGGCCGGGCAGCCTGCCCAAGACCCCCTCGGGCAAGCTCCGCCGGGCCGCGACGGGCGAGCTGCTGCAGGCCCGCCCCTGATCCGACCCGGTCAGCCCGACAGGGCGTGGAACCGGTTCTGCGTGGGCTCGAGGCCGTCGGACAGGAGGGCCTCGGCGGCGTCGGCGGCGAGATCGACGGCGAAGTCCAGCTCCTTGCGCTCCGCGCCGGAGAAGCGCTTGAGCACGAAGTCGGCGGGGTCCTGACGGCCCGGAGGACGGCCGATGCCGAAGCGGACGCGGAGATAGTCACGCGTGCCGATCGACGAGGTGATGGAGCGCAGCCCGTTGTGGCCGCCCTCGCCGCCGCCCAGCTTGAGGCGGATGACGCCGAAGCCGAGGTCCAGGTCGTCGTGGACGACGATCAGGTCGGCGGGGGCGACGGAGAAGTACTGGGCGAGGCCGGCGACCGGCCCGCCGGAGACGTTCATGTAGGTGCGCGGTTTCGCGAGCACCACACGCCGTCCGGCGAGCCGGCCCTCGAGCACGTCGGCATTGCTCTTGTGCTTGGAGAAGCGGCCACCGCCGGCCCGCGCCGCCAGGAGCTCGACGACACGGAAACCGACGTTGTGGCGGGTCTCGGAGTAGTCCGGACCCGGGTTGCCGAGCCCGACCACCAGGGCGGGGCCCGGCGCCATGATCAGCCCTCCGAGTCGGACGCGGCCTCGGACCCGCCCTCGGCAGAGGCCTCGGCGGCCTGCTCCTCGTCGGACGGCTCCTCGACCACGCCGGCACCCTCGGTGTCGATCTCGGCCTCGAGGTCGGCCTCGGTGGGCGCGGCCACGACGTTGACGACGAGCAGCTCGGCGTCGGCGCTCAGCGTGGTGTTGGCGGGAAGGCGGATCGCACCGGCCTGGATCTGGGTGCCGATCTTCAGGCCCTCGACCGAGACCTCGATCTGGTCCGGGATGGAGGAGACGTCGGCCTCGACCTCGAGCGTGTTGAGCTCCTGGCTGACCATCGTGCCCGGGGCGGCGTCGCCGGTGACGACGATCGGGACGTCGACGACGACCTTCTCGCCGCGGCGGATGACCAGCAGGTCGACGTGCTCGATGTACGGGCGGATGGGGTGCTGCACGACCGTCTTGGTCAGCGCCAGCTGCGGGGTGCCCGAGATGTCGAGCGTGATGACCGCGTTGCGGCCCTGCTCGCGCACGATGCGCTTGAACTCGAGCTCCGGCAGCGAGAGGTGCTGCGGGTCGGTGCCGTGCCCGTAGAGCACGGCGGGGATCTTGCCGGCGCGACGGGTGCGGCGGGCGGCGCCCTTGCCGAACTCCGTGCGGGTCTCGGCGGCGATTACGGCCTCGGCCACGGTCATACTCCTCGATCAGCGAATCACGGTGTGGACGCGCGGCGAGGGGCACCGGTCAGGCCGGGCCACGTCGATAACGGCGGGCTAGAAGCTCACCCGCCCTCGCCGCGGAACTGGCGTCGACACTACGCGACGCCCCCCGCACCCCCGACGCCCGGCCCCGCGGGTTCGTCGTCCCACGCCGCGAGTTCGCGATCCGGCGCCCCGACCACGCGAATCCGTTCGGTGATCGTCGCTTCGGAACCGCGGACCGGAACAGTGCGGCTGGACGTCCCCAGCCGGTGATCACGCTGGACGTCCCAACGGCGGGCAGGGTGAGACCACGCCGCGCCGTCCGATCCGCGAACTCGCCGCGGGCTACGCGTTGCCGTCGAAGAGGCTCGTGACCGAGCCGTCGTCGAAGACCTGGTGGATGGCCTCGGCCAGCAGCGGCGCGATGGAGAGCACCGTCATGGCCGGGAAGCGCTTCTCCTCCGGGATCGGCAGGGTGTCGGTGAAGATCACCTCGCGGGCGCCGCAGTTGGCCAGCCGCTCGGTGGCCGGGCCCGACAGCACACCGTGGGTGGCCGCGACCACCACGTCCGACGCGCCCTGGGCGAGCAGCGCCTCCACCGCCTTGGCGACCGTGCCGCCGGTGTCGATCATGTCGTCGATCACGACGCAGAGCCGGCCGTCGATGTCGCCGACCACCCGGTTGGCCACGGCCTCGTTGGGCCTCATCGGGTCGCGGGTCTTGTGGATGAACGCCAGCGGGGTGCCGCCGAGGGTCTCGGCCCAGCGCTCGGCGAGCCTCACCCGACCGGAGTCGGGGGAGACGACGCAGATGTCGTGGTCGGCGTAGGTGCGCCTGATGTGCTCGGCGAGCACCGGGAGTGCGAAGAGGTGGTCGACCGGGCCGTCGAAGAAGCCCTGGATCTGCGCGGTGTGCAGGTCGACCGTCATGATCCGGTCGGCGCCGGCGACGAGGAACATGTCGGCGATCAGGCGGGCCGAGATGGGCTCGCGGCCGCGGTGCTTCTTGTCCTGGCGGGCGTAGCCCCAGAACGGCATGACCACGGTGATCCGCTTGGCCGACGCGCGCTTGAGCGCGTCGACCATGATCAGGTGCTCCATGATCTGGTCGTTGATCGGCGCCGAGTGCGACTGCAGGACGAACGCGTCGCACCCCCGCACCGACTCCTCGAACCGGACGAAGATCTCCCCGTTGGCGAAGGAGTACGCCGACTGCGGCGTGATCGTCACGTCGAGGTGCTTGGCGACCTGCTCGGCCAGCTCAGGGTGCGCCCTCCCGGAGAACAACATCAGGTTCTTCTTCGGGGTAGCGGACATTGCACTCACCGTGGCTCAGCCTCCGTGTTGTTCTGCGCTGCTCGGGCCGCTCCGGCCGCCGGGGTGTCCGGCCGGTTCTTCTCGACCCACCCCTCGATGATCCGCTGTGACCCGCCCGACACGGCCAGCGCCCCCGGCGGGACGTCGCGTTTCAACACCGTGCCAGCACCCGTGTACGCACCGTCGCCGACCTGTACCGGAGCGATGAACATGGTGTCGGAGCCCGTGCGGACGTGGGACCCGATCACCGTGTGGTGCTTGCGCACCCCGTCGTAGTTCACGAACACCGACGATGCCCCGATGTTGCTCTGCTCGCCGATCGTGGCGTCGCCGACGTAGGTCAGGTGCGGCACCTTGCTGCCCGCACCGATCTCGGCGTTCTTCACCTCGACGAAGGTGCCGATCTTGCCGCGTTCGCCGAGCCGGGCGCCGGGGCGCAGGTAGGCGAAGGGCCCGACCGACGCACCCGCGCCGATCACCGCCCCGCTGCCGTGCGTGCGGACCACCGTGGCGCCGGCGCCGACCCCGCAGTCGGTGAGCGTGGTGTCGGGGCCGACCTCGGCGCCACTCGCGACGGTGGTGGACCCGTGCAGCTGCGTGCCCGGGTGCAGCGTGACGTCGACGTCGAGCCGCACCCGCACGTCCACCCAGGTGCTGGCGGGGTCGACGACGGTGACGCCGTCGCGCATCCACTGCTCCAGCAGCCGCCGGTTGAGCTCCGCGCGGATCGCGGCGAGCTGGACGCGGTCGTTGACGCCGGCCACCTCCCAGGAGTCGGCGCACCGGACGCCGCGGACGCCGGCCCCGTCGCCGCGGGCGATCTCCACGAGGTCGGTGAGGTAGAGCTCGTTCTGCTTGTTCGACGTGCCGAGCCGGTTCAGCCCGGCGTCGAGGAAGGCGCCGTCGAACGCGTAGACGCCGGAGTTCACCTCGCGGACGGCCCGCTGCTCGGGCGACGCGTCGGCCTGCTCCACGATCCGTGTGACGGTGCCGTCGGACTCGCGCAGCACCCGCCCGTAGCCGGTGGGGTCGTCGACCTCGCTGGTGAGCACGGCCAGCGCCGCGCCGGAGGTGACCTGCTCGGCCAGCAGCTCCCCGAGCGTGTCGGGGCGCAGCAGCGGGACGTCACCGTAGGTGACCAGGACGGACCCGGTGATGCCCGCGGGCAGCGCATCCATCCCGCACCGCACGGCGTGGCCGGTGCCGAGCTGCATCTCCTGGACGGCGACGAGCACCGGGCGGCCGAGCTCCGTGGCGAACGCGGTGACGGCCTCACGGACCTGGTCGCCACCGTGGCCGATGACGACCACGAGATGCTCGGGCTCCAGCGCGGCGACGGCGTGCACGGCGTGCCCGAGCAGGCTGCGGCCGGCGATGGGGTGCAGGACCTTCGGCACCGACGATCGCATCCGGGTGCCCTGGCCCGCGGCCAGCACGACGGCGGCGCTGGGCCTCGGCCCCTGTCGGTCCGGCATGGGCCACTCCCTGGTCGAGGTCGGGGGACCGGTGGATCGTACGTGGTGTGCCGAGTAACCCTCCCGGGGATCACTCGTTGTTGCGAACGGGTAACACTCCGTGTCGGTTCGGTCTCGTTCCGACACCAGGTCGTGGAGGACGGTCATGGGCCAGCACACCGAGGCGCCCCGGATGAGGACGCGGATCGCCCTGGCGGTCGGGACGGCGTGCCTCGCGTGGCCGGGGCGGTCGGCACGGCGCAGGCCGCGGCACCGGCCCCCGTCGAGGGCACGCCGTGCACCGTCGTCGCGCGGGCCTGCGTGGACCTCGCGACGAGGACGGCCTGGCTCATCGACGGGGGCGAGGTCGTGCGGGGTCCGGTGCGGGTGAGCATCGGCGGCCCCGGCCAGGAGACGCCGCGCGGCGACTTCCGCGTCGAATGGAAGAACATCAACCACCGCAGCGCCGAGTTCGACGGCGCGCCGATGCCGTTCGCGGTGTTCTTCGCGCCGGGCGGCATCGCGTTCCACGAGGGCAACCTCCACACGGCCTCCGCGGGGTGCGTCCGGCTGGAACGGTCGCAGGCCGAGGCGTTCTACCAGTTCCTCCAGGTGGACGATCCGGTACAGGTGCGATGAGCGGTACCGGGCGCCCGCTCGGGCGGTGTGTTGCGTTGGGCACGACCATTCGCCGTCGATCTCCCACCGGTCGTCTCAACGGGCGCGATGACGCGAATGCTTTCGGCGGCGCCGGGGTTGTGTCCCATGGAACAACCGCGACACCGCTGGAGGAGACATGCCCACCCGCACCGCACGGACGGCCTGGAACGGAACGCTCGAGCAGGGTTCGGGCCAGGTGGAGCTGACCAGCAGCAGGGTCGGCACGTACGACGTCAGCTTCCCGAAGCGGGCGGCCGACGACGCCGGCGGGACGACGAGCCCCGAGGAGCTCATCGCCGCGGCGCACTCGTCCTGCTACGCCATGCAGCTCTCGGCGATCATCGCCGAGGCCGGTGGCACGCCGCAGTCCCTCGACGTGACGGCCGACGTCACGCTCGGGCCGGACAAGGCCAACGGTGGGTTCGCCATCTCCGGCATCACGATCACCGTCCGCGGTGAGGTCGACGGTCTCGACGAGGCCGCGTTCGTCAAGGCCGCCGAGGCCGCGAAGGCCGGTTGTCCCGTCAGCAAGGCGCTGACCGGTACCACGATCACGCTGGACGCCGGCCTCGAGTGAGGCGGCACTCCAGGAGCACGAGCAACGAGGGGTATGTCATGAGATGCACGGGAAACGGGCGTCCGCCCGAGCCGCCGCCGCGACCGAACGGTCGCTAGGCGGGAAGACTTCCGGGGTGGATCCGCTGATGGGGGTCCACCCCGTTGTCATGGGGAGAGCCGCTGGCTCCGCCGCCAGGATTCGAACCTGAACCATCTGAACCAAAATCACTCCGGCATCGTCTGCGGGAGTCTGCACCCGTCCGCGACCTGCTGATCTCCCGGCAGGTCGTGTTCTGCTGTCTGCGTGTGTCGAGGGCCGCTGCTGTCGACTGCTGCTGTCAGCTTGTCGGAAGTCCGCGCGGCTCGTCCTTGCTCGTCCACGCCGGGAGCTGGTGGTGATCTCCTCGCGGCGCGGGTGGAACCCTGCCGGGTCGAGGGGTGGGAGGCAAGGTAATCAGTCCCGCCTTGCCTCCCACCCCTCGGGCCGGTAGCCCTCGGGCGCGCCGCGAGGAGATCACCACCCCGCCGCACTCCCCCGATCTCCGAGCGGTGTCGGGTCTCGGGCGGAGCCCGGTTCGGTCGTCTGAGACTGGCCGATGTCAGGCCCGCCAGCTCAGTGCGGGGTCGGGATGGTCGGTGAATCCCAGCGCTCGGTAGAGCGGTTCAGCGTCTGCGGAGGCGTGGAGGTCGGCCCGGCTGACGTCACGCCCGCGGAACCAGGTCAGCAGACCGTTCATGATGGCGCGGCTGTACCCGCGACGTCGGTAGGCCGGCTCGGTGAAGACGCTAGAGACGTACCCGAGCTGGCCGTCCGGTAGGTGCGGTCCTGGAACCATCTGGGAGATGGTCGCGTAGCCGCAGGCCGCGAGTCCTTCGTCGGCGTCGACGACCAGGATGCACATGGTCGATCCGTTGAGCTGCTCCTTAAGTACCTCGGCGCAGGTGGTCTCCCAGGCTGCGCTGGCGGGCTTGGTCTCGAAGACGACACCGGCTTTGAGGGCTCTTCCGGATTTAGAGTGCGAGTGCCCCGCAGTGCAGTAGCGACCGGAGCCGGTAGTTGATCAGGTTGCGGAA
>NZ_MKVV01000075.1:68306-89693 GCF_001899645.1 Pseudonocardia sp. 73-21 | reverse complement strand
TCGATACCGAACGGAGCTTGTCGGAGTGAGCATCGATACCGAACGGAACGGCAGTGGCTGATCTCCGCTCCCGCGTCCCGGCCGCGTTGCCCGCCTCCCTCGTGGTGGCCATCGCACTGGCCGGGATGGGGCTCGTGATCACCCAGCACTGGCGCAAGGGTGCGGTGCTGCTGGGCGGTGCGCTGCTGGTGGCGGCGTTGCTGCGGATGGTGGTCCCGCTCGACCGGGTGGGCCTGCTGGCCATCCGCAGCCGCGCGGTGGACGTGCTCTGCTACAGCGGTTTCGGCGTCGTGATGATGGTGCTGGCCCTGCAGATCACCAGGGGCTCGCTCTCCGCCGGATAGTGCACTATCGGGTGTATGACCGCTGAGGACCGCTCTGCCCGGATCGTCGACACGCTCGTCGACGCGTTCGCCGACCTGATGACGGCCGACCCCGCCGCGTTCCGCGTGAAGTTCCGCAAGATGGCGGCCGACCCGTTCGCGTTCTACCGGGGCAGCGCCTGCCTGTTCTACGCCGACGTGGCCGGCCGCGAGGATCCCTGGGCCGACGAGCGCACGAGCCGCGTGTGGATCCAGGGCGACCTGCACGCCGAGAACTTCGGCACCTACATGGACGGCGACGGCGTCCTGATCTTCGACGTCAACGACTTCGACGAGGCCTACGTCGGCCACTTCACCTGGGACGTCCTGCGCTTCGCGGCCAGCATGGCGCTGCTGGGCTGGCGCAAGGCGATCTCCGACGACGACATCACGACGATCGTCGAGCGGTTCGTCCGTGCCTACCTCGACCAGGTGCGGGTGTTCGTCGGGACCTCCGACGACCGGTCGTTCTCGCTGCGGCTCGACACCACCGAGGGGGTCGTGCACGAGGTGCTGTCGCGGGCCAAGCTGCGCACCCGCGTCGCGCTGCTCGACGGCATCACCGAGACCGAGGGCTACGACCGCGTGCTGCGCGACATGTCCGGCATCCGCCGCCTCGACGACGACGAGCGGGCGAAGGTCGTCGACGCATTCGAGCGCTACGTGTCCTCGATCCCGGAGCACAGGCGGCTGCGCGGGGTGACCTACCGGGTCAAGGACGTGGCCGGGCGCTCCGGGTTCGGCATCGGCAGCGCCGGGCTGCCCGCGTACACGGCGCTGGTGGAGGGCTTCAACCAGGCGCTCGACAACGACGTGGTGCTGTCGATGAAGCAGGGCAACGTCGCTGCGCCGTCGCGGGTGGTGGACGACCCGGCCGTCGCGGGCGCGTTCCGTCACCACGGCCACCGCACGGCGGTCTCGCAGCGGGCGCTGCAGGCCCACGCCGACCCCATGCTGGGCTGGACCGACCTCGACGGCGTCGGCTACGTGGTGAGCGAGGTGTCGCCGTACGAGGCCGACCTGGACTGGTCGGAGCTCACCGAGCCCACCGACATCGCGCCGGTGGTGGAGTACCTGGGCCGCGCCACGGCGAAGGTGCACTGCGTGGCCGACGCCGACGCCGACCACACGCTGGTGCCGTTCAGCACCGAGGAGGCGATCGCGGGGATCACGGCCGGGCGCGAGGACGAGTTCGCGGCCTGGGTGGTGGACTTCGCGCACGCCTACGCCGCGCAGGTCCGCGAGGACCACGCCCTGTTCGTCGAGGCGTTCCGCAGCGGTGCGATCCCGGGGGTCGCGGCGACTCAGGTCGCGTAGAGCGTCCGGACGAGGTCCTCGATCGACGGCTCGTCGACGCCGACGTCGCGCAGCTCCACGCGGCGCGCGACGCAGGCGATGAGCTCGGCCGCGGTGGTGGAGGAGGTGAACTCCAGCCGCTGCCGCGGCCCTGGGCCTCGACGGTCACGTCCGCCACGGTGCCCCGCTCGGCCAGCACGGCGGTGAGCACGGCGGCCCGCAGCAGCCCGAACACGACGTTCGTGGACACCCGGCGAGCGCCGCCTTCCGATAGCTCGCGTACCGCCGGAACCCGGCGGCCACCAGTTCCGGGTAGGGAGAGAGCACGTCGGGCCGCGCTACGGCGCGGCGCAATGGGTTTCTCAGACGAGATCGGCGTCGTGCACGAGCAGCGCCACCTGCGTCCGGTTGTCCAGTGCGAGCTTGGTGAACACGTGCGTCATGTGGGCCTTGACCGACGCCACCGTCATCCCGAGGGCGGTGGCGATCTCGGCGTTCGAGCTGCCGCGGGCCACCTCGATCGCCACCTCGTGCTCGCGCGGACTCAGCGCGCCCAGGGCGGCGCGGGCCCGGTCGAGCGCACCGGAGTCCGCGGTGACCCGGTCCATCAACCGGCGCGTGATGCCGGGCGACAGGATCGGGTCTCCCGCCGCCACGCGCAGGATCGCCTCGACGATGCGGGGCGGCGGGGTGTCCTTGAGCAGGAAGCCGCCCGCCCCGGCGCGCAGCGCGCGCAGCACGTTCTCGTCGGAGTCGAAGGTGGTCAGGACGATCACCTCCGGCGGGCGGGGGCGGGCCCGCAGCCGGCGCGTGGCGACGATGCCGTCGACGCGGGGCATCCGCAGGTCCATCAGCACGACGTGGGGCGCGTGGGCGTCGACCAGCGCGGGCACCTCGTCGCCGTCGGCGGCCTCCCCGACGATCGCGATGCCCTCGGCGCCGTCGAGCATCATCGTGAGCGCGCCGCGCACCATCGGGTCGTCGTCCACGACGAGGACGCGCACCCGATCGCTCATGCGGGCCACGGTAGTGCGGCGTGCAGCCGGAACTGGCCCGCCACCGTGGAGTGCTCGAGCCGCCCGCCGGCGAGCGCGGCGCGTTCGGCGAGCCCGACGAGGCCGTTGCCGGGCGGGCCCGGTGCGCCGCCCACCAGGTCGTTGCGGACCTCGATCACCAGCCGGCCGCCCCGTTCGCCGTTCACGCGGACCAGGACGGACGCGCCGGGCGCGTGCCTGCGGGCGTTGGTCAGCGCCTCCTGCACCACCCGGTAGGCGGTGCGGCCCAGCGCGTCCGGCACGGCGGCGGGTTCGGTGACGCGGTCCTCGAACCGCACGGTGGTGCCGGCCTCGCGCGACTCCGCCACGAGCGCGGTGACGTCGGCGAGCACGGGCTGGGGGCGTTGCGGCTCTGGCTCGTCGGCGCGCAGCACGCCGATCACCTCGCGCAACTCCTCCAGGGCCTGGTGCACCCCGGCCCGGACGACGCCGGCCGCCCGCGCCACCTGCTCCGGTGGGGCGTCCGGCCGGTACTCCAGCGCCCCCGCCGACGCCGCCACCAGCGACAACCGGTGGGCGAGCACATCGTGCATCTCGCGGGCGATCCGGGTGCGCTCGTGGACGCGCGCGGCCGCCACCCGCTCGGTCTGCTCCGCCTCGGCGCGGCGCGCCCGCTCCCGCAGCGACTCCAGCAGTGCGGCCCGGGACCGCGTGAGCGCACCCCACGCCACCAGCGCCGCGTGCGCCAGGACGTCCAGCACGAGGAACCAGCCGTAGGGCAGGCCGGGGATCGGCCGCAGGAGCCCCTGCACCGCGTGCGCGGCGACACCGACCGCGCCCACCGCGAGGGCCGTGCCGAGCGGGCGGCGCCGGGCCACGTGCAGCGTGCCGATCGTGGCGGGCGGGGTGGCGAGCGGGGAGAACGCGGCCAGCACCGCCAGCGCGACCGCGCCGATCACGGGCCGTTTCAGCAGGACGGGCACCAGGACGAGGGCGACCACCGCGACCCCGACGTCCACCGCTCCGGTGCCGGGGCGGCCGACGTAGGTGGCCGCCTGCAGCGCCGCGACGGCCACCACGACACCGGCGGTCACCGCGAGCGGGATGGTGCGGGGCACGGGGCGAGCGTAGGGCGCCGGCCGGTCCACCGACATCGACGAAAGTCGGAGCGCCCACGACTCCGCGCCGATGCCGCGCCGGAGCCGCGGCCGGACCCTCCGGTCATGCGCACCCTCGTCGTCGACCTCGCCGCCCCGCTCGTCGTCTACTACGTGCTGCACGCGTGCGGCGTCGACGACGTGGTGGCGCTCGCGGCCGGCGGGGTGCCACCCGCGCTCACCGTGGTCGTGACGGCGCTGCGCAGGCGTCGCGTGGAGGTGCTCGCGCTGGCCGTCGTGCTGTCGATGGTGGTCGGGCTCGCGGGGTCGCTGGTCGGCGGCAGCCCGCGTGAGCTGCTGGCCCGGGGCGCGTGGCTGAGTGCGCCGCTCGCGCTCTACACGCTGGTGACGCTCTGGTCCGCGCGTCCGATGTGCTTCGAGGTGACCCGCGCGCTGCTGCCGCGCCGTGTCGCCGTGATGGACGAGCTGTGGGAGACGAACGCGCGCTTCCGGCGGGCGTGGCGCGAGATCACGGTGATGTGGGGGGCCCTGCTCACCGTGGACGCCGGGCTGCGGGTGGTGATGGCCTCCACCCTGCCGGTGTCGACGGTGCCGGCGCTGGACACGGCGCTGACGCTGGCGACGACCGTGATCCTGCAGGTGCCCACCCACCTGCTGCTGCGCCGCTCCGGCTGCTGGGAACAGCTGTTCCGGCCCCGGCAGGGTCGTGCGCGGAAATCAGTGCCAGGGCACTGATTTCCGCGCACGAGCAGCGAAGCTGCGGTCTAGAACTCCGCGATCACCGCGTTGAGGGTGGCGGAGGGCCGCATGATCTCGTCGGTCTTCGCCTTGTCCACGAAGTAGTAGCCGCCGAGCTCCACGGGCGAACCCTGTACGCCCACCAGCTCGCCGACGATCTTCTCCTCGTCGGCGGCCAGCTGCTCCGCCAGCGGGGCGAAGGTCTTCGCCAGCTCCGCGTCCTCGGTCTGCGCCGCCAGCGCCCGGGCCCAGTAGAGCGCCAGGTAGAAGTGGCTGCCGCGGTTGTCGATCTCGCCGACCTTGCGCGAGGGCGACTTCCCGGTCTCCAGCAGTGTGCCGGTGGCGTCGTCGAGGGCCCGACCCAGGATCTTCGCCTGCGGGTTGCCGGTCTTGTCGGCCAGGAACTCCAGCGAGACGGCCAGCGCCAGGAACTCGCCGAGGGAGTCCCACCGCAGGTGGTTCTCGCGTACCAGCTGCTGCACGTGCTTGGGCGCCGAGCCACCGGCGCCGGTCTCGAACAGTCCGCCGCCGTTCATCAGCGGGACGATCGAGAGCATCTTGGCGCTCGTGCCCAGCTCCATGATCGGGAACAGGTCGGTGAGGTAGTCGCGCAGCACGTTGCCGGTGACGGAGATGGTGTCCTCGCCGGCCTTCGCGCGGGCCAGCGTGTACCTCGTGGCCGCGGCGACGTCCATGATCTCGATGGTCAGGCCGTCGGTGTCCAGCTCGGCGAGCTGCGCCCGGACCTTCTTGAGCACCTCGGCGTCGTGCGCGCGGGTCTCGTCCAGCCAGAAGACGGCCGGGGCGCCGGTGGCGCGGGCGCGGGAGACGGCCAGCTCCACCCAGTTGCGGACGGGCGCGTCCTTGGTCTGGCAGGCCCGCCAGATGTCGCCGGGCTCGACGTCGTGGGAAAGCAGCACACGGCCGTCGGCCGCGTCCACGACCTGGACCTTCCCGGCCGCGCTGATCTCGAACGTCTTGTCGTGGCTGCCGTACTCCTCGGCCTTCTGCGCCATCAGCCCGACGTTGGGCGTGGTGCCCATCGTGGTGGGGTCGAACGCGCCGTTCTCGCGGCAGAAGTCGACGGTCTCGGCGTAGAGCGCCGCGTAGGACGAGTCGGGGATGACGAACTTGGTGTCCTGCAACGCGTCCTGGGCGTTCCACATCTGACCCGACGTGCGGATCGCGGCCGGCATCGACGCGTCGATGATCACGTCGCTGGGCACGTGCAGGTTGGTGATGCCCTTGCCGGAGTCGACCATCGCGAGCGACGGACCGGTCTCGTAGCCGGCCGTGATGGCCTTCTCGATGGCCTCGCGCTTGTCGGCGGGCAGCTTGCCCAGCGCGGTGAGCACGCTGGCGAGCCCGTCGTTGGGGTCGGCCCCGACGGACGCGAGGTCGGCGCCGTACTCGGCGAACACGGTCGGGAAGAACTGCCTCACCGCGTGGCCGAAGATGATCGGGTCGGAGATCTTCATCATCGTGGCCTTGAGGTGCACCGAGAACAGCACGCCCTGCGCCTTGGCGTCGGCGATCTGCTCGGCGAGGAACGCGTCGAGGGCGGCCTTGCGCATCACCGAGCCGTCGACGATCTCGCCGGCCAGCACGGGCAGCGACTTCTTCAGCACCGTGCGGGTGCCGTCGGCGGCCAGGTGCTCGATGCGCAGCTCGGCCGGGGCGTCGAGCGTGACGGAGGTCTCCGAGTGCCGGAAGTCGCCGTCGCTCATCGTGGTGACGTGGGACTTCGTGTCCTTCGACCACGCGCCCATCGAGTGGGGGTGCTTCTTCGCGAAGCCCTTCACGGAGGCGGGGGCGCGGCGGTCGGAGTTGCCCTCGCGCAGCACGGGGTTGACCGCGCTGCCCTTGACGGCGTCGTACTTGGCGCGCGCCTCAGGATCGGCGGCGGCGTCCTCCGGGTAGTCCGGGATCGCGTGGCCGGCCTTCTGCAGTTCGGCGATCGCGGCCTTGAGCTGCGGGATCGACGCGCTGACGTTGGGCAGCTTGATGATGTTGACCTCGGGCGTGGTGGCCAGCTCGCCCAGCTCGGCCAGCGCGTCGTCGGCGAGGCCGAACTGCGCGAGGATGCGCGCGGCCAGCGAGATGTCGCGCGTCTCGACGTCGACGCCCGCCTTGCCGGCGAAGGCCTCGATCACGGGGAGGAGCGAGTGCGTCGCCAGCGCCGGCGCCTCGTCGGTGTAGGTGTAGATGACCTTCATCGTTGCTTCGGCCCTGCCTGTCGACTCGTGATCCGTTTTCGTCGTCTCCCACGCTATCCCTTGAGGGCTCCGCTACCGTGGGTGGACCGAACCTCTCCGGGAGACCTTCGCCATGGCCAAGCCCAAACTCACGCTCTCCAGGCCGAAGCTCAAGGGCTGGCCGATGGTCATCATCCTCGGGCTGGCGCTGGCGCTCCTCGCGGTGATCGACCGCGGCGGCCTCGGCGCCGTCACCGGCTCCTCCGGCGGTTGCGAGCTCCGGGTCACGGCGTCGCAGCTCAACGTGCGTTCGGGCCCGAGCAACCAGTCCGAGTCGCTGCAGGTGCTCACCCAGGGCGCCACCCTCGACGGCACCACCACGGTCACCACCGGGTTCCGGCAGCTGAAGGACGGAGGCTGGGTGTTCGACCAGTACGTTACCCCGATCGTCGGTTCCACCTGCAGCTGAGGCACCCTGCCCTGGTGATCCCCGATGGTCCCGTCACCACCGTGAGCTCGGTCAACGTCAACGGGGTGCGGGCGGCCGCGGCCAAGGGTTTCGCCGCGTGGCTGGCCACCACCCCGGCCGACGTCGTCTGCGTGCAGGAGACCCGCGCGCAGCCCGGGGAGATCCCCGACGGGCTGTTCGACGGCTGGCACCTCTCCTACGCACCGTGCACCACGGCCAAGGGGCGCAACGGGGTCGGCGTCCTGACCCGGGTCGCGCCGGAGGCGGTCCGCGTCGGCATCGGCGACGCGCCGACGCCCGCTCCGCAGTCTCACCGCGGGGGTGAGTTCGACGGGTCGGGCCGCTACCTCGAGGTCGACATTCCCGGGCTCACCGTCGCCTCGCTCTACCTGCCCAACGGCACCGTCGGCACCCCGAAGCAGGACGAGAAGGACCGCTTCCTCGCCCTCTTCGCGCCCTACCTGCACGAGCGCCGGGCCAAGGCCGCCACCGAGGACCGCGAGGTGCTGGTGTGCGGCGACTGGAACATCGCCCCCGCCGAGGCCGACATCCGCAACTGGCGCGGCAACGTGAAGAACTCGGGGTTCCTGCCGCACGAGCGCGCGTGGCTGGCCGGGCTGTTCGACGCCGGGTGGGTGGACGTCGTGCGCGCGCAGCACCCCGCCGTCGACGGGCCGTACTCGTGGTGGTCCTACCGCGGCCGCGCGTTCGACAACGACACCGGCTGGCGGATGTCTCCAGATTTACACAACGGAGACCCACATGTTCGGTCTGCTCTTCCTGGCCATCCTGGTCGGAGATCCTGTTTGTCACCACGGCGTCCGGCTGGACGTCGTGTGCACTCTCTGCACGGACGGTGCTGCCCCTCCGGTGATCGATCGGTCCGCCGCTAAGGCGTGGCTACGCGGGTGTAATCCCGCACCGGACAACCGCGACAATCAGGGCATGAGTGCCCGATGATAACCACGGCCCGCGCCGTCATCGGCGCACGCGTTTCGGTCATGCGAGACGGCAAGGTCAGTCCCGAGGTTCAGCGCGAGTCCGGCGAGCGGTATGCAGCCGCCCATGGCTGGACGCCGGTCGGCTACTTCGAAGACCTGGACGTGTCGGCCACGGTCGGTCCCTGGGACCGGCCGGACCTCGGTCCGTGGCTCGGTGCCCGGTCGGGCGAGTGGGACGCGATGATCTTTGCGAAGGTCGACCGGGCGTTCCGGTCTGCGAGCGACTGCGCCGACGTCGTGAAGTGGGCAGAGAAGAACCGAAAGATCATCGTGTTTGCCGATGACGGGATCGTGTGCGACTACACAAAGGACACGGATTCGATCGAAGCGATGATGTCCAAGTTCTTTCTGTTCCTCGCATCTCTGTTCGGCGAGATGGAACTGCGGCGAATCCGGTCCCGCACCAAGGGGTCTCACAAGAAGCTAAAGACCACCGACCGATGGGCCGGTGGTCAACCGCCTTACGGCTACAAGGTCGTTCCTAAGCCTGGCGGTGGTAAGCGCCTGGCGGTCGATCCCGTGTCGAGTCTGGTCGTCCAGGAGGCCGGACGGATGGTCCTGGCCGGAATGTCGATGTGGGAGGTAGCGGACGCTCTTACCGCTGCTGGTCACCCGACCCCGGCCGCTTATGTCGCGGCGGCCCAAGAGGGGACCGACCGTAAAGAGAAGTCGAAGCGGCGTAAGGCTGCGTCTACCAACTGGGAGCAGTCGTCGCTCGGGAAGATCCTCCGGTCCCCGGCAACGATGGGACTAAAGGTCACCGGCCGGACGGTCAAGGATCGGACCGTGGCGCGTGGCGCGGACGGAATGCCTGTCCGTATGGCCGATCCGCTGTTCTCAGACGATGACTGGGGCGGGATTCAGGCCCGGCTCACCGAGCGGTCCAGGACCAAAGAACGCAACCACGGTGCGGCACCGCTGCTCGGGATCGTCTACTGCGCCGGGTGTCAGTCCCGGCTCTATCGGGTTGTGAACACTGCGACGCTTAAGAACGGCGAGACCCGGACGTACGAGTATTACCGGTGCATCAAAGACGCCAGTAAGCCGAGGTGTGCCGGGCACACTTTCAAGGCTGACGAACTTCACCGATGGATAGACTCGTACGTCGAGACCGATCTGGCCGAGGTGCCCGAGGTTACGCGGCGGTTTGTGCCGGGCGAGGATCACACTAAAGAGCTTGAACGGGTCATCACGAACCTTAAAGAGGTTCGCGAAGAGAAAGACCTCGGTCTGTACGACTATGACGGGGGAGACGCTGAGTACCGCGAACGGCTGGTCGCACTTACCGGTCAGCGGCGGGCGCTCGAAGCACTCCCGCACCGTGCAGACGAATGGATCGAAGAACCGACCGGCCGTTCTTACGCCGAGGTCTACGGCGGGATGACCGACCCGGCACAACGCCGGGCATTGCTACTGACCGACGGAGTGCGGCTGTACTGCGGCCCCAACTATCGGCACGTACAAGCTGACGATCTACAAGGGCGGATGCACCGTCATGGGTCCGCTAACGCTGTCCCGCTGGCCGTCCACGGCCCGGCCGGGCCGTTGCCGTGGGAGGCCGGGTACGTAGAGCCGTTCGACCCCGAATCGGAGTTGGCGCCGATCGATCCAGAGGACCCCCCGATCGAGCCTAAGAGCCTGACCGACCTTAACCGGGGCGACCCGACCGGCGATGCCGTCACGGCTCGACAGAATGCGGGCCGTTCCAAGTGAGCTTCTGGACTGAGCATTCGGTGGTCGACCCCGGGTTCCTGCTGTTCACGATCGATCAGTTCCCCGGCACGCCGGACCGGCGGGCGATGGTCTACAAGTCGGTCGTTCTTTCCGGCTCGGACTACTCGCCGCTCATGGCGGCGTACGACCGGATCGGGAAGCACTGCCGGGCGATGATCCAGGCCGAGACGCACGACGACGACACGATGTGGCGTTGCCGTGCAGAGCTTGAGACGTACTGGCTATGGGCGGAATGTCCCGGAGATTCCGAGCCGCACGATTGCGTTAGGTAAGACCGGCGGGCCGTCGGCCTGCCGTTGAGAGGACCGACAACCACCGACCGGCGTAGGGCCGGTCGGGAACAGATAGAAGGAAACAGTGTCTCACTACATTAACGACGATAACCTTCCGCTTTGGCACCTTGTAAAGGCGACCAACACCAGGCTTAGGGATCTGGTCCCGTTGCTTAAGGCGCTCGATCTGCCGATCGAGACCGATGAGGACGGACAGTTCTACACGTCGCGTGCGGCGTTCGGTCGGGTTATCCGACTAGCGGCCGGTGCCGACCAGTGACCACGACCTACGCCGATGCCGTAGTGGTCGCCTACACGGAGTCGACGGCCGAGCCGTCGGCGCGGTGGTCGGCCACGCTGGCGACCGTTGCCGGACTGCTCGACTCCCGGGCCGACGCGGACGGGTATCTACCGGCCGACCTAGACGGTGCCCGGATCGCCGAGGAGATGGACTACGCCGCGTCGTCCGACGCGTGCCGTGCGGCTGGCGAGTACATGATCGAGGTCGGTCTGGTCGAGGTCGAGTGGGACGGCGAGAGCGTCAAGTCCCGCCGGATCGTCCGTCCGGGGGCTGTCAGCCCGTCTGTGACGGTCGTACAGGCCGTGCCTGTACCCACGTCTACCCCGGCGGCCGGCAAGCCGCGTAAGCCTCCGACGACCGGCGTAGAGACCCGTGATCCGGCCGACCAGAACGACCACACACGAGCGATGATCAACAGTCACCAACTCGGCAAGTCGCCGATGCTTGTGGCGATGATCGCGTCAGCAGAGATCGCGATCACGGCTGCCCGCAAGGGCATCCCGTTCTGCGATGCGGACCGGGAGTTGACGCCCGAGTACATGGCCGGGAGGTCGGGGCTAAAGGAAGAAGCTGCCCGGACTAACATGGCACAGGCCGTAAAGCTCGGTTTCCTCGAACGTACCGATAACGCTCAGGGTGGCCGCCGTCGGGCGGACGGCCGTGGGATCAACGGGGCCACGTACCGTGCACGCATCCCGGCGTACATGAGCTAACCCCCCTGAAAAACAACAGGGTTGAAAAACCGGGGACACTCCTCTAGGAGTTCTAGAACCTCTAGTAGTTTGAAGAACTGTACCTGCCAACAGCTCCCTTAGGGTCGCCATTGGCTTCGACTTCAATGCAAGCGAAGCGGAGCTGAGCGACTAGGAGAGTGCTCAACCCCCCCGAAAACCAGGGGGGTTAGATGAGTAGGGGTCTATCTTCTGGACCCTTAACTGCACACCATGCATGCCTCATCGGTAACGGGGGGTTGACACGGTTTCATAAGATCGGAGTAGAGCCGATTCCCCTCCCCCGGAATGCGGGATCGGAGCGATCTTTCGACGTCGATCCATGAGTGTGAGCTACGCCACATTGACAGTCGATCCGACCCGCTACTCACGTAGCGCACCCCCACGGACTAGGTGAGAGCGGGAACCAACGGAGGGCACGGCATTGACCGGCCGTGCGACGTCCCTATGACGTCGCTCCGTACGGACCGCCGTAGCGGCCCCTCAAGGGCCGCCCCGGGCCGTGCCGGTCGTCTGACCGGCCCGACTACCCGCGACCCTCAAGGGTCGCCCGTAGCGGCTCTCAAGAGCCGCGCCGTAAAAGGGGACGCCTCAAGCGTCCCCGTACCGAACGTCGCCCGTTCACGGGCGACCCGTGGCGACGCCTAAGCGTCGCCTAGTACGGCTTAGGTCAAAGGAAATCGGCCAAACGCTTTAGACCAAACATTTCTTACCTTTCATAGCTTTACCAATACGGGCGGCCCCCCAAAGAGGCCGCTACCGGCAGCGGCCCTTAAGGGCCGTCCCGTTGATAGCGACGCCTCACGCGTCGCCAGTTCTGTTATCGCGTCTCCGGACTCGGGTCCGGGGGCGCATTTTTTTATTTCTGCTCAGCCACTACCACCACCGAGAGGGATCACAATGGATGATCACGGCGCACTGCTCGCCGCTGTAGGTCTACGCCGGGCAATCGCCCGGATCAACGCAACACAGACAGAGATCGCACGACGTCTTGGATGCTCGGTCGAGATGATCCGTCGATACCGAGCGGGGATCGCGTTTCCTACCGACGAACGACTGGCCCGACTAGCGCGTCTAGCCGGGGTCGATCAGGACTGGATCAGGAACGGTGGCGAATGGAACTAGCAAAGGTGGTCGAAGCCGCGCTAGCCCTGGACGACAACGACCGTCGGGAGTTGGTGTTCCGGGTGCAGCAGACGGTCCCCGACGACTGGCCGGACGGTTTCGAGTCGGCCCGCCGTTCGTTGTCCGGCCGGTCCGGGATCGTGGCCGTTAAGAGGCCATGATGATCACGCATCCCGGCAACGTGCTAAAGGTTTCCGCCGCGCTCAAGGCCGACCTCCGCTCACCTAGCGCGCTTAGCGCTCTTACCGGATTCAGCCTTGAGGAACTCCGCGCTTACCGGAACGGCTGGCGTGTACCTAGTCCGGGCCGTCTAGCGAAGCTAGCTCACGTCCTGGACGTTCCGGTCTCTGAGCTTCTTTAGCGGCGTGGGGTACCTCGGGTACCCGCTCGCCATGTTCGGCCGCCGTAGAGCGGCCTACGACCCCCTTACGCGTCCCTGTGAGAGACGCTCCGGAGAACCGATGCTACTAACGCTATTGCAGTCACGCCGGAAGGTGGCAATGCCATCGGCCCTCGTGGGCAGCGTGCCCACTCGTGAGGCGGCACCGCCGCCTCGGGCGCTTAACGAAACGATCGACGACGAGACCGGCTGGCTGATCCTCTCTCCGTTCCCGATCGTCGATACTGACAAGGAAGACACATGGAAGACAGCAAGCTAGAACTTGCCCGCGCTAAGGGCTACGAGGGTGAGTACGCCGAGGCGTTTGCTACGTGCTTGACCGGCGAGACCCCCGAGGAACTATCCGCTAGCGCGGACCGGGTCGCCGGTCTGCTCGACTCGCTTAAGCCACAGCCGGTCGCCTACCCACGCGGTTACGACGGATCAGCAGGACGGGGCCTTGAGGCTCCGACCGTGGACCCGAACGCAGAGTTCGCCGACTTTATTAACCAGGCTTTCCGCCGGTAAGGAACGACAGTGCCAACGATCACGCTTAAGGATCAAATCTCCGGGATCGATACCCGGTTGTCCGCCATGCCGGGCCGACTCCGGGCCGCTGGCGTAGAGCCGCCTGCCGCGCTCGTGGACGGCCTGGCGGCCGCCCGGTGGGCAACGTCCACGCCGGACCGTGCCGACGCCGTACAGCGGCTCTCAGCCGCTAAGACCGAGGCTGACTTCCAGACCGCGCTCGTGGCCCTGGCCGAGGTGGACCTACTCGCAGCCGCCGTCGGGTCCAAGACCGTCCAAGACGCGGCACGTGGGTTCCGCCAGTCCGCCGCACTGGCCGGGTTCGCTGAGTCGCGTGACTCGCTGATCGAAACCGTGGTGGCCGACTACAACCGGCTGGCGCCGGGGTTCACCGCAGCGCTCGCCGAGCTGCCGGACGTGACCGAGATCCGGTCCCCGTTCGACATCACGCCCGACGCCTCCGCAGCCCTCAGGGCAGCGAAGGACCACGCCGACCGTATGTCGGCGCTACTGGACGTGTACCGGGACATCGCTGGGCTGATCGGCGCGCCGGTGTCCGGCCCGCTCGCTACTGCCGCAGCGCTGGCCGACTACTCGGACGGCGCACAGATGGCACGGGCGGCCGAGATGATCACGGCCTACAAGGACCGTGACCCGACCGGCTTCTTTGGGCCGCTCAGCCCGCACTCTGCGCCCGTATCGGTCGGCGCAACACTCGGGCTCGTTTCGCCTTTCGAGGCGGCCGAACGCCTCGACCGTATCCAGTCCGGCCGGTACTACGCCGAGGACCGGGAGTTCGCAGGTTTCAGTGATGGGCACCCGGTAGCGCCGTTGTTCTGATCACTGACTAGGTCCGCCGACCTCGGGTCGGTCACCCCTTAAAGGGGTGACCGGCCCTTTTTCTATGGCCTCACTACTTAAGGAACACAAACGATGGCGGAAGACGCATCGGTCGGCCGGGTAAGCGTCAAGGTCACGCCGGATACAACCGGCTTTAAGGCCGATCTCGTCGCTAAGCTCAGGTCGGCTACTCAGAATATTCGGGTCGAGATCCCGATTACCGCCGATACGGACCGGCTCCGTACGGAGCTAACCCGATCGGTACGGGTGGCGGCGGCCGGTGTGGTCGCACGGGTCCGAGTCGTATTCGAGCCGCCTATTGCGGCTCTACGCGCTGAGCTACAGCGGATCGCAGACCTTGCCGCCGCTGGCGTCCGGGTTCGTATCCGTGACGTGGACGTCGATTCGTCCGGGCTGTCGAGGCTTACCCGGTCGCTGTCGGCCGGATCGGGCGGTGGCGGCCCGGGGGCCGCATTGGCTCGCACGCTCAAGGCTCTGACCGCGTCCGTGGTCGGACTCGCCGCAGCAGGCGGGGCCGTAAACGTTATGGTCGGACTGACGTCCGCGCTAGCTCAGCTAGCACCGGCCGCACTCGCGCTGCCCGGCATAATCCTCGGGCTCGGTGCCGCGTTCGCGGCACTCAAGATCGGAATGTCCGGCGTCGCGGACGCGATCAGGTCCGGTGACCTTTCCGGCCTGGCGCCTAACGCCGCCGCAGGGGTAACCGCGATCCGGTCTCTCAAGACCGCTTACGACGACCTTAAGTCGTCGGTCCAGTCGAACCTATTCGCTGGTCTCGCCGAGCCTCTACGCGAGGCCGGTCAGACTCTTATCCCGATCTTCAAGGCGGGTCTATCGGACATCGCTACCGGGTTTAACGGCATGGCTAAGCAAGCCCTAGCCGCCACGCAGAACCCGTTCTTCAAGGGCGACCTGGTCCAGATCCTCGGGAACACGTCGTCGGCTATCGGCAATATGCGATCGACCCTGGCGAACCTACTGTCCGGATTCGTCGGACTAGGCGCGGTCGGCTCCGACTACTTGCCCCGGCTCGGGTCAGCGGTTGATTCGGTCGCGGCCAAGTTCAAGCAGTGGGTCGACTCGGGCGTAGAAGACGGCTCGATCAAGCGAATGATCGACTCTGCTATCACCGGGTTTAAGGACCTCGGGGCGATCGTCGGGAACATCGGTTCGGTAATTAGTTCTGTATTCCAGGGCTTGTCCGCTGGGTCCGGTGCTACGTCGTTCCTCGCGACTATCCGCGACACGACCGCAGCGCTAGCCGAGTTCTTCCGGTCGGCCGAGGCACAGGGTCCCTTGCAAGCGCTTGGGCAGACAATGGCCGTTGCGGGTGCGGCTGTCCGTGACATCCTCCTGGCGGCCCTAAAGGCCGCTGGGCCGATCCTGTCCGCGCTGGCACCGCTCGTACAGGCGTTCGCCTCCGCGCTGTCCACGGCGCTTGTGGGCGCCTTTACGGCGCTCGGTCCGCCGCTCGCCCAGGTCGCGTCCGCGCTATCGACCGGGCTTGCCCCGGTTCTGCCGCTGATCGCCGGGCTGTTCGTTCAGCTCGCAACGGCGGCCGGTCAGATCCTTACCGCGCTAGCGCCGGTCGTCGGTCAGCTACTCGCCGGACTACTACCCGCTTTTAAGGCTCTACTCCCCGTGATCGGCCAGGCGGCCGTCACGATCGGCACAGCGCTAGCCGGGGCGATCACCAAGATCGTCGAGTCCGGTGCGATCGAGAAGATCGGTACGGCGTTCACATCGGTGATTACGGCACTAGCGCCACTGATACCGCAGATCGCTCAGCTAGCCGCCGATCTACTCCCGGTCCTGGCCGACATCTTTATCAACGTCGTCGTGCCCGCGATCGAGATCGCGGCCGGGATTATCCGCACGGTCATTATCCCGGCTATCGAGTCGCTTATCTCGTTCGTCCGAATGGTCGTGGACGACGTCAAGGCCCGATGGGCTGAGATCACGACCGCTACCGACCAGCTATCGAGCGACGTCGACGCGGCCCTACAGTTCTTCCGTGATCTGCCGGGCAAGTTCGCCGAATGGATGACCTCGGTCGGTACCGCAGTGAATACCGGGGTCGGTAACGTCGTCGGATTCTTCCGCGAAATGCCGGGCAAGATCACCAGTGCACTCGGGAATCTGGGATCGCTTCTGGTCAACGCAGGTAAGTCGCTTATGGACGGTCTGCTGAGCGGAATCCGGAACGGCCTACAGTCGGTCCTAGATTTCGCCCGCTCGATCGCCGGTCAGATCGCGGCCGTTAAGGGCCCGATCCCGAAGGACCGCAAGGAGCTAATCCCGGCCGGTCTAGCGCTCATGCACGGGCTCCACAAGGGACTACGGGCCGGGTTCCGCCCGGTCCTTAAGGAAGCGGGCGGCATGGCCGCTGAGCTTGCTAAGACGTTCACCGACCTCGGGGCCGACCCGTTGCTGCACCGTGTGTTCGACGGGCACGGGTTCACGACGGTCACTAACCACACCGCCGAACTGTCCGGCGCGGTCCAGCACGAATCGTTCGGGTCTCGCGATACCGACGCGCTGGCGGACGCAGTGATCGCCGGAATGACCGGCTGCGCCTGGTCGGTCGACTCGAACGGGATGGCGAAGCTCGTGAACAAGTCGAACACCCGCAAGCGTCGCCGCTAGACGACGCCCATAAGACCCCCGCAGAGCCGCCTCTGAGGGCCTTTCAGCCCTCGGGGGTGGTTCTGTACCCGCTACAGACAAGGACAGACACTAATGGCATTCCCTTACGACCCTGACCAGATGGCCGAAGACCTCGACACGCTGTCGGACACAGCGGCCAAGCTCGCTATCGACCGGGGTTATCCCCCGGGTGACGCGGCTAACTACGCGTTCGCGCTCGCATCGATGATGGTCAACTCAGTGTTTGCCGGCAACTTCCCTGAGCCGTCCGGCCCGCCTACGCACAGGCTGCACGCGGTATGAACGTCGACGAATGGTTCGGGCTGAATAAGCGACACCTAGCTAGAACACTGCTGCGGCTAACCGGGTTCGTCCAGCCGCTCGAACGTCGGCCGTTGTCCCTGCCAGAACAGGCAGGGCTGATCAACGTTATGTGGCCGATCGTTGAGGACGCCCGTCTCACCTCGGGTGAGCTGGCCCGAGGATTCTACGATTCCGAGCGTGAGCGCATGACCGGCTCGATCGACCGGCACGACCTTTACGTCGCTGACTACCGGTACGAATGGTTCGTCGAGGATATCGCCGATTCGGTCGACCGGCTGTCGGGTGACTACACGGTCGTTACCGATAACGGGGCTGAGCTGACCTCACGGACCGGTAAGAACGCTGGGGCCGGGGTTCTAGCCGAGGTTATGAAGATCGTGGACGACGGGGGCCGTGAGACGGTCGCTAAGGCCGTCGAGGACGACCCGCTAGCGCTCGGTTGGGCAAGAATCGCTGGAGGATCAGAATCCTGTTCGTTCTGTACGATCCTGATTTCCCGTGGGCCGGTCTACGCCGACTCTGAGGCGGCCGGGGCAATGAAGGCTTATCACCGGTACTGCGATTGCCGCTCGGTCCCTGTCTTTAACAGGGACCAGTGGCCCGGCCGGGACCAGTACCTAGAAGCGGAACAACAGTACGTACAGGCGTCTAAGGACGCTAAGGAAGCCGGGGTGTCGGTAGAAACGATGCTCCGCCGTAAGATCGAAGGACGCGCGTAATGAGCTTGCTAGACCGAGGTTCTGAGCTAGTGACTGTTTATCCCGAGGTGACCGAGACTGACCCTGACGGGAACGTGAGGACCAGGCCGTCGAGTATCGGCACGGTCGTTAAGGCGGTAGTCCAGCCCGCGTCATCCTCTAAGGACGACACTAGCGACCAGGGATTCATTAGTGACGGTGCTACCTACCGTCTTAGATTGGCCCGAGGTGCGCCTGTGTTGGGCGCTCAGGCGGCCGTTGAGTGGCGAGGGGTCCGCTGGGCAGTACTGGGTGAGCCGGTCGTCTACAACGGCTCTCGTAGGACCGCTCACACCGACTACACGATCGGTCGTCAGGCGTGATGATCGGAGATCCCACGCTGAGCAGCCGCGCTAAGGCGGTTGCGTCATGACAGTAAGGCTCTATTCAGACAAGGTGATCAACCGGATCGTTAGCCGGGACCCTGGCGTTAGGTCCGCCGTTAAGCGGAACGCCGAGCAGATCGGTACACGGGCCGAGGCCGCGCTAGCGGCTATCGCAGATACCGGTGATTCTAAGATCGTGGTAACCCACGGACGCACGGACTCTTATGTAAGCCTGGACGACTCCCGAGGCGACTATGCGGCCCTGAGTATCGAGTACGGGCATACCGCGCCTAACGGCCGATGGGTCGACGGGGCTTACGTCCTGCACCGTGCGGCGGGTCTCGTATGACGCTCGAAGAAGCGACCGCGCTACACCACCGCGTGTTCACCGAGGCCCGTTACGGCGGGCCGAGCGGGCACGGCTGGGCGTCGGAAGACGAGGCCGACCTAATCGCCGACCAGGCGGTGTTACAGCGGGCTCGGGAAGGCGATAACGGCTGTGCCGAGCACTTGCTAGTCGATGGTCGGGACGACGACTTTCGTTCGTTGCCGTGGCCCGACTGGTCTTTGTACCGGCGTTACCGGGCTTAGCCCCAGGGGGGTTACCCTCCCGCCCGGTCCAAGACCGGACGGTTATGCGGCGGACCGGCTACGGCTACGGAACGGCTAGCCAATTTCAAGAGCGGCACCGGCTGCCGCGCTACTAAGCGAGAAAGGATGTCCCGGGTGGACGTACCTAACGACTTGGGCGCCGACGGCGCCGCGCTATGGACCTCGGTTACCGCCGAGATCGAACTAAACCCGTCAGAGCTAGAGCAACTACGCGCCGCGTGCCGGGCGGCTGACATGGTCGCTGAGCTTACGGCGGCCCTGGTCGGTGAACCTATGACCGCCAGGGGCAGCATGGGCCAGCTCATCACTCACCCGCTGATCCAGGAACGGCGAATGTGGGACGCTCAGTTGGGAACTTTACTTAGGGGTCTCAAGATTCCGGACAAGCCGGATTCTGAGATCGACCTGGCTCGTAAGCGGAACCGGTCCGAACAGAACCGGGCTAACGTATCGGTCCGGTACAAGCGGGGCGGTATCTAATGGCTCGATGGAAGGGTCAGGCTAAGCCGGTCACAACCAACGATCGTGTCCTGGCGTACCTGATCGCAGCCGAGGATGCTCTGATCGTTCGAGGCCGTAACGACCCGATCATGCGTCGAGCATTAGGGCTCGACCGGATCGCAGCACTTGAGCGCGGCGAGGATGTCCCGTTCCGCGGATGGGAAGTCAGGTGAACGGGCATGAGATTTTCTTAGTTTAGAGCGCTAATGATCGAAGCTACGGCCTGTATCAACGATCCGACCGTCAGGAGGATGAATCCGCGCGCCTCTATGCGTAGTCCGTGCACCGCGTGCTGACGTTCCGTCTCCGTGTATGTGTCGACGGCAGTTTCAAGCTTCTTATGGTCCTCGGTCAAGTTCAGTATTCGATCTGTGAACTTCTTGTCCAACTGCTGGCTCTGTGCATACAAGGAATCCATAGCGAACCGCGCCCGTCGGTCCACCTCGACAATCTGCTCCTGAATGCTAAGCGACGTATCGATCGGCTGAAATCCCACCGAGACGGTCGCAGTACCAACGGAGCCCGTCGCCGAAGCTCCCCCTACTTGGATTATCTGAGGCGGCGGCGTGCGACGGAAAAGGCGGTACCCGAGACTCTTCAGTCTACGTTGGAGTGCTCGAATCCATCGAATCTCTGGAGCTAAGAATCGATCCTCGGGTTTTGCTACATCCCGCCAGACTATTTGGGCACCCTTAATTGTTATGTAGATACCGACCGCCTGGAAGGCGAGACCGATTAGGACGAACGCAAGCTCCACACCGTGAAGCCTAATCCCGAGGCGACTTTTCGCGTAGCTCACGGCGCAGGTCGTCCAGTCGGAACCTGTACTGCCCGCCTGGCGTCACCATCGCCGGTGTCACCCGGCCCTCTTTGGCCCACCGTGTGAGCGAGCGTGAGGTCAGGCCGAGAGCCCGGGCGGCTTCCCCGGTGCTGAGCAACCTGCCGTCTTCCACGGCCGGACAGTACGTCGATCGTTTGGCCTGGTCAGCCCGGATGGCCTGGACGGCGCGGATGGCTGGTATGGCGTGGTTGGCCTAGTCTGGTCGGATGGACCAGACACGCGTGACAGTGAGTTGGCGGGAAGGTCGGGACGGTGGTCCCGGCCGGTGGCGGTGGACCGTGGTCCTGGACGGCGGTAAGACGTCGCACGGCTGGGCCGACACCAAAGACGACGCCGAGCGCCAGGCCGAAGAGGCGCTAGCGCCGACCGACCAACAGGTCTGGCGGGTCCGTGGTCCTCGGTCCCCGTGGGGATGCGGGCACTAGAAAGCCCGCCGTGCCTGAGCAACGGCGGGCCGTCTGGTACTGCTGGCCGGACTACTACGCGGGCACCGTCGTCGGCGGCGGGGGTGGCGACTTGGTCGTCGTCGGCGCCGGAGCCCTGGTCGGCCGGACCGTGGGCGGCGCGGTCGGCAACGGACGGGGCACGGTCGTGGTCGCGGGCGGCCGAGGCGCGGTGGTCGTCGGTACGGGCGGTTGCGGGTAGGTCCACGGCTGGCCCTTATCGGGCCTGCCACGGTCGTCTACCGGCGTGCAGTACGCCCCGACCGAGCCGTCACGGATCGGCGTACAGAACATGTACCAGCCGCCCGCAGGGGCGGCCGGGAACCGCGAGGACGTGGAAGCGTTAGCGGTCGCGGTGACCGCGACCACCGCCGCTACGGCCAAGAGTCCGGACACGGACAGAGCTAGGACACGACGAGACAGACGCACAGGGTCTCCGGGATGCTGGGGAGCGGACCGACATGATCAGCATCGGTCGGCCCGGAACCGCTGTTACTCGATCGTGTGACCGTTCGGCAAGGTTGGGCCGTCTGCTCTAGCGGCGTCCCGGTCTACGTGCTCGATCAGGCCGTCCGAGCCTGCCTGTCAGAGGCAGGACGCGCCAGACCACGGCGCGGTGTGATCCCGGCGCAGGTCGGAGGACTGCGCCCCCCGTAAGGTCGCGACATGCCGCACCCCGCCTCCAGCCTGGCTGGCCGAGGGACTGATATGGTTTGTATGTCCGATGACATCCGCTGGCGCATCGACCACCACGTCGCGACGCCGGGCCTGGCCGCCCGCGCCCGGTCCGCCGTGGTGGAACGGGCCGCGAGCCACGGTGAACGCTGGTCCGACCACGCCCCCGTCACGGTG